>DAIMXP010000036.1:0-63532 GCA_036734945.1 Chloroflexota bacterium
AGTGCCCGTAGTGCGTCCGATGGCGTGTCGGTTATTACTAGGCTTTACACGGCGCGCCGCAGCGACTTCTCTCGGGATTGCTTTGCGCCGCATTCCATCCGCGAGACACCTCAGAAAGACGCGGGCCCGACGCGACGACGCGACGAGATCCTTGCGAACCTGGATGGCTACATGCTAAACTCACTCAGTCATTTTGTGACGGCATAGTTGAGCCAGGAAGTACCTGGCACGGGCGATGCGGCGCAGGCGGCAATTCGACACACCAATTGGTATAGGAGGACGGGCATGGCGATGGCACAGACGGCGGTTCGAGGTCGTCGGGGTAGCGTCTCGGTCGCGGCCGGGGAGAGCCTGCGCAGCAGCTTGAGCCGGGGCCGCCTCATCCTGGTTCTGGTCGGCGTCATGCTGGGCATGCTGCTTGCCGCCGTCGATCAGACCATCGTCGGCACTGCCATGCCACGCATCATCGCCGACCTCAACGGGCTCAATCACTACGCCTGGGTCGCCACGGGGTACATGCTCGCCTCCACCGTGATGGTGCCGATCTACGGCAAGCTCTCCGACCTCTACGGTCGGCGGCCCTTCTTTGTCGGCGGCATGGCGCTCTTCCTGCTCGGCTCGGCGCTGTCGGGCATGAGCCAGAGTATGACGCAACTCATTATTTTCCGGGCCATCCAGGGCCTCGGCGCCGGCGCCATCATGCCGATCGTGCAGGCCATCATCGGCGACATTTTCCCGCCATCGGAGCGCGGGAAGTGGCAGGGGATGATGATGGGGGTCTTCGGTCTGGCAACCATTATCGGGCCCACGGCCGGCGGCTGGATTACCGACAACCTGGGCTGGCGCTGGGTCTTCTACGTCAATATGCCGATCGGCGCCGTCGCCCTCGCTGTCGCGACCTTCGCTATCCCCGGTCTTGCCGTGCGCCGTCGCCATCAGATCGATTACCTGGGTGCGGCGACTCTTGCCGCCGGGGCGGTGGCGCTCTTGCTGGCCTTCTCCTGGGCCGGTACGGAGTACGCCTGGGGCTCCGGGCAGATCATCGGCCTGCTGATCTTCTCCCTGGTGATGTGGGTCGCCTTCTTCGGCATTGAGATGAAGGCGGCGGAGCCGATCATCAGCCCGAGCTTCTTCAAGAACAGCATCTTCACAGTCTCCGTGATCACGACCTTCATGGTGGCGGTTGGTATGTTCGGGGCGATCATGTACCTGCCACTCTTCGTCCAGGGCGTGCTTGGCAACAGCGCGACAAACTCCGGGGCGGTGACGACGCCGATGATGTTGGGTTTCATCGTCAGCAGCATTGCCGGTGGCCAGATTATGTCCCGCACCGGCCAGTACAAGCCGCTTGCCCTGTTCGCCTTCGCGGTCGCCGCGGCCGGCACCTTCCTGCTCTCCCGCATGGGCGTCACCAGCACCGACGCGACGGTGATCCAGAATATGGTCATCCTGGGGCTTGGCATCGGCACGACGATGAGCCTCTTCACCATCGTCGTCCAGAACGCCTTCCCCTTCCGCCAGTTGGGCCAGGTGACGGCCAGTCTGCAGTTTTTTCGCTCCATCGGCGGCACCATCGGCATGGCGGTGCTCGGCTCCGTGATGACCAACCGCTTCCAGAGCGCCTTGCAGACGAACATCCCCGCCGCCGTCACGCACGCGCTGCCGGCCGGCAAGCTGGCCGCCTTCCAGAATCCGCAGGTGCTGCTGGCCCCCGGCGTCACCGACCAGTTGCAGCGGCAGTTTGCGGCGTTCGGCCCGCAAGGCCAGGCGCTCTTCCAGCAGTTCGTGCTGGCCATCCGCACCAGCCTGGCCACCGCCATCACCAGCCTCTTCCTCGTCAGCATGGGCGCGATGGTGCTGGCCTTCGTCAGCACACTCTTCCTGAAGCAGATTCCTTTGCGCAAGGGCAACCATCCCGGTACGGAGGCAGTTGTCATGGGGTCCCAGCGGCGGAACGGATTCGTGGCTGGGCTCACGCTCGCTCTTGTCGCTGAGGAAGCCCAGCGCCCGGATGCCAGCCCCCAGTTGCTGCGCACGCTCTCGAACCTCGTCGATGGGCAGGTGCCCCATACGTGGAGTGAGGCAGAACGCGGCCGTGCGGCCGCCGGAACGGTGATCGAGCCCCTGGCGATCGCCTTGCTCGCCGCGTCACTGCAGCACGAGGCCTTTCTGTCGTCCACCGGCACCCAGATGCGTCGCGACGAGCCAAGGCTCCCAATCGGTCGGCGCATTGTGGCGACCGGTGTACCAAGGACAACTACCTCGCCGTCCAGTATTATCGCCTCGCCCGGCGCCGGGGCAAGCCCAAAGCGCTGATGGCCCTCGCCCTATTTGCGAGGGAAGGGCGCTGCGGAGGAACTCGTTACCCCACCAGCACCAATTCCCGCACTTCTTCCTCGACGGCAACCGGCGCAAAGGAGGCGTAGCTGTGCGTTGCCTCTTCCTCTTGCGGCTGGCCGCGGCCGAGGATCTGGCTGAAGAGGTCGCGGTAGCGACCGGCGACAGCGGACCAGGCCATCTCCTTGCCGTAGAGCGCTGCTTGCGTTTCTACGTGGTGGCGTAGGTCCGGGTTGCCCAGCAGTTGATCGACGGCGTTGGCGATGCTCTCGCTGCTGCGGAACTCGGCAAGGATGCCGCGACCCTCCGCCAGCGCCTCGGTCGCGTACAGGTAGGGCGTGGAGACGATTGCCTTGCCGCAGCCCAGCGCGTAGGCGAGGGTACCGCTGGTGATCTGGTAACGCGCCAGATAGGGCGTGACGTACACGTCGGTGGCGGCAAGATAACGCACGAGTTCGTTCTGACTGAGGTAGCGGTTGACGAAGCGGACGTGGTCGCGCAAGCCGAGGGTCCGGCAGCGCGCCAGGAGGTCGTTCCGGTAGCCTTCGCCGCGGAGCTTGCGTATTTCCGGGTGCGTCTCCCCGATGACCAGGTAGAGCAGGGTCGGGTACTTCTCCACCAGCGTGGGCATCGCCTCGATGACGTACTCGATGCCCTTGCCTTCGTTGATCAGACCAAAGGTGCTGAGTACCTGGTGGCCTGTGAGGCCGAGGGCCTTCTTGGCGGCGGGGAGAGACGGCGGGTTGCGGCTGCCGGCGGAGGCCGGGACACCGTGCGGAATCTGCACCACCTTTTCTAAGGCTTCCGCATCCAGTCCGTAGTCTTCCTGGAGCAACACTTTGGCGATGTTGGCCATCACGATGATCGCTTGCGCGTACCGGGCGATGCCCTGCATTGTCTCCCGCATCAGGTCGTTGGGATGGGGCGTGACTGAGTGCAACGTGACCACGACCGGAACATCTAACGCCTTGAGCATGGGGATCAGGTAGTCGGCTTCGAAGCCGTCCTGCCAGAGGCCATATTTGCCAAAGTCGTGCTGCAAGCAGACGATGTCCAGATGCTTCATGCGGTTGAGGCGCTGGGCAGCCTGGATGTAGCTCTCCGGGTTGCCTTCCTCCATCTGCACGCGCACAAATGGCTCATAGTCGTACTGTTCGCCGCTACCGTTGATGGCTGCGACAACGCTCGCCACGGGCGGCTCGAGCGTTCCTACACCGTTGACGAGGTCGCGGGTAAACGTACCGATGCCACATGCACGTGGCGGATAGGTGCTGACCCATGCGACGCGCAACTCAGGGGTTCTGCTGACCATCATCGTGATATCCCTTCTGGGGTAGAGCAATCCGCTAACCCTGGCCGCATTGCTTGGGTCCGCGCCGCCATCTCCTACCGAACTCGTGCGCCATACGCACCTATTATCCTTCATGCTACCGAGCAAGGTTCGTGCCATGGCCACGCCAAAACGAAGCGAGGGGGCGCTGAACCAGATGGCGTTCAGCGCCGTCGCAGGCGGCGCTCCATCGCCTCGTGCGCCGCGCCTTCCAGGCTGTCGTCCAGTGGCGGCAATGTCGTTGCTGTGCCGTAGCGGCGCTGCAGTGCCAACATGATGAGATGGTCGGCGAACCAGGGATTCTTGGGGAGCAAGGAGCCGTGGAGGTACGTGCCGTAGGCGTTGCGCACCCGGCCGCCTTCCTGGCCATCACTGCCGTTGTTGCCGTGCCCGATGACCAGCCTGCCCAGGGGAGCGCAACCAGGTCCGAGGTAGGTGCGCCCGCCGTGGTTTTCGAAGCCAACCAACGTGCGCTGATGTTCGTCCCAATCGCAGCGCACCAGCACGTTGCCGATGCAGCGGGCGTCGGCGCCGCCCGGGTGGATAGTGTGCAGATCGAAGAGACCCAGCCCGGCCAGTTCACTCCCATCGGCGCCGCGATAGAAGCGGCCCAGCAGTTGGTAGCCGCCGCAAACGGCCAGAATGACACGGTCGTCGGCCAGCGCGGCCGCCAGCGCGTCGGCCTTGGTCTGGCGCAAGTCGGCGGCCATCAGTGCCTGCTGGCGATCCTGACCACCGCCGACAAAGATCAGGTCGTAGGCTTGCCAGTCGAGCGTCTGGCCCAGTCCGACGGCGCTAACGGACACGTCGATGCCGCGCCATTGCGCCCGGCGCTGCATGACGATGACGTTGCCGCGATCACCGTAGATGTTCATTAGGTCGGCGTAGAGGTGGACGATGCGCAGTTCCATCAGTCCTCCCAGGTCGGGCCGACCCAGCCGAGCTTGCGAAAGCCGGCGCGCAGGTCCAGCATGGCGGTATAGGTCGGGAAGATGTACAACGGCGCTTCCGGCGTCGCCAGCTCGCGTCCGCGCTGGACGGCGGCCAGGGGCTGAACGTATAGCGACTGGCGCTCCTGCGGGAAGCCGGCATACTTCAGCCGCACCGCCATGTCGTGGGCGCGACTGCCGGTACAGACGATGTGCACGATCCGGCTCTCCGGCGCAGCCAGGGTTTCGAAATCGACATCCCAGAGCCAGGAAACGTCCTGCCCGTCGGCGATGCGATCGTTGATGGCGATCACCAGGGTCTTGTCCCCCCGTTGACCGACCAGGGTGCGCAGTGCCTCGTTGAAGCCGGCCGGATTCTTGACCAACCACAGCACCAGATCCTGACCCTCGACGCGCACCCGTTCTAACCGGCCAAAGGCAGCGGTGGCGGCGGCCAGCCCGGCGACGATGGCGCTGGCGGAGAGTCCCAGCGCGGTCGCAGCGGCGGCGGCAGCCACTGCGTTGCCCACGTTGTACAGGCCGGGCAGCGGGATGGTGACGTTAGCAGCGCCGCCTGGCAGGTGGAGCTGGAAGTTCGTGGCGGTCAGGCCGTCGAACTGAATGTCGGTGGCGGAGACACTCGGCGCCGGCCGGCGCCGGCCGCAGGCAGGGCAGCGCCAGTGGCCCAGGTGGGCGTAGAGGACAGCGTCGTAGACCAGGGGTGCGCCGCAGGTGCAGAATAGGGCGTCGGAGGCGTGCGACAGCGCACCGGCGCCGCCGGAAGTGTCGTTGATGCCGTACCAGAGGACGTCGTCCGCCCCTTCCCCAAGCACGGCGAGGCCTGGATCGTCGGCATTGATGACGATGATCGGCGGGACTCCCCCCTGCTCTCGTTTCGACACTGCTGCCTGGTTCGGGACGTCACCCGGTGGCGGAAACATGCTGGCGCGCCAGAGCGCCGCGAGGTAATCGAGTTCACCATAGCGATCCAACTGGTCGCGGAAAAGGTTGAGCAACAGGGCGACGCGCGGTTGCACCTGGCGGACCACGGCCGGCAGGCTGGCTTCGTCCACCTCAAATAGCCCGATGTCTCCATGCGGGACGCCTGTTAACGAGGCGTTGGTCACGAGCGTCGTAGTAACGCCACTGAGCAGGTTGGCGCCTTCGCGGTTGTGCAAGGGCGTCAAGCCGGCCTGCCGCAGTATGGCAGAGAGCATGCGCGTGGTGGTGGTCTTCCCGTTGGTGCCCGCGACGACGACCGCCCCCTGCGGCAGCCGGGCGGCGAGGGTGGTCAGGCTCTGGGGGGCAATCCGTCGGGCGAGGAGGCCGGGATAGGTACTACCACCGCCGCGACGAAGGACGCGGCTCCCGGCGCGAGCCAACCGAGCGGCGCCAACGGCCAGCGCCAACCGGGCGCACGATGATCCGCTCAGCGAGCTCGTACTCGCCCCTTGCCCTTGCACTTCGGGCAGACGCCCTTGGCGCGGTGCCAGCCCGTGGGTTCGGAGGGATCCGGCCAGTTCTCGTTCACGTCGCCCGTGCCGTCGCAACGAGTGCAGATGAGCGGGCCGGCGCCGACCATCCGGCGGATGATTGGCGTGCCGAACGCCGCAATAGCGATCAGGACCACAACGGTAAGGACGATGGACGTCATTGGTATAATCACCCGGCCCTTCAGTTCACCTAGTATACCCGTGGTGCGAGGGCATGGCGCGAGTACACTAGCCAAAGGACCAGCATGGATAGGGCAGAACTGGCAATCGTGCAGCAGCGCTTGCTGCTCAGTGAACAGCAGACGGTTGACCAAATTGCGTTGCTCGATGAGCGAGCACGCGAGGCGCAAACGCCCGACGAGGTGGCCTTCAGCAGCGATGCGACGCTGGCCGACGAAGCGCCGCTGGCCGTGGAACGGGAAAAAGATGTGACCCTAACCCGCTCACTGCAAAGTCGCTTGCTCGACGTGCGGCGGGCATTGCGCAAGCTTGAGCAAGGTACGTATGGCCGGTGCGACTCCTGCGGCCAGGAAATCAACCCGCAGCGGTTGCGCGCGCAGCCCCACGCCGCACTGTGCATCACCTGCCAGGCCAAAATGGAGCGCAGCCGTTGACGGCGTAGGAGCGCGGCGGTGTCTCAGGAGATCAACGCTCGGCCCAGCGAGCGGCGGCTGAGGGCCAGGCAGAGCACGGTTAGCGCAATGTCGATGGCAAGGGTCAACGTCCAGAAGGGCAGCGGCATCTGCCATTGCCCAATCAAGTGGACGGGGTGGTCGGGCGAAGCGTGCAGGAGGGCCGGCAAAAGCACAGTCTCGGCGCCTTGGAGCTGCGTCGTGGCGGATGACAGGAGGGCGGCCAAGGGGCTGGGCAGGAGGAGCAGTTGAGCGACTAACGGCGGGTTGCCGCTCACCTGCAGAAGCAGCAGGTAGGCGGCGGCGCCACCACCGAACAGCAACATGCTGACGGCCGCCGCACAGAGGAAGGCCGCCACGCTAGAGCGCAGGATCGCAGAGCACAGGATGCCGACAGCCGAGCCGCACAGCAGACTGCCGACCACAATCGCAGCAGCCACTGCCAGGTTCACTAAGGGCACGCTGCTGAAGACCAGCAGGAAGCCAAAGGCCGGCAGCAGCATCAGGGCCAGCAGGAGCGTATACAGGAATGTCGTCAGGAGCTTGGCAGTGGTCACGCCGCCGGCTCCCAACTGCGTCGTCAGGGCCAGGTCGAGTGTTTCCCGTTCGTACTCGCCGACAATGCTTGACGCCCCGATGACAGCGCCAATGAGCCCCCCACCTACGGCAAGGACACCGGCAAGCACCACCAGCACCACCATGCCGCGGCTGGTGCTGGTGAGCGTACTCAGCGCCGGCCGGAGGTCGCTGGAGACGCCGGTCGCCGTCGGCGTACGACCGAAGCCGCTCAAGCCGTAGCCACCGTAGTTCACCTCGGGCGCCGACTGCTGGCCAAGAGCACGGAAGCAGACAGCGATAGCGATGGCGAGAGTAAGGAGCATGATCAGGAAGGCGACGACGCCGGTCACACTGCGGAAGCGCACGCGAAGGTCAACCAGCACAGCGGAGTGAATCACGCCGGTACCGCCGTATGCAGGCTGGACATGAGCACTTCCAAATCGTTGCTTTCTTCAGTAAAGCGCACAACTTTCACGTCGTGCTGCACCAGGGTAGTGACCACATCCGGCAGGGCATAGCGACTGCCGGCGAACAGGAACGTGATATCCTGCCCCTGGACATCGGCGCCGTGTACGGCGCTCAGGCTGCTCAGCGCCGCCACGGCCAGGCGCGGATCGTTGGCCACTTCCAGCCGCATACGGCGCGGTCCTTCCACAATCTGTCGGAGTTCGTCGGCGGTCGCTTCAGCGACGACACTGCCGCCGGAGAGCGCGGCGATGTCGGTCACGAGGTGGGCAACGTCCTCCAGCAGGTGACTGCTGATAACGAGGGTCTTGCCAAGGCTGCGCAGTTCCTGCAGCACGGCCAGGATGTCGCGCCGCCCATGCATATCCAGGCCGAAGGTTGGCTCGTCCAGGAGCAAAAGGTGTGGATCGTGCAACAAGGCGCGCGCCATAGCAAGGCGTTGCTTCATGCCGCGGGAGAGCGTGGAGAGATACTGGCGCTCCAGGGCCTGTAACTCCATGAGGGCCAGCAGGTCGTCGATCGTGCCCCTGGCATTCCTTAGTTTGTGCGCGCCGGCAAAAAACTCCAGATATTCACGAACCTTGAGGCCGGGGTAGCTCCCGAAGGTATCCGGCACATAGCCGACCAATCGCCGCACGGCTGCCGGTTCGGCGGTAGGATCGTGCCCAAAAATGCGCACGGTTCCCGCCGATGGGCGGATCACCGTCGCCAGGATCTTCAGCAAGGTCGTCTTCCCGGAGCCGTTCGGTCCCACGATGCCATAGGCGCTCCCCTCCGGCACGGTGAGCGTGACATCCTGGAGGATGGCGGCGCCGTTGCCCGTACGGCTCACGGCTTGCAGCTCAACCGCCGTCATGACGCCTGGCCGGCGGCGGTGAGGGCGAATTGCGTGAAGTCGACACCACTGGCGGATGATCCGGCCGTCGCCTTGAAGCTGTAGCGAAGGCGCACTTGACCGGTAGGAGAGACATACTGGCCAGCCGCCTGGTAGACGTTGTCGCCGGCCGCCAGTGGCAGAGGCTGCCAGGCATCGACCGACCAGTTGAAGGCCGAAATTGTGCCAAGGTTGTCGCCCGGAAGCAGGGGGGCGCCGCCACTGAAGCCGCCATCGACGAGGAGGTGAAGGGTCTGTATCGTGAAATGAGGCGCCGAGGGAAGGTCGTATTCGACGCCCAGCGAGCCGCCAGTGGCGACGGAGTAATGCCCAGCCTGCGTCTGGGTCACACCCAGGCTCTGCAACGAGCGCTCGGATATCAGCGCACTGCTGATCGTGTCGAGCGTTGCCGTGTCGATAGTGAGGGTGAGTTGCGCCTCCAGCAGCGTGAGTTGGCGCATGGCGGCCCGAGCCTGGCGCACCTCAATGTGCAGCGGGGTGTAATCCAGCCAGCCGACGAACAGGACGCCGCCTTGGACGTTGCCGTCCGTGAAGCTGGTGGACGAGAAGACGCGGTCCAACACATCGCGCCGGGGATCCTCAATGTTCCCATTCCCACTTGTTGCCGGTGGATAGAGGCGCGCCGCGACACTATTGTCTACGCCGCCAGTTGTTGAGGATGAGGACGCCGGCAGGGCCATCGACACTGACCGCGTCTCATTCGGGTTGAGCGTACCGAGTGGGTGGACGGTGTTGCCCAGAACCAGCGCCGCATTGGTGATGCGCTGCCCCGTCTTATTCTGAATCTGCCCGCGCACCACCTGATTGTCTGCCGTTAGCGTCGCAATGATCCCACCGCCCAGCGTCGCCTGGCTATCGACGGTAAATGTCGAGAGCGTACCGGTATCCAATTGCAACGCCGGCACGAACACGTCCATGCCTTCCGAGATCTGTAAGGGAGTCGGCGTGGTCCTGGTCCCGGTAGCGCCGGCGCCGCCGAACTGGCCGAATGCACGCCGTACCGAGGCAAAGAGCGCGCCGGCCGGCACGTGCAGGTCGATCGTCTGGGGGCGAGGGGAGTAGAGACCGACGTAGGTGTGAGCCTGGGCCACGGGCGATTGCGCGTTGGTCCGCAAGAGCGTCACCTCAGTGGCGGCGATATCGCTGCCTTGATGCTGGGTGGCCAGCCGCACCGTCGTCATGGTGCCGATCAGCGCCGCCAGGGGCAGGAGCACCAGCAACCATTCTTGACGATCCAGGCGACGGAGCAGGAGAAAGGCCAGCGGCCCAACGAGCAGGCCATAGCCGAGTAAGTAGAGGAGAAGCCAGGTTGGCTGCGGCGGGTTCAGGTTTGGCAATGCCCCCAGGGCGGTGATGGGTGTTGGTCCCCAGGAGGATAGCGCTTGGCGGTAGCCGGTGGCAGAGGAAGACGTGTTGCTAAAACCCAGCATGTAGGGCCAGAGGAATCTATTGCCGGCCCAACTGCGGGCAGGCTCCTGCGTCGGATCGAGCGCGTAAAAGAACACAGTGCCGGAGCCGAAGCGGCGTACTGCCAGCAAGGGCGTGCTGCTGCTGCCGGCCACCAGGGCGCTGTTCTGCAGGCTGCCCAGAGCAACCGGCCAGGGGCCGGGACCCGCATCGCCCACGTGGGCAAACTGATCAAGAGGAGCGATGGATGTGACAGTGGCAATGCCCGTGACCTGTACGGGCAGCAGTTCCGGTGGTAGGGCGGAGACGCTTTGTTGCCAGTTCACGCCGCCCGTCACGATCAGCAAGCCGCCGTTACCGACCCAGGATGTCAACGCCAGCTTCTGGGAGGCCGTCATTGAGGTCAGATTGACGTCACCGATGACCAGGCAGTCTAAACTGGCCAGGAGCGCACCCTGACCCGGCAAGTCGGTCAGGGTGAGGTCGGCGACCCTGGTGCGTTGTTGCCGGCCGGGTAAGGTGAGGCTGCTCAGGAAGTCGTAAGAGCCGAGCGTCTGGTCGAGCACACCACAGGCGAGATCGCCGCTGCTGATCGGGGTGAACGGCTGCGCCTGTTGCAGCACCGTCTGGTTGCCGGAAACGAGGCGCACCTGAACGCTGCTGGTGCGCAGTGCCGGCGGCATCGGCACGTCAACGACCAGGCGCTTGTGGGAGTGCTGGGGAAAGGTGGCAGGTATGGAGTACACGGTGGGCGGTGGCCCATAAAACACCGGCGTCGAACCGGTCTCGAATTGTACTTCCACTCGCCCGGCCAGGTCGGGCCCGTCGTTGGCCACATTCACCTGCACCGGCACCCAGGCGCCCAGGCGGACCGCGCCGCTGTAGCCAACCTGCACATCCATGCTCATGCCGGCGGCGGCATTCACTGCCGAGTCAGCGCGGGCGGTTGCCGGTAGTGCCAGGGCAAAAAGGCCCAGCAGTAGTACAAGGAGTTGATGTACCCGCGCTCGCATGGCCCCGCCTTCTGCAAGCCCCGCCTGAGCAATCACGGTGCCAGCGATCCAAACTAGAGATAAGCTGCTCTCCGGCTCCTGCTAGTGTAGCGCATAGAAACCCTTCCGGCTTGCCTGCGCGGGCGGGCGGCCGAAGGGCTGGCGGACGTATCTACCGGCCGATTACCCTGATCAAGAGCACACCCAGCCAGTAGAGCACGAGGAGGAAGGTGCCGAGGACGAGCGGGGAGATGAGGTCTGCTCCGGGGGTGATCACCATGGAGACGCCGTAAATGACAAATATGGCGATACGGAACTTCTGGATGAAGAAGCGTGAGTTGACGACACCGAGCAAGGAAAACCCAACCATAAAGATGGGGAGCTCGAAGGTGATGCCAAAGATGACGGCGATCAGGGCGATGAACATGATGTACTTATCGATGTCCAGCAACTTTTCAAGATCGAGTACGGAGAAGAATTGAATAAGAAAGCGAATCGCCAACGGTACGATTAACACGCCGGTGACGGCGCCGCCGGCGAACAGCGCGCCGCCGACCAAGGAAAATGGTAAGGCATAGCGGCGTTCCTTGCGGGTGAGGCCCGGCGCGATGAAGCCCCAGATCTGATACAGCACCATTGGCGAAGCGATGATCATGCCGATCAGGAAGGAGAGTTTCAGTTCCAGCCCAAAGGGACCGAGAATGGTCGGGCTGTAGAACTTGCTACTGAGATTGCGGGCGCCTTCCTCCAGGTATTGGACGAGATGCGGCACGATGAACCAACCGATGACGGCGCCCACGACGATACTGATGGCGCAGATGGTGACGCGGTGACGCAACTCTTCCAGGTGCTCAATGATCGTCATCGTGGCTCCCTCTTCCTCCTCGTCGTCAGGAGGTGGAGCGGCGGGGGGCGGCGGCGGTGTGGCGGCCAGAGGCGGCGCGGGCGGCTCCGTCGGCGGCAGTGCCGGGATGTCGGGGTCGGTCGCTACGATTGGGTCGACATCCCATTGCGAAACCGGTAGGTCGATCGTCTCCCCAGCGGGCGCCGCTATGTGGTCGGGCATGGTGGCCGCGTCCGGTTCATCCAGCGGTGGCGCGTAGGCGGCAGTGGTGGTCGCTAAATCAGCGACTGGTACGGGGATCTCGATGTCGTTCGTTGCCTGGAGGGGAAGGTCGCTAGCGTCTGATGCCGGCACGAACTCGTCCGGTTGCCCGGCCAGGGGAGGTTGCTCCACGACAGGGTACTCTGCCGTCCCTGCGGTGTGCCACGCGGCGCCCTCGTCCGACACAGCGGGTTCCGACGCCGTTATCACCAGGGGGGCGTCCGCCACCGTCGAGCCGGCATGGCTGCGCGACTCGTCGTGTTCCGGCTCATGCTGGGCCTGGAAAGCGTCGATACCTTGCGTCGCTTCCTGGTCGACTATGAGGGTTGGCCCGGCTGGTGAGTCGTCGGTTCCGGCTGCATCGAGTGGCGGCAGTGGAATAACGGGCTCCTGTACCAGCTCGGCTACCGTCGGCGTGGCAGCAGTCGGTTCAGACACCGCTTCCTCAACCGGCGGTGGCGGGCCGGCAAGCGCAGCGTCATGCACCAGGGTGGCGTCGTCTGCGGACGCGATGGTGTGGGGCAGTGGCTGCTCAAGAGGCACAAAGGCAGCAGTCACACTATCCACCGTGGCCACATGTCCGTTGCCGAGCCGCGACCGCAACGGCGCCACGCCGCCGCGGCGGGTCGTGAGGAGATCATCGCTGTCGTAGCACAACTGGGCAGCGGACGCGGCGGGAACGTCGGCCCTGGTGTCGGCCGATGCCGGGCGTTCGCCGTCTCCACTCGTCATCGTTCGACCCCTCACAGCGCTCGCGGCACGGCAACCTGTTGGTGACACCGGCGACACACGGCCTGCTGCCCGAGCGCCGCCCCTGGGACTGCCGGCGGCGAACTCAGGCCCCGTGTTCCTCTACGAAGTCTACCGCCTCCTGGACGGTGCGGATGCGTTCGGCATCCTCATCCGGTATCTCCATGCCGAACTCCTCCTCTAGCGACATGATCAACTCGACAAGGTCGAGTGAATCGGCGTTGAGGTCGTCGACGAAGGACGCCTGCGGTGTCACTTCGCTCTCATCGACACCGAGTTGCTCTGCGACGATCTGCTTCAGGCGATCATAGGTCGATACGGCCATGAACTTCGCCACTCCTATCCACTTGCGAGGCTATCGTTCCCAATACGCCATTGACAAAACGGCCAGAGCTTTCCCCACCGTACACCTTCGCGAGATCGACAGCCTCATTAATCGCGGCTCGCGGCGGCGTTTCATTATCAAAGCACAACTCGAAGATTGCAAGCCGGAGGATGGCTTTTTCCACCGCCGGTAACTGGGGCAGCGGCCATTGCGGCGCTGCTGCGGCGATGCGGGCATCCAGTTCATCGCGATGGTGCCAGGCGCCGCCGACGAGGCGACGGGCAAAACGCTCGTAGGGAGGCGGCAACGGCTCCGCCAACCCCGCATCCTGCAAGCGATCGGCAAGCACCACCTCCAGCGGGTGATCCGTTTGATCTAACTCAAAGAGCGCCTGCATCGCTGCCTCCCGCCCCCGGTGGCGATCGACGGCAAAGTTGGGGTCTCGTACGGGGGCTGCCATCACGACGCTCGTTCCTCAGCGGTGGCGTCCGGGTGGCCAAACGGCAGACCTTCAAGCAGCGCCTCGCTCACAAATTCGGTGGTCAGAGTGCCGTCGACGAACTGTGGAGTGCCGAGCAGCCAGCGCTGGAACGCCATGTTGGTGGTGACACCCTCGATCCAACACTCGTCTAACGACCGGACAAGGCGCGCCAGGGCTTCGGAGCGGTCGGCGCCCCAGGCGATGATCTTGGCTACCAGCGAATCGTAAAATGGTGGCACCACGTAGCCGGTAAAGAGGTGCGAATCGACGCGAATGCCGGGACCGCCGGGCGGCAGGTAGCTGGTGATGGTCCCGGTCTGCGCCTTGAATTTTTGGCCGGGGTCTTCGGCATTGATGCGACACTCGATGGCGTGGCCGCGGAACTCCACCTGATCTTGCGTCAACCGGAGCGCCTCACCGTCGGCAATACGAAGCTGCTCTTTGACCAGATCAAGGCCGGTGATGGCTTCCGTCACCGGGTGCTCCACCTGGATGCGCTTGTTGATCTCCAGAAAATAATGGTCGTTCTGCACATCGACCAGGAACTCAAAGGTGCCGGCGCCGGAGTAGTTGATCGCCTTCGCCCCGCGCACGGCGGAGGCCCAGATTGCCTGCCGTGCCTCTTTCGGTAGGTTGGGGCTGGGTGCTTCCTCGACTAGCTTCTGGTGAAAGCGCTGCGCCGAGCAGTTGCGATCGCCGAGAGCGAGCACGTGGCCCTGCCCATCGGCCAGGACCTGCACTTCAATGTGGCGCATCCGCTCAAGGTAACGCTCCAGGTAGATACCGTCGTTGCTGAACGAGGCGGCGGCTTCGCTCTGGGAGAGGGGGAACAGGCGCTCCAACTCGACAGGCGTGCGGGCGATGCGCATCCCTTTGCCGCCGCCGCCGCCCGCCGGCTTCAACATCACCGGATAGCCGATGTGGGCTGCGGAGCGTGCCGCCTCCGGCACGCTGCGCAGCGGTTCCTCGCTGCCGGGGATCACCGGCACGCCGGCCTCCTGCATCGCTCGCTTGGCCTGCGTCTTGTCACCAACTGCTTTGAGGACGGCTGCCGGGGGGCCAACGAAAACGATGCCGTACTGTTCGCAGATCTCGGCAAACTTGGCATCCTCCGCCAGAAAGCCGGCCCCCGGATGAATGGCTTCGGCGCCGGTCAGCAAGGCCGCCTGAATCACGCTGGGTATGTGCAGGTAGCTACGAGCGCTGGGAGCCGGGCCGATGCAGATCGGGTGATCGGCCAGGCGGACCGCCAGGCTGTCGCGATCGGCCTCCGAATAGACACAGATCGTCTCGATGCCCAGTTCATGGCAACAGCGAACAATCCGCACGGCGATCTCGCCTCGGTTGGCGATGAGTAATCGACTGAACACGGGTGGCTACCCACCGCCTTTCGCCGTCAGCTCCGCGTGGACGCTGCCGTCACCTTCAGCACCTGCCGGCCCCGGTAAAAGCCACAGTGCGGGCAGACGTGGTGCTGCATCTTGCGCTGCCGGCACTGGGGGCAATCCATAAGCGCTGGGAGCGTCAGGCGATGGTGACTGCGCCGGTTCCCCTGTTTGGCATGGGAGACTCGTTTCTTTGGTACCCCGGTCATTGGATCAGTCCTCTTTCTTCCGAGCAGACTTAGGCAAGGTTACGCGCAGCATCGACGGAAATGTCCCGAACAACGGCCCACTAGTGTACCAGCCGGTACTGCCGTAGCACCGCCCGGCGACTGCCGTAGCCGGGCGGTGCTACGGCAGTACCGGCAGCGGCAAGGCCACGATCTGGCCGCTGCCGGCTGATCGCAGGCCGGCTTCGAAGATTTCGGCGGAATCGCGGCCGCGGCGGACGCCGAACAGCTCGGCCACCGGCTCGTCGCGGTCGAGCCGGCGCAGCATGTGTTCCATGGCGCTGGCGCCGTAGTCGAGCTGCGGCAATTGCTCCAGGATGCTGCCCTTCTCGTTGGCAAGCGTGGCCTGCCAGATGCCCTCCGGACGCAGTTCCAGAGTCCCGCGATCGCCGTAGAAGGCGGTGGCGCCGTGCGGCAGGCCAACCTGCGTCCAGGTGGCCTCTACCATCGCCAGCGCGCGGGGGTACTGCAGGAGCATGCGGGCGTTGTCGTCGCCCAGGATGTCTTCTCGCACGTAGCGACCGGTCATCGCCCAGACGGACGAAGGCATGCCCAGGCCGTTCAGGGCCATGTCGATGCCGTAGCCGCAGTAGTCGGCGTAGGCGCCGGCGCCGTTGATGGCGGGCTGGTAGAGCCAGCGGAAGAAGGCGTCGGCTTCGCGCGCCGTCGGCTTGGTGCTACCGCCGCGGTGGCGTACCTCGTAGAGGCGGCCAATCGCGCCGTCCTGCACCAAGCGCAGCGCCGCCAGGACGTTGCGGTTGCCCCAGTGCGTCGGCCAGTTCACGATGACCTGGATGCCGTACCTGGTGGCGGCGATCAGCATGCGCTGCGCCTGCTGCAAGGAGATGGCCATCGGCTTTTCCATGATGCAGTGGATGCCGCGCGCGGCGGCCGCCTCCACCACCGTCACGTGGTTGATCGTCTCGTTGCAGATGCTGAGCACGTCGGGATGGGCGTCGTCGAGCAATTGCTCCACGCTGTCGTAGGCAGGAGCGCCGCCAAGGCGCTCGGCGTACTTGGCCCGCAACTCGGGATCGGCCTCCGCATAGCCGACAAATGTGGCATTCTCCAGCCGTTGCCACTCGCGCACGTGCGCGCTGACGTGGCCGTGCGTGAGGCCGGCGATGCCGATGCGGTAGGTTCGGGTACTCATATCGTGCTCTCCATGGTCATACCGCCGTTCTCAGCCGGCAGCGATGGGTAGCATAGCAGAGTCAGGTGGTTCGGCGGTTGACGCTGGACGTGGGGTCGCGCCGTAGGGTTTTGCAAGGCTGCCGGCTAGAGTACTCGTAGCCCCCGTGCCTGCCCCTACTGCGGTGTGCGCTTGACGTGGCGCCAAAGGTTCGGTACAAGGGGGGGTGCCGGCGTCCGACGACGGGCGCCACGGGCGAGCATGTACGTGATGGGGAGTAAATGGTGGAGTCGACCTTCAAAGCGGTGATCAATGCGGAGCAACACCATACAGCGATTCGGGTGCGCGATGTGGCGAAGATGATGTCGTATTACGGGGACGTGATGGGCCTGCCCTACATCCGGCAGGTCGACGACGCCCAGGGACCGCGCCAGGTCTGGTATCAGGCGGTCCAGCTAATCCGGGCCGACGGCGCGCCCGATCCCACGGTTGGGACCATGGATCACCTGGCCGTGTCGGTCTTGAACATTGAGGCGATCGCCGAGCGCCTGACGCAGGCCGGCACGGTGTTGGAATCGCCGATCCTCCATGCAGACCATCCGGCCCTCGGCTTGCATGTGGACAACGTCTTCTTCCGCGACCCGGAGGGCAACCGCGTCGAACTGGTGCAGTGGGTGCCGCTGCAGCGCTGACCGCCGGGAGGGACGATGATGACCCAGCTTCTCCACCCGGCCGCCCGCTTGCTCCGACGCGGCGACGCGCTGCTGGTGGTCATCGACATGCAGGCGCGCCTGGCGCCCGCAATCGCCGGCGCGCCCGCATTCGTGCGGGCTTGCCGGCGCGCCGTCCGGGCGTTTGACCTACTGGGCGAGCCGGTGCTCTTCACGGAGCAGTACCCGCAGGGCCTTGGCCCGACCGTCTCGGAACTGGCGGAACTGTTCGGCGAACGTCGGCCGATCAGCAAGACCAGTTTCGGCTGCTTCGATTGCGCCGAGTTTGCACAGGCGGTGGAGCAGACTGGCCGGCGGTCACTCTTGCTCTGCGGCATCGAGGCGCACATCTGTGTCTATCAGACAGCGTTGCAGGCCCTGAGCCGGGGCTTCGCGGTCTACCTGCTGGCTGATGCCGTCGGCGCGCGCACGGAAGAGGCGCGCCGGCTGGGTCTGGAACGTCTCCTGGCGGCCGGCGCTGTGGCATCGCACACGGAGATGGTGATTTACGAGTTGCTCGGAGCGGCGGGAACGCCCGAGTTCCGGTCTATCCTGACCGTCATCAAAGAGGAGGCGGGGCAGTAACGTTTGCCCAACCTGTTGCGTTATTCACAATTGCCGGGCATGATTGGTAGTGGCGAGCACCGCCGTTTCCTTGCTGCGTTTGCGGATCTGGCTCTATGCTTGCATACTCGGGTTTGCGTCCCATCAAAGATGCTGGGATGGTCTTAGAAGGAGCGTGGTCGGCGATGCGAAAAGTCTTTGAAGGAGTCCTGGGCGGCAACCAGCCCTCGGATGGCGAGCGTTTGGAGTCGCGCGGCATCATCGATCGACTGATCAATGATCGCGTGCCCGTCCGCAAATTCCAGGGCGACGGTGGTCGGCCAATCGGCCGGTTGGTCCGGCGCATTGATGACCCGTTCCTGGGTGATTTTGTGGCGGTGCTGCGCACGCCCAGCGGCAGCGAAGTTTATGTCGACATCCGAAACCTGGCCTACCTGGAAACCACGCTCCAGGTAGAAAAGGTGCCGGCGCGGGCGTAGGGGCCTCCTCCCAGGGAGCACATATGTCAATGCTGGCACTGGCAATAGAGGCGGCGCGGGCGGCCGGGGCCTTGGCGATGCGCTATTTCGATTCGGACTTGCAGGTTGATACCAAGCCGGACCGCACGCCGGTGACGCAGGCCGACCGCGAGGCCGAAGCGCTGATTCGGCAGATGATCGCTGCCCAGTATCCCGACCATCGCTACCTGGGTGAGGAGATGGGCGGGCAGGCGGCTGCTGGGAATGTCTGGATCATCGACCCGATTGACGGCACCAAGAACTTCATTCGGGGTTTGCCGTTCTTCGCCGTCCAGTTGGCGTTGCATCACGATGGCGTGCCGGTGCTCGGCGTCTCCTACGCGCCGGTGCTTGACGAGTTGCTGGCGGCGGAGCGGGGCCGGGGGGCTGCCTGCAACGGGTCAACGATCCGCGTTTCCCGGATTGACCGGCTGGAAGAGGCGTTTGTCAGCCACGGCGGGCTGGATGTGTTCGACAAGCAGGGCAGGGCGGCGGCGCTGGTGGAGCTTGGCCGCCGGGTCACGAGCATACGTGGGCATGGCGACTTCTATGGCTACCACCTGCTGGCCCGTGGGAAGGTCGACGCCATGCTGGAGGCCAGTATCGCTCCGTGGGATATCGCCGCCCTGCGCGTCATCGTGACGGAAGCCGGCGGCCGCTTCACGGACCTTGATGGCGCCTCGCCGGAACTACTGGCGAGTAGCCTGGCAACCAACGGCCTGCTGCACGGTGAGATTACGGCACTACTGGCTGCTCTCGCGTCTACTCCAGGGTCGCCAGCAAGGCCCTGACGTCGAGGTCGGCTGCGCCCGTCACGCTATCGGCCGCGCCGTAGTAGACGCGCACACGTCCGTCGTCTAGCGGCACCGCGCCGCAGGTGAAGACGACGTTGCCCAGCAGTCCTTCCCGCTCGAAGGGCGCCTCCGGCTCCAGGAAGGGCTGCGGCGAACGGGCAAGAACCCTGTCCGGCTGGTCCGCGTCGAGCAGCACGGCTCCCAGGCAGTAGCGGTCGGCCTCGTCGACACCATGATAGAGCTCCAGCCAGCCTTCGTGTACGCGGAACGGCACAGCGCCGCCGCCGATACGCTTGGAATCCCACATGCCGGGGCGGGGCGCCAGCAAGAAGCGGTGATCGCCCCAGTGCCGTAGGTCGGGTGAGAAGGCCAGCCACATGGTTGGCGGCCCGATGTGGCGCGGCTGGGGCCGGTGCAGGGCGACGTACTGCCCATTGATCTGTTCCGGGAAGAGAGCGACGTCGCGATTCTCCGGGTAGAAGGCGACCCCCAGGCGCTCAAAGTGCAGCAAGTCGGGCGACCTCGCCAGGGCCGTGCCGATGCCGTAGCGCGAGACCGCCGTGTAGGCGACGTAGAAGGTGTCGCCGATGCGTGTGAGGCGCGGGTCTTCGCAGCCGAACTCTTCGTGCAGGTTGGCCGGGGCGAGTGCCGGTTGTGCATCCACGGTGAAGGTGACGCCATCCTGGCTGCGCGCCAGGCGCAGATGCGAGATGGAGGTGAGAAAGGTCTGGCCGGAGTAGCGGATACTGCGCGGGTCACTGAGATCGAGGCCGGGCAGGTCGCACCGCAGGTAGCGGGTGACGATGCCCGGCGGCGTGGTGGTCAGGTCGAGCTGGGAGAAGGCCACAAAGCCGGCCGGAGAATCGGCGGCTGAGGCAGGCGCTGTCGTCGGCACAGGCGCTTGCAGGTCCAGCACCATCGCATCGGGGGGCATGGTCCCGGCCAGGGGTCGCTCGGCCACCCGCAGCATGAGGACGATCTCGTCGTCGACCCGGATGGCGCCGGCGTTGAAAGCGCAGAGCACCTCCATGCCGGGCCGCGAGGGCTGCACATCCTCCGGGCGAATGACCGGGTTCGTGGCGAGCCGTTGGATGACGGGCGTTTGCGGGCGTATGCTTGGCATGTGCTTCCTTTCACATAGGGCGCCTACGGGCACTACGGTTCAGGCAGGGCGCCGCATGTCGGGACGCTGATGATCAGGGCGGCGACTGCGGTCTGCGGCCAAGTAACCGGGGCGACTGCGGTCGCCAGCATCATCGAACGCTGCGGTGCAAAGCGACCGCAGTCGCCCGCGTCGCTTGGCGGCAGACCGCAGTCGCCGCCCCCGAAAGCCAATCTAAGCCGTATTGGCCTTCTGGGCCCGCAGTCGCCCCTCCCTTTTCACGGCCCTACCAGCACATCTTGCGCCAGAGTAGCGTAATCGGCGCCGCCTTTGAGGCCGGGACCGGCGGCGGTAAGGCGTGCGCCGGACTGCAGGGTGTACAGCCCGACTTGCAGGTGGTAGGCGCCGGCAACGACGCCGGCAGGCAGAGTCAGGGTATGCGTGTCGGTGACCACCTGGCCCGGCTCCCATGTGCTCGTCGGCGCGGATGTTCCACCAGGCGGCGCGTCGGCCTGGGCTGCCAGCTTGCCGGTCGCGTCAACCAGGTGGACGAACACCGTCTCGTCAGTATTTGGGAGCCCGGTCGCCTGCCAGTACAGCGTCACCCGCAACGCGGTGGCGGGGCGTGCCGGGAGCGGATCGACGGCGTAACCGGCGAGCCGGATGACGTTGCCGAAGTTGACGTTGGCGGCATAGGGCATCGCCGGTAGCGCGGTCAGGCGCGGCAGCGCGACGACAGTGACCGGACCGAGGGCGATTGCCTGGCCCGTCGCCGTGGTGAGGGTCAGGGTCGCTGCGCCGGCTGTGGCGCGGCCGTCGATGCGCAGCAGATGGCGGTCGGCCAGCAAGGCGCCGGGCGGCCACTGCGCGACGGGCAGCACAGCCGCCAGCTCCGAGGAGTCGGTGGTCGCGACCGTCGCGCCGTTGGGGGCGCGCAAGCGGAGGGGCGGCGCCTGGTCGGTCAGCCCGGTAACGTGCCAGAAGAGGACGGCGCCGAGCACATCGTTCTGCTGCACCTGGGGGCGATCCAGGTTCCAACCCACCAGAGTAAGCCCCGACGTGATGGCGATGTTGGTGGCGTGCGGCAGCGAGGGTAGCGGTCCCTGAGCAGCGCTGGCGGTTCGCGCGGCTGCCGGGCTTACGGTCAGGCTCCCCGCCGTGGCCGGAGCGCCGAATTGTTTGCCGTCGGCGATGCCGAGCAGGCGAACGTACACGTCGTAGCTGCCGGGCGGCAGGTAGGCCGGCAGGGGGAGTTCGATGCGGTCGAGGAAGGCCAGACGGGCGGCATCGCCCGTGTGCCAGTAGCCGGCCGGGTAGCTGACCGCGTCCGTTGAGGTCCAGACGTAGCCGTCGCTGCCGGTCAGTTCCAGGCGCATCAAAAGCGGCTGCGCCGGTTCCTGCAACAGGCGCCAGTTCAGCAGCACCGCGGCGCTGGCGCCGGGAGCGGCAGGCTGAACGGCGCCGCCGGTGAGTTGCGCCGCCGTGCCGAACTGCTCGGGGGCCGGGAAGGCAGGGGCTACCCGTTGCACCCACGCTTCCAGCGCGCTCAGCGGGGGTTGGAAGAAGCGGTATGTTCTGCCTTCGCCGGGCAGTTGAGCGGTTGTTACCTCGTTGGCGGCGAACTGCTGCAGCAGCGTGCTGGCCTCCCAGGAGCGGTCGTCGGTCGTCAGGTAGAGCAACGCCGGGCCGCTGGTAGCGTACTCCAGGATGCCCCGGTCGTCGGCGTAGCGGGCGCCGGGATACTCGCGTTGCAGCGTGGAGTAGAGAGTGTAGTCGATGTCGTGGTCGTAGCCGCCGACGACGGCCAGCGTGCCGTTCGCCAGCGCGACGGCCGTGGCCGCCAGGTCCACCGTGTCTTGCTGCGGCAGGCCGTAATCGGCGCCCGACCAGAACTCCGGAATGACGGCGAAGAACGGCACGGCCAGGGCGAGTTGGGCCACCAGGAGTACCCCCGTCGCGCCGCTCGCCAGGAGACGCGCTTGCAGGCGGGGAAGGGTATCGTTCACCAGCGCTGCAACCGTGCAGATGCCGCAGCCCTCCAAGACGTAGATCGCCGGCATACTCACGACGAAGTAATATGGGTGAACCTCCACCAGATGGACCATCAGCCCGAGTGGCGGGATCAGTGACCACAGCAGCACGATGACACCCCGCCCGGCGGCGAAACGATCTCGGGCCGCTATAGCGCGTGCCACGCCGATCAGCGTTGCTACGCAGCCCACGACCAGGAAAGCGACCGCCAGCCAGTCGAGAGCAGTGAAGGGCAGGCTGGTCGCATCAAGCAGGCGGGACCCTTGCGGGGCGATCGACTGATAGCCGCGTCCCGTCACGAGGTTGCCGAAGTCGTACCAGCTTTGCAGGTCCACGCCGGGGTGGCGGGCTTGCTGCCCAGCGACGCTCTTGCCTAGCGCCGGTAGCACGGTGGTCAGGACGTAGGGCGCCAGCGTGATCGCCAGCGTGGACAGGCAAAGCAGGATGCGGCGGATGCCGAGCGAGCGAAAGAAGAGGAGGAACACAAGGAGTAACGTCACCATCTCGCCGATCGGCACGATGTGGGACTGGAAGAAGGCAGAGAAGGCCAGTCCGCAGAGCAGCGCCGGCAGGTAGCGTTGCCCCGTCCGCCGCCAGGAGGGGGCCATACGGTCCGTCGGGAAGGCGATGAGCTTGCCGGTCGCCGCCGGCCCCGTTGCCAACGGTCGAGGCGCTTCGCTTGCCGTACTGCCCGCTGAGACATTGCCCCCGAGCCGTAGCCAGCGCAGGAGCAGCCAGAAGGCCAGCAACGCCAGCGGCGCATCGAAGGCGGTGATCCAGAGCCGGCGGGAGTACATGACTGCCCAGGGGCTCACCGCAAATAGCGCAGTGACGACGAGTGCCAGTTGCCGGTTCCAGGTGGTGCGCACGACCTGGTAGCAGAGCGCGACGGCGCCGATGTTCAGCAACGCTACCCACACTTGCGCCACGACCAGACTGGAGGTAATGGCCAGCGGCAGCATGAGCAGCCACATGGCCACCGGTCCGTTGTCGATCGGGATGGACGAGATCAAGCCGTGCGCCTGCAGCCAGCCGTGTTGCAGCGCCTGCGTGGCCGCCGTGACCATATCGTCGTCGTCGCCGCGATACTCAGCCAGGTTGAGCCGCCACAGGCGCAGCAGCGCCGCCAGGGCGACGAGGATCGCCGGAAGCCGGCGTTCCGCTTCCTGCCACCGCAGCAGCGCTGGACGTGTCATCATCGCGGCCGGGGCGTCAGGGTGTAATGGCGGAGTTAGCACGACAGCGCGAATCCTACCATAGCGCCGCCGCTGCCTGCGGTGCTCAGTACAGCCGGTACGGAGCCGGCAACGGTCCGACCAACGGCTCAAGGTAAGTGAGGAAGTTGTCCGGTACGTCATACTGGTCGGGCAACAGGTACTGCGCATCCAGGGTCCGGGTCTGGTTGGCGGCATCAGTCAGTGGGACCAGACCATACCTGGCAGCGTAGGGGGCGTCGGCCGTGCGCTGGATGGTCACCATCTGGCCCGATTCGCCGCGCAGCACCGCCTGGATCGCGTGCCGGCCCACCATGCGGGCTTCTTCAGCATCGACGGTCGAACGACCGAGCGAGGACGCCCGCTGGATGTAGCCCAGGATGTCGGTGATCGGCTCGGGTGGCAACTCCAAGCGCTGCTTGGTCAGTTCCGCCAGTTGCTTGCCGATGCCTCCCAGACGCACGTGCCCGAAGGCGTCGATGATGCCCAGGTTGGCGCCGCCCTCGGGCAACTGGAAGCCCTCCGCGACGGCTACAACGCAGTGGCCGTAACTGCGATAGGCGTGCTCTACCGCCGCCAGGAAGCGCGCCTCGTCCCAGGTGTGCTCCGGCAGCAGGATCAGGTGCGGAGCGGCGTCGGCGCGGTCGCGGGCGAGGCAACTGGCGGCGGCCAGCCAGCCGGCATGCCGCCCCATGATCTCCAGGACATAGATGCGCCGCATCGCCCGACAATCGAGGCCGACATCCCGCACCAACGCCGCCACGTAACGCGCCGCACTGGGGTAGCCGGGGCAGTGGTCGGTAAACGGTAGGTCGTTGTCGATGGTCTTGGGCACGCCCATCACCTGGAGCGGCAGACCCCGCTGCCGGGCTAGTGTGGCGAGCTGGTTGGCGGTGTCCATGCTGTCGTTGCCGCCGATATAGACGAAGGTGCGCACCTGATGGCGGTCGAAGGCGGTGATGATACTGTCATAGTCGTCGGGCTGCAATTTGTAGCGCACGCTGCCCAGGCCGGCGGACACGGTCTGCGCGAGGGCGGTGGTATCGACGCGAGTCAGGTCGATCACATCGTCGTGCAAGGCCCCCTGGATACCGTAGCGCAAACCGAGCACCGTGCTCCCGGCCTCCCGCGCCGCCTCGATCACGCCCGCCAGGCTCGCATTGATCACCGCCGTCGGCCCGCCCGACTGGCCAACCGCCACCGTCCCCAACTCAGCCATGCCTCAGCTCCTCTGACTTCTTGTGCATGAGACAATAGCATAAGGCGATGGAGATGGCGACAGGACCAGCAGCGGCACATGCGCCTGGCGGTTGGCGCCGCCGCCTACATCAGCTCCAGCCGGCCGTCCTGAATCTGGTACGTCACGTGGGCAATCTCGTTGATGGTGGGGTCGTGGGTGGCGATGACGACGGTGACGCCGTGGTCGATGACAATCTTGCGGAAGAGCTTCAGCACCTGGAGGCCGGTAACGCTATCGAGCTCGCCGGTCGGCTCGTCGGCCAGGATGATGCGCGGATCGTTGGCGAGGGCGCGGGCGATAGCAACACGCTGCTGCTGGCCGCCGGAGAGCTCGTAGGGGCGGTGCTTGACGCGCGAGCCGAGGCCCACCAGGTCGAGCAGTTCGCGGGCGCGCTGCTCGCGGCCTTTGCGTGGCATGCGGGCGATGCGCATGGCCAGTTCGACGTTTTCCAGCGCCGAGAGCACAGGCAGCAGGGCGTAGGATTGGAAGACGAAGGCCATCTTGCGGCGGCGCAGGTCGGTCATAGCCCCATCGGAGTAGTGCCCGATCTCCCGCCCCTCGACGCGCACGGAGCCGGTAGTGGGGCGGTCCAGTCCGCCTATGATGTTGAGCAGCGTGGTCTTGCCGGAGCCGGAACGGCCGCGCAGGGCCACCATCGTGCCCGGTTGCACCTCCAGCGACACGCCTTTGAGGGCGTGGACCGCATTGCCGTGCAGGCGGAAGGTGCGCACGATGTCCCGACAGTCGATGATCGGGCCGGATGTCTGGGGGGCCGAACGGGGCTGCAGAATGTCGGGGACGACCGGCGTCAGGACGGCCGCAGTGGGGCGGCGGCGGGTGAAAGGCAGCATGCTCATGTCCGATTTTTGTCCTTCGCCGGCGACGCCTCGTCGGCGGGGCGAATCTCGATGTGGCCGTCGACCATTTCCAGGCGTACTTTCTTGCCGATTTCCAGCTTCTCCATCAGGTCGCGCGGCAGTTGCAGGCGACCGGCATTATCCAGTACCACAAATTCCTCGTGCGTCTGGCCGAAGTCCAGCGGGTCGTCCAGATTGATGTCGGCGCGGCGCAGGCTCTCTGTGCTGGTCTTGCCATCGCGGATGGACACGACGCGATCAACGCGCGAGGTTACCGTGCGGTCGTGGGTCACGATGATGACGGTCGTGTGGTAGTTCTGCACGAGGCGGCGGAAGATCTCGAAGATCATGTTGGAGGTGGCCGTGTCAACGGAGCCGGTCGGCTCGTCGGCCAGCAAGAGCGGCGGGT
This sequence comes from Chloroflexota bacterium, assembly GCA_036734945.1. GTDB lineage: Bacteria > Chloroflexota > UBA4733 > UBA4733 > UBA4733 > UBA4733. The sequence goes on from DAIMXP010000036.1 coordinate 25,862, forward strand.
TGTTGGCCAGTGCTACCGCGATAGCCACGCGCTGCTGCTCACCACCGGACATGTGGATTGGCTGGTGGTGCATCCGGTCGCTCAAACCGACAGCGTCCAGCAGCTCGGTGGCCCAGGCTCGGCGTTTCCTTGGTGTCGTGCCGTTGATGACCATCGGCACTTCCACGTTCTGTAAGGCGGTCAAGTAAGGGATGAGGTTGCGCGAGGTCTGTTGCCAGACGAAGCCGACCACTTCTCGCTTGTACTTGACCAGCGTCCGTTCCGGCATCTTGAGCAGGTTGTACCCGGCGACCACGGCCGTGCCGGCGGAGGGGCGATCCAGGCCGCCCAGCACGTTGAGCAATGTCGTCTTGCCGGAGCCGGAGTTGCCGATGATGGCCATCAGTTCGCCGCGCTGCACGGTGAGGTCCAGCCCCTGCAAGGCCAGCGCCTCCAGGTCCTGGACTTTGAAGATCTTGACAAGGTTCTCGCAGGCAACGAGCGGTTCGGCGGCGGGCACATGGAATTCCATTAGCCTGACTCCTCCCCCAGCTTCGTGGCTTCGTGGATCTTCATGCGCAGCAGCATAGTCACCATAACCGGCAAGGCCATTGCCAGCATAATGCCCAGCACCAGGTAGAGCTTAAAGATCTGGTCCCACGGCGTGTGGACGAGGAAGGGCGGCACGTTGGCGTGGGCATCGAGGTCGATATGCATGAAGGGAATGAAGAGCGAGCTGGCGTAACGGCCTATGGTGGTGCCCAGCGCGACGCCCAGGACGAGCAGGAAAAGTTGCTCGAAGCCCAGCATCGAGACCAGGCCCCAGACGGAAAGACCGATGGCGCGCATGATGCCCAGTTGTTGCAGGCGGCGCTGGTAGCTCAGGAAGGAGTAGAGCAAGAACCCCATGACGGTGAGCAAGGTTGCCACCAGGAAGCCAACGGTGAGGCTGCCGAAGAGGCCGGTTGACTGTGGCAGACTGCGTTCGCTGAAGATGGCCGACACGGCATCGCTCGTTTGATAGATCGGGTTCTCCGGCAGGTTGGCCAGCTCGTTGCGTACCGCACCGGGCGAGGCGTTCGGCGTCAGGCGGAGCAGGACCGTCCAGGGTTGTTGCCCGGTGATACCGAGCACATAGTCAAGGTTCACCAGGAAAAAGTCGCCATCCTGCGGGTAGACGGTCGGGAAGGCATTCACGCTGCCGCGCAGCACCAGGGGCACCGTCTGCACGTTGCTGCTGTCGCCGGTGTGGAGCAGGATGGTGTCACCGATGTGCAGCCGGTTCTTGGACAGGTAGGAGTTACTGGCCAGCACTGCGTCGTCCTCGCCGCGCAGCGCCGACATGATGTCGTTTTTCGTGGCAGGGGTGTTGAGGTCGGGCCGGTACCAGCCATAGTTCGGGTAGCTGTTGGCGTCAATCGCCACCATCGTCACCTGCCCGCCGGAACGACCGGCACTGGTGACGACGGAGGCCTTGGAGTCCTTAAGCATACGAGTGGCCCCCACGACGTCTTTCATTCCTTGATAGCGCTGCACAGGCTCCATCGTCCAGATTTGATGGTCCTGGTCGTAATCACCACGTTCCACGAAACTGATGTCGGAGCCGTTGGAGTACATGACGTGGTCGGTGATGTTCTGGTCCAGCGTCTCCGCCATTGAGGCGCTGAAGACGCCCAGCGACATGGTGAGCGTCACGAGCAGGACGAGTCGCGTGTACTGGCTGGGCGTGCGGCTGATGTGGCGCAGGCCCAGGAGGATGGAGAGGGGGAACAGGCGGTTGCCGATCATCGCCATCAGTTCGGTGACCCAGGGGAAGACGCGCATAGCGACCAGGCCGATGGCGAACATGAAGAAGGCCGGCACCAGCAGCAGCAAGGGGTTCTGGACGGCGTTGCCGTTCTGGTCGATGGCAAGGAGCGAGCCCTGGCCCTGCAAGAGCTTGTAGCCGTAGATGGCGATGATCAATATGCCGAGGTCCAGGAAGTAGCGCTGCCAGAAAGGCTTGCGCGTGCCGCGGGACACTTCCGCCTTGTAGCTAATGATGGTGTGCCGGGCGGCGCCGGCAGCAGGTAGGAGGATGGCCAGCAGAGAAAGGATGATGGCGGCGAAGGCGTAGCGATAGGTGTCGGACGAGATGCGTACCGGCAGGAGGCCGCGGTTGACGAAGAAGAGGAAAGTATAGGTGAAACCGATGAACTGGGCGACCAGTGCTGCCAGCAGCGGCCCGACCACCAGGGCGATCAGGCTGATAAAGCCACCTTCCACCACGTAAATGCCCAGGATCTGGGCGTTGCTGGCGCCGCGACTCTTGAGGACGGCGATCTCGTTGCGCTGTTTGTCCACCAGCATGCTGGATGCCAGCAGGATGTAATACAGGACGATCGCCAGCGTCGGAGCCGATAGCGAGAACAGCAGTATCTTCAAGAAGTAGGAATCCTGCACGAACTGCTGCAACACCTTTACCGGCGAGATGTCTAGCGTCACACCCGGCAGCAGCGATGACGCCGTAGCGGTTAGTTGCGATGAGCCGTCGATCACCGTCTGGGCGTTGGTGGAGTGGATGTCGGCCTGGTTGAAGATAAAGAACCAGTAGTACTCATACGGCGCCTTCGGGTTGACTTTCAGCACGCCGTTGAAGTAGCTGGTCTGGGGCAGCAGGAGGTAGTCATCGAAGGTGTCCGGCCGGTAGAACCAGTAGCCCTCGTTGGCGTCCTTGGGCTTCCAGGTGCCGACAATCCGTACGGTGATGGGGGTGGCGTTATATGCGTCCTGATTGGCGAAGGTGACGACATCGCCCACGTTGATGAGGAGTTTTTCGGCCCCGGCCTGGGTGGCGAGCGCTTCCACGTTGTGCTGCGCATCGAAGACGGCGTTCGGATACTGGCCCTGGGTGATGACGATGTGCTGCTGCAAGTCGGTCAGGAAGCCGATGGACAGGTAGTCCTTGAAGGTATTGCCGGTTGCCACCGTCTTGTCGCCCAGGCTGTACACCGGCAGCTTGTCCGTGGCGCCGTAGCGCACCATCTGCTGCTGGGGCAGGCTGGTCGCGCTGGCGGCGTTGTTGACCAGATAGTTATTGACGCGATCATATTGTGTTGGAGACAGGATGGGGTTGACGGCGGTAGGGTCCACCGTTCCCGTGGTGGCGGCCTGCTTCCCTGCCGGTCCTGGATCGTAGGTCCAGTGGAAGAGCAGACTGGCCGGGGGCTGGGCCTTCTCCGTTTGGGTGAGCAGTTGCGCGTGGAGCAGCTTTTCCGATACGCCATCGGAATAGAGGGGCACGGCGCAGACAAGGGTGACGGTGATGACCAGGCCGAGGGTCGTGGCCGCCAGCAGGCGGGCGTTCGACCGCGCTCGCCGGTAGACCATTTGCAGGATCGCGAAGGCGTTGCCGCCCAGGCCCCCCAGGAGCAGTCCAACGCCACGACCAGCAACCCGCGCACCCGTCTGCACCATACCGCCCGGACGCAGGGCCGGCGCCGCGTCACGAATTCCCAATGCTACCTCCTGTTACAGCGGCTCCTGCAGCACCTGCCGGTGTGGACTGGCCTCAACCATTTTACGCCATCCAATCCGAGCCGCTACGTTTGTCCTTGCTGTCTCGACTTTGCTACAGACCGCGCGTAAACACCTTCTGGCCGATGGTGAGGCCGGATACCACTTCCGTTTGTGTGTCCGTCTGGATGCCGATTTGGATGTCGACAGGCTTCTGCCGGCCGTTGTCGTCCAGCATGACAAACGTGCGGTTATTGATTTTGTTGACGGTGTTGGTCGGGATGATCAGCACATTGTTTTTCTTCTGGACGATGATGGTCACGCGCGCCAACTGCCCGAGTTGCGCGCCGGCACCGGGCCAAGCCGGGGTGATCTTTGGTGAGGTATCAACGACAGTTCCCTGTGGCGCCGAGGGGGCCGTGCTGGCCCCGGAGCCGCTGGTATCCGTGCTCGTTGCACCGGATGTCACCGCCGGCAACTGGCTCACCGTCCCCGTCACCGTTTTGCCGGGGAACACATCGAGGAGCATGGTAGCCTGCTGGCCGACCACGACCTTCGTCAGGTCGCTCTGGGGCACGCTAACGGCGATTTGCAACTGTGCAGGGTCGGCTACGGTCACTGTCCCGGTGTAGGCATTGACGCGGTCGCCCGCCTGTCCGTTGGTGGCGATCACGATGCCGTCGAACGGCGCCACAACCTGCATCTGCGACAACTGATCGTTGTCTTCATCCAGTTGCAACTGGGCTTGATCGATCTTCTTCTGGTAGATGGCGAGGTCGATGGTGTTGGTATTGCCTGCGCCGGCTAAGGCGCGTATTTTGGCGGCGTTGTTTTGTGCCTGGGACACGGCGGCCGCCGCCTGCGTCACGGCGTCGGCCTGCTGCCGGACAGACTCCGGGGATACAGTGAGCACCGCCTGCAGCGCCGCCGCCGCCGAATCGACGCCGGCCTGGGCGCTGGCGACATCCTGCTTCGCCTGGGCAATCGAGTTGGCTGTCGGTGCGAGACCGGCCTGCGCGGCTTGCGTTTGCTGCAGGCCGGCTTCTGCCTGGGCGACGGCATCCTGGGCCTGGGCCAGATCGGTCGGTTGCGCGGCCTGCGTGGCGGCTGTGTATGAGGCCTGCGCTGCGGTCAGGTCGGCCTGCGCCTGCTGGTAGGCGGCATCGGCCTTCATCTTGTCGGTTGCCGACACGGCGCCGAGCCGGTTCAGCGTCTGCTGGGCGGCATCCAGGCTGCTCTGCGCGCTGTTGACGGCGGCGTTGGCAGAGTTGCATTCAGCCTGGCCAACCGCCGGCGCTTTGGCACAGGCGGCATCCCGGCTCACCTGGGCGGCGTACAGGCCGTTCTTCGCCTGCGTCACGGCCAGTTGGGCCTTTTGCTGATCGGCCAGCGTCGGGCCATTCTGGAAGGCCAGGTAGGTGGCTTTCGCGGCATTGAAACCATCCTGGGCCGATTGCAGTTTGGCCTTGGCCAGGGCAATGTCCGTTGGCGTCGGGCCTCCCTGCACCTCCGCGAGCTTTTCTTTGGCGACGGTGACGGAAGCCTGAGCGGCAGCTACCGCCGCCGCCGCTTTCTGCTGGTCGGCCGGCGTGGCGCCCGCTTCCAGTGCCTGCAATTTAAGTTGTGCCGTTGCCAGCCCGGCCTGCGCCGTACTGACGGACGCCCGGGCCTTGGCGACGTCGCTCGCTGTCGGGTTGGTCAAGGCCTGCAACCTGGCGTTGGCGCTGTCATTGGCAGCCTGCGCGCTCAATACCGCGGCGTCGGCCGATTGAATATCCTGGTCGGTACCGAGGTTCGCATTGGCCATCGTCGCCTGAGCCTTTTGTAAGGCAAGTTTGGCTGCCTCGATACCGGCCTGATCGCGGGCAATTTGCTTCTTCAGCGTCGACGTGTCCAGCGCGGCCAGTACCTGACCCTTCGTCACTTTGTCCTGCACGTTGACGTAGATGTTGTCGAGGTTGCCCGGTATGCGGAAGTACAGATCTTGCTGTTGCACGGCGACGACGCGACCAGTCGCCTGGATCACGTCGGTGATCGAGCCGCGCGTCACGGCGAAGGCCGGCTGTCGTGGTGGCAAAGGCGTCGGGACAGCCGTCGGCGTTGGCTCGACGCTGGCCACGATCGGGTTGGCACAACCGGCGAGAAGCAAGGACGCGGCCACCATGAGGGCGCCACGAGAAGAGACGAAGGAGATGATGCGGGACACCTATTCCTCCCTGGGCGGCACCGGCAGGTGCTGATTGCGACACTGGCGAGCGGCAGTCGACAGTGATGCCGGTTGCGCGCACCTATCCAACGGTAGCATCCATGGTAGGAAGTCGTCAACCCAGCCGCGCTTGTGGGACAACCAGCCGGTTTGATCGGCGCAATTTGGGTCGGCAATGCTCAGGCCAACCCGGCCAGAAAGCTGCGGAGCGCGGCGTTGAAGGCGTCCGGCGCTTCCAGGTTGGCGAGATGGCCGGCGCCGGCGAGCAGACGATACGTGGCCTGCGGCATCTGCTGGGCCATGGCCGCCATCTCCGCTGCCGGCGTGACGATATCGTCGGCGCCGACGATCACCAGCGTAGGGCATGCAATCTCCGGCAGCATGGCGCTCCGATCTGGTCGTGCCGCCATTGCCCGTAGCGCCGCGGCCACACCTGGCGGTGACGACTCCTCCATCATGTCGCTAACCCACTGCCGCAACTCGGGGGAGGCTGCTGGCGAGAGCAGGCGCGGCAGTTGCGCCGTCACCACCGGCGCCATCCCCTCGGCCTCGGCCTGTTGGGCTAGCGCTTCGTGGCCGGCTCGCGTGGCCTCCGTGCCGGCTCCGGCGCGCGTGTCGGCCAGCACCAGCGCCCGCAGCCGGTCGGCATAGCGGCGCCAGAAAGCGAAGGCGATGTAGCCGCCCATGGAAAGGCCGACCATCGTCACCTTTTCGAGATGCAGCGCATCCAGGACGCCAACGAGATCCGACGCCATCTCGTCGAGTCCATACGGTTCGCCGACCGTGTCCGACTCCCCGAAGCCTCGAAGGTCGACGCTCAGACAGCGATAATCACCGGCAAGTGCCTCGACTTGCGGCGCCCACATGCGCCGGTTCAGCGGAAAGGCGTGTACGAACAGCACAGGACGGCCCTGACCGACATCGTCTCCCACCAGCCGCAGCCCATTCGTTCGTATCAGCATCTAATCCGCCTCTTCCACAATTCTGCCCCACCATTGTAATGGCTCCAGTCGTTCCGCACCATCCAGGCACATGAGCCGTTTGGGGGATGGGCAGTTGCCGACCGACGGGCAACCTGATAGTATCGCTTGATTCCGCTTTCGCCTTCCATACTCCCCGGTTTTGTGGACGTGGATGTCTTTGGCGAGGGTGGTCGTTCGACAATGGAGGTACATGGTGACCAGTCAACAGTCTCGGCGCGCTGCCCTTCGCTTCCTCGCCAGAGCGGCCCTAGCTACAGGCGCAATCTCAGTGCTCGCTGCCTGTGGCGCCAGCGGATCGGCGACCACTTCCGGCACAGCGGCAACATCGGCCGCCGCGCTTGCCGCCACGACCGCGGCTGCGCCAAGCACGAGTGCCGCCACGACGGCTGCCAAGGCGACGACGACGGCAGCGAGCAGCAGCGCCGTCGCCGCTGCCCCGGTTGCGCACACGCCGGTAGCAGGAAAGACCAACCTCGTTGCCTACATGCGCACGTCGGAACAGGAAGCCTTCACCAAGCGCGCCGACCAGTTCAACCAGGCCAACCCCAGCACCCACGCCGACTTCGAAGCACTGACCGGTGACTATTACACGCCGTTGAAGACACGCATTGCCGCCGGCCAGCCGCCGGATGTCTATTACGCCCACACCTCCAACATGGCCTATCAGAACTTCGCCACCGGGGGCACGGCGCTGCAAATCGATGACATGATCGCCAAGAACAAGGTCGATCTCAGCCAGTGGTTTCCACAGGGCATCGCCGCCCTCAAGCTAGGCGGCAAGCTCTACGGCCTGCCGGTGCGCGGCCAGGTTGCCTGGCTCTTCATGTACTACAACGCCGACCTGCTCAAGAAGCACGGCATTGCCCCCCCGACAGCGGACTGGTCGCTTGATGATCTGGTCAACGCCGGTAAGCAGTTGACGACGAAAAACGGCGCGAATGTTGACGTCTGGGGTCTCGGTCCATCCACGTTCGGCTACGAAGGCACCTGCGGTCACGTGCGCCGCTGGAACGGCGAGTACTGGAACCCGGCGAGCGGCCCCGGCACAACCTGCACACTCGATTCCGATGCCTGTGTCGCCTCGATGGAATGGTCCTGGAACCTGATGTTCAAGGACAAGATCATGGCGCCGACCAGCGTCACGCCGGAGAAATTGTTCGGCCAGAGCAAACTGGCGATATCTATCGAGCGTCTGGCCGGCGAGCGCGCTACGTACGCGCAGAACACGAACAAGCAGTTTGCATGGGGTATGCAGGTGATGCCGAAGGGGCCCACTGGCCGGCGCGGCGGCTTCCTCTCCACCGACACCTTGCAAATCAGCAAGGCCACGAAATCGCCGGACCCGGCTTTCCAACTGCTCCAGTGGTTCACCAATAAGGATAGTGGCATTGCTGCCGCCTTGCAGAGCACCGGCTCGCTGACTCCTGGTTTCCGGCCGGACGTCTACTGCTCCCCGGAGCTACTCAACGATGCGCGTTTCCCCAAGCAGGCTATGCAGATCAACTGCGACAATGCCAGCGTGAACGAGAGCTATACCTATCCGGCGAACTTCCGCATCAGCGAGATCAACGCCATCATGGCGCAGTACGAGAAGGCCATATGGTCAGGCACGCAGGAACCAACGACGAGTTACATGAAGCAGTACGCCGACGCCATCAATGCGACGACGAGGCTGCCTGTGCAGTAGGGAAGAGGCGAGGCCGCGACCGCCGTTGCGGCCTCGCGCTCACCCCTACTCCAGCGCCCGACGATACTGCGCTTCCAATTCATCTATGACCTTCGGCCAGGCATACAGGCGTTCCACGGCGTCGCGCCCCCGGCGCCCCATCGCCTGACGGGCAGCGTCATCGGCCAGTAGGGCGCGCAGGGCCGTGACCAGGGCGCCAGGGTCGTTAGGCGGCACGAGAAGTCCGCCGCCGGTCTTGGTCACGACGCTGCGCACGCCGGGGAGGTCGCTGGCGATCACCGGCACGCCGCCGGCCAGCGCCTCCAGCAGCACGACGCCGAACGCCTCGCCGCGCGTGGTGGACGGCAGGACGAGCACATCCGCCAAGCGGTGATGAGCCGGCAGTTGCTCGTCGTCGACACTGTCGTCAAAGAACACCCGGTCGCCAATGCCCAGTTCCACCGCGTTTCGCTGGTACCGCGGACGCAGGTCGCCGCGGCCGACGATCATGAGGCGAACGGGGAAGTCACCTAACGTGCTGAACGCCTGGAGGAGCACGTCAACACCTTTGAAATAGTGCGCGCTGTCCAGCGAGCCGACGAACAGCAGGACGCGTTCGCCGGCGACGATCCCGTGGGCGGCCCGCAGGGCGATGTCGGCTGGGCCGGGCCGGAACCGAGTCGTGTCGACGCCGTTGGGCACTTCCACGACCTTGCCGGGCTCGTCCATCAGGGTAGCCAGCCGGCTGGAGCGGGCATAATCGAGCGATGTCGCCATCACGACACGCGCGCCGGCAAGGAGGCGCCGGCCGAGCAGCGCGTGGTGCCGGCGCGCGACGATGCCGAACGCTCCCGGCAGTTCCACGTCCTGGTGATACGTCACCACGTAGGGGATCCGCCGCAGCATGGCATCCAACCAGGCCAGGTCGCCGCCACCGTAGTAGGGGTAGTGCAGGTGGAGCAGGTCCGGTCGCGCGATGCCGAGGTGACCGGGCGCCACCGCCGCGTTGCCCACGCGCAGCCAGGTTGGCAGGCGGACCACCCTGGGAGGGCCGGCCTGCGTCACCCCGGTCCGACCTGTCGCCGGGCAATAGACCGTCACCGCGTGGCCTCGCCGGCTCAGGAAGCCGGCCTGATCGGCGCAGATGCGACCCGTGCCGCCACTGTATGGCGGGTACGTGGCGGTGACATGCGCGATCTTCACTTACGGACCAACCTGGGCTTGCTTCGGCGCTGGATATGCGGTGGGTGGTACTCGTTTCGCGACGACTGCCATCAGCGCTGCGCCAGCGCGCGCCGCAGCATACGGCAGAGCGAAGAACGGGGCCAGCAGCCACTCCAACGCGGTCCCCGGGATGACGCCAAGTTGCTGCTGGAAGGGGATACGCCAGGTGCAGCGGCCAAGCAGGACACCATCATCGACCCGGCGTTCCGCCTGCACCTGGGCTCGGCGCCGGCGCAGACTGCGGCGACCCCGGACGAGCTGCGTATATGCGCCAATCTTTGCCCGGAGGTAGGCTGGGCCGCGCAACAGCGCATAGCCGATGGTACAGATTTCGACCAGAATGAGTCCAGGGGAGAGTATGAGCAGGGTACTGCGTTGGAAGACCTTCAGCAGCAGTTGCAGTCGATTCTTTTCCAGTTCACGTTGCTTGCCGGGGGAAAATCGCCAGCGATAGTCGTGCATGGCGACGGCATCGCCGGCGCACCAGCAACTGCCGCCCCGTAACACCGCCCGCAGCGAGAGGTCGGTGTCTTCCAGGTACAGAAAGAACTGCTCATCAAAGCCGCCGAGCGTCTGAAAGTCGCGCCGTCGGACCGCGAAGGCCGCGCCGGACACGGCGGGCACCGGGTGCAAGCCAGTGCGGTGCTTTTTGTCGCCCAGACCACGGCACGTCGTGATGCCGGCGTAGGTCACGTCGTTGCCTTGCGCGTTGACCCGACCGTTCGGCAGGAGCAGCGTCGCGGTGACGAGTGCCATGTCCGGCACAGCGTGCAGCGCCGCAGTCATATGCCGCAGAAATGCTGAGTTCGGCAGTACGTCTGGGTTCAGGATCAGCAAGTATTCGCCGCGAGCGGCGGTGGCCGCGAGCGGCGGTGGCCGCGAGCGGCGGTGGCCGCGAGGTTGTTGCCGGCGCCGTAGCCGAGGTTTTCCCCGGGCGACAGCAGCCGCCCACGCTCGCTGTCGGAGAGCATGGCGCCCAGCACCGGTTCGCCCCGATTGTCGACGACGATGATCTCGAAACCCGGCCCATCCTGCCGTTCCAGGGCAGCGATGCAGGCCCGCAAGGCCGACACATCGTCGTAGAACACGATAAGGACACTCCAGGTCGGAGCCATTGTTAGCCCCACTTCCGTTCCGTTTCGGTCGATCGGTCCCGCGACTGCCGTCGCGGCTAAAGACGGGGGCGACTGCGGTCGCCGTGTTCCCTCTGGCACCGCAGTGCCCGTGTGCTTAGCCGCGACCGCAGCCGCGGGATAACTAGCGCTCACGTAACGCTAACGCTCACGGAGGTCGTCAAACAATGTACGCAATGAATGCAGGATGATGCCAACAAAGGTCGTGAACATGCCAACGATGATGAGCAGAACAGTCATGAGGCTGTAGCCGACGGCGAGCGTCTGATGCTCGGTGTAAAGACTTGTGACATACAATCCCAGGAGGCCCCCCGCGACAATCATGAGGAGTCCCAGGATGCCGAACGTGAACAGCGGACGCCGCCGCTCCAGCATGTTGACCAGCGATTGGACGACAGCAGCGCCGTGACTGACGGGGTTGCGCTTCGCCGGCTCGGTGTAGATGGCGGAGATGGGAACCTCCGCGACCTTGAGGCCCTTGTTCTTGGCGATAAATTGCATCTCCGACTCGATGGCGAAGCGCAGGCTCTTGAAGCGCATCTCCTTAATGGCCAGGGCGGAAAAGGCCCGGAAGCCGCTCTGGGAATCGCTCACGCGCACGCCGGAACTGACGTTGGTGAGGCCGGTCAGGGCCCGTTGTCCCACCTGGCGGTAGGACGGGATACTGCTCTCCACCGCGCCGAAGCGGGTGCCGACCACCATGTCGGCTTCACCCCGTAAGACCGGCGCTGCCAGGAGGGGTATCTCGTCTGGGTTGTGCTGGCCGTCACCATCGATCAGTACCAGTGCGGTGACGCCGCGATCCTGTGCCCACTGAAAGGCTGAATTGATGCCGGCGGCTTTACCCTGGTTAATCTCGTGGCGGATCACTTCGGCCCCGGCCGCCCTGGCGATCTCCGATGTCTTATCCGGTGAGCCGTCGTCGACGACCAGCACCAGCGGGGCGTGCTGGCGAGCTTTCAGCACGACTGACCCGATGAAGCGGTCTTCGTTGTAGGAAGGGATGGCGACGGCCAACAAGGGACGCACCGTATCCGCCTTCGTCGCCAGGGGCTGTGCTTCCGCGTCAAGCGGCATGTTCAAGGTAACCTCCACTGAAACTCCAGGTGTCGATCCTGGCGTAGGTCGCCACGGTATTGCCAGATGTTCGGAGCGGCCAGCGTCCAGCCGGGCTGAGCAAGTGTAACGGCAAGCGTCGGTGGCACGTGCAGGCGAACCACCAGCGCCTCGGCCACCGTTCCCGGCTGCTTCTGCACGGTCAACTGGTAGGTGTTGGCGGCAATTCCCGTTACATGCGGCGCGTAGCTGAATTGCAAGGACCGTGACTCTGTGGGGCGGACGATCACGTAGGACGAGAGCTCGCTGTGACCATCGGCAACGGCAAAGCCGGGCAAGTCGTCGCCTCCCTGGACGCCGTTGAGGGTCGATCCGAGCGGCGTGAGCACCCGCACATACGTCGCCATGATACCGGTCCCGCTGACAATGGTATCTGTGTGAAAGTCAAACAGTTCACTATGCAGTTCACGCCAGACCCGTTGAGCGCCCAGCGTCGCGTAATTGTTGACGTAGGTCACGGTGAGTACATCCGAGGTCACCTGACCATCGGCGCCAAGCGTCACGTCGGGGGCAAGGGATTCATCGACGACAGCCGCCATCTTGGCGTAGGACACCTGCGTGTCCACCACTTCCAGGCCGTCGCCGGGTCCGCTCCATACCGCGCCGTCAGCCTGGACGCGCGTCGCCAGCGCTTCCACGTTGGGGTCGGCGGCGTAGACCTGCAGGTGACGCTCCCGGGCGGCCTGGAGGAGGGCGGAGACCAGTTTGGGGACGGCGACTGCGTTGGGCTGCTGCAGGCGCTGCATAAGTGCGGCGACCAGGGCATTCAAGTAATCCGTCTTGTCCTGCTCGCGCGCCTGCGCGACACTGCCGGAAGCATTGATCTGGTCCCACAGTTGCGGCAGCAAGGTGTCCGCGGTGACGGTTTCTTTGTAGGCGGGAATTGCGACCGGGCCGATGGCAGCCAGCAAGTCCTGCACCGCATAGAGATCGAGCGCGATCACTCCGTCGGCCTGGACACCCTGGTCCATCTTGAAAAAGGCCTCCACTTGCCGTGCCGACGTGGGAAAGTCCGGCGACCAGTTGGCGTCGCGCAGGTACCAGCCGCCCAGCCCCATGTACTTCACGAGGGGCGGCGGCGGTTCTAAGCGGATCTGGTTGGGCGGTTCAAAGTCCAGCACGCCCCGGTAGTCCAACGACGTGATGGCGCCGTTGGCTACTTTGATGAGGCCCAGGCCGCCCATGAAGCCGCCGGTCGCGCGCAGTTCAAAGGGGTCCTGACCGAGTATCAGGTACTGACGGGGGCTGTCGACGCCCAGGAGCGCGTTGGCGGCGGACGGCAGCATGGCCAGCGTGCTGACGATGCTGTCAGCTTGAACCAGGCCACTGTCGAGCTGCGCCAGGGCGGGACCTAACCGGCCGGGGGAGGTGTTCAGGCGTGGATCGACGGCCTTCCGGGCAGCTTCGGCGCAGGTCAGGTCCTGTTGAGCGGCAGAAATAGCCGGCTGCTCCTGTTCGAGGGCTCGTATCTCCGTGCGAACGTCGCCGGTGGCAGCAGCGGCGCTGTTCCCCTGGGCCACGAGCGTTTGGGCAATCTGGCTGGTGGAGGCGGCAGCGCCGACCAGGCACGACGCGCTGTGCAGCAAGGGAGCCACCGATGCCACGTCGGCGCCGTAGGTCGGTAGCCGCCCGAGGTGCGAGAGGAGCGGCGTCCAGGGCGTCAGGGCGAGGTTGGCGCGCTCGAGGTCGGTGTGCGCCTGTACGAGCTGCACATGTAACTGCGCCAGTGCCGCCGGTTGGCTCAGGAGACTCTGGGCAGTCACACTCGTCAGGCTGTTCTCGGTAAGCGTGAGCCCTGCGCGGCCAGAAAAGATGGCCGCCGCCGCATCGGCGATCAAGAGGATGACCAGGATGAGTAAGATAACGGAGATAGCACGCCGCAGGCGGCGACGGCGGCGGCGAGAGCGCACCTGGCGCTCGGCAAGGGCGATGCGCCGCCGGAGTTCATCACGCTGCTGATCACTGAGCATAGCCAGCCATCAATGGTACGCGTTCAACTGGCGCCGATACCAGGGTTGTTGCAGCAGCCGCTCATCTACCACGACGACATCCGGGCGCACGCCTTCCACCCGCTGGACGTACCAGAGCGCGAACGTCTCTTCGTCGTCCGTGGTGAGCAGTTCGTCACCCGGTCTCGCACTGTGCAGGAGCTGCGTTGCCCACTGGCGTGCGCTGTCTTCACCGCGTAGCGACGACGTCCGCGCCCCTAGGATCAACGCCGGAACCGTCAGCACCGCCAGCAGCAGCCACGGCAATGCTGGCGCGGGCAGTCGCCACTGCGCCAGCGACCCGGCAATGCGGTTCGCACCCAGGCCGGCGGCGAGCGCCAGCAAGGCGAGATCGGGCAGCAGATAGTGCTCCACCCCTGCTGCACGGTAAAAGACGGGGAGCAGCAGATACAGGGTGGCGACCAGCAGCCACAGTCGCCCGATGCTATAGAGGGCAGGCAGCCCGGCCAGGGCTAACGGCCAAAAAGGCAGAGGGAACTGTGTGACCAGGGCATGCAAGGTGGCCACGAGGCGGGTAAGACCATCGGTCAGGTCTGGCCAAACCAGAAGGTAATGATAGGCGCTGCCCGACACCAGGGCCCAGAAGGCTCCGGCGGTCTCAGGATCGCCCCAGTTCGATGCCGGGTGGCTAAAGGCGCGCCAGGGCAGCAGCAGATAGAGGGAGAGGCCCGGCGCCAGCCAGAGGAGATTGATGGGTCGAAGGCGCGTTCGGCCGTGGCCGGCCAGCAACGCCGCCGCAGCTACTGGTAGCACGGTGACATGGTTGGCGAGCGCCAAACCGCCGAGAAGGGCGCGCCGGCGCTGGCGCCAGCCGAGCAGCCCGGCGCCAAGCAGGGCAACCAGCAGCAGCAGGTGGAGCGTGTAGGTCTCCGTGACGACGGCAACGTTCCAGACGCCGGTGGCCGTGAGGAGGGCAACGCCAGCCGTAGCGCCGGCGAGTAACGAGTGGGCAGGCGGCGAAGCCCCGACATCCGCTGCGGCGACGCGGGTATCCGGGCGCCCAGACGGAGACGCCTGGTTGACCAGCAGGGTCGTAACGACCGTCAGCAACCCGGCGGCCAGCGCGGCGCAGGTGGCAGAGAGCCAGTTGAGCCGCCCGGCCACGTCGGCGCCGAGCGGGAGGCGTGCCCACGGCGTTGCCAGGAGGAGCCAGAGGGGATAGCCGGTGGGGTGCGGCACTCCGAAGCTGTAGGCGGCCGCGGCCAATTCGCCGCTGTCGGTGGCGCTGTGTTGCCAGGTGATGGAGGGCGCCACGGTAACAGCGTAGGCGCAGCCGGCGAGCAAGGTGACGGCGACAGCCGTCAGCGGCAGGTATCTGGGAAACGCCATCCCGTCCCAGCCAGCCTCTCAGTCTACAGTCGCAGGCATCGTGTGTTGCCAACAGTATGGCACGGAGGCATTACAACGCGTGCGACAGGGGGGACAGATGGCGGGACTATCACTCGTCTGCATCTGGATAGCGGCGGCGCAGTTCCATTTCCTGTTCCTTCGGGATGTTGATGAACAGCGATTCGGCGGACGCAAGCAAAGCGCCGTCCTTGTCGCGGATTTCGCCGTGTACCTTCTTCGCCCGGCCGCGGTCCTGCACCAGTTTGGCGCTGGCGCGCAGCGGCTGGCCCACCGGAACGAGCTTGCGGTAGGTGATCTCCATGCGGCCGGTGACGGCGAAATCGTCATAGCCGTACAGTTCCCAGGCCATCACTTCGTCCAGCACGGTCGCCACCAGGCCGCCGTGGACCACGCCGCCGAAACCCTGCCAGGACTCGTCCGGCGTGAAGTCGACGTAGGTGACGTCGCCGTCGTTGCGGATGTCCAGATGCAGGCCGCGGCCGTTGGTCGGGCCGCAGGCGAAGCAGCCGTTGTTGTTGATAGTCTCCGGCGTTCGACCGATCCAGCGGCGCCGGGCCGGCAAGCTACCGTCGGTCATGCCATCACCATGCCGCCATCGACGCGGATGGTCTGGCCGGTGATATAGGCGGCGCGATCGGAGGCCAGGAAGGCGACTAGGTCTGCCACTTCCTCCGGCTTCCCCAGGCGGGCCAGCGGGATCATCTGGAGCAGGCGTTCGGTGTATTCCGGCTTGATCTGGGCAGTCATGTCGGTCGTGATGTAACCGGGAGCGACGGCGTTGACGGTGACGTTTCGGCTCGCAACCTCGCGGGCCAGCGCCATCGTGAAGCCGATCAATCCGGCTTTGGCCGCCGCGTAGTTCGTCTGGCCGGCGTTACCGGTCTGACCAACGACGGAGCTGATATTGATGATACGCCCCCCCGAGCGCAGCATTGGCCGCACAGCAGCCTTGGCGCAGAGGAAAGCGCCGCGCAAGTTGGTATCCAACACAGCGTCCCAGTCGTCTTCGCCCATGCGCAGGAGCAGGCCATCGCGCGTGATGCCGGCGTTGTTGACCAGAATATCCAACCGGCCCCAGTGTTTGACCACGCCCGCCACCATGGCGTCGACGGCAGCCCGTTCAGCGACGTTGGCCGGGAAGAGTTGCGCCTCACCGCCCGCCGCCTGGATGGCGTCGGCCGTCTCTTGCGCTAAGACCGTGTTGCTCTGGTAGTTCAGGCCCACCCGTGCGCCATCGGCCGCCAGGCGCAAGGCGATGGCCCTGCCGATACCGCGCGACGCGCCGGTCACCAGTGCCACCTTGCCGGCCAGAGGGAGAGGGTTCGTCACAGTATCTCGTCTTTCCGGTGGGTAGCGCGTTAGCGCAAGGTGCCCTTGGTGCTCGGCACGACATCGCCCAGGCGCGGGTCGAGGCGGGTTGCAGCGTCCAGCGCCCGACCGAAGGCTTTGAATCCGGCTTCCACGACGTGGTGCGCGTTGCGACCGCGAATAGTACGGACGTGCAGGTTGAAGCGGCCCTCAGCGGCCACGCTCTCCATGAAGTGCCGGGCAAGGTCGGCATCCATGTCGCCGACTCGCCCGACCAGCGTCTCGCCAAACTCGATCACGGCGTAGGGCCGACCGCTCAGGTCCAGGGCGACGTCTACCAGCGCCTCGTCCATTGGCGCCTGGGCGTGGGCCATACGCACGATGCCGCGGCCGTCGCCGAGTGCCGCCAGCAAGGCGCGGCCCAGGCCAATGGCGACATCCTCCACCGTATGGTGGGCATCCATTGCCACGTCGCCCTGCGCCTGCACGTCCAGGTCAAACAGGCCATGGCGCGCGATGTGCGTCAGCATGTGGTCGAGAAACAACACACCGGTGGCAATGGTGTGTTGTCCGCTGCCGTCCAGATTGATGCGAACCTGCACAGTGGTTTCCCCGGTCTGTCGCCTGTAGTCGCCGCGTCGTTCGTCGGTCATCGCGATAGTGATCCTGCTGATGCGAGAGCGTCCAGACGCCGCTGGATCGTCGCTGCGTGTGCGCCAAAGCCCTCGGCGTGAGCGAGCGTCATGATGGTCGGCGCCAGCGCGGCGAACGCTTCTGGGCCGAAGTGCAGTACGCTCGTCCGCACGATGAAGTCGTCCACACCGAGGGGCGAACTGAACCGCGCCATACGGCGCACAGGCAGGATATGGTTCGTGCCGGCGGCGTAGTCGCCCAGGGGCACCGGCGTATACTGACCGATAAATACAGCGCCGGCACGGCCAACGGACGGCAGCCAGGTCATGGCGTCCCGGACGCATAGTTGCAGGTGCTCCGGCGCAAAGCGGTCGGCCTCGCTCAGCGCCTCGGCAATCGAGTCGGTGACGACGGCGCCACCGGTAGCGGCAAAGGCGCTGCGGATGATTTCCGCCCTCGGCAGGGCGACAACCTGCCGCTCCATTTCCGCATCGACGGCCCTGGCGACGGCCAGTGAAGGGGTGAGCAACACCGTGATGCCGTCGGGTCCGTGCTCCGGTTGGGCCAGCATGTCGGCAGCGACAAACGCGACAGGCGCCGTCTCATCGGCGATGATCAGGGCCTCGCTGGGACCGGGGAGGGAGCCGATGCCGACCTGGCCAAACACCTCGCGCATGGCCAGCACCACGATGCTGGAACCTGGTCCCACGATCTTATCCACCGCCGGTATCGTTTCGGTGCCGTAGGCCAGGGCGCCAATGGCAGCCGCGCCGCCGACCTGATAGACCTCATCGACGCCGGCGATCTGCGCTGCCGCCAACATCATTGCGCGCCCACCGGCATCCCGGCGTAGCGGTGAGGCCAGAACGACCCGCCGGCAGCCCGCCACTTTGGCGGGGATCGCCCCCATCAGCACGGAGGACGGGTAGGCGGCCAGGCCGCCGGGAGCGTAGATGGCCACCTGCTCTATTGGTTGGACCAGTTGAGCCAACAAGGCTCCCGAGTCGAGGTCGACGTACCCCGTCCGCAGTTGCTTCTGGTGATAGCCGCGCAGCCGGACGGCCGCTGTCTCCAGGGCCGCCCGAAGGTCGGTTGGGATGTGTTCAACCGCGGCGTCGATCTCCTGCTGTGGTACTCGAAACTGGCTTGCCACGCTGTCACCGAAGGCGGCGGCGTAGCGCCGGATGGCGGCATCGCCGCCCTCGCGCACACCGGCAACGAGCCGGGCTGCAGCCTGGGCCAGCGTCAACTCACTGCCGAAGAGCGAACGGTACACCTGCTGGATGGCCGC
Organism: Chloroflexota bacterium; assembly: GCA_036734945.1. GTDB lineage: Bacteria > Chloroflexota > UBA4733 > UBA4733 > UBA4733 > UBA4733. Next base: position 44,255 of record DAIMXP010000036.1, read on the forward strand.
CGGAACCGGCGCGTCGTCCAGGGCCGGGCGGCGTAGCACGCGCTGCCTGCCCGCTGCGACACCGACTGCAATCTCCAACATAGCGGCAAGGATACCCGTTACATCAGACGAATGTCAGCACTAAGTGCGCCACAAGTTTTCGCGCCGGTCGGTTGCTGCCCAGTGGAGCGATTCACTGCGATACAGTGCATGCGGCCGATCCCCCTGAGGGAGGCAAGCAGGCACTGCGAAACTCTGTGGCGCACTTGTCAGCACTGCCGCTAGCCAGAGCGGGGGATAGGGGTTGTTGTGCCGTCCCGGTGACGATACCTTTCCGGCATAGAGAGGTTAAGTCGGTGTGTTAGCATGCCAATCGAACAAGGAAGTCCGTCGATGGCACAGTCGGAAGTAGTACAGGTGCGCGACAACGCCGTGGCGCTGGCCGTAGGTCTCTGTGTCGGGTTGCTCGTTGGCGTGACGCTGGCTCCGCGTAGTGGCGCCGACGTGCGCCACCTCGTTGGCCGCTTTCTCCACAAGGCGCCGACCCTGTGGGGCTTGTTGGGGCGCCTCACGGAAGAACTGGCCGAAGACCTGGCGGTTTAGGTGCGGGCTGAAACCAGGAGCAGTGTCGCAACTGCGGTTTGCGACCCAGAGACAGGACTGCGGTCCTGGGGACGCCATCGGCACGGCAGTGCAGTCTTTGGGCCGAGGGTGCCCCCTGGGCCCGCAGTCGCGGCACTGCTCGCCTACCTACGACTCTTCCACGGGCCCGCTGTCGGCGCGCTGCAGGTCGTCAGTGTAGAAGGCGATTTCTGTACCTTTGAATACCGTCAGCAGCAGGTCGTCTCGCGGCGTGTCCGACGAGACGACGAGGTCTTCGTCGATCTGGTCCACGAGTTTCAGCAAGGCTTCATCCGGTTGTTCTTGCAGCAGGATGAGAGTGCCGGAGACCTCAGTTGCGCCAAAGTGGAGATCGAGATGGCCGAATGGTTTGCCATCGCGCTGAATGATGTAGCTCTCGCTATTCGGCGTGCGAAACTGTCGCTGGTATATAAGTTCTGCCATGGGCGGCAGTGTAGCAGGTTCGGCGTCTTCCGGCCAAACGCGCCGCGTCTGGCTGGTGGTACGGTATACGTGACGGCACGTCAGTTGCGCCTGCACGTCATAGCAACATGTGAACACGGGCCGTCTAACAAGAACCGCCGGCGCCGGGGGCGGCGCCAAACCCGAGAGTAACCCGAGAGTAACCCGACGAACCTGACAGAGGATCGAACATGCCAAAAACGTTGATTATCGTGGAGTCGCCCACGAAGGCCAAAACCATTGGCCAGTACCTTGGCCGCGACTATACGGTCAAGGCCAGCATGGGCCATGTCCGTGACCTGCCCAAGAGCGAGTTGGGTGTCAATACGGAAACCTTTGAACCCAAGTACGTCAGTTCCGGCCGTCCGGCCGTGCTCAAGGACCTGCGCGCGGCAGCGGCTTCGGCCGACCACGTCTTGCTGGCGACTGACCCTGACCGCGAGGGCGAAGCGATCGCCTGGCACATTGCCGACCTGCTGAAACTCAAGCAACCGCAGCGCCTGGAGTTCCACGAGATCACGCGGCCGGCGATCCAACATGCCCTGGAGACGCCGCAGCCACTCAATCAGGCGCTGTTCGACGCCCAGCAAGCCCGCCGCCTGTTGGACCGGCTCGTCGGTTACGGCCTGTCGCCGCTGCTCTGGCGCAAGGTGCAGTCAGGCATCTCCGCCGGTCGCGTGCAGTCGGTGGCGGTGCGCTTAATCTGCGAACGGGAGCGCGAAGTCACCAGCTTTCAACCGGTGGAGTACTGGAGCATCGACACCGACCTGCGCAAGCTCGTTGCGCCGACCGACCCGTTCCGGGCGCGCCTGGTCCAGGTTGGCGGCAAGAAGCCGGAACTTGGCAATGCTGAGCAGTCGCAGGCAATCGTGGAGGGTCTGCGCCAGTCCACCTTCGCTGTCAAGGAGGTTGTGACCAAGCCGGTGCGGCGCAACCCGCCCCCACCGTTCACGACCTCGACCCTCCAGCAGGCGGCGGCCCATCGCCTCGGCATGTCGGCCAAGCGAACTATGACCGTGGCGCAGCAACTTTACGAGGGTATCGATCTCGGGCTTGAAGGTCAGGTCGGCCTCATCACGTATATGCGCACGGACTCCGTGAACCTGGCGGAGTCGGCCATCGCCGCGGCGCGACGGTACATCCAGGCGGCCTTCTCGCCGCAGCACCTGCCGGACAAGCCGGTGCGCTACCGCACCAAGAGCAAAGGGGCGCAGGAGGCGCACGAAGCCATCCGCCCCACCGATCCGGAACGGGCGCCGGAGAGCGTGCGCGGACACCTCGATGGCGATCAGTTCCGCCTCTACCAGTTGATCTGGCAGCGCATGGTCGCCAGCCAGATGACCGCCGCTGTGTACAACCGCACCACCGCCGAAATCAGTGGCAGCCGCGACGGCGTGGAGCGCTATGGCTTACGGGCAACCGCGACCCAGCTCAGCATGCCCGGCTACCTGGCACTCTACGGCATCAACGCCGACGAGCAGGCCGAGGAGCCGCGAGAAGAGGGAACCGAAGGCCAGAACGCCGCCCTTCCGCCTTTGGCGGCACGGGAGAGCCTGGACCTTGTTCAGTTATACCCGGAACAGCACTTCACCGAGCCACTGCCCCGTTACAACGAAGCTTCCCTGGTGCGCACCCTGGAACAGCTCGGCATTGGTCGGCCCTCGACGTATGCCCAGATCCTGGGCACGATTCAGGATCGCGGCTACGTGGAAAAGCAGGGAAAGACACTCCTCCCGACGTCGCTCGGCTTTGCCACCAACGATTTCCTGGTCGAGCATTTTGGCAATGTCGTCGATACCGGCTTTACGGCTGGCCTGGAAGAGCAACTGGACGATGTGGCGGCAGGCGACCGGCCCTGGCGGCAACTGCTGGCGGCGTTCTACGGCCCTTTCTCCACCAACCTGGCCGAAAAGCAGAACGTGCCCCACGTCAAGATCGAGAAGCCGCCGGTCGTGGAAGTGGGCGAGAACTGCCCCGATTGTGGTAAGCCGTTGGTGGAGCGCCGCAGTCGCTTCGGCACCTTCGTCGGCTGTTCCGGCTATCCGGAATGCCGCTTCATCAAGCGCGCCGGCGGTGAGGCGGCGGGACCGCCGCCGGAACCGACCGGTGTCGCCTGCCCGCGCTGCGCCAAAGGTGCGCTGCTGAAGCGCGTGGCCTCAAAAGGCCGCAACAAGGGCAACACCTTCTACGGCTGCTCCAACTATCCCCGTTGTCGCTTCATCACCAACGACCTGACCAACCCGGAGGACAGCAAGGCGCCGCCCAAGGTCAAGAAGGAAGCGGTTGAACCGGTGGCGAAGGCTGCACCGGTGCGCCGAACGACGCCGCGCGCTCGGAAGACGGTTGAGGCGACCACGGCTCCAGTCGCTGACGGCACGGTGAGCGGCGGTCGCGTGAGCCGGGTCACTCGCGGTACGAGCAGCCGCACCCGCAGCACGCGCAGCGGCGCGAGTGAGGCGGTGTGGGCAGCAGCGATCGCGGCGGAGGAGGGGTGATCCTTACTCCATGGCCTCTCTCAGCCCGTCCAGCAGGTCGCGCAGCCGAATCTGGAATCCCGGCAGGACATCGCCGCCATCGAGCGTCTCCTCGGCGGTGATGTAGCTCACGTGGCCGCCCTGGTACACCGTCGTGTTGCCTGTCTCTAGATCGATATACCAGAGCAAGTGGACGCCAGCGGTCATCCAGTCGTGAATCTTCTCCAGCACGCGGTCCGCGCGGTCGGACGGGGAAAGGAGCTCCACCACCATGTCCGGCACGGTCAAGGTGGCCGACGCATTGGCGTCTTCCCGGGGGACGTGGCCGCGCCGACGGAACTCAATATCACTGCCGCGGGCGTTGTGTCGACTGCCACGGAGGCGGGACATGACTTCGCCGCTGGCGACCAGACCCAGATGGTGTTCGCGGGCAAAGTTCCGCAGGATACTGCCTAATTCCATTTCGAAGAGGCCATGTTGCCAGTTAGGCACATCCCACTCCACAATCCGCCCGTCAACCAGCTCTCGCAGTTTGCCATCGTCTGGAAAGTCAGCGAGGTCGTCAATCGTATACCGGGTGGTGGGCGCCTGCACCGTCACCATAGGAGCGCACCTTCTTTCTCTGCCGTGTGCCTGGCTCGTGGCGCCATGCTACCACCAGCTATAGGTGCAACGGCTCCGGCATCGGCACGCCGAACTCGGCGCTCAACTGCTGGAAGTCGGCTATGACGGCGTCCGGCAACGGGATGCCTTCCCGGAGGCGGCGTTCGCGCTCGTTGCGCTCGATGTCCCCGGGGATCAGCACGCCATGGGAGCCTTCGGCGGGTGGGCAGGCGCGCAGTTCACGCAACGCCTGGTCCATGCGCTCCTTGAAGACCGGCAAGGGCAGGAAGCGCGCCGGGTCAATGACGCCGAAGACGTGTCCGACATTCATAGGGTGCTCCATATCGTCGGCCAGGGCGCCGTGGAAATGGGAGCCGAAGAGGGCGCCGGTCATGACGCCGCAAAGCAGGTCGATCACCAGCGACAGTGCGTAGCCTTTGTAGCTGCCGAACGGCAGGAGGGTGCCGCGCAGGGCCGCCCCGGCATCGTTGGTCGGCTTGCCGGTCTCGTCGAGTGCCCAGCCATCGGGCAGGGGCAGACCTTGCTTGTCGTAGAGCATGATGCGGCCGCGCGCGACCACGCTGGTGGCCATGTCGACGACGACTGGTGGCTCGTCGCCCGCCGGGATGGCGAAGGCGATGGGGTTGGTACTGAGCATCGCTGCCCGACCGCCGGTTGGCGCGACGGAGGCGATGCCGTTGGTCATTACGATGCCGATCATGTCACGCTCGGCTGCCATGAGGGCGTAGAAGGCGGCGGTGCCGAAGTGGTTGGAGTGGGCGACGCCGACCCAGGCGCTGCCGGTGCTCTTCGCTTTGTCGATAGCCAGGCGCATGGCTCGCGCTGCCACCACCTGCCCAATGCTGTTTTTGCCATCGAGCAAGGCCGTGCTTGGTGCGTCCTGCACGATGGCGATCTCCGTCTGCGCGTTGGTCACCCCCGCTTGCAGACGCCGGATGTAGGGCACGAGGACGCGCGTCACACCATGGGTGTCCACGCCGCGTAGATTGGCTTCGATAAGCGAGCGCGCAGTAAGGTCGGCGTCGTCGGGAGCGACATTGACGCGCCGCAACAGTTGTGTTGCAAACTGCTGGAGGTCCGCGGCGCGGTAGAGGGTTCCTGCGTCAACGCCGGGCATTGCTGATTCCTATTCTACTCATCGGTGGAAGCCGGGTCGGATCGTCGCCAGGCGTTCTTGAGCACCGCACCGAAGCGCACGATACCGAGTTCGCGGCGAAAAGCGTCGAGTTGCGCGTCAAGTTTGACGTTGAGTGCTGCCAGCGCCTCGGTGTCGACGCGTTCCCCGGAAGCAATCAGCACCTGCGCGGCGATCACCTCGCGCAACGTTATGTCTAACGGCAGGGTGTCGTTCCGACCTGGCATCGGACTACGTCGCCGCATCGCTGTCGGGAGATGGCGGCGTGATGCCGTACTGCTGCATTTTCTTCGTGAGGTAGGTCGGCGTGATGCCCAGCAATTTGGCAGCTTCCTGCTGTTCGCCACGGGCGAAACGGAGCGCCTCCGTGATCATCTGGCGCTCCAGCATGGCGAGCGATTCGGGCAGCGTCTTGCCGCGTGAGGTCGCCCGTGGAGCGTCGCGGTGCCCTTCGCTGAGGGGCGCCAGGCGCAGATGGTCGGGTGTGATCATGCGACCGCCGGAGAGCGTGACGGCCCTTTGGATAACGTTCTCCAGTTCACGGACGTTTCCCGGCCACTGGTGCTCCATCAACCGGTCCATCGCTTGCTGGCTAATGGCAGTGGCGGGTGCGCTGGAATTAAGTCGATACTTGTTGAGAAAGTAGTCGACCAGGAGGGGAATGTCGTCCATCCGTTCGCGCAGCGCCGGCATGTGGATGGCAATCACGTTGAGCCGGTAGTAGAGGTCCTCGCGAAAGCGGCCGGCCTCGATGTCCTCTTCCAGGGTGCGATTGGTGGCCGTTACCACGCGCACATCCACCGGCTTGGCCACTCCCGACCCCAGCCGTTCAATCGACTTGTCTTGCAAGACGCGCAGGAGCTTCTTCTGGGTAGAAAGCGTCATCTCGCCAATTTCGTCCAGAAAGATGGTGCCGCGGTCGGCCATTTCAAAGCGGCCTTTGCGCATGGTGATGGCATTGGTGAAGGCGCCCTTTTCGTGGCCAAATAGTTCGCTCTCCAGCAGGGTCTCCGGCAGCGCCGCGCATGCCACGTCGACGTAGGGACCGAGCCGGCGCGTCGAGTAGCTATGGATGGCGGCCGCGACTAGATTCTTGCCGGTGCCGGTTTCGCCGGTGATAAGGACGGTCACGTCGCTGGGAGCAATCCGGCCAATCATCTTAAAGACTTCGACCATCCGCTGGCTGTTCCCGATGATCTTGTTCTTCGGGTCGCGGTCCAGAACCTCGCGGACGGCGTTGCCGTCGTCCTGCAGTTTGTCGTAGCTCAGGTGCTGGCGGACCAGCGCCAAAAGGTTATCCAGATCCTGGAAAGGCTTGGGTAGATAGTCGACGGCGCCAAGTTCAGTGCCCCGAATCACCAGGTTGGATGTGCCGTAGGCCGTCATCAAGATGACGTTCGTCTGGACACCGCTCGTTTTCAACTGTTGCAACACGTCAATGCCGGTAATATCGGGCAGCTTCACATCCATGAGGACGAGGTCGGGCCGCTGCTGTTCGATGCAGGTCAGCGCCTGGCGCCCCGTCTGCGCTTCTACTACGTCAAAACCATCCTCCTCCAGGAGGTTCTTCAAGAGCGCGCGTATGGCGGCGTGGTCGTCCACAACGAGGATACGTTGCTGCGGCACTAGCCTTCCCCCTTTCCCAGTGGTCTGTTCCCTGGACTGCTGCATCGCGGGCGCCTCAGCCTTCCGGTGGTGCGTGGTCCCGCGCTCGTTGCAAGGCGCGGGGCAGTTCGGGTAGTAGATCGCCGGCGAGGACGCCGGCTGCGCCGTACTGGTGAGCGGCAGCCATGCCGGCCTCACCATGGGCCCAGGCGCCGCAGACGGCGGCCGCCCAGGGTTCCATCCCCTGGGCCAGCAGGCCGGCGATGGCGCCACACAGCACGTCACCGCTGCCGGCGGTGGCGAGGGAAGAATTGGCGATGGGCAAGAGCCACCACCTGCCGTCCGGTTCGGCGATGATCGTGTGCGCGCCCTTGAGCAAGACGCACTGCTGCCAGCGCGCGGCGGCGGCGCGGGCGACGCCGATGCGGTCGGCCTGGACGGCCTTCGTATCGGCGCCGCAGAGTCGCCCCATTTCACCCGGGTGCGGCGTGAGCACGCAGCCCGGAGGTATCGAATGCCACCACTCCGCCTGTTGCGAGAGGGCATTCAGGGCATCGGCGTCAATGACCAACTGGGCGGCGCCGCGGTCGGCCTGGAGCGTGAGCAGCAAGGCGCGGATCGTCTCCGGCGCCGAGCCTGCCCGGCTCAGCCCCGGCCCCAGGGCAACGGCTTGCGAAGTTTTGACGAGTGTGTGCAGTCCAGGGACGGCGGCCAGCGCCACAGCGCCATCCTGATCCGGTTGGGGGGCGAATATCGCCTCATCCAGCTTCGTCGCCAGAATGGTGTGGACACAACGGGGCATCGCCACGGCGACGAGTCCCGCCCCGACGCGACCGGCGGCGCGGGCCACCAGGGCCGGCGCACCGGTGTATTGCTCCGAACCGCCAATGACGGTCACGCGTCCGAAGCTGCCTTTGTTGCTGTCCAGCGTTCGCGGGGGCAGCAGACTGGCTACGAGGCCGATGTCGATGGTCTGCCCGCTCCTGGGAGCCGCAGCGAGGGGCAGACCGATATCAAGTACCCGCACGTCGCCGGCACGTTGGGCCGCCGGGTAGACCAGCGTGCCCCCCTTGGCGCATCCCAGGGCGAGCGTGATGTCCGCCGCCACTGCCGACTCGTCCGCTGTCCCGGTGTCGGCATCGGTGCCGCTTGGCAGGTCAATGGCCACGACGGTCGGATGGCCAGGCTGGCGCCGGCGTTGCGCCAGCGCCACCAGAATGTCACGTAGCGCTCCCTCAGCCGGCCTGCTACGCCCGGTGCCGAGCAGCCCATCGACGATCGTGCCGGCGGCAGGAAGCCAGGACTGCAGTGTGGCGGCGCCATCTGTGTCGACGTTGGTGGTCAACACGTCCGGCAACCGGGGATCAGCACTGCGGTCACGGCGCCAGAGCGCCACCCGTACCCGGCGGGCGTGCGCTTGCAGGCCGGCCGCGGCAATCAGGGCGTCGCCGCCGTTGTTGCCAGGGCCGACGAGGACGAGGATAGGATCCTGACAACGCGGTTCAGCCAGGATGGCTCGCGCAACGCCGTGCCCGGCGCGCTGCATCAGCGTTGCCACACTGGTACCCTGGCCGATGGCCGCCTGTTCCCAGGCCCGCATCTCCGCCACCACGCAAAGTTTCAGGCTCGCGCTCCTTTGATCAGCGCCCCCGTCAATGGCGCGCCTGCCACCTATTGTAGACGATGCGCTCACCTCGTGATAGCAACCGATCGTCGATACTGCGTACCGCGTGCGCGCACGGCGTTACTGGGCAAGCAGCCTGACCTCACGGACGTCGGTGTCAAAGTCGTGACCGGAGGCCGAGAACTCTACCCACTTGATGTAGACTGGCGGGTCCGGGAGCGTGCTGAGGCGCATATCACCTTCGCCGGCTTGCTGGGGGAACCACTGCCCGGCCGTTACCTGCCGAGCCGCACGCACCGTCGAGTTACCGGTCGGTGGCTTGATGTAAAAGCCCTGAAACCAGATCTGTTCGGAACCCTTGGCGTCAAAAAAGTCGACGGCCACCCGGAACGGATACTCGGTGCCATCGTAGCCACCGCCGGAAAGGCTCTGGGAGTTAATCTTGAAGCTTACCTGCAGGTCCAGATTTAGGAAGTCACGCACATCTCGGTCGATTTCCTGGCGGAAAGAAATACTCTCGTGGTGTTGCTCTGAATTCGCTGACCAGAGATGCACCATCGGTGTAGCGCCGGCAATCATGGCAAAGTGATCGGCAGGCGTGCCGTTGGTGATGTCAAAAGACGGGCTGTTAGACGGGCTGTTCCAGACGTCGGGATAGCCGTTCTTTCCCGGTAACAGGGATGGATTCACCAGCAGGTCCCAGTTCGCGTGTGGCGCCATGAAGGGAGCGCCACCCATTGGAATAGTGGCTCGCTGGTTGCCGAGCAACGCTGCATTTCCCCCCGGCGCCACGATTGCCGCGCTGCCGTTCTGTGTCAGTACCTGCGTGGCGCAGCAACTATTGGTGAAGGGCGCCGACGCTGGGGTGCTGCCGGGAACCGGGGCGCCCGTTCGGGGCTGACTGAGCCAGACATCCGTCGTGCCATCCGTAATGGTGATGACGTTTCCCAGCGACGTGACAGCAAATCGGGACCCATTGTCAGCATATTTGGTGACCACAGCTTCCAGCTTACCCGAACGGAGTGCCAGATCGATCTCTCGGCGCCGGCCGGAGAGCACCGTATAACGGTTGCTGCGGAGTTTGGTGAGTTGTAACTCGGTGCCTGGTTCTAAGAGGACCGTGCTGCCGTCGGAAAACTGCAGTGTCGCTGTTGCATTAGAGTTGGTGTCGGTCTGAATGGTGTCGCCGGAACTGAGCGCCTGACCGGGTTGCGCAGCGAAAGGCCGCGGCCAGATCGGCTTCTGCGCCAGTACCGTGCCACTGGTGCTGACCAGAGTGGCCGACGCCGGGCGCACCGCCGTAGCGACGTAGTGCGCGCTCGCAACAACGGCTGCGCTCACCAGGATCAGAAACGCGGCCAGACTTACCCAGATGACGACCCACGCCACTCGGATCGGCTCACGAGCCAGCGCTCCGGCAAGGCCGCGAGTGGTCGGCGCGGTGGGAAGCTGGCTGATCACCTGCCGAGTATACCAGCGCCCCTGTCGCGCCTATGCTCGCTCGCCCAGTCCCAGCGTCTCTTTGGCGTAACGCACGCTCTCCTCGAAGTGGCGGCGCTGTTGCTCGCGGAACGCCTGCTGCAAGTCAGCCGACTGACCAGGCAGATTGCCGACAAGGGTGACCTGGTCAAGTACACCGGGAGTCCCGTTCGCCGCGAGGGCCACAAAGCGAGCGAAGTCTTGCGCCAACATCTGCGGGTAGATCGTCCAGAAGGCGCTGGAACTGTCGAAGTACGGCAACGCCTTCGGCGCGCGGCCGGTGATGATTTCCAGATCGACCGGCACTGTCGGCGCCTCTTCCCGTAGGATCTCCAGAATTCCGGGCAGGTCGACGTTCCCCTGCCCGAGCGGCGCCCACTGTGCCTGCGCGCCCCGTTCGTCCGCCCAAATGCGCGTATCCCGGACGTGACTGGTGACGGTATACGGGGCCAGGATCTCCGCCGACAGCAGCGGGTCTTCCGCGCCATAGGCCGGATTGCCGGTGTCGAGGCAGGCGCCGACCACGTCTGTTCCGACGGTCTCGATCAGCGTCCGCAGCTCGCGCGCCAGCAAGTCGACGCCGCCGTGGTTCTCGACGCCGATCTTGATGCCGGCGTCGCGCGCTCGCGGAGCCACGGCGCGCAGGGTGCGCACGCACTCCTCCAGTTGTTCAGCGAAGGGTACGGTCCCGGTCCGGTCAACCTCCATGCCCATGAAGCAGCGAACCACCGGAGACCCCATGACGGTCGCGGCTCCGATCATGTCCGCCAACTGCTGTTCGCCGCTACCAAGGGTCGGCTTGAACGACATCGCATAGCGGTTGAAGCTGCCCATGCCAACCTCGACCGTCAGGCCGAGCTCGTCAGCGTGAGCCTTGAGTCGTTTCAGATAGTCCGGCTCCAACGAGGCAAAGTTGCCCCGTTCGGAGAAATGGACGTTGTCCAGTCCAATGCTGGCCGAATAGTCCAGCATCTGAAAAGCGTCCCAGCCCTGATCTTTGAGGCTGTAGCTGTCGATACCCAGTCGCACGGTGTCTATCCTCTCGCTCCTTGTCGACTGCAGCAAGTGTACTCGAGTCTAAAGCATGCGTCATTCAGGACGCCGGGCATGGGGTGTCAGTCGGGGCGGCGAAGGCATGCGCGCTGTGTATGGCAATATGATGGAGGAATAGAAAGGAGCGAACGGATGATGACGCGGCGTGGGCTGGCGTATCACAGCCTGCTGGTGCCGAAGGGGCGACCGCTGATCGCGGTACCGCGAAGCATCGGTGGCGTTGACTTCATTGAGTATTTCCCCACGGAGGATGATCGGCGGGCAGCAGAGGAAGATGAGGTGCGTAACAAGGCTCTTGACGCGGCTGGGACATGGAGCGACGCCGATAATGTCGAAGCTCACGCCGTCCACCACCCGTGTCACGGTAACCTGGCGCGTGAATAGGGTGCGCACGCTGCCCAGGAGGCCCGACTGCCGCTTGGGCAGCCGGAACTCCTTGACGAGGTTTTGAACACGAATAACGGGCACCGGCGCCTCCCCAGCGACGTAGCATACCGCCGAGAGCGGGCTCGGACATGGGGGAGGGCACAAGGTCCCGCTAGTCAGCGATCCAGGAGGGCCATAAGGTCCTTGGCTACGGAAAGCGCCTCGGTGGCTTCCAGCCTCCCGGGAAGTCCATCCGGCAGTGTTCCAAGCATCGCGTCCGGATAACGGGTCGGTGCGTAGTAGAGGTCAAGGTTACGTAAGCCGTTGGTCAGATCAGAAAGAGACTCTTTGATCGGTTGGTCCATCAGGTCAAGAAGATCGGCGATGGTGTTTGTGCGTGGGATGCGGCGCTCACTGTTGGCGAGGTATGCCTTGAGCATGATTTCAACGCACTGTTGCGCATGGAAGCAGGTCTGCGTCCAGATGCCGTCCCGGTAGGCAAGATCACACATGCGCAGGTTTTCACGTGCGCGATCGGTCCAAAGGCTACCTGACTCGTTCATAGAGAACGCGACCTTTCTCAGCTATTTCTTCACGAACAAACAGCCGTGTTTCTCTCAAATGGTCCCACTCCGTCGGTGTGTACACCAATACGTCAAGACCAACCGTTGGAGCGACCCAATCAAAGACGCGCCGAAGCCGTTCGAAGAACGGCAACTCAGTCTCCGCAATGACGGCTAGATCAAGGTCCGACCATTCGTGGACCTGACCGTTCGCCAGCGACCCGAACAGGATGATGCGTTCGGGGTGCATCTGCTCTGTGACAACCGTGAGGAAGCGTTGGAGTTCCGACTCCAAGCGGACACGGCGCTGCTCAGCAGGCGTCGCGACAGCAGATTCGCTGGCCTCTTGCTCAATGGTCGGGGCGAGGACCATCACGAGGTCTCCTTCACTGGCACATGGCGATACAATCACCATACGGCGCTGCCTGGCCGAATGCAAGCAGGGAAAGGCGGGTCCATGGCTGGTGCAGGCGACGGCGGGCGAGCGCCGATGGCCGCTGCCCCGATGAAATACAGCGCCGACGGCAGCGTCGACTGGGGCAACATGTGGGACACCTTTTGTGCGCTGGCCCAGGAAGGCGGTCCGTCCCATCGCGGCGCCCTGTTGCGTGCGCCGACCGCTGCTGACCCGAAGAGTGCTGCCTACCAATTCGCGCTGGCGGAGATCGCACGCGGCATTGCGCGCGTCAGCGGGCTGGAGTCCACGCCGGCTGAGCCTGGCTGGCTTGCCGTGGACTGCCCCGTTCCAGGAATGGCCGATTGGCTGGCGGCGGCGATTTACGCGGAACAGGTACAGGCGCGAGCCGACGGACGAACGTTGTACCTGCCTGTCGGCGAATGGTGTGATGTAACAAGGGAGATCAAGAACGTCATCACCGTCGTGGCCAAGACTACCCATTACTGGCTGGACCACCTCTCGTCAGCCGGAGCAGGGTTGACGCCGGTGATGGACACCGCTATGGTTGGTGGCAGACACGTCCCGCGGGTGCATTCGGAAAATGTCGTCCTCGACATCGGGCAGGACATGGGATCGCTGGTTATCCACACGCACGAAGCGCTGCGTGGCGCAGAGATCGAGCTCGTCAACAAAGGGAACCAGGCTCGGCGAACGCACGTGGATGTTGCGGAACGGCGCCACAATGGTCGGGTTATGTTCGCCGCTGTCTATCCGCCGGTGCCGGCAGGCGAGTACACGATCTGGGTGGACTACACTACCCCAGCCGGCGACGTCACCATAGTGGGCGGTGAGGTGACGCAACTCGACTGGCGCGCCGAGCGCCCGTAATTCGTCACCGGCAAATGCTCCACTTGAAAGAATGCCCCTACGTGTAGCACCGGAGCGTGCTGTTCCCGTCCTCCTTCCCCGGTGAATGATCCAAGTGCGCCTCTCTTTCGTACAGAAGTAGAAGAAGCGGCTTGCTGCTGATCAGTCGGCCGTTGGCGTCCCGTTCCGACGCGCGCGCCAAGCCAATAGGGAGGAAGGCAAGATGACCAAACTGACACGACGACACCTGTTATATCAGAGCTCAATGGGAGCAGCAGCGGTCGGCATGCTGCCAATGGCGGCCAGGTTGGTTCCGGTCGCGCCGCCGCCGGCGATTGTGCCGGAGGTGGCGGCCGAAGCAGAGGTACCCGCAGCCGCGCTTTCCGAGTCGATGGTGGCCTTTATCCATACTGCTGCCCCCGATGAGTTAACGCTCCTGGTTGGCACGCGCGAGATCATCGTCCGTGATGCTGCGCTTATTGCGCGCCTGGTGCAGGCGGCGCTGTGAGGAAGGGAAGCGTGATCAACTGCGATCGCGCTGACGCTTTTTAGGAAAGGACCCCAGATGTCATCCCATCGTGAAGCCCCGGAGATTTCCAAGGACCCCGTCGCCGACAACACCGACCTGTACGCCTTTGTCAGCCCGGATCGCCCGGATACCGTCACGATTATCGCCAACTATATCCCGCTCGAGGAGCCGGATGGCGGCCCGAATTTTTACCAGTTCGGCGATGACGTGTTGTACGGTATCTACATCGACAACGATAGCGATGGCATGCCGGAGATCACTTACCAGTTCCGGTTCACTACGCAGTTGCGGAATCCAGATACCTTCCTGTACAACACCGGCCCTATCACCTCCCTGGACAGCCCGAACTGGAACATGCGCCAGTTCTACACGGTCACGAAAGTGGGAGGCGACGGTACTGCGAAGGACCTGGCCAGCGGGTTAGCCTGCCCTCCCACCAACATCGGACCGCGCTCCACGCCGAATTACCCGGCCATGGCTCAGGCGGCGGTACACACGCTCACCAGCGGCGAGGTCGTCTTTGCCGGCCAGCGGGCGGAGGAATTTTACGTGGACCTGGGGTCGATCTTCAACCTGGGTGGCCTTCGCCCCTTCAACTCCCTCCATCTGATCCCGCTGGCGAACATGGGTGGCGTCAACGGCACGAAGGGCGTGAACGTCCATAGCATCGCCCTGCAGATTCCGACGACGATGCTGACCAAAGATGGCTCCAAGCCGACGGACGCCGCTGCTGCCGTTTCGGTGATCGGTGTCTGGGCCAACGCCAGCCGGCAGAAGTCGACCATCCGCAATGGCGCGAAGCCCGACCAGAACACCGGGCCATGGGTGCAGGTTTCTCGCCTCGGCAACCCGCTAATCAACGAGGTTGTCGTCCCCCTCGGCAAGAAGGACCTGTGGAACGCGCTGACGCCAGCCGATGACGCGCAGTTCATCGGCGGCGCCCAACACCCGGAGCTGGCGAAGCTGCTGCCGGTGCTCTACCCTGGCGTATTCCCGAACCTTGCCGGGCTGACCGCCGCCCGAGCCGACCTTGTTGCCATTTTGCTGACCGGCATTCCGTCGGGCATCATTCCAGGCTTCCAGAACTCGACCGGGTCGAAGATTGGCGATATGCTGCGCCTCAACATGGCGATTCCGCCGACCAGCGCTCCCAATGTCCTGGGCATCCTGGGTGGCGACCTGGCCGGCTTCCCCAACGGTCGCCGCGTGATGGACGATGTCGTCAGCATCGAACTGCGCGCCATCGCCGGGGCGACCTACCCGCTCATCGACAAGACCTACACCCCTGATGCCGCTGCCGGAAAACTCACGATGGGCCTCAGTCCGAGCGACACCGGCGTCCCCAACCTGAGCAGCTTTCCCTACCTGGGCGTGCCGAATCAGGGCTACGAAGTGGGCGTCGGCGGAGCGCCGGCAACCGGCAGTAGCGGAGACCTGGGCATGTCAGCGAGCGGCTCGCTTGTCGGCAACTCTGGTGGCGCCTTCGCGACCTATCAGATCGGCAGCCCGAGCGGCAACGCCATCACGCTGACGCTGACCTACAGCCCGGCGAACGCCGGCATCGGCAAGGGCATCGGTCTGCAGGTCTTCCAGAATGGCAACCAGTTGGGGAATGCCACCGACACCGTCGGTAATGGCATGGTGGTGCTCAAACTGACGCCGGCGACCGGCAGTCCGACACTGATCAAAGTCGCTAACTACATCAACGGGTTGGCGATCAACTACTCGTTGGTCCAGTCTTAGCGCCGACAGTTCTCAGGGTTGGCCCGGCGACTGAAGTCGCGGGCTAATGAAAGCGAAGCCCGCCTGCGCGGGCTGACCTAGTCCGCGCAGGCGGACTTCGCCTTTGGTAGCCGCGACTTCAGTCGCCGGGCTCAGGTGCGGCGAACACTATGGAATGGGGTAGACGCGTCCCCTACAGGATGTACTTAGCCAGGTCGTCACTCTGCATCAACTTGCCCAACCGGGATTTGACATACTCGGCGTCAATCACCAGCGTCTCACCGGCGTGGTCCGATGCGTCAAAAGAGACTTGATCCAGCACCTTTTCCACCACGGTGGTGAGGCGGCGGGCGCCGATGTTCTCCAGGCGGTCGTTCATGGCGACGGCGCTCTGGGCGATCTCGCGGATGCCGTCGTCGGTGAACTCCAGGTGTACGTCTTCGGTCTCCAGCAATGCAGTGTACTGGCGTGGCAGGGAGTTCTCCGGCTCGCGGAGGATGCGTTCCAACTCGGCGGGCGTCAATGAATGCAACTCCACGCGCAGCGGGAAGCGGCCTTGCAGTTCCGGCAGTAGGTCCGACGGCTTGCTATGGTGGAAGGCGCCGGCGGCGATGAAGAGAATGTGGTCGGTTTTCACCGGACCGTAGCGGGTCTGCACCGTTGAGCCCTCCACGATAGGTAGCAGGTCGCGCTGCACGCCCTCGCGGGAAATGTCGGCGCCGTGCAGTTCTGAGCGGCCGTTGGCGACCTTGTCGATCTCGTCGATGAAGACGATGCCTGCCTGTTCCACGCGCTCCTTGGCGCCGTCGACCACCTGCTCCCAGTCAATCAGCTTCTCCGCCTCCTGCTCGATCAATATCTTGCGGGCCTCGCGGACCGGAACGCTGCGCATACGGCGGCGATTGGTGGAGACGGAGGCCACAAACTCGTGGAAGGTCTCCTGCATGTCTTCCGCGCTCATACCGCCATCAATTTCGATGACCGGGGCGAACGGCTCGTCGTTCTCCACCTCAATCTCGACGAGTTGCTCTTCCATCTTCTCAGCGGCCAACTGTTCCGCCACGCGCTTGCGCTGGCGCTTCAGGCGGCTGACTTCCGCGGCGGTGGCGGCGGCCGCAGCCTTGGCCTCTTTCGCGGCGTCGGGCGGGCAGAGGTAGGTGATCAGGCGTTCCGTGGCCAGGCCTTCGGCGCGCTCGCGCACCTCCTGCTGGCGCTGTTCCTGGACGTTGTTGACAGTGGCCTCCATGAGGTCGCGGATAATCGACTCGACATCGCGTCCCACGTAGCCGACCTCCGTGAACTTCGTCGCTTCTACCTTGATGAAAGGCGCGTCGATAAGCTTGGCAATGCGGCGAGCGATTTCCGTCTTGCCGACTCCGGTAGGACCTATCATGAGGACGTTCTTCGGGGTCACTTCGTCGCGCATCGGCTGCGTCAGTTGCTGGCGGCGGTAGCGGTTGCGAATGGCGACCGCTATGCCCCGCTTGGCGTCGGTCTGGCCGATGATGTAGCGATCGAGTTCCTGGACGATACGTTGAGGGGTCAACCCGTCCATGTCATTCTCCTGTCCCTGTGGAGCCGTCCAGCACCGCCGCGGCGGCGAGGCCGGGACCGATGCTGTCGACTACTATGTTGTTGTTGGTGTATATGCAGAGCGAGGCGGCGATCTCCATCGCCGCTCGCGCCACTTGCTCGGCGGAAAGGTCTGTGTAGGCGATCAGCGCGCGCGCGGCCGCCAGCGCATAGGGGCCGCCGGAACCGATGGCTAGCACGTCGTCGTCGGGTTCAATCACCTCCCCATCACCCTGCAATAAGAGGAGCGTCTGCGTATCAGCCACAATGAGTTGCGCCTCCAGGCGACGCAAGATGCGGTCCGTGCGCCACTCTTTGGTCAACTCCACCGCCGCTTTGCGCACGTTGCCGCCAAAGCGCTCCACCTGGCTGTCGAACTTGTCGAACAGGCTGATCGCGTCGGCCACCGATCCGGCAAAGCCGGCCAGCACCAGCCCGTTGCTGAGCCGACGCAGCTTGCGGGCAGTGTGCTTCAGCACGATGTCGCCGGCAGTGACCTGACCATCGCCGGCCATGGCGACGACGCCATTGCGGCGGACGGCAACGATGGTGGTGGCATGACTACGGAGCATCGGGACGCTGTTTCTGTGTCAGTTGTGTACCTTGCAAGATGGCCGGTGAACCAGCACCCGGTCGGCGTTCCGCCGGGTCGAGGCGAGCGACCTCAGGCGCGATGATGCCCCTCCGCCCAGCTTCGGGGTCGACGAGCAACCCCACATTCGGCCTCCACAGTATACCCGGCCTGCCCGATGCCTCCCATTGCCCCTTGGGAACGGTGGTGCTTCAATGGTCCTACGGCTTTCGTGTTCGGATCACTACGGTGCCGTCGGCCCTGCCGATGACTACGCGAGTCGCCAGACCGAGGAAAAGCCCATGCTCAATCACGCCGGAGATTGTTTTCAGTTGCTGCGCCAGCGCCGGGGCATCGGCAAGGGGACCAAAGTGGCAGTCGAGGATATAGTGGCCGCCATCGGTGAGGAAGACCTCGCCGTTGACCAGGCGTTGCACGGCCCGACAGCCCATGGCTTCGATTCGGGAGCGCGTCCAGCGCCAGCCATAGGGGACAATCTCAACCGGGACGGGGCTGCGGCTACCCAGGACCGGCACGAGCTTCCCTTCATCCACGATGATGGTCAGGTCACGTGCCGTCAACTCGACAAGTTTTTCGCGCAGCAGCGCTCCGCCGAGGCCCTTGATAAGATTCAAGTTAGGGTCTACCTCGTCCGCACCGTCGATAGCAACGTCGAGCGTCTTACTTTCATCGAGAGCAATGACGTCGATGCCGAGCGAGCGAGCGAGCTGCTCCGTGCTGCTGGACGTGGCGACGCCAGTGATACGGAGTCCCTGCCGCACGCGCTCGCCCAGGGCCCGAACAGCCAGGGTTGCTGTGCTGCCCGTGCCGAGACCGACGACCATGCCGTCGGTGACCTGATCCGCCGCCCACCGGGCGGCCAGTTGCTTTTGCGCTTCGGTAGCCAGCATTGCCCCCCCTCCTCTCGCGTATCATGCGGTCTGAGTGTAGCGCGTGCTCCCTCTGCATCGAAAGGACTCGCCCTGATGACATCCGCACAGCGGCAGCACATTCTGGAACCAGCCGACAGCAACCCCTGGACCTGCCTCGGTACAGCGAGAGTCTTCCATGCCGGTGGGTTTCAGGTGCGGCGGGATCAGGTCCTGTGTCCCGACGGTACACCGAGCACGTACGCGTTTGTTGAAGTTGCCAGTGACTTCACCGTCATTGTGGCTCTGGATGCCGCCGGTCGGGTGGCGCTGGTCCGCCAGTGGCGCTATCCCTGGGAAGCGTCGTCCTGGGAGTTGCCGGCCGGCCACCTGGAAGCCGGTGAGTTGCCGTTGACGGCAGCACAGCGGGAACTGCTGGAGGAGGCCGGCCTGGTGGCCGCCTCCTGGCAGCAGCTCACCTCCCTGCGTACCAGCGCCTCGCTCACAGCCAATAGTCACATCTTCCTGGCACGCGACCTGAGCGAGGCGCCTATGAAGCGAGAAGCCAGCGAAGGCGACATGGTGCTGCGCCGCTTGCCGCTCATGGCGGCGCTGGCGGCTGCCGCTGCCGGTGACATCGTCCACGCTGTCAGTGTTTCGTCGCTCTTCCTGGCGCAGCGGGCAGTGGAAGCGGAGTCAGGATCAAATCGGATGGGTGTGTTTCACCTCTGTTGGCACTGCTAGGCTGCTAAGGTGAGGAACGTGG
>DAIMXP010000037.1:0-60296 GCA_036734945.1 Chloroflexota bacterium
CGCCCGGCTCCACAAGCAATGGCACCTATATGATTTCTGAAAGCCCTCTAAGTGGGCATCCGACGATCCGTGGACGCAGGATACCTGCCAAGAAGGTGGCGCTTCTGGCGGAGACTGAGACAGGGAGGAAGATACTCGGCGCAGATTATGATCTGTCTCCCGCCGAGATAGAGGATGCCGTGCAGTGGCTGACGGCTGTACGAGAGTACGCTCCGGCCGCGTGATCCTCCGAGCAAAACCGCCGGCACACGGCGATGCCTAGGCTCCTGATCATTGACGAGAGCCTCAGCCACAGAATAGCGACGGAACTGCAACAGCGGGGAAGGACTGCGTAAGCAATCAACCGACTCGGCCTGCGGGGATTCGATGATGTCCCTTTGCTTCGAGCTTTAGCGAGTAAGCACCCCGACGCAGTACTCGTGACGGACGATGACGACATGCCAGCGGAGCATCGTGATATTCTGCGCCAAACCAACTACACTCTTGCCATTATCTCCCCGAAAAAAGGCACTGGGTACGAGAAAGACCAATGGGAGCGCGACATCATCCACAAATGGGCACACAAGATGGAAGCACAAGAACCTGGGTCGATTCGGCGTTACTCGCTAAATGGGAGTCGGCAATGGCGGCTCCGGCGTCGTCCTAGCAAGAGAACTGCCGCGCCGAAATGACTGCGGTACCGGCTCGCAGAAGGAGCACACGGACACGCAAAGGAGAACCAACACCGCGATCGGCGCGATGAGCGACGGATTCGCTGGCACGGCGCTGCGATGCCCTGGCCAGGTTCACGGCATCGCAACGCCCACGTGAGCATCGACCCGATTGCTGCTCGGGCATCGCGCGCTCGCCGTGCGTCCACCTGGCAGGCACGCCATTCACTCTACCCCACCAAGCCATGTGATGAAATAGCCCTGGGTGCACCCCACCCAGAGAACGTTCACCGATGTCGTAGCGCAACGTGCTACACTAACAAATATGCTACTTGTTTGACGTCTGGTCTGGGACTCCTGGAACGTCGCCCACATTGCCCGCCATGGAGTACTCCCTGAGGAGGTAGAGCACGTCTGTCAGAGCGATCCTGTCGTTCAGGCGGGCAAAAAGGGACGCTTGCTCGTGTTCGGCCCAACTCCTGACGGACGTGTACTTGCTGTCGTGTTGGACGGCGAGCCGGAAACGGGGACCTATTACCCCGTGACTGCCCGTCTTGCCAGTCGACGAGAGCGGGCAATATTCGCGAAGGAACGGGAAGGTGAGACGCTATGACCCAAGAGGTGCATCAAAGCAGGATTCCCGAGTTCAACAGCCGGGAAGAGGAAGCCGCGTGGTTTGATACTCACGATCTAGCCGACTATCAGGACGAGTTCACAACCGTCAAGGCGCGCTTTGCCAAGAACCTCTCCGAGGGTCTCCACATCCGGCTGGACCCCGACTCCTTAACCAGGTTGCGGGAGACGGCTCACCTGCAGGGCATCGGCCCGACCACCCTGGCCCGGATGTGGATCCTGGAGCACTTGCGCGCTCGTCCTGGGGAGCGCTGAAGGCAACATCCCCCCAAACAATCCATAACATCTACTTACCAACTTCAAGCAGTCGCCCAACCAGAGACACGGGGACTGGTCTTTAGACTTGTGGGCGTCGTCGATCGGGCGTCAGACGGCGTGTCATTATCTCTAAACCGAAGCCACGGTGGAAACTACATAGCAAGCGTGCGGCGGTTACGTGTGTAACGCGAGGAGCGTACTGCGTCCCGTCTGCGGGTTTCATCGCGCCTTCACTTTAGGCCGACGCTGACCGACTGAACGGTTCACCCGCGCTCGCTATCGCGTGCGATTTACCCTGCCGCAGTTGAGGCAGCGCCAGACCGCGCCTGCCAGCCACACGATAGCCAATCGTGTACTTGATCGTGCTCCCGCAATGCTTACATTGTCTGGAGTCGTTGTTTGCTTCTATATTCGGCTCATGCACAGTTGCCATAAGTGGAGCCAAGGTGCTCTTGTTACGGGAGTTTCACTGGAACATCGTTTCCACCTGTCAGATGCAGCATCAGGCCGGTGGCATCCTTGCTTACGTCGAATGTCACTGACAGCTTGACATTTCCACCTGGCACGATCTCAGAGCCGTCGTAGTTGTCGGAACTGCCGTCTGCATGGACTTGACGGACCGAGAAATCGGTGGTGTAGGTCCGGCCCTTCGCATCGGTCAGCTTGAAGTCACTCCCCGACACCGACGCGCTCTGCTTCTGGTTGTTGGTCAGCGTGAAGAAAATTGTGACGTACTGCCCGGTAGGAGTGAGCGTCCGGCTTTGTCCATAGTCATTTGCAACGAGGGCACCTTGGGTCCCAACTTTAGCTCCGCTGAACGTCACCGTCCACGTCTGGGGTTGCGCTACTGCTGCCGAAGCAGTACTAAGGTTGGCCTGTTTGAGTAAAGGAGCGGTATCGGTTCCTTGTGGGGCTATAACCACGGCCCACTCCTCGCAACTGGCAATCACATGTACGTAGTACTGGCCGTTCTTCACGTTGTATGCTTGCGTTTCTCCGGTTGTTGAGTTTGCTCCGCTTGCAGCACTGTGACCGAAAATCTCGGTAACGCCATTGTTTGAACCCCGCAGTAATGCGTCGAAAAAGCAACCCGTCGTGGAGCTTCGACTTGCAAGCCAACCGATGGCGTAGTTTCCACCAACCAACTCAAAAGGCTTGGTGGACAGGTCCTGACTACCTATTAATGTAATCGGTTGCTCCTTCGGAAGCGGGGTCACAGTCGGTGGAATAGCTGTGGCAGTTGCCGGAACCTCCGTTGGTGGAACAGGGGTAGCGGACGCTGGAATTGCCGTAGGTGGAATAGCTGTAGCGGACGCTGGAATTGCCGTTGGTGGAATAGCTGTAGCGGACGCTGGTACCGCTGCTGGCGTAGGAGTGCTTGCAGGCAAGCTCGTCGGTACCGACGTTGATGTGGCCTCAGCAAAGCTCGCAGTTGATGCGGTTGACGTGGACACGCTTGCCGTTGCCAGGGTGCGACTGGATGGCGTGGTGGCCGCTCCAACGATGAAAAGGAGCACGCCACCCCCAAGCAGTGCCGCTGCGTACTTGCGGTTTGGTATATGGAGCCGGCGGCTTCCACCTTTGATGAGGAGGACGAGAGCGACCAACATTACGAGCAGGCTGACCAAAATAAACAGAGCGCTCAAAGAGTAATTCCCTTCTAGGGTCGATGCCCACACAGCGTGGGCCGCCACCTTATTGTACTCTCTATTGTTACTCATCGTCTATCGCCAAGTGGCCCATTTGTCCTCAACATTGGGATCGTGATTGACGAAGCCCTGCTCAAACAACAGTTCGGCAGACGTGTGAAAGAATTGCGGGCTGAAAAGGGTTGGAGCCAGGAGCGGCTGGCGGAAGAGGCCGACCTGCACCGGACCTACGTGGCGCAAGTCGAGGTCGGCCTCCGCAATCTGTCCCTCATCAGCATCGTCCGTTTGGCATGGGCGCTGGGTGTGCCGACTGGCGTGCTCTTTGCGCAGATTGACCAGGACCAGGCGACGCTTAAGAAAGCAGTGCCACCGGCCAGCATTATGGTAAGGTAAGGCAGGGAGGTCTTTTTGGGCAGCCTGCTCGCTGGCCGGTGAAATACGACTTCCAGACCTATTGAGAGTGGCACGAGGGTACCGGCCCGTTGACTGCCCAGCAACCTGGCTCGCCGTAGCCGAGGTGCTTCATCCGGCCCCGCCCAGCAAGACGAGGAAGATAGGAGAGGACTACAATGCTGCTGTCTCGCCGCACCGCCTTTGAACATTGCCAAGCCATCATTCGCTCGCTTGCTAGCAACAGCATAGGTCAGTCACATTGGCCGGTCTATTGCCGTTGTAGGGGCACTACCGGCCCATTCTGGCCTTTTTTCTGCCGATGGCGTCCCGTTCAATCTAACGAGTGCGGTTGACGCTACCACAATTCAGACATCGCCAAATTTGGCCGCCCATTGAACCACCGACGACGTACTTGTGTTGATCCTTACAGTTGAAGCATCTTCGTGCATCAACTATTGGATTTGGTGTTGGTTTCAGTAAGTTGACGTATCTTGACATTGTTTCATCATCATCAGCGTAATCTTGTGGAGTCTTTAGTGCCATTTATATTTATTTCCTTGTGTGTTACATAAGTATAGTATACTTTCATATCCTACCGTAGTATACCATTGTCCTCCCAGCTTCTATGCAAGGCTATTGGTACGGTTTTTCAGCTTGCATCGGGCGCGGGTGTCGTCGTCTTTGTATATAAACTCACACGCCCTTGTGGAGTATCTTTATAGTGTAAACTCGCAGCTACCATGTTGTTTGGTACGGTTTTACCGTAGTTCGTGATATACGAGTTTGGAGCGGGGGCTGTTGGGCTATCGGTAGCTGGAGCCTCTTTTGTCCCTACGGCTGGCGGGCCAAAGCCAATACCACCGTAAATAGGAAATCCAGTGTATCGTGCTTTTACTGATTTGTCTTTACCGACAAGAGCCGCACGACGACGTACTTCAGTGACAACTGAATCTTGTAGTGTTTTTGTCACTTTTTAGTACCTTCATCATTTACATCATGGATGTAGCTTATTCATTGGGGATAAGTACTGTACCACCTTTTGCCTTTATATCAGCCTCTTCTTTTATGAGTTGTGCTCGCAATGCTGCAAGTTCTGGGGTATCGGGTATTGCGGGCTTCCTATTTAAACCAGTCTCTACTAACAACCGTATTACATCATCTGAATGAATCATTATTTACCCTTTGCTACAAAGTCATTCCAAGCGGATGGTAGTCTCGTGCTTGATCGGGCGAGTAAAATGCAGCAGGACACATCACACACACACGTACTACTGTGTTGGTACACTGGGCAAGGGAGTAATGCCTAAACTCCTTGATAGTACATTGATTTGCTTGCTATTCAATGGTGTAGAGTCAGTAGAGCCTCCTATTCCCATAATGTAAGACATAATTGTACTATCCTCTACCCATTTCTTTGTTGGTACGTCCCACCGGAAATAGTACAGTTCCTTGTTTACATGTTTGGCAATAAGTAGTGTTACCGGCTTACCATCATGGTCTAATGAAAAGTATTGTGTCTTATCCATAGTAAATTATCCTCCACTCATATCCTTTTCTTAATTGGTTGGTATTCTCTACCGTGTATATTTTTTGCAATTGCTGATTGCAGACGGTTCAATGAAAGTGCCGCAATAGAAGATACTGGTTGTCCTACTAATTTCTCCATTTGTTTCATCAAGTGGGTATCGAACTCACTGAATTCTTGACTGTCTTCATTTTGTCGGTACAGTATACGTGCAACTGCCTGTACTTTTTCCGCAGCTTCCATAGTATTACCTAATGAAGCTAATCGGTAGGCACCGGCAACTTCACGCTCTAATACTACCGGACTTATTGGTTCATCAACAACCTCAGTGTTTATCTCACTGCTTTTACTCGTTGTTAGTGGTTGATCATCGTCGTCTTCTTCGGTGTCGTCGTCCTGACTACTGTTTTCCTGACTCTTCTCGTATCTTTCAACAAGGTTATCCGGGCCTGGATCAAAGATATACGAAAATACTAGCGGTACTGGTAGTTTCTGGTCTTGCTCAAATTGAATACCTCGATCTCCCTTATACGGCTTTCTATGGTCTACTTGTGACATTATTATTTCATCGGGAATTACGGCGGGATACGCCTCGCAGTTTAATTTTGTCGCGTCAGGATCACGGTTGAAGCGCGCACACGACATGCACATCGGAGCCATAATTGCAGTCATTTGCACCTTCTCTGACTTGAGACGACAAGGTCGGCAGCACCTGTAGCGGCAACTATCGCAGCGAAAGGCAGCGGCTTATACAACTGCCTCACAATGACTCTCCAGCTACCGGCGGGGCCTCGACTGTCGTCGCAGCCTGCTGTTTTTGTCGCTCCCTATAGGCGCGTACCGCACAGGTTCCACCACAATACTTGCGCCTTGGGCCGCCAACAAAAAGTTTACCACAGACAGTACACGTGCCAGAGCGTTTGCCGCGTGGGTGTCGAGCGACCCATTGAGCAAAGCGGCTGGCCTCTTCAGGCGTGATATTTTCCACAGTGGCACCCCCTTTCCCAACGGCCAGTAAAGCCGTATACGCTCGTCTTCGTAATGATTAGCTGGTAAACTATACCTGATGGACAATCGTAGGTGGGGCGTGGCCGTGATGACAGCAGCGGATAGCACCTGCAAGCACACCCGGGCCGACGGCAGCCGTTGCGGTTCCCACATCGTCATGCCCAGCGGCTATTGCCACGTCCATAACCCGGACAGCCGGGCGACGCTCCGCGACGTGAGCGCCAAAGGTTGCAGAGGCAAGGCGACGACGGCCCGCACGGCAAAGCTAATTCCGTCGACGCTCCGGCCCGTCCTCGATGTCCTGCTGGCCGCACTGCCGAAGATCGAAAACGGCAGCCTTGACCCACGTCAAGCGTCGGCCCTGGAAGCCCAGCCGACTGGCCCGGTGGGCGCATGATGCGGCTGGATGCGCGCGTGGCCCGGTTAGAGCAACGGCCGCGCCCGCCGTGTCTCGATTGTCCGCCGCCGCTGCTGCGCTGGGCGCACCTGCTGACCGACGCCGACCTCGCCGTCCGCTGTGTCACGTGTGGGCGACCGCGTGACGTGTACGCCGGCAACGTCACGGCGACCGGGCAATACTCCCGGCGAGTGACCCCGTGACAATCGCCCGCCGTCTCGCCGTCCTGGAGCAGCGCATCCTGCCGCCGCCAGCAGCACCGGCTCGTGAGCCGTTCGACTGGGACGGCTACGCCGCCTGGTGCGAGCGGATGCAGGCCTTGTCGCCGGAGGAGCTGGCCGCCCATCTGTGCCGCTGAACTGGCGGCTGTGCCTGGCCGGAGTGGCCGGCGTTCGACTGGCCGGGCTACACCCGCGTCTACTTCGAGATGCTGGCCGGCAGCCCGCCGACCTGGCGTGAGCTGGTGGATGCGGCTGGGCTGGTATTCGTCAAGGAATAAGCCGAAGCGCTGTCGCACCCACCAGATGCCCGCCAGCACAACAGGAACCCGGCAGAATGGAGTCAGGATGCCCCTACAACGGCCGTTCGGCAATCAGACAGGAAAGGCCCCCGTTACGCGTAGCCCGGCAAGTGCTGTTCGGCCAGCAGCCGGGCGATGGCGTCCCGCTCGGGCAGGTCGTCCAGGCGGACGCCGCGGCTGACGGCGAGTAGTTCCACACCGACCGCTTGGGTTCCTACGTAGTCAATGAGCCGATGGTCGTCCAGCGCCATCGTGCGTTCGACCTGGGCAACATCGCGCAAAGCGACGTAGGCTGCGTCGGCCTCGGGATCATAGTCAAGGCGCATGCGGAACGTTCCCTTCATTGCACGACGTAGCCGGTAATCTCCCGTGGCGGCTGCGACCCTGCCGCGATGACCACCCGCAGGCGACGGCCGGCAATGTCCGCCGCGTAGACAGCGTTGCCGTCACGATCAGTGTAGCGGGTGTGGTAGTCGCTGAGCGTGGTGGACACGTCCGATTCCGAGATGGCGCGCTGACGCATCCGCAGGCGCGCGTGTGCGATAAAGACTGGTTGATCCATTAGCTGCCGGGTACCCGCTTGCGGGTGTTGCCGTTCGGCATCTTCGAGCGTAAGGTGCTCATCGGCCAATGCCCTTACGCCTGAAGTCTCTGGTTCTTTTCTTGACGCTCCCGACGCCGGCTGACCGTGCCAAAGACGAATGTTCCGGCAAGTTCGGTCAAGGTAGCGCCACCAAGAACGCCGCCGACCGCATCGTGCCCGTGTTGCTGGATTGGCTTCTCGCCGTCAGGCACGCTCGTTATCAGTACCTGCTTCGGGCGGAAAGCCTACCCCTTGGGCGCAAGCGAAGAATGCCGCAGAGAGGTCTTCTCCCACTTGCCGCCAGTCTGACCGAATAGCGTGCATGTCCGCAAGTTCGCCGCTCGGTGACGTGTTGTATTCCTCAAGCGTCGCGCCAATATCCGTGACACGCGCTAATCCTTCAAGGAAAGACGGTTGGGCGAAAAGTAAATCCGAATAGCGCCCCACGTGTGCTCCCTACATTGTGGTCACCCCGCAAGGGTTTGCCGTGTAGGTACCTTACCGCCCCCCGATCGAGAAATCAATAGGCAGGCTAACCCTCGCACTGCTTGGCGCGGCGACGTGCAAAAGAATCTGGCCGACCTTCGGCAGAAGGCGGAGCAAGGGACGCTGACCGAGAACGCGATTGACCGCATGACCGTGGCCGACTTCTTCACCCGTTGGTCGGCAGCCGCAGCCGGGACAGTACGCGCCACAACCTGGAAGAGCTACGCCGACCTGATCCGCCGCTTCATCGTGCCGGACCTGGGACGCAAGCTGTTGGTCGGCGTGCGTCCTGACGACATCCAACGGTTGTATGCGACCTGTACTGCCAAGGGACTGGCGCCGGGCAGCATCCGCCGGCTACACGCCGTGGTACATCGCGCCCTCAAGGATGCTGTGCGCTGGGGCTTCCTGGCGCGCAACGTGGCGTGCTGCTATTCGTCAAGGAATAGCGGTCGGGCTTCGATGGTTATGCCACGGTCCCCCTCCGGGAGCTAGCGCGGCCTGCGTCGCCAGCCACGGACGCTGACTCGCCAGAAAAAGTGTCCGGTGCGACCTGATCCGCCACCGCCCATGCGCGCGTCTGCTCGATCGCTTCCTGGGCGTGGCGCTCTGCAGCCTCCCGGCTAGAGTCGCCTCCGCCAATGACGTGCAAGCTGGGCACACGGAAGTACCAGGAATCACTCTCCGCGTCATACTTGACGTCCAGGTCGGCCGGTTGAAAGTACCCCATGGTGTCCTCTCTCTGCCTTGCTCCTACAGTTTGCGAAGTTGGTCAAGGGTGTAGCCGAAGTCTTGAGCGACATCGCGCAATTGGCTATTGCCAAGGTCGGCGCCGTCGTGGAATGACCACGTGTGCTGATGTTTGGCCTTGCTCAGCTTGCGATGCGACGCCGTCCGATGGATCTCGACCCAGCCGTCGCGCTTGAGCGCGGCCAACACTTCACGCGCCTTCGCCATGGTCGTTCGCTTCCTTGCCCCTGAGCCGTCGGCTGGCGAACTGAAACCGCATTGGGCTACCCGTTGGCGTACAAGGCGACAGAACCCCGCTCCAAGCACTCGCGGCGGGGGCAGGTAGCAGTGGTGGACCTGAGCGGGCTCGAACCGCTGACCTCTACAATGCGAATGTAGCGCTCTCCCAGCTGAGCTACAGGCCCATTCGGACAGCCGTAGTGTACCACGGCGCCGCCACGCTGGACCGCGCTAACTGAGCGGGTCGGTTGATGAGGGACCGATAGCTGCACTGTCCCCGGCCATAGGCGCCTCGGCCGGCAAGCTAGCGCTTTGCCGAACGCTGTGGAAGGCGAGCCAGAGGCCCGGCGGTATCCACAGCCAGAGCGTCATGATTCGCGCCAGCAGGGCAGCGGCCAGCGCCGTGGCGCCGTCACCACCGAGGCCAATCACCGTCGCCACTAAGGACGCTTCCACCGCTCCGACACCGGCCGGCAGCAGCGAGAGGCCACCGACTAGGCCCGCCAGCCCCCAGGCCATGGCCGCGCCGGGCAGGGACACGCTGAGTCCAACGGCCCGCGTTGCTGTGAAGAAGAGGGTCGCATCAAAGCAGCGGGCAAGAGCGGCGCAAGCGAGTGCTGGTATCAGGGCGCGGGCGCCGGCCACCGTGAGGAGGCCGCGCAAGGCTCCATCAAGGCGACCCCTGGCAGGCCCGAACGTATTGCCGCGTCGCCGCTGAGTGATAAAGCGCAGCAGCAGCGCCAGCGCCGCCAGGCAGGGCAGTACAGCAATTGTCACCAGCGATCCGAGGCCAACTT
This sequence comes from Chloroflexota bacterium, assembly GCA_036734945.1. GTDB lineage: Bacteria > Chloroflexota > UBA4733 > UBA4733 > UBA4733 > UBA4733. The sequence continues at coordinate 9,869 of DAIMXP010000037.1, forward strand.
TGTGCAACTGCAGGTGCCCAAAAAGCGCGCCAACGATCGCCAAACCTAGAAATCCAGCAGCTTCTGTCGCTCGCTCCACCGGGAAGATGCTGAAGCTCTCCACCTCCGCCACACCCATGCGCTCACGCAACAACGAGAATTTCAAGAACTCACCGACGCGGCCGGGCGTCAGCCCCATCGCAAAACCGGCCATATAGATACTCAGGCTGACCGGCATCGACAGTTGCGGGGCCAGGCGGCGCACCAGCACGTGCCAGCGCGCGAAGCGTGCTCCGTAGCTGCCTACACCCAGAGCTACCATCAACGGCAGCAGGGGCACGACGCTACCGGACCATTCGATGCCGTGCCCCATGCGCCAGGACAAATAGAGGCCGATTGCCAGCAATGCAGTGGCAAGCACGGTGATCAACGGCACCACCGTGCGCATCGTGCGGCTCAGGCCGCCCGATGGGGTGCCGACCTGGCCGACGGTACCCCCCTGAACATTGCTGGAGTCGGCCTGCACAACCTCGGTCACCCTCACGAGGAGACCTTCACCGCCTTCATCCAGGCCGCCAGTTGACTCGTCAACTGGACGCCAACGTCCGTGTTCGCCGTGAGGACATCCTTCGTCTCGCCCATGTCGTGCAGCATGTCGTACAGGCGGCGCTGTCCGCTGGCATTGTTCTGGATCAGCTTCCATCGGGGTGTCGAGATGGACGTAAACACAAAGTCGGGCATGGAAGCGAAGGCCAGACGCTGCTGACCATTGTCTGCGCCGGAGAGCAATCCCACGGCGCTGGCGCCTTCCGATTGCTGCGGGACGGGCTGTCCGGCCAGTTCCAGCAGCGTCGGGAAGAGGTCAATCGCCTGCGTCGGGACGTTGATGACGGTTCCAGCCTTCACTGCCGGCGGGTAGCGAAGCAGCAACGGCACCCGACCTTCGGCATTGTACAGGCTCTTCGGGTGAAAGATATTGCCGTCCTCTTCGAACTGCGTGTGCTCTGCGAAGCTTTCGCCGTGATCGCCAGTGATAGCGACAATGGTGTTTTGGCTCAAACCCTGTTGATCAAGTGCGGCAAACAGACGGGCGATCTGGCTGTCCAGGTAGGAAATTTCCCCCTGGTAGAGAGAGACCAGTCGTTGGAGGTCGGCTCCCGCCGGGTGTAATTTCCCCGCCAAGATTGCATCGATCGTGGCAATGTCGCCGGTCAATGTGCCGCGATAGCTGGCGTCGTAGAGCGAGGCGTAGGCGCCCGGCGGCTCGTAGGGGTAGTGGGGATCAAAGTAGTGCAGCCACAGAAAGAAGGGCTTCTTGCCGAAGGCGTTGAGCTGCGCGATGGCGCTGTCCGTCGTCTGATCGCCACGTCCCTTGCTGGTACTCTCAACCTGGGCGTTGAGCCCGCTCAGCGTGCTGAACTCCTTCGGAACTGCCAGATACTGCTCCGCCACCCGGTAGTTCGCCGCTGCCTGTTTGATGAGCGGGTTGGAGAGCAGACCCGGCTTGTTCAGCGTCAGGTCCTGATAGACCTGAAAGCCGCGTTGAAAATTGCTGTACTGCGGATCAAAGCTCATCCAGCTATACAACCCGGCAGTGGCATAGCCGGCCCGGCTGAACACCGTCGCCAGCGTATCCAGGTTGTTCGGCAGTTTGTCGACCATGTGGATGCGTACGCCGCTGCTGGAGGGGTACATCCCTGTGAACATGCTGCAGTGGGAGGGGTTTGTCTGCGGTTCCTGAACGAGGTGCATGCCGAAGCGCGCGCCTTGCGCGGCGAAGGCGTCTAGTGCCGGCGTCTTGACAAAGGGATGACCGTAGCAGCCCAACTGGTCGGCGCGCAACGTGTCGATGGTGATGAGCAGCACGTTGGGCTGTGCGACCACGCCGGCAGCGTCAGTCGTGGCAGCAAAAAGCGCTCCTGACGGCGTCCCGGCCGCTCGTCCCGCAACGCCGAGCCAACGCGTGATGCCTACGACACCCAGCCCGGCGATCCCCGTCGCCGCCAGTCGCAAGACGGCGCGACGAGAGCGGGGGTTGCTGCGCGGAGCCGCGGACGCTGCGGTGTAGGCGTGGGCTGTCCGAGCGGTTCTGCGGCGCGTTGGACGCTTCCGGACGGCGAACAGCAACCCAACGACAAGACCCACCGCGGCAAGGATGCCGCCATCAATGAGCCAGGCGTCCATCAGCAAGTCGGTGCGAAAAATGCCGCCGCGCACAAACCAGGCGACGTGCAGCACTTCCAGCGTGCCGACGGCCAGCCCGAGCAGCAGGCCGATTCCCGCACCTTTCAGGGCGACTCGGCCCATTGATCGCGCTCCCTGCTATTTATGCCGCCGCCGTTGCACCGATCACTTCGACTTCCGGCGTGAGTACCGACCCATAAAGCAATTCGTAGTCCATCGCCAGGATATCAGATGCGAAGCGTGTCCGCGCCACCAACTGCTGCGTGACTTGCATGCGCCGGTTGCGGTCCTCATCGACAAGCAGGGTTTCCAGTTGCGCCGCCAGCGCCGCCGGCTGTTCCGGTGGACAGAGCAGCGCCGTCTCCGTGGGGCCGAGCAGTTCCTCCAGTAGGGGCAAGCGACTGGTCACCAGCGGGCAGCCGGCATGCAATGCTTCGATCACCAGCGATGGGTAAGCGCCTTGCCCTGCCGTGCAGCGATAGGGCAAGGCAAGTACATCAAGGGCACAAAGGAACGTGCCGACGTGGACCTTGCCCAGCCAGGTGATGTGGTCGTCCAGCCCAGCCAGCGGTGTGCGCACCGGTTCTGGATTGCCCTGGCCGCTCCAGGCGAGTACGAGGTGAGCATCGGGCTGCCGTTGCACGAGTTGCGCGAAGGCCGCCGCGAGGACATCAACCCCCTTCACGTCGTTGAAGTGACCGATGTAACCGATGAGCTTCTTGCCTTCCGGCAAGCGCAGTCGGCGGCGAGCCGCCGCTGGTTCGCAGCGCGCCAGCTTGTCCTGTTCCACAACGTTGCTGACGACATCAAGCCGTTCCGCCGGGGCGCCCAACGCCGCCAGTTCCTGGCGCTGGTACTCGCTACTCACCACGTAGCGCGCCGCGTCGTAGCGGGTAATGCGACCGAACATGCCATTGTTAACGGCCCACAGCGGCAGGTAGGTGCGCCAACTGCGGCGCAACCGCGACGGGCGCAGGAGTTGCCCGCCGGGAGCGATGTGTCCTTCATAGCTGACGATCACCGGCGTCGTCGTCCCGGACTGGACGATGTCGCCTACCCAGCTAAACGCCGGCGTGGGCAGCGCCAGGTGAACGACATCAGCCTCGTGGGCTGCGGCAATGATGCGCGGAATGGTACGCAGCATCTTCATTGCCGCGCCGGTCAGGCGGTGGCTCCCGGCGTCCAGCGAGATGAGGGACCGATCCAGCAGCCCGCCAGTGTCGAACGGGGCGACCAGGGTAACGGTGTGTCCACGACGAGTGAGGGCACGGCCCAGACCGGCGAGGCTGTCAATTTGACCACTCAGCACCTTCGGGTGCAGCGATGCCAGGCATATGTCCACGTACAATCCTCCCCGGGGATGCCCGGTACCACGTCCGGGCAATCAACTTCGTCCACCTGACGCCTAACGCATAGTCTAAGCCATGAATACAAAGAAAGGGCGTAATGTGAGGTAAAGAAATTATGTTGGTATATTGTGGTGGCGGGCGGAGAAAGAATCGCAATGCCGATACAGAGACACAGGGCCTATTCGTAGAGAGGGAACACTTCCGTATGTCGAACATCGTTGTCGAGACCATTGCAGAGGCGTATCGGCTTGTACACCAACAGTTTCGGGATCACATTTCCGCTGCTGAAGACGCTGCGCTTCACTGGATTCCAGCACCAGAGACGAATCCGATAAGCGTGCTCGTCGTCCACACCCTCGGTTCGGAGGCCGAAGTGTGGCGCCTGGCCGCATCAATTACGGGGCCTCGTAACCGTGACGCCGAATTTGTTCCCCAAACCGTCACCAAGCAGGACCTGCTGGCGCGCCTTGATGCCGCCGATGCCTTGTTGAGTACCAGAGCGTCGCAGGTGGGCGCCGCCGACCTGGAAATAATCCGCGAGCGGCCCGACCGGTCGCCGCACACGGCCTTGCACTGGCTGGTCACGAACTACGGGCACGCTCGTGAGCACCTGGCCCATGTCGAGCTGACGTTGCAACTGTATCGCGGTCGCGCCGGCTCGTAGGTTTCGCTTGCGCCTGCCACATTCCGCGCGCCGCCGGTGCTCTACTCCATGAAACCCGGCACAGGTGCAGCGTATAGATGGATGAGCCAACCGTGGCAGTGGCAGAGAACTGGACCGGCGTGCAACGAGTCGATGGCTCGGTTAGCTTCGAGCGGCTGTTCGTCGCTGAATACGCCCGTGTGGTGGCGATTGCCGGTCGCGTCCTGGCGGACGTACACGAAGCCGAAGACGTGGCGCAGGAGGTGTTCTACACCTACCATCGCCAGCACGCCTCTGACGCGCCGTTTGCCGCCGCCTGGCTGCATGCCGCCGCCGCGCACGCCGCGCTCAACGTCCTCCGTGGCAAGCGCCGGCGTTTCCGGCGCGAAACCACGGAAGCGATGCAGATGGCACGCGTGCAGGAGAGCACCGAGACGTCCCTCGATCCACTCAGCAGCCTGGAACGCGACGAGCAGTGCCGCGAGGTCCGCGCGGTACTTTCTCGTTTGCCGGAGCGTCAGGCGGCCGCCCTGGTGCTGCGCTATAGCGGACTCAGCTACGCAGAAGTTGCCACCGCGCTGGGCATGCCGGCCGACCAGGTCGGTACCGTCCTCCGGCGGGCCGAAGCCGCAATGCGAAAGGAGATGGCTCATGCGGCATCTATCTGACGGCGCCCTTCGCCGCGTGTACGACGAACCGCAGTCGATCGCGTCGGCAGCTCGCCTGCACGTAACGTCTTGCACTGCGTGCCGGTTACGGCTGGAGCGCGCCGGCGCCGATGCCCGGTTTACCGCTGAATTGCTACGGTTCGGCGCCAGCCCACCGGACACGGCTGGCGCGTTGCAGCGTTTGCAACAACGCCTCGTAGCGGACGTGGTGTCACGTCCCCTGTATCTTCAGGAAAGGATCACAGACATGATCAACCAGACCAAGGGGAAGCTGCTCAAGCCGCTGGGCGGCGTCGCGGCCGGCATCTCGCTCGCCGCAGCCCTCGCTCTCACGCCGGCCGGGGCCTGGGCGGGCAACTTCCTTACAGTATTTGAGCCGACGCAGGTGGCTGCCGTACCGATTGATCTGAACGATCTGCGGTCGCTCCCCGACCTTGCAAAGTACGGCGCCATTCACGCTCCGGCAAAGGCGGTCAGCCAGCACTTTACCCTCGGCTCCGCCGCCTCGACTGCCGCCGGATTGCCGCTACTGACGCCGAAGTCCTTGCCCGCCGGTGTCCCGACCACGGCAACCTATGAAGTGATGCCCGGATCGACCGGCTCCTTCACCTTCAGCGCCGCCAAGGCGCAGGCCAACGCCGCGGCGCAGGGCAAGACGCTGCCAGCAATGCCGGCCAACCTGGACGGCGCCACCTTGCAGGTGACCACGGGCACAGCACTGGTCGAGGCCTACGCTGACCCCAACAAGCTCAAGTCTGTCACTAGTGACAGCGCGACGAAGGCCACTGGAAGTAGCGCCATTGCCGGCCAGAACGCGGCGGCGGCGGCACAGGCCATCGGGCCGGTAGTGATCATCGGTGAGATGAAAGCGCCAAGCGTCACAATGACGGGAAACGGCGTCACGGCCGGCCAGTTGGAGGCGTACCTGCTGGCGCAACCCGGCATCTCTCCCTCGCTGGCGTCAGCGATCAGGTCCATCGGTGATCCCACAGCGACACTGCCGATCCCTATCCCGATCAACAAGGCGGTCTCGCAGAACGTCACGCTGGCTGACGGTACCAAGGCTGTCGTTGTCGGTGATACGACGGGTATCATTGGCGGCATCATCTGGGAGAAGAACGGCATCGTCTACGGCATCGGCGGTTCATTGACAGAGAGCCAGTTGATCAGCATGGCTAACGGCTTCGTTTCCTAGGATGACGGTTCCGACTGACCAGGCGGTGGTCGTGGCTGGTGATGGCAATGGCGCCGTCTCAGCCGCGACTGCTGCTATCTACACCGCCGGTTTGAGCAAGCAGTACGGCCGCGCCGTAGCGCTGGCCGATCTGACCATGGCCGTGCCGCGCGGCGAGATTTTCGGCTTTCTCGGCCCTAACGGCGCCGGCAAGACGACAGCGGTCAAGCTGCTGGTCGGCCTGGCGCGAGCCACCGCCGGCGACGCCTTTGTCCTCGGCGCACGGGCGGGCGACCGCGAAACCCGCCGCCGCATCGGCTATCTGCCCGAGCTGTTCCGCTACCAGGACTGGCTCTCCGCGCGCGAGGTACTGAACTTTCACCACCGGCTGGCCGGCCTGCCCCGCGAGGCCCAGGGGAGAGATGTGCAGGAGGCATTGCGCCTGGTCGGCCTGGCGCAACGTAGTGGTGACCGGGTAGCCGGCTTCTCCAAGGGTATGCAGCAGCGCCTGGGTCTCGGCGTGGCGCTCCTTGGTCGCCCCGATCTGGTGCTGCTGGACGAACCCACTTCGGCGTTGGATCCGGTTGGCCGTCACGATGTCCGCGAAATCATCCGGCGCCTGAAAGCCCGTGGCACTGCGGTCTTCCTCAACTCGCACCTCCTGTCGGAAGTCGAGTTGATCTGCGATCGTGTCGCCATCGTGAACCGGGGCACGGTGATCGCGCTGGGAACCATGGACGCCGTGCTCGGTGTGGCCAGCAGCGTGCGAGTCCGTGTCACGGGCCTTGCGCCTGACGCCTTCGCCGAACTAGACAGTTTCGGCGACGTGCAGGTGGAGGCGAACTGGGTTATCGTGCGCGGTATCACCGAGGACACCGTGCCCGATCTGGTCGAGCATCTGATGCGCCTCGGCGGGCGCGTCTACGCCGTCGAGCCGCGCCACGAAACGCTGGAGGATCGTTTCCTGCAGCTCTTGAAGGGAGCCGAAGGTGCCGATCCTGACCATCGCCCGTCTGACCCTGCTTGAAATTGTCCGGCGGCGACTGCTCCTGGCCGCGTTCATCGTCACTGCCCTTGTGGTTGCCCTGACGGGATGGGGATTTGCCCACCTGAAGGACATCCCCTGCGGCAACCACCCCTGTCCGCCGCCGGAGATCCGCACTGCCGCCGGGGCTGTGCTTATCCTGGTGATGTACATGTTTAGTTTCGTCCTGGCCGTAGGCGCGGCATTCCTCTCAGCGCCGGCTATCGCTTCCGATGTCGAGTCGGGAATCATTCTGGCAGTGCTGCCCCGGCCGATCCGCCGCAGTGATGTCATTCTCGGCAAATGGCTGGCTCTGACGGTCGTTCTGGTCGTCTATGCAACAGCATTCTTTGCCTGCGAAATAGCTCTTGACTATCTTGGCACGGGGTACTCACCTCCGCACCCACTACCGGCGGTGGCGTTCCTCGTCACGGAGAGCGTCGTGCTCCTGACCCTGGCGCTACTGGGCAGCACACGCTTGCCCCCGATGACGGTCGGCATCACCGTGCTTGTCCTCTATGGGCTGGTCTGGATGGGTGGCGTAGCCGGCGCTATCGGGCAGGCGATCCAAAACAGCACGGCCACGCATGTCGGCACAATCACGAGCCTGATCATCCCCACCGACGGCCTCTGGCGTGGCGCACTCTACAACCTGGAGCCGGTGGCGCTCCTCATCGCGTCGGGGAGCGCCGCGGCCGCCAACCCGGGCAACGCCCCTTTTGCCGTCTTTGCGCCGCCGACACACGCCTACCTCGTGTGGGTCGCCTGCTGGTTAGTGGCAGTGCTGGCCGGCAGCGTATGGAGCTTTCAGGAACGGGATTTGTAGGGGCAGGTCCCCGTGCCTGCCCTAGCTCGGGTGGCAACCGCTGACCAATGTTCACGCCGAAAGCAGGGCAGGCACGGGGACCTGCCCCTACGGATCTACCGGGTGTTGCGACTACTTCCATCAGTCGCGGCCCATCCCTACTCCTCCAAACGCCGCCGGGGCTCCCGCACGCGCGTGACCAGTAGCCACAGCGCAACGACCCCGCCCAGGAAGAAGATGGCAAACGCCGGCACGTACCCCGCGTGGTCCGCGACAGCCCCGCCGACGAGCGGGCCGACGAGCGCCAGCGGCGCACCTGCCACGCTGGCGAGTCCGACGTAGGTTGGCCGTTGATCCTCAGGTGCAAATTCCAGCATGATTGCCAGCCGGGAAAGGGAACTGGCACTCACGGCGGCGCCGAGCAGCAAAAAAACCAGCGCGTAGGCCGGCGGTGTGGGCAACAGCAGCGAAAGCGGCATAGCGATCAGCATTGCAGAGATGCCCGCGATAAGGACGACTTTGTGACCTCGGCGGTCGGCCAGCCAGCCCCAGAGCAAATTAAACGCCGTCGATGACGCGAGTAAGGCCGCAGTGTACCAACCTACCTCGTTGTCGCCTGCATGCAGCCGGCTGATAGCGACCACTGTGAAGAAGGCAGCGGCGGAATAGGCCAGCGAGGTCGCCACAGCGGACCACATGTACCAGGAGAAGTTGTGGTCCTGACGGAGCAGGGCCGGTAGGTTACGAAACCAGTCCAAGAAGGGACTCGGCTCCCTGGGCACAAACGGCCCCTGCTCGTGGTTGAGGGCGAAGAACGCGTAGGAGATGACCACGAACACGAACGCCACGAGGTAGAGCTGGACGTAGGCGCGCGGGTAGGGCTGCGTCGCCAGGAGGTGCTGGCCCAGCAGCGCGCCGCCCACACCCATGACGCCGGCCATCGCGTTACTGCGGCCAAAGAAAGCGCCACGCCGGCGGGCGGGGATCGCGCGGGCAATGAGGTCCAGCCAGGCAGGAGTCAAGGCCCCGCCCGTGCAGGTGAAGACGAACAACGCGGCAAACGTGACGACGAGCGCGACGTGAGGATGCCCGACCGCCAGCCAGGCGGCGCAACCGGCTAGCAGCAGATACGGTAGGCGTTCACCGGGGGTGATCGCCAGAATTAACAGCTTCTTGCGCCGCACGCGTTCGGTCAAGGGGGCGAAGAGCAGGTTCGGCAGGCTGTAACCCGCCGTGGTCAGCGCGCTCAACCCGCCGATGACGAGGTTCGAACTGGTCAGGTGGTGCAGGTAGGCCGGCAGAATGGTGCTGAACGAGACCAGCGTCGTGGATACATAGTAAAAGGCGATATCGAGGCTGAGAACCGTGAAGTTCCAACGGTAATAGGGTGGTCGTTCTGCTGCCGAAGTCACCCTAGCCGTCGCGCAAGCCTTCCAGACGCGGCTTGACCGCTTCCAAGGTGGTGCGGCTACCCTCGGTGACGGTGACTTTCTGCAAGATGTAGTTCACCATCTTCAAGAGCACGTCGGCCTCGCTGGGCGATACGAACAGGGCAAGGCGCTCCTCGTCATCTTCGTCGGTACGGCTGACCACGGCCAGCGGCCCCAGTTCCTCGATCGAGATACTCGGCCCTCCGGTCTCGATCGCCAGCGTGCCGGTGGCGACATCAAAGCGCAGGTTGACGGGTGAGCGCTCCATCATTGTTGCCGGTACGCGTTACGCCTCGGCGTAGCGTTCCAGCCATCCTTCCTTGACGCCGGCCAGTTCCGGCAGCGATTGGCCAACTTTGGCCATCCACGGTGTGGCGAACTGTTCCGCCAGGTCGATGCAGGAACGCAGGTTGGCCGTGCCCTCGGTCAGCAACCACCGCTGGCGCTGCTGCGCGTCGGCGATGCGCACGCCGTCCTTCCAGATGGCGCGACCAGCGAGGAAACCGGAAGCGCCGTTCTTGCAGGCGACCTCCACCTGCTTGCGAAAGAGCGTGATATCGACCCCGGCGCTCAGGATGACCCACGGTTGCGGACAGGCAGCGTCGATCTGGCGGCACCAGTCCGCCATCTGCCCTTCATCGTGCGCATAGTTGAGGTCCGCCGGAAACTCGGCCTTGAAAACGTCGAAGCCAAGCGGACAAAGGTCGCGGGCGGTGCGGATCACCAGGTCCGGTTTGGCCGCTGCAAACTCCGCAGTACCAGCCCGCATGCCGTTGATGCCATAAGAAACCGCCTCCACGACCGCTGGTATGTCGAACGTCCGGCACTCCGCCACCACTTGCCTGACGATGGCTTGCTGGTGCTCCCGCGATTGCGGCTCGTCGGGATGATAGTAGACCAGCAGCTTGACAGCGGAAGCGCCCATCAGCTTGATCTTCTCGACGCTCCAGCCCTGCTCCACACGGGTGAGCCGGCCGCTGCCGTCCGAGGTATAGCCGGATTCTTCCCAAGCCACCAGCAGCCCGGTGCGTCCGGGCAAGGCGCCATAGGCGATGGCTTCTGCTGCGCCGTACAGTGGGTCCAGCAGGACAGCGCTGGACAGCGGACCGAACGTGGCCGCCAGTTCCAGCTTGACTGACTTCAACTGGGCGTAGCGGACGGAGTCGGCCTTTCCGGGCGCCATCAACTCAGCCAGCGAGCCGCGCTGGTCCATGGCGGTCATCGTGAAGATGCCGCGCTCCGTCGATATCTGCTGCAGGCCACGGATTTTGCCCACAGTAAGTGCCGGCGCGGCAGCAACAGCCATATCCTTGATCTCCTTGTCGTCGCAATACTGCCACGATAATACCGATTGTGCTGCCCAGGCGGCAACTGTTGTACCGGGCCTAACGTTGACGTAAGCGTGTGCTATGCTCCGGCGGGAAAAAGGAAGGGCGTATGGTCGGCGTCACCAGCAACGTGCCCTCCGTGGCGGTCCTGGGTACCGATCCTGCGCCACGACGGCGGCTTGATACGTTCGGCGCCTTGCGGCGCCATCCCAACTTCCGCCTCTATTGGAGCGGCGCGCTCTGTTCCAACATCGGCACCTGGATGCAGAACCTGGCGCAAAGCTGGTTGGTCTACCACCTGACAGGATCGGCCCTGCTCCTGGGTACTGTGAGCTTTGTACAGGCGCTCCCTTCGCTATTTCTCTCCCTGTTGGGCGGTGTGCTGGCCGACCGCATTGAGCGACGCACCTTGATGCTCTGGACGCAGGTCGCGGCGATGGTCCTGGCCTTCGTGCTGGCCGCCCTGACGTTGGCAAACGTGGTGACCGTGATCGACATCATGATCATTGCCTTTCTCTCCGGCCTCGTCAACGCGATCAATACGCCGGTCCGCCAGGGCATCGTCTCCGATCTCGTGCCACGGGCCGACTTGCAAAACGCCATCGCCGTCAACTCTGCCCAATTCCAGACCAGCCGCCTGTTTGGGCCCGCACTGGCCGGCGTGGTCGTGGCGGGTTTTGGCGCCGGTTGGGCCTTCTTCATCAACGGCCTGAGCTTCCTGGCGGTGATCGTGTCGTTGCTGTTGCTGAAGCTGCCGCCCTGGAAGCCACCTACCAAGAAAGAGTCGGTGTGGCAAAGTGCCAGCGACGGCGTCACGTTCGTCTTTCGCCACGAGGTATTGGGCACCCTGGTGTTGATCGCCGCCGTCCCCGCATTGTTCGCCCTACCCTACCAATCAATGATGCCCGTCTTTGCCAAAACGGTGCTCGGCGTGGGACCGCAAGGCCTGGGCATTCTCTTGAGCGCGACAGGCGCCGGCGCCCTGGTTGGCGCCCTTATCGTGGCTTCACTTGCCAATTTTCGTCACCGTGGGCTATTGCAACTCGGCTCGGGCATCGTCTTTGGCGTCATGTTGGTCGCCTTTTCCTTCAGCCGCCAACTTCAGGTTTCAGTACCGTTGTTGGTGATCGGCAGCGCCTTTAGCATGATGTTTTCCTCGATCAACCAGACCTTCCTGCAATCTCTGGCGCCGGACGCCATGCGCGGTCGCGTCCTCAGCGTCCTCACCCTGACGACCTTCGGCATGATGCCGCTCGGAGCCATGCTGGCGGGCATCGTCGCCCAGAACTGGGGCGCGCCGCTTGCGGTGGGTGTCGGCGGCGCCGTCAATGCGCTGTTCGCGCTGAGCGTGCTGGTGATGCGGCCGACGGTGAGGAGGCTGGAGTAGGGTGACTGCGGTCGCACCCGTCGCTTGGCGGTGGGTGCCCTCTGGTCCCGCAGTCGCCGCCCTCCCTCTTCACCTACACGAACGCCATCGACCCATCTTCCCGCAGCGGGAAGGCCCGATGCCAGCGCCGGAACGGATATCGTGGGAAGGCGTCCAGATTCAACTCGATGCCCAATCCTGGTCGCCGGGGCAGCTCCAGGTAACCATCCTTGAGCACCATCGGCTCGTCCACCAGGTCGCGGCGGGGCGGCAGGTCGTCGGCGTGGTATTCCAGGATCAGGAAGTTGGGAATCGCCGCCGCCAGGTGGACGTTGACCGCCGTCGCCACCGGGCCCATCGGGTTGTGCGGCGCCACGGTGACGTAACAGGCTTCCGCCATGGCGGCGATCTTCTTGCATTCCATGATGCCGCCGGCGCAGCAGACGTCGGGCTGGATGATGCTGGCGGCCTGCTTGAAGAGTAGCTCGCGAAACTGCCATTTCGTGTAGAGCATCTCGCCGGTGGCGATGGGGATACGTATCTGGGCCGCGAGTTTCGCCAGTGCGTCAATATTCTCCGGCCGGAGCGGCTCTTCGAAGAAGAACGGGCGGTACGGCTGCAGGGCGTCCGCCATCGCCAGGGCGTTGCCGGGCTCGAAGATGGTGGCGTGTGGATCAACGCCGATATCCAGTTCATCCCCTACGGCGCGGCGCACTGCTTCCAGCCGGCGGGCGGCCTCGCGCAGCACGCGGCCCCAGGGTATCGCCTGGAAGCCGGGCGGGTTGGGGCCGATCTTCAGGGCTGTGTAGCCGTAGCGCTCGATCAGGTCCAGGGAACGCTCGGCCATCTCCTCCGGCGTGCTGCCGCCGGGATTCTGGTAAACGCGGATGCGGTCGCGGCATGGACCGCCCAGCAACTCGTACACCGGCACGCCGAGCGCCTTGCCCTTGATATCCCAGAGGGCGTGCTCGATGCCGCTGATGGCCGCGTTGACGACCACGCCGCCGGGGAAGCGGCTGCCGTTGTACATAAGCGACCATAGGTGCTCGATGCGGCGGGGATCTTCACCGACGAGCCAGGTGGCGAAGTCGGCGATTACCAGCTCGGTGGCGTCGTCCGGTCCGGCGGAGTAGGCTTCGCCGACTCCGGTAATGCCTTCATCGGTCAGAACCCGCACGAACAAATAGTTGCGACCGCCCGGATTGACCGGATAGGTCTCGATGCCGGTGATCTTCATCCTGCGTTACGTCCTGGTCAGGCGGCGCAGATGGCCGCGAATGGCGTCGGACGACTCACCGGTCGTGGCTGTGCCGCCGAGGTCGGGTGTCAGCGCCTTGCCTTCCCTGGTCGTCGCCTCGATCGCCTGCATCAGCAAGCTTGCTGCTTCCGTTTGGCCCAGGAACTCCAGCATCATCTGCGCCGCCCAATGCGCCGCGATGGGGTTGGCGATGCCTTTTCCGGCGATATCAGGGGCCGAGCCGTGGACCGGCTCGAACATCGACGGACCCTTGTGGGTCGGATCAATGTTGGCGCTGGGCGGGATGCCCATGGAGCCTTGGAGTGCGCCGCCCAGATCGGTCAGGATGTCGGCAAAGAGGTTGGATGCCACCACTATATCGAGTGTTTCAGGATTGGTGATGAAGCGGGCCGCGATGGCGTCGACGTGGTACTGGGTGGTGCGAATTGCCGGGTAGTCCGCCGCCACCACGCGGAAGACGTCGTCCCAGAAGACCATGTTGTATTGCATGGCGTTGGATTTCGTGACGCTGGTCACCTGGTCGCGCCCCATCTTTAGCGCCAGCTCGAAGGCGTAGCGGATAATCCGCTCCACACCCGTGCGCGTGAAGACGATGGTCTGGATGGCCACCTCGTCTTTCGTGTTGACGTGGACCCGCCCGCCGACGCCGGCGTACTCGCCCTCGGTGTTCTCGCGCACGCAGACGAAGTCGATCTCCTTCTCGCCCTTGTCGTAGAGGCGGCCGCGCAGGCCAGGCAGCAGGCGGATCGGCCGCAGGTTCACGTACTGCTGGAAGTACTTGCGGATTGGCAGGATCAACCCCCACAGGGAGATGTGGTCCGGCACCAGAGCCGGGAAGCCACATGCCCCGAAGTAGATGGCCGGAAAGCCTTCCAGTTGCTTCAGGCCGTCCCCCGGCATCATGCTGCCGTGGTCCAGGTAATACCTGCAGCTCCAGGGAAAGGTGCGGTACTCCAGCCGGTAGCTGTTGGTGAGTTCGCCCAACAGGTTCAGGGTGGTGATGCCCTCGGCGATGACATCCTGGCCAATGCCGTCGCCAGGTATGACTGCGATCTGATAGTGCTCCAAGCGTCCTCCTCAGGAAACAGGACGATTGTAGCGTCCCGGCGCGACGGGTGCAGGAGGCGACTCCTCACCGGTTGGCGATTCTTGAAGCGTAGCCATTTGTTCCTGCCACCAGCGCGGGTGGTGATGGCGCGCCCAGTCGCTGCGCACGAAGCCGGTCACCATGCCGCGCAGCGATTCTCGCGTGGGTGGGTAGATGCCGGCCAGGAAGACGTGACCCAACCAGGCAAAGAGCGCCAGCCAGGTGAGGGAGTCATGGATCAGGCTGGCGTTGCTCACAATCCAGTCCGGCAGCACGCGCGTAAAGATGTTCAGCGTCATAATGACGCCGGTGACAACAAACAGCAGCAGGCTGCCGACCGTGAAGGCGGCGTTGGCTTTCTGACCGGCGTTGAAGCGGCCAGCCACTGTCGGCACGCCGCGCAGGCCGTCCGACAACCAGGCCCGATCATCATCGTCCCAACGGTCCACCGCTCGGGCATCAACGGCGATGCTCTGGCGGTTGCCGAAGAGGCCGACCAGCGTCGGAACCGTCACGATCAGGAACGCCGCCGCCAGATGCAACTGGCGCAAGATGAGGCGCGACGGCACCAGCACGCTCAGCGCCGGCAGGTACATGATGAGGCCCGTAGATAGCAGCGTCAGGAAGCAGAGCGCATAGGTCCAGTGGACGGCGCGCTCGGTGCTGCTGAAGCGCAGGAGGAAGCCTGACCGGTTCACTTTTTGATGTAGGCGTCGACGGGGTAGCCGCGCTGTTCCCAGTAGCCCATAATCGGCTGATTGGTGAATTGGATGCGGTTGACCCACTTGATGTTCTTGTAGCCGTAGAATTCGGGGATGATCAAGCGAACGGGTTGCCCCTGCTCCAGCGGCAACGGTGCGTTGTTCATGGAATGGGCCAGCATGACGTCCGGCTGTCCGGCTTGCTGCAAGGAGATGGAGTCGGTGTAAGCGCCGTCGCTGGAGTAAAGCGTCATGTAGGACGCGCCTGGCAAAGGCTGCACGTGGGCCAGGAAGTCGTTCATCTTCACGCCTGACCAGGTGAGGTTCGGCACGCTCCAGCCGGTGACACAATGGAAGATGCCCACCTGCTGGCTCTGCGGCAGCGTCTGCAAGTCGTCAAAGGACAGGTTCAGCGGTTGTGCCACCATGCCGTCGACCTGCATCCGCCAAGTCGTGGGGTCGTAGGCCGGCACGCCGTTGACGGTGTAGATGCGAAAGCCCAAATTGTTGGAAGACCCAACCCCACTGCCCAGCGTATCCAGCCACGACAACGGGTTCAGATTCTTGCCGAGGACCAACCCGGCGGCGCCCAACCCGAGCATGCCGAGGATGATGCGCCGGCCTACATGGACGACGCGTGTGGGCTGGAAAGCGGTGTTTTGCACGGCGGTGGCTCCTGCGCAAACGCGGTATTGTCTGATGTTGACACCATGCAGTGTACGCCACGAAGGTTACGGATTTATTCCCCCGATGCGGTAGCAGCCGGTCAGTGCTCCGACTTCCTTGGACCTTCAACGGGCGAGAAGTCGGGACTCAGAATGCGGCGCATGGTCTCCGCCTCGCGCTCCCGCACCTCTTGCGCCGCCGCCGGCAGTTCCGCTGCGGCATCCAGCGGAATCCGTAGCAGGCCGTTGGCGTCGCCGTGCAACAGGTCGCCAGTCTTGATCGCCACGCCACTGATGGTGACGTCAACGCCGATATCGAAAATCAGGGGATTGCCGTGGGCGACGACCAGGCCGGGTGCGAAGAACTGAAAGCCGCCCAGCGCCCGCACCTCGTGCAAATCGCGGACGCCACCATCGCAGAGTAGGGCAACCGCCCCCAGGCGTTTCATTGTCGTCGCCATGACCTCGCCGCAGTGGCAGGAATGGAGCCGGTCGGTACCGACGTCCTGGATGACGACAATTGTCGGGCCAGGCATCCGGCCGATCAGCTCCCAGAGTTGGACCAGACCGCGCTCCATCTTGCGTCCTTCCGTCGTGCTGTCGGCGCGACAGGTGACGGCGTACCCGCAGGAAGGCGGCAGCTCCGGGTACAGGCACCGAATGTCGTAGCCAACGAAGTGGCCGAGCCGCGGATAGCGTCCGGACGCTTCCATAGCGTTTGCCAGCGTCGGACTATCGAAGCTCGCCAAGGCTTGTAGTTGGGCGGCGCTCAGGCTGGTTGTGGCAGTACTCATCGGGGTTATTTTCCTCTCTTGGAGATAACTGTGCGCAGGATTGTACTGCGTAGGGACGGCCGGTGTGGTAACAGTGGGCTGTCCCCAACCTCGCCGCGTCGTTATACTCCTTGCATGGCAGCCCCCTCCGCACCTCGCTACCCGTCCGCGCCCCCCGGCAAGCAGGAGATCGACCTCTTTCTGCGGGCGATGCATACCTTGCTGCGCAGCAGCGGCGAAGTGCAACTGCGCGCCCTGGTCGAGAGCTACCTGGCAATGGAGCCGAGCCTGCACGTGGACGCCCTGGAACCAGAACCGGACCTCGCTTGCATCACCTACGCTACCCTGCGCTTGCCGGCCTGCATTGGCCTGGTGCGTCACGTGTTACTGGGCCAGACGGAAGAGACGTTCCGCCGACGCGGCTATCCGGACGTAGAGCAGTGGCAGGCGGTGGAGGCGCCCGGTCGTCGACGCAAAATGCGCTTCGACGGCCAGGCCACGCTCGCCGTGTTCATCGCCAGTCCATCGGACATCGACGATTTGGTCCCCACGCTGTTGGCGCTGGAGATCGAATGGAACAAGCTCCACGGCCGGCTCCACAGTCAGCCGGACTTGATCAGCCTGTTGCACAGCGCCGCTAACGGTGAACCTATGTCGTCCGAGGATCACGAACGGCTGCTGGCCGGCGTCGGCATTGATGCGGCCGGCTGGGAGCGGCTGCAAACGATCTGGGACGGCCGGACGCACGAGCGGTTGCGGCTGATCGCGGCGGCACGGAAGCACTTCGGCGTGCGGTTGCTCGGCGGCTCCCTGAATGACTTTCGGCGCGCCCTGCACGTCTGGTGGCGACGCCTGGAAGAAGGCGCGGCCCGAACCGACCTGGAAAGCCGTCCGGTCTACTTCGTGTCCAGCAACACGCACTCGCTGGCCAATCTGCTCAGTGGCTTCGCCCGTGCCCACGAGGCCGAGTTGCGCCACTTCGTTGAGCAGCCGGAGCGGCGCACGCTGGCCGCACTCGCCGACAACCTGCAGGAGCAGCGCGCCCCCGGCATCTACGACAACTACCTGTACTATGTGCAGCGCCACTTTCTGGCCGACCCGCAGCAGCGCTACGCGCAAGCCGCCCGAACCGCCGCCGAACGGGAGAGCGGCATCACCTCGATCAACGCAGCTCAGGCCCTGGCAGTGGATGCCCAGGTGATTGACCTTGCCCGGCTCAGGCTGGACCGGCTCGACCGCCGCCTACGAGTCCCGGACCTGGAGTTGCTCAATGCCAGTGACGCGCTGATCATCAATGTGGACTATCCTCTCGGCTACGCGGCCTACCAGTTGTTGCACACCGTTTCCTATCACACGACGGTGCTGCAAGGGCTGTACGTGATGGGGAAGGCCGCCACCCTGAATGGGCGCATCGGCGATGTCATGATTGCCAATGTCTTCCTCGACGAGCATTCGGGCAACACCTACATGGTCAACAACGCCTTCATTGCCCAGGACATCGCCCCCTTCCTCGCCTTCGGCACGGCGCTGGACGGGCAGCAAGCGGTAGCAGTGCGCGGCACCTACCTGCAAAACCACCGCTACCTGGACGACCTGTACGCCGCCGGCTACACCGTGGTCGAGATGGAAGCCGGCCCCTTCCTTGACGCGCTCGTGGAGAATACCTTCCTGGATCGGTACCCCACGGGGCAGGTCGTCAACCTCTTCGGCGCACCGTACGAGGTCGGCATTATCCACTACGCTTCGGACACGCCCTTCAGTCGGGGCAACAACCTCGGCGCTCGTACGCTCTCGTACTTCGGCATGGATTCAACGTATGCCTCCGCCGTCGCGATCCTTCGCCGCATCTTCAGCCGTGAGTTGGCACGCCTGAAACGCCGACGGGATGGGGGGCCGGCGGATGTTCTAACGGCCGCCGTCTGATACCCCCTTCCTTTCCAGAGAAAGGAGCAGGGGGTTAGGTCATGCTCCCGCTTGCTGCTCGATGTAGCGCATCGCTGCCGGCAGGGCTTCAAAGGGATCGCCGTCGATGGCGCATTCGAAGCCATAATAGCCGTCGTAGCCGCCGTCAGCGAGCGCGCGCAGCGCCGCCCGAAAGTCGGTGTGACCGCTGCCGGGGAGCCGACGGTGGCTGTCGGCCAGATGAACGTGGGCAATATAGGGCAGATTTTCCTTGACGGCAGCAGCGAACTGCGGCTCCTCGATGTTCATGTGGAAGAAGTCGGCCATCGTCATGATGCCCCGGCTACCGACCGCCTGGCACACTGCGGCCCCGTCGCTCACCTTGTTCGGCCACCATTGCTCGTAGCGATTGAGCGGCTCGATGATGACGGCAGCTCCTGCCGCCTCCGCAACGGGTGCGATGTCGCGCATCTGCACCTCAAAGAGCTCTTTCTCCAGTTGCAAGCTGGTTTTCCAGGGCGAAAGATCGGAGATGCGCGGACGGTTCTGCATCTTCACCGGCAGCAGCGGCACCACAATGACACCCACGCCGCCGAACTCACCGCACGCTTGCAACGCCAGCTTCAGTTCGTTCAAGAAGAGATCGCGTTCGGTGCGCCTGGCGTCCAGGATGGCTCCCCCTCGCCCCGAGCAGACGCAGGGAACGACACCGGTCTCCTTGACCAGGTCCTTCACCTCGTCCTTGTGGTCGAGCGTGCTCGCTCCGGTCAGCTCAATCCCCTGAATCTTCAGCCGGACCAGACTCTCAAAGCGCTCCCGAAGCGTCTTCCCCGGCGCCATGTTTTCGCGAACGGCAAACTTCATTGCAAACACCCCCATGTGTACCGGCACCAGGCTGGTCTCGCCCGGACACGGCACGCTATCCTAACGACGCTGCTCCTGACCGCATGCTGGGCGAGCATAGCACAGACGCAGCCATGAGAGGACTGGATGATCCCACGGTCGCCGCGCACCGGGCTTCCACTGATCCCCAAGCTGCCCCCCGAGCCTTCAACGCGCTGCGCCGAACCGCCGCCGGAGCAACTGCTCGCCGGCATCGCACTGTTCAACGCCGGCGAATACTGGCACTGCCACGAAACGCTGGAAGCTCTCTGGCGCAGCGAACCAGACCCGATTCGCTCCCTCTACCAGGGCATCCTGTTGATCGGTGTCGGCTACTACCATCTCCAGCGCGGCAATCATCAAGGAGCGCGGATCAAGTTCCAACAAGGGCTGGCATGTCTGCAACCATTCAGACCGACATGCATGGGAGTCGACGTGGAGGGTTTGGTTGGCACCGTAGGCCTCGCTCTCGGTGTCCACGACGACCGTGCCAGCTCACGGTCGGCCAGTCCTCACCAGATTCGGTTTACACCGTAGGCATCGAAGACAGCGTCCACGCTCAACAACGGCTCCGCCTCCTCAATGGCGCCACGTGCCACCTTACTCAGACGATCCGCGCCTTGGACGAACCACATGAACGCATGTGTGTCCAGGAGGACGCGCATCACTGGTACTCCACAAAATCCGCGAGCGGCGCCTCAAAGTCATCTGCTATTTCGATTCGGCCTTTGGCGCTTCCGAACTGCGGCCGCGCGCTTTTTGATTTCGCCACGACGATCTGCGCGGTTCGATCACCTCCAGACCTAATGTACACGTCTTCACCCCTCATTGCTGCGTCAATGAGATCAGCTAGCATGGACTTCGCTTCGTCCACAGTTGTTGTAATCATGTATCGGCACCTCGATTCCAGCGTCGCTTCGCGTCACACCAGTCTAGTATATACGGTATTATATACGGTATCCATCCCCGTGGCGCCAGTTCATATCTGCGCAACGTGTTGTGAGTGCGCCGCAAAGTTTTGCGCCGGATGCTTGGGACCTCCCGGCGACTGAAGTCGCGGGCTAGAGCGAGCAAAGCCCGCCTTCGCGGGCTGACCGAGTCCGCGCAGGCGGACTTCGCATCGTGTAGCCCGCGACTTCAGTCGCCGGGCGCGGCGGAGACGCCGTTGGCAAGCAGACCGCGCAAAACTTTGCGGCGCACTCACGCGTTGTTGGCGTCTTGCGCCGCCTGCGGCCGCCGCAGTACGATACGGTCCGCAGACGTGGAGGGAGCAAGCCGTGGATGGCCAACAGGAGACAGGCGGCGCGATAGAAGATCAGATGGTGCAGGCGACGCCGCGGGCGCAACTACCGGACGTGGCGCGGCTGACGGGAATCCCGGAGCGGACGTTACAGCATTGGTTTCGCGAATACGGCAGCTACCGCAGTCGCCGCGGTTACCCGCAGCAGTTAATCCTGGACGTCCTGCGCGACCACGATTGGGAGGGTGACACCGGCAATGTCCTGCGCGGCCTGGAGGCAGGACCGACGCCGCAGCAAGCCATTGAGCGACACGCTTCCCTAGCGCCAGAACCTTTCCGCGACCAGGAGCGGCGCCTTGAGGCGATCGCCGCTCGGTGCGAAAGCCTGGCGGAAGATCTGGTTGCCTTCCGCAGCGAACACGCCGAGGCGAGTGTAGCGCTTTTCAGGGAGCTGCAACAGTTGCATGCCCTTTCCACGCAAGTTGCCACGCTCAACGAGGTGCGCGGCGTGCGCGAAGACCTGTTGGCGGTGCGAGCCGGCCAGTTACGGGCCGAGCAGGCCCAACAGGAGACCCAGGCGCAACTGCGCCAGGTACAGTCCGCGCTCGCTCGGCGGCGCTGGTGGCCCTTCGGCCGCAAAGGCCGCTGAGCGCGAACGCTCAGCCGGCTCCCTGCCCCAAATGTTCGACTTTGACCATGTAGACGAAGACCGCCAGCGCGATCAGCGTGAAGATGACAAACATCAGCAGGCCCAGGATGACCTGTACCACCTTTTCCCGAGTGGTCGCCTCCTGGCGACCGCGCCTGTTCACCTACTCCGTCTTCGGCGTCTGCAGACGCGGCAACTCTTCGGCAGTTCCGCCCGGTCCCAGCATCTGGATGCGCGCTGCGGTGCGTTGACCCAGGCCCCACAGTTGGATGAAGCCGACCGCCGCATTGTGGTCGAAGATGTCGGCGTCGGAGTACGTCGCCAGTTCTTCGCTGTAGAGCGAGGCCGGCGAGCGGCGGCCGACGACGATGCACTGGCCGCCCTGCAACTTCACCCGCACCGTTCCCGTGACGTGCTGCTGCGTGCTGGCGACATAGGCTTGGAGGTCGCGCCGAAACGGCGAGAAGAACAGCCCGTTGTAAATCAAGGTTGCATACTCGTCGGCCACCAGCCGCTTGAAGCGAGCACTGTCGCGGGTCAGCGTCATCTGCTCCAACCACTGATGGGCCAGGTAGAGCGTCCATCCGGCCGGCATCTCGTAGATCTCGCGTGACTTGATGCCGACCAGGCGGTTCTCAATGTGATCGACGCGTCCGACCCCGTACTCCCCGGCGATCTTGGAGAGCCGCTCGATCAACTCGACGCCGCCCAGGCGCTCCCCGTCCAGCGCCACGGGGATGCCGTGCTCGAACTCGATTTCCACAGTTCGTGCTTGCTGCGGCCAACGGTCGGGCCCTGCAGTCCAATCCCAGACATCCGCCGGCGGCTCGGCCCAGGCGTCCTCCAGCACGCCGGCTTCCACGCTACGGCCCCACAGGTTCTCGTCGGTGCTGTAGGGGCTCTTTTTGGTCGCTTGCACTGGGATGCCGTGCCGTTCGGCATAACGCAGGCTCTCGTCACGCGTCAGCCGCCACTCGCGCACCGGCGCGATTACCTTGAGGTCGGGCGCCAGCGTTTGAATGGAAACGTCGAAGCGCACCTGATCGTTGCCCTTGCCGGTGCAGCCGTGGGCAACCGCCGAAGCCCCCTCCTGACGCGCCACATCTACGAGATATTTGGCGATGAGGGGACGCGCCAGGGCCGTCGCCAGCAAGTATTCGTTCTCGTAGATGGCGCCCGCTTGCAGCGCCGGCCAGACAAAGTAGCGGACGAAGTCCTCCCGGCCGTCTACGACGTAGGCTTTGACGGCGCCGATGCGCAGGGCCTTTTCTTTCACCGCTTCCAGGTCCGGCTTGTTGCCGACATCAATGGTCAATGTGATGACGTCAAGGTCGTACTTCTCTTTGATCCAGCGGATTGCCACCGACGTGTCCAACCCGCCGGAGTAGGCGAGCACCACTTTCCCCGGCATGTTACGCCCCCTCCAGGCCGCTGAGCGTTGTCCGCAGGAGGCCGATGCCCTCGTCGACTTCGCGCCGCGTCAGGATCAGCGGCGGCACGATGCGGATAGTGTGCGGCCCGGTGGCGTTGAGGATCAGCCCCTGTTCCAACCCGCGCAGCACCAGCTTCGGGGCCACTTCCTGCGCCAGATCGAAGGCGATCATCAGGCCCCGTGCTCGGATCTCCGTGATGATCGGGAAGTCGCGGCGCAGCTCGGCCAGCTTCGCGGCAAGATAGCCGCCTTGCTTGCCGGCGTTGGCGGGCAACTCTTGCTCCAGGATTGTCTTCACCGTCGCTATGCCGGCGGCACAGGCCAGCGGGCTGCCACCAAAGGTGCTGCCGTGGTCGCCAGGCCCCAGTGCCTCCGCCGCCGAGCCTTTGGCCAGGAACGCGCCGATAGGCACGCCGCCCGCCAGCCCTTTGGCCATGGTGAAGACATCCGGCTCGATCTTGTACCACTCGTAGCCGAGGAAGTGGCCCGTGCGGCCCATGCCGGTCTGGATCTCGTCGAAGATCAGCAGCAGGCGCTGCTCGTCGCACCACTCCCGCACACCCTGCAGGTAGTCCGGGTCGGCCGGGTGGACGCCGCTCTCGCCCTGCACCGGCTCCAGCATAATGGCGACGGTCGCCTCGGTCGTGGCGGCTTTGATGGCCGCCAGGTCGTTGAACGGCACATTGACAAAGCCCGCCGGCATCGGCGCATACGGTTCCTGGTACTTGGGCTGGCCGGTGGCCGCCACCATTGCCAGCGTGCGGCCATGAAAGGAGTCCAGCGCCGTAATGACCTCATAGGCGCCATTGCGGTGCAGCTTGCCCCATTTGCGCGCCAGCTTGATGGCGCCCTCGTTCGCCTCAGCGCCGCTGTTGCAGAAGAACAGGCGCTCGGCGCAGGAGTTTTGGATCAACAGATCAGCCAGTTCCAGTTGCGGCAGCGTGTAGTAAAGGTTCGAGGTATGGATCAGCTTCTTCGCCTGCTCATAAATCGCCCCCACCACCGCCGGGTGGGCATAGCCGAGCACGTTGACGGCAATGCCGGCCACCCAGTCCAGGTAGCGCTTGCCGTCAACGTCCCAGACGTAGACGCCCTGCCCGCGCTCCAAACAGACAGGCAACCGCTTGAACGTGTGCATGTAGTGCGCCGCCTCGCTGGCGCTCCAGGTCGTCGTGGTCATGAGAGACTCCCTTTCCTATACAGCCGGCAGCCCGGCCAGCGGACTTGCTTCTTCTTGGCGCC
The DNA here is from genome assembly GCA_036734945.1 of Chloroflexota bacterium. Taxonomy (GTDB): domain Bacteria; phylum Chloroflexota; class UBA4733; order UBA4733; family UBA4733; genus UBA4733. The sequence goes on from DAIMXP010000037.1 coordinate 33,650, forward strand.
GGTTAATCATCGTGCCGACGCCGTGTACCGTGAATAGCTCCCGGATCAGGGCATGAGGATAGCGTCCGTCGATGATGTGCGTCTGGCGCACGCCGGCCATGGCGCGCTGGCAGGCCTTGACCTTCGGGATCATGCCGCCGGAGACCGTACCGTCGGCGATCAAGCCTTCCAGCTCTTCCTCGGACACCTCGGAGATGAGGCGTCCGTCGGCGCTGAGGATGCCGACCACGTCGGTCAGGAAAATCATCTTCTCTGCCTGCAAGGCAACAGCAACGTCCGCCGCCGCCGTGTCGGCGTTGATATTGAGGGCCTCACCGTCGGGGCCGTAGCCGATCGGCGCGATCACCGGGATGCAGCCCAGGTCTGCCACTGCGCGGATCACCTCTGGGTCAACGGTGTCCACTTCACCGACGTAGCCGATATCGCCGTACTGGCGGTGATAGTGCGCGCGGATCATGGGTCCGTCCAATCCGGAGAGGCCGACGGCCCTGCCACCCAGGCGGTTGACCAGCGCCACCAGCGTGGCATTGACCTCGCCGATAAGCGTCATGCGGGCGACGTCGCGCGTCTCGGCATCGGTGACGCGCAAACCGTGTTCAAAGCGGCTTTCTTTGCCGATGCGCTTCAGCCAGGCGTTGATCGACGCGCCGCCGCCGTGGACGATCACAGGGATGGCGCCCAGGCGTTGCAGGTGGACGCAGTCCTCCAGCACCGCGCGTTCTGCCTCCAGAGCGCTGCCGCCCAGCTTGATGACGAGCGTGCAGCCGCTCCAACGCGTCACGAACGGCAGAGCTTCGACCAGAGTATTCGTCACCGGATCGCCGTTCGGCGAGGCGAGATCGGGAATATCGGTAGTTTTCATGGTGTCCCCGCCTACGTCGTGTACCGGCCGTTGATGTCGACGTAGCCCTCGGTGAGGTCGCAGCCCCATGCCGTCGCCTGGTACGCCCCGAGATGAAGGTCGACGTCGATTGGCACCTGCGTCGTGGCCTTGATCGCCGCGACGACGCTGTTGCGGTCGAAGGGCAGCGGCGTGCCCTGGCGCATCAGCGTGGTGCCCGCCATCGCCACATCCAGGCGCTCCTGGTCCAGCGCAGCGCCGCTGTAGCCGGCCGCGCAGGCGATGCGGCCCCAGTTCGGATCAGCCCCGTAGACTGCCGTTTTCACGAGTGGTGACTGGACCACCGCCATGGCAACACGGCGCGCGTCCTCGATGGTCTCGGCTCCCTGCACCCGCACCTCGATCACCTTTGTCGCGCCTTCGCCATCGCGTGCCAGCATGATCGTTAACTCCTGGGCAACATGGTGCAGCGCAGCGGCGAAGGCATCGGACTCGGCGTCACCGCCGCTCAGCACGGGAGCGCCCGACTCACCGTTGGCGATCAACAGCAGGGTGTCGTTGGTTGAGGTGTCGCCGTCCACCGAGAGCATGTTGAAGGTGCCGTCGGTGATACGCCGGAGCAGGTGCGACGCGTATTCACCCTCCAGGCTGGCGTCGGTGGTCATAAATCCGAGCATCGTTGCCATATTGGGATGGATCATGCCGGATCCCTTTGCCATCCCGCCAATCGTCACGGTGCGCCCGTGGATGGGGACTCGCACGGCGACTTCTTTGGAAAAGGTGTCGGTGGTCATAATAGCTTTGGCTGCCTGCCGGCCGCCATCAACTGACCAGGTGAGGCGCGCCAGGCCATCGGTGATGCGCTGCATCGGCAAGGGCAGTCCGATGATGCCGGTGGAGGCCACCTGAACCAGTCCCACCGGAACGTCGAGCCGGACTGCCGCCAGTTCTGCCATGCGCTCGGTATCGCGCATCCCTTGTTCACCGGTGCAGGCGTTGGCGTTCCCGCTGTTGAATATTACCGCCTGCGCTTTCCCGCCCGCCAGGCGCTGCCGTGAGTAGCGAACGGGGGCGGCGCAGACCTTGTTGGTGGTAAAGACACCGGCTGCTGCGGCCGGCACGTTGCTGCGTAAGACACCCAGGTCCAGCTTGTCAGCGCCGACGCCCTTGACATTGGCGTTGACGGCGCCGGCGGCGAACCCCAGCGGGCTGGTCACGCCTCCATCGGCGATGCCATCGAAGTCCATCATCAGATAGTTCCTCTCCGTCAAATCGTCCTATTGCGCCGCCGGCTGCCAATCCTCATCCAAAGGGAACGCCCACCAGCGGCAGGGGTACTACGCCTGCGACCGCGCCTGGATGTTTCCAGACCGGCCGCGAAGACGCAGGCGGAGACGGAGGACAGAAGTTTCGGTGGAACGAGCAAAGGAGCCGCCAGCCGGCGATTTCGCCATCATGGATACAACGCCGGTTGTTGCAGCCCGCAGGTCTGCTCGAAACCGCACATGAGGTTCATGTTCTGCACCGCTTGACCCGCCGCACCCTTCACCAGATTGTCCAGCACCGCCAGCGCAATCAAGCGGTTCTCGCGTTGATCAATGGTCGGATAGACCAGGCACTCGTTGCTGCCGGCGGTCCACTTCGTCTGTGGTGAGGTCGCGACCAGCCGGGTGAACGGGGCGTCGCGGTAGAACTCGTCGTACATGGTGCGCAGGTCGTCGGCGCTGATCTGGCGGCGCAGGCGGGCGTAACAGGTCGTCAGGATGCCGCGTGTCATTGGTATAAGGTGCGGCACGAAGGTGACGTGGACCTCCTCGCTGGTCAGGCCGCTCAGTTCTTGCCGGATCTCCGGCCGGTGGCGGTGCCCCTGCAGGGCATAGGCGGCGACCGACTCGTTCATCTCGCTGTAGCTGTATTCAACCTTGGCACTGCGGCCGGCGCCGGAGGCCCCGCTCTTGGCGTCGACGATGATATCCGGTTCGATCAGGCCGTACTTGACGGCAGGCGCCAGGGCCAGGATCGCCCCGGTAGGATAGCAGCCGGGATTGGCCACCAGTTCGGCCTTGGCGATGTCCTGGGCATGCAGTTCCGGCAGTCCGTACACCGCCTGCGCCAGGAGATGCGGCGCGGGATGTTTGACCTCATAGGTCGCTTCGTACTCGGCCAGGTCCTTGAGGCGGAAATCGGCGGCGACGTCTATCAACTTCCGACCCTGGCCAACCAGGGGCGCCAGGACTTCAGCCGACGCCTTGTGCGGCAATGCCGAGAAGATGATGTCGGCGTCCTGCACGTCGCCCCGAATGGTGAGATCAAGATGCCCGAGGTGCGGAAAGACGTCCGCCAACCGCTGACCGGCCTGACTGCGGCCAGTGACTTCCGTCAGTCTGACGTGAGGATGGCGGCTGAGTAGACGGGCAAGATCAACGCCGGCGTAGCCCGTCACGTTGATAATCGCCGCTCGCACGTCGCAACCTCCCGCTGCCCCACTCTGGCCGACAAGTCTACCGGGCAGGCACGCCGCGCGCAAACGCCGGGGACGTGCTACGGTATCGGCCTTGCTTTGGCACGTTTGTACACCAGCGCTGGTGGCATCGTCACTACGAGGAGAGGAGCCGGGGTGAAACTGCCGTCTGCGGCACGGATGGATCGCCTGGGTACGGAGAGCGCCTTCGAAGTATTGGTACGCGCCCGTGCCCTTGAGGCAAAGGGTGTGGACGTCATTCATCTGGAGATCGGTGAACCGGACTTTGCGACGCCGGACCACATCGTTGAGGCCGGCATAAAAGCACTGCGTGACGGCGCCACACATTACGGTCCACCTGCCGGCCTGCCCGCGCTGCGCGAAGCCGTCGCCGCGGATGTTGCTACCAGCCGTGGCATTGCCGTCCATCCCGATCAGGTGGTGATCACGCCGGGCGGTAAGCCGGTGATGTTCTTCGCCATCCTGGCCGCCATCGAAGCTGGCGACGAGGTGTTGCTGCCTGATCCCGGCTTCCCAATTTATGCCTCGCTGGTTAACTTCGTTGGTGGCATCCCCGTGCCGCTGACGCTGCGGGAAGATCACGACTTTCGGCTGGACATCGACGAACTGGCGGCGAAGCTGACGCCGCGCAGCCGCATGCTGATCCTCAACTCACCGCATAATCCTTGCGGCAGTGCCCTCACAGCAGCCGACCTACGCGCAATTGCCGACTTAGTGCGCGGACGCGACATGCTGGTGCTCAGCGACGAGATTTACAGCCGGATGACCTACGGCGCACCGCACGTCAGCATTGCGGCTGAACCGGACATGGTCGAACAGACGATCATCCTGGACGGCTTCTCCAAGACCTATGCTATGACCGGTTGGCGGCTCGGCTACGGCATTTTTCCTGGCGACCTGGCCCAGCGCATCGCCCTGCTCATGACAAACAGCAACTCCTGCACTGCCACCTTTAGCCAACTGGCCGGCGTCGCTGCCCTGATCGGACCGCAGCAGCCGGTGGAGGCAATGATGGCGGAGTTCGCCGCCCGGCGCGATCTGGTGATCGCCGGTCTGAACAGCATCCCCGGCTGGAGCTGCCGGATGCCGGCCGGTGCATTCTACGCCTTCCCCAACGTCCGCGCCCTTGGTGCTGGCTCTCGGCAACTGGCCGACTACTTCCTTGAGCATGCCGGTGTGGCGCTGCTCAGCGGCAACGGCTTTGGGGCGGCGGGCGAGGGCTACCTGCGCCTGTCCTATGCCAACTCCAAAGCGAACCTGGAGCAGGCCATCCAGCGGCTATCCGCGGCGACCGAGCAGCGTGCCGCCGCGCGGTTGTGACCCAGATGCGTCACCCCAAAGCTCCCATGTCACTCGCGGGGCGGCAGGAGTGATAGGATACTGACGAAGTAGCAGTCTGTACTCGGACAGGAGGAAGCATGGCCGATATTGACACCGTTCTGAACGGGATCACCGGCATCGACGGCGTCAAGGCCGCAGTGATCGCCGGCCGCGACGGCTTGATGATCCAGGGATCGCAAGGCGCGGGTGGGCGTGAGGACCTGGATGCCCTGGCGGCCATCACGGCCGACGTCGTGCGCAACCTGCGCATGCTGGCGTCGGACATGGGGCGCAGTTCGTTGGACCAGGTCATTGCCGAGTTTGGTGACGGCATGGTGCTGCTCCAACCGGTCGGCAGCGACGCCTCACTGGCAGTGATGGCGGGCGCCGATGGCAACATTGGTCGGCTGCGCTTTGCCGTGCGTCGCTACGCCCCGCAAATTGCTGAACTGCTGGCGCAAATGTAGGGAGCCATGTCGCTCGTCAATGTCGCCGCCCGTGAAATCCAGCTCAAGTTGGTGTATTACGGTATCGGGCTGTCCGGCAAGACCACCAACCTGCGCTACTTGCACACCAGCGTCGTCGGCGAGCAAATGAGCACGATGACGTCGATCGCCACCGAAGGCGAACGCACCCTGTTCTTCGATTTTCTGCCAGTCGACCTGGGCAAAATCCACGGCTTCCGGCTGCGGTTCCAGATGTACACGGTGCCGGGCCAGCAGCTCTACGCAGCAACCCGCGCCGCCGTGCTGCACGGCGCGGACGCGGTGGTGATGGTCTTCGATTCGCAGAACGAGAAGCTTCTGGATAACCGGGAGAGTGTGTTGGAGCTGGAAGCCAACCTCAAGGCGGAACACAAGGATGTCGCGCAGTTTCCGATCATCGTCCAGTACAATAAACGCGATTTGCCGAACGCGTTGAGCGTTCCTGAACTGGAGCAATCGCTAAATTCGCGCCACTGGCCGAGCTTTGAGGCCGTCGCATCGCGCGGCGTGGGTGTCTTCGAGACGTTTCGAACGCTCAGCAAAGAGGCCGTCAAGCGCTTATAGTACGGACAATGCTGCATGCGCGCGCTGCTGAGCACCGACGACAAGTCGGGCCTCGTTCCTTTTGCCTCCCAACTGCACAGCCTGGGCTGGGAGTTGGTCGCCACCGGCCGTACTCAGTTGGTTCTGCGAGCTGCCGGCTTGCCGGTGACGTCGGTGGCGGACCTCACCGGCTCACCCGAGATGCTCGGCGGCCGGGTCAAAACGCTCCACCCACGCATTCACGCCGGCATCCTGGCCCGGCGCGACAACGCCGACGATGCGCGAGACATTGCCGACCACGACCTGCCGCTCTTCGACATGGTCGTGGTCAACCTCTACCCATTCGTCGAACTCCTGCAGCAGGCGGGACTCCCGGCCGCCGAGCTGATTGAGGCCATCGACATCGGCGGGGTGGCGCTATTGCGCGCTGCGGCGAAGAATCACGAGCACGTCCTCGTCGTCTCCCAGCCCGCCCAATACGGGCCGACGCTTGCCGCGTTAGGGGCCGGGCAGGGACCAAGTGCGGAGTACCGGCGGGAACTGGCGCTGGCGGCATTCCAGTTAACGGCTGCCTACGATGCAGCCATCGCCTCCTGGTTAGGGGCCGGGAGTGCCGAACAGTTCCCGGACCGCCTGACGCTGCCACTCCAGAAAGCGCAATCCTTGCGCTACGGCGAGAACCCGCACCAGCAGGGAGCCTTTTACCGCTTGGTCGGTCCGAAAGAATCACAGCCGTCCATTGCCGGCGCGGAACAACTCAGTGGACGAGAGATGTCCTTCAACAACCTGCTCGACCTGCAAGCAGCGTTCGACGCCGCCAGCGACTTTGCCGCGCCGACGGTCGTCATTATCAAACACACCAACCCCTGCGGTCTGGCCTGTCATCAGGATCTGGTGGAAGCCTACCGCCGTGCCCTCGCCGGTGATCCGGTGGCGGCCTATGGCGGCGTCATTGGCTGCAACCGCACAGTTGACGAAGCGACGGCACGCGAGATCCGCCCGCTCAATTACGATGCGATCATTGCTCCCGACTATGAGTCGGCCGCCCTCGCCATCCTCAAGCGCAAGAAGAAAGGCCAGATGGTCATCCTACGCGCTGCCGGCGCCTGGGGACCTGCCGCCGCCACGGACGGCCACTTCAGTCTGGCGCAACTGGACATCAAGCGCGTGTCCGGTGGCCTCCTCCTCCAAACGCCCGACACGATCGCTGATGACCAGATTACCCTGACACCGGTGACGAAACGCCAGCCAACGCTGGAGGAGGTCACGGACCTCATCTTCGCCTTCCGCGCATGCAAGCACGTCAAGTCCAACTGCGTCGTTATAGCCAAACACCTGGCCGTCGTGGGCAGCGGCGCCGGCCAGCAGAGCCGCGTTCTGGCCGCCGAGATCGCCGTCAAGCGCGCCGAGGAGCGCGCCAGGGGTGCAGTGATGGCCACTGACGGCTTCTTCCCCTTCGCTGACGGCGTGGAGGTGGGCATCCGCGCCGGCATCACCGCCGTGATCCATCCCGGCGGCTCCATCCGCGACGCCGAGAGCATCGCCGCCTGCGACCAGCACGGTGTGGCGATGTTGACCACCGGAGGCGTGCGGCACTTCCGGCACTAGGAGACCCCTCTCTCTGACTCGCTCCCCGTCACGGGAGAGAGAGAACGCAACTGGAAATCCGGTCGCGTTGAGGCAAACGCCGGGCCAGGTTTTGACCGAAGACTACCGTCACTCCGGTTGCGTTCCCCCTCTCCCGTGAGGGGGAGGGGGACAGGAGGAGGGGTCCTTACCCAGGCTCAAACGCCTGCGTCAGATCAGTTCCCGGCAACAAATTCGGTCGTTGGACCCATCCGATGAGTGTTGGACTATATTGCCCGATGAAGGGAGAGCTGGCAGCCTCCGAAGCCAGGTCAGTGGGAACGTTGCGGTCAACGAGCAACGCCTTCAGGTAGTCGGCGAGCAGGATGCCCTGGGTGCAGTTGCAGGTGGCGTCGTAGTGCATGACGCCGCGCTGGAACCGCTGGTACACGAAGTTGTGGTTGCTCGGGTCGAAGGCGGGCGCGCTGGTGGGCAAGCCCCACAGTTCCAGGTTGAGCAACGGCACGAGCGCAGGGTTGCCGCCGCCGTTTGGGTAGGCGTCTGCAAGCGTCACTGTGTTGAGGAACGTCTTGCCAAAGTTGACCGGCAGGCCGTTCCAGGTGTCGGGCGCGTGCGTCAGTGCCCAGATGATTGCCTGTTGACCGTAGTCCAGAGTGCCGGGAGTTGGCGCGGTGGCGATGAGCAGAGGGTCCGCAGCGGGGAAGGTCGAGTTGTTAAAGCTGCGGTACGGCAGTAAACCCGCGTCAAGCAGGTTGACGGTGTGCGGGCTGCCGTCAGTCGCCACCTGAACGATCTCCCGTTGGAAAAACTGCGTGCGGAAGCCCTGAAAGGTCAGGGTGCGACTGGTCGGGTAGCCGAAGGTACGAACCCCGCCACGGTGGGTGAAGTAGTCCCAGATAGTGTCGTCATCGACCCGGAAGCCCGTCTGGGCGAAATACCGTGTGTCGTGTACCAGCGGCTGCGCGGCCGGTACGAGTGGGATAACCGAAACGGTGTGGCGCTGAGTGGCCAGGGCGACGGTTCCGGGACCGAGCATGCTGTTTGCGGCAACGGCGCCGGACCCATCGTAGCTCGTGACGGCGACAGCAAAAGGCAGGCGCAGCCACGCTTTCATCTTCTCCGGCGGGTCGAAGGAGGCGCCACCGTAAACGACGACTTCACTCGGTCCTTTGAAGACGAAACTATTGGCGAGGCGGGGTAGGCCATAGGCAGCGACCGGCCCGGTCTGGTCGGCCGTGTAAGTGTCGGCGAAGAACAGTTCGGGCGCATTGCCGGGGTACACCCATTGCGCGTTGAGGCCCAGCGCGTAATTGACGGTCTGAGCGTCGACAACGGTGCCGCCGCTGCTCCTGAAGGCTCTGGCTGCTGCCGTATCGGCGGCGGTAAGGTCGGCAGGACCGCGGGCCAGGATGATCAGCAGGCGAACACGCGATAGGTCCTCCCCGGCCAGCGTCCCTACCACCGCGGTGTTGGCGCCTCCGCGCAGGAGGGAAACGAGGTCGGCAAAGTTGTAGCCGCGGTAGGCATAAATGTCGGAGAGGCGGCTGGCGCCGATCTCCTTGTCCGGCAAGTCGTTCGGCGCCAGGATGATGGCGTCGGCACCGGGACCGGCGGGCCCTTCCAGAATCTGCCTGATGCCCGGCATTTCTGCCGTGAGGCGATTGAACAGCACGGCAGGATCGTATACCGGGTGGTAGCCGTCGTTGTAGAGGCCCTGGCCGCGCACGTTGTAGGCCCAGATGGCGATGCCGCGCAGCAACCCGCCGCCTTGCCGGGAGAGGTCCGCCAGCATGTGCAGGTTGGCGATCGCATCGGCGATATTGCTGGGATCGCTGCTGCCCTGGCCCAGTCCCCAACTGTTGCCGCTGGACCACAGCCAGTAGGGCCGCTGATATTTGGCGGAGAGGTGCGCCAGCGTGCCCAGCAGTGTCCCCAGTGCCGTCACGTCGGAGTCGTTCAGCGCGGACGTCGGCGGTCCGTTACGAATCTGGGTATCCCAGGCCGGCTGGAAGTTGGATGGCGCGTCGCGGAACAGTGGCTCCAGGGCCGGGGCTTGCTGGCTATTTCGCGCCGGCGACCCGTCAAACGTCAGCGTCACGGTCAACGCTGGATCAAGCGCCTGCCACTGCTGCGCTGCCCAGATGGCGTAGTCGTCCATAACGTGCGACTGGAAATCGCCGAGTTGGGTTTCCCGTCGGGTGTCACTGCCGACATCGGCAAAGTGGTAGCGGTAGCGATTGAAGAAGGTGAAGTCTGCCGCCGAGGAATAGTCCACGCCGGTCGGCTCGTTGGAGATCATGACCATCAGGACGACGTCCCGATACGGCACGACAAACTGCTGTTCAACCCACTGGTAGTACCGCAGCGTGTCGGCCCGGAACTGGCCGTCATACGGTGAGGCGCTTTCGCCGCCGAAGTTGAGCAGGCTCCCATCCGCCGCGCGCCGCAGGCTGCCCGGATAGGCGATGTCCCATTCGGGGCCCATCTGCGTCTGATAACTAATCGGCAGGACCAGCTTCATGCCGACACTGCGCGCAGCGTCCAGGGCACGCAACTGGGCAGCGATGATGCTCTGGGCCGCGCTGTACTGCGGGTCAGCCGCGTTGGTTGCCGCTGCGTAGACGGCGTAGGACAGCGCCACCTCGCGGGCGTTGGGGTCAACGCCGACAGGATTGTTGTGGCCCAGCCAGACCAGATTCGCCCCGGCCTGCTTCATCTTGCTGAGCGTGCCTACGAAGTCGCTGCTGCTCAGGTCGGGGTAGGCGTCCATGACCCAGCCGGTGTACGCCCCGCCTGCCGGCGCCGCTCGGACGCTCTGACCAGGCAGGAAGGCGGTACACAGGAGCGCCATGCCGAGCAGGCGAAGCAGGTGGCGAGCGTTCCGAAGCAGGCTGGGTGCGCCTTTCCAGTGTTGACACGTATGCTCTACGACGAAGGGTAGCGCACCGGGTAACTCAGAGCGTTGAGACCGCCACAGCCTCGCCGCGCTCGGCCGATTTCCAGGCAGCCTCAGAGAGTTGCATCACGCGCAGGCCGCACTCGGCTGGCGATAGCACTGGCTGCTTGCCCTGAATCGCCGCCAGAAAGTTCTCGTCCGGCGTCGAAGCCTCCGGCACGTCCGTGACTTCGACCGGCGTGTCCAAATCGAAACGGCGTACGCTGATGAAGGGAACGCGCGGGCTTTCCTGCCCCACCTGCCGGTAGAACACTGCGCCCTCGCTGCCGTAGATCGTGATGTCTTCTACGACGGCGCCGCCCTTGAAAGGGGAGTTGCCCACGATGGAGAGGCAACCGGTGGCTCCCCCCTTGAACGTCACCGTGACGGCGGAGTTGACGTCCACCCCCAGGTCGAAGCTCTGTTGCGCTGCATAGACCCGTTCCGGTTCCAGCCCGGTCACGTAGAGCAGGATGTCGACGATATGGCTGCCGGAGTCGTTCAACTGTCCGCCGCCGGAGAGGTCCTTCTGGATGCGCCAGCGGTTGGCCGTCTTCTGGTTGTTGTACCAGTTCTGGTTTTGCTGGAGGTCTACGTACTGCAGCGTACCGATCAACCCCTTGTCGATGGCCGTCTTCATGATCAGGAAGGCCGGCAGATAGTGCCGTTGGTAGGACACCAGCACCACCTTCTTGGCAGCGTCGCGCGCGGCGATGACGCCTTTCGCCTCCTGTACGGAGCAAACCAACGGCTTCTCACACAGCACGTGACAGCCGGCCTGCAAGCTGTCAATGATCTGCTGGTAGTGGTAGCTGTGCGGCGTGCTGATGACGACAGCATCCAGCTTGGCTTCGGCCAGCATCTTCTTGTGGTCGTCGTAGAAGGGCAACGCCGCCAACGTCGGGAAGCGCTGCTTGAGGCGATCAACGTTGGCCGCGAAGGGCTCGGTGCAGGCGGCGATGACCGCGCATTCGCGATTGACGTAACGCGGTACGTGAACGCCGATCATGTTGTTCCCGGCCCCGATCAGGCCGACTCGGAGGGGTATGGACACAGTGCTACTCCTTTTCGGTCAGGATAGTAGCAGATAGAGCGAGGCCGGGCGGCGATTGATGGCAATGGTTGAAACACTCTGGGCATCCGTAGGGGCAGGCCTTGTGCCTGCCCTGGCCGCCGTCGAACGTTCTTGCCGCCCGGGCCAGGGCAGGCACAAGGCCTGCCCCTACGACGAGATACCCCGCCGCCGTTAGCTCTTGCCTAGCGTCTGGTTCAGCAGCGCTTGCATCCGCGACTGCAGATCGTCGAGCATTGCCTTGGAGGTCGTTTTGCCGTCGCGGACTTTGACCAGACCCGCCCGGTAGTTCGAGTCGATCTGGTCATAGATCGGGTCGTTGGGAATGTTGATGTTCTTGTCAGCCTGGCCGACAGCGTCGAGGAACCAGGAGAGGCCGGGTATCTGATCGAACTTCCCTTCTTTGGCGAACTTCTTCGTGTAGAGCATCAGCCCGGTCTCGTCGAGCAGCAACTGGTTGGCGGGCGTGGTCGTCAGGAACTCGATCCAGGAAAAGGCCTGGTCGCTGGCCTTGGAGCCGGTCGGCACCTGTAGCGACCAGCCGCCAGTCAGCATCAGCTTCTTGCCGATGTTGGTCGGGAAGAACGCTGGCGCTATTGGGAAGCCTTTGCCGTATTTTTTGACGCCGTTGGCCGTCCAATAGCCCTGGATGATCATGGCCTCCTTCTGGTTGTCGAAGCCCGATGTCTTGCCATCCCACTCGCCATAGACCTTGCGAAAAGCGGTGAACCGCGTCGGGTCAATTTGCTTGTACTCCTGGGCGATCCAGTCGACGGCGTCCACCATTCCCTGAGCGTTGAGGTGCAGCGTGTCGGTGGCGTAGTCGTACCATTCGACCCCGAAGCCTTCGCCGTAGACATCGAGGAAGCCTTCCGCACCCATGGAACTGAGCGGATCGAAGCCTAACTGGGTAATGTCGTTGCCCTGGAGTTTGGTGAGCTGCTCGCTCATCGTCGAGACGTCTTGCCAGGTGGTCGGTGGCTTCTGCGGGTCGAGGCCAGCCTGCTGGAAGAGTTGGACGTCGAGGATCATGGCGGAACGCGGCCCGTTCTCCATGGCCGGGATACCCCAGGTCTTGCCCTTCCACTGCACCTGTTGGAACTGCGCGTCGGCGAAGTCGCTGCGCTTGATGATCGTACTCTTGGCGATGCGGTCATCCAGCGCCTGGTACAACCCCTTCTGGGCATTCGGTGCGACGTAGCGGATGGTGACCACGTCCGGGGGCGTTCCACTGGCCACATCGGTCAGGAACTTACTCGCGTCGTAGCCCTGCGCATTCAGACCAACCGAAGGGTGGTCCGTCTGGAACATCCCGAACACCTTGCCGACCGGCCCCAGGGTGTCGGGCCCGCCCCAGTTCTGCCAGTGTTCGAGGACGACTCCTTTACCCGAGACCGGGTTGATGTGTGCAGTGACGGGCGTGGGCACCGCCGAGGCTGTTGATGCCCCGGCAGCCTTACTTGCCGTGGAAGCGGTCGCAACACTGGCAGCGGGTTTTGCCGCTGTCGCCGCACTGCTGGCAGTCGTGGCCCCACCACTGGTTGTTGCTGTTGCGGTCGTCCCTGCGCCGCATGCGGCCAGTAGCGGCGCTACCGATAGGCCGGCTGCCAATGCACCGCAACGGCGGAGCAGAATTCGCCGGGACAGAGTGCTCGACGGCGTACGAAACGCGAACGTAGCCACGAGTTAATTCCTTTCCATGACGCACAAACTGAAAACGTTCTCAATGGTAGACTGTGCCGCGCGCCTTGTCAAGCGAATTGGAACTACTGGGGGCTGGCAATGTTCGGCAAGGCAACTCCCAGGCGCGCTTCAAACTCCGCCCGCCAGGTCTTGCCATGGTCGAGGTCGTCCGAGGTCAAGGTCTCACCGCGCACGAGCTTACGCACCAGCGCCAACTCGGACCGGGAGAAGGTCACCGCCCCCAACACGTACTCTTCAAAGGCCTCGTAGGCGACTGGCGCCACCGCCCGCGTGCAATGGGCAATCTGCTCCGCATAGGCGCGAATCTCTTCCTGAGCGTGCGGGTCAAGCCGCAACGACAAAAAGTGGAAGCAATTGTGGAGGTTCACCTTCCAGTACCACTCGGTGAAGAGCGCCACCGGTAGCCCGATGCGGGCGACCTCGCGTGCCATGCCCGCGTCAAGATGACGGCGATAGCGGGCGTAGGCGTCGGCCTGGGACGCGCGCCACTCGTCAATCGCTGCCGCCGCCTCCTCGGCAGGAAACGGCTCATCGGCGCGTCCCTGCCGGTTGGTCGTACTCTGTGGCTTCACCGCCTCCGGCTCGGGTAAGTAGAACTCTTCGCGCATCTCGCTATATCGCGCTGAAATTTCGTTAATTGAGGCGGTACGGTGGCGCATAAGCTGGCGGGCGACGAATATCGGGGCTTTGATGTGGAACTTCAACTCCACCATCTCAAATGGCGTCGTATGCCGGTGGCGCATCAGGTAGCGAATGAGCAGCCGGTCGGAGCGACGGGTCTTTGTGCCGGCGCCGTAGCTGATACGTGCGGCTTGCACGATCGCTGCATCGTCGCCCATCGAGTCAACCAGGCGGACAAAACCGTGATTGTGTACAGCGAGCGTCTGCCCCAGCAGCGCCTGTCTGTCCGTGAGATTCTCCATCGTCGTACTGCTGCCTTCTTTCGCCACCGATCGACACCGGACTCTCCCCCCTGAGATTAAAGGCCATCGCGCCGCTCTGTGGCGACTTCCTGCCGCTTGATGTACGATAGTCCCCGCTGCAATGACGGCGGCACGATGCCGGCAGCACGGAACAACGGGGATGGAGAGCAGCACATGGATCAAGAAACGACGGCGGCATGATCGCGCTGGACCGCACTATCGGCGAGGACCTGCAGCAGGCGCGCCGCCGAGAGTGGTTGGTGACCAACGGTCTTGGCGGCTACGCCTCCGGTACGCTGGCCATGCCGACGCGCCGCTACCATGCTCTATTGGTTGCCGCAGTCGCCCCGCCGGCGACCCGCTCCGTCACCCTGGACCGCATGGAAGAGTCGCTCCAGTTAGCCGGGAGGAGTATCAGACTCGATTGCAGCGAATACGAAGATCACACAGTCTCGCCGACCAGCTACCAGTTGCTACAACAGTTCCAGCTTGAAGCCGGCTTGCCCGTCTGGCGCTATGCCTGCGACGGCATCATCCTGGAGCGCCGCTTGTGGATGCCGTATGGTTGCAACCAGACGTCAATCTCCTATCGCCTCCTGGCAGCGCCGGGCCCGGTGGAACTCCAGTTGACGCCGCTGATCGCCTGGCGCGACCATCACGCCCTGCAGCGGCAGCTTCCCATGCCGTTCGCGGTAGATGCCCTGGCGGACGGATGTCGCCTGGCGCTGAGCGCCACCGCCTGGCTCACCCTGACCTGCGACGGCGGGCGATTCGAGCCCGACTCCGATTGGCACTACCGCTTCTTCCTGAGCGAGGAGGCAGACCGCGGCTTCGACGCGGTGGAGGATCTCTACCGGCCCGGCCATCTCCGCATCACGCTGCACCCCGGCAAGGAAGTCGTCTTCCACGCTCGTTTTGGTCAGGGAAGTGATACGACTGTGCCAGGCGACCCCACCCTGGAAGCGGAACTGACACGGCGTCGCGCCTTGTTGCAGCAAGCCAGGGTCGAGCCGGAGACCCGCGCCGCGCAACTGGTGCTGGCGGCTGACCAGTTCCTGGTCCGCCGCGGCGAGCAGCAAACGACAATCATCGCCGGCTACCCGTGGTTTGCCGACTGGGGACGGGATAGCATGGTCGCGCTTCCCGGCCTCACGCTGGCCACGGGCCGGCGTGCGGAAACGCGGTCCATTCTGCTGGACTGGTCAACCTGGCTCAAAGACGGGCTGCTGCCCAACCGCTTCCCAGATCAAGGCGAGGCGCCCGAATACAACAGCGCGGACGCCTCCCTGTGGTTCATCTACGCTGCAGAACGCTACATCGCTGTGACAAGCGATCTGTCGACACAGCGGCGATTATTTACTTCCCTCACGGATATCGTCGAGCACTACCTGCAGGGGACGCTCTTCGGCATCGGGGTCGACCCCGATGACCACCTGCTGCGAGCCGGCGCTCCCGGCCTCCAGCTCACCTGGATGGATGCAAAGGTCGACGACTGGGTAGTGACGCCGCGCCGCGGCAAAGCAGTTGAACTGAATGCCCTCTGGTACAACGCCTTGCGTGTCCTGGAACGCTGGTCGGCGAAGGTTGGCGGGGAACAGAAGCGCTACGCAGGGCTGGCGGACGCCTGCGCCGCCGCCTTTAATCGCCGCTTCTGGTACGCCGAGGGCGGCTATCTGTTCGATGTCGTCGACGGCGAGAATGGTGACGACCCCTCGCTGCGCCCCAACCAGGTGCTCGCGCTGTCGTTGCCTTTCCCCGTGCTCAGCCCGGAACGCCGCCTTGCCGTGTTAGATCAAGTAGCAGCCGCCTTGCTGACCCCAGTCGGCCTGCGGACGTTGGCTCAGCGCGACCCGGCGTACCGGGGAACGTACGCTGGAGACGCGCGCACACGTGACAGCGCGTACCACCAGGGCACAGTCTGGCCCTGGTTACTCGGCCCCTACCTTACTGCTCATTTGCGTGTCGTCAACAACCGGGCCTACGTGCAGGCGGTGTTAGACACGTTCTTTGCCCATCTGCCCGAGGCCGGCGTGGGCAGCGTCTCGGAGATCTTCGACGGCGATGCTCCGCACGCGCCGCGGGGTTGCTTCGCCCAGGCCTGGAGTGTCGGCGAGTTGCTGCGAGTGCTGCGCCAGATCACGTAATCGCTGGCGGAGCCGCGTGTTCCGAGCCTCTGGATCGCTGGACGCCACGGCACGGGCGAACGCGATGCTGCTGCCGACGATAACGCAGAGCCGCCTCGCGCGCGTGACCGCCGTGTAGAGTACGTCGCGTCGCAGCATCTGGCCATGCTGTGGCAACAATAACAGCACGATGCAGGGATATTCCGAGCCTTGCGCCTTGTGGACCGTGGCGGCGTAGGCCAGTTGCAGTTCGTCCAGGTCGCGCGCGCTGTACGTCACGACGGGTGTTTTGCCGCCGTTGGCGAAGTCGACGTGCAGCGTCTGTGCCTCGGTGTCGATGGCCACGATCTGACCGACGTCGCCGTTGAAGACATTGAGGTCGTAGTTGTTGCGCGTCTGCATGACCTTGTCGCCCGGGGCGAACTGCTGTCCTCCCCAGGTGATGCTCTTGCTTAACCGCGCGCCGTTGAGCGCGGCTTGCAGCGCAGTATTGAGCACGCCAACCCCGGCCTCACCCCGGTTGACCGGGCAGAGCACCTGCACGTCCTGAAACGGGTCAAGATCGAACCGGTGGGGGATGCGTTCCACCACCAGTCGCACGGTTTTCTCGATGGCTCGCTCCGGCTGGCGCTCTTCGATGAAGAAAAAGTCGGGGCTATCGGCAGGCCGTCCGTGCAGCGTGCCGTCGCGGATGTCCAGAGCGTGTTGGATGATCTTGCTGTCGCGCGCCTGACGGAACAGCGTGGTGAGTTTGGCCACGGGGATGCACTCGGAGCCAATGAGATCGCGCAGGACGTTGCCGGGACCTACCGACGGTAGTTGGTCGACGTCGCCCACCAGGAGGAGTTGGGCCTCGGGCGGCAACGCCTGACCCAGGTGATAGGCCAGGACAACATCGAGCATCGACGCCTCATCTACGATAACGAACTGGTAGGGCAACGGCCGCTCGGCATTGTGCTTGAACTCCTCGCTGCCCGGCACGAAATCAAGCAGACGGTGAAGTGTTGAGGCCGGGCGGTCGGTTGCCTCCGTCAAACGCCGCGCGGCGCGGCCTGTTGGCGCGGCCAGGCAATAGCGCACCTGCCGCCGCTCCAGAACAGCTATCAGCGCGCGCAAGGCTGTCGTTTTGCCGGAGCCCGGACCGCCCGTGACGATGCTGACCGGCTCCCGTAGGGCCAGGGCGAGGGCCTCCCGCTGCCCGTCCGAGAGCAGGACGCCGGTGGCGGCGGCGGCCGTTTGCAGGATGGCGTGATCCGCCTCGGCCGCGGCGACAGGCCGGCTTGTGCGCTGCAGCAGGTAGAGGCGCCGGGCCAGTCCGACCTCTGGTGTATAGAGGCTCGGCAGGTAGACGTTGCCGCTGTCTATAACCAGATGGCGCTCCCTTTGGGCTGTGTTGATGGCGTCCCGTACATCGCCCGGCGGCAACGCGATCAGTTCCGCGGTCTGTGCGACCAGTGATTCGATTGGCAGGTAGCAATGGCCGTCGTTCGTGGCGCGGGACAGGACGTGGGCGGCGGCAGCGGCCGTGCGTTGCGGTGAATGCTCCGGCAGGCCCAGCTTCCGTGCGATGTCGTCGGCGGTCTGGAAGCCGATGCCGCGCACGTCTCTCGCCAGTTGGTAGGGGTTTTGGCGGACCAATACTACCGAATCGGCGCCATAGTGCGCCTGGATACGCGGCGCCAGGGCCGGGCTGGCCCCGTGCTGTTGCAAAAAGAGCGCCAATGCGCGCGTTTCTCGCTGCTGCGCCCAGGCTGCGCCGATCTCCTCGGCCCTTCTGGCGCTGATCCCCTTGACTTGCGCCAGCAACTCTGGAGTATTCTCCAGAATCGCCAATGCCCGTTCGGCAAAGGCATCGACGATGCGCTCGGCCGTGGATGGGCCAACTCCCGGCAACAATCCGGAACCCAAGTAGCGCTGGATACCCTCGGCATCGGTGGGAGCGTGCGGGTGAAAGGCGGCAACCTGAAAGGTGGCGCCGTGGCGGCGGTCATCGACCCAGCAGCCGTCGACAGAGACCGGCTCGCCCACGGCCACGCCGGCCATCATCCCGGTGATGGTGACGAGCCGAGGCTGACGAGGGTTGCCGCGGCCAGAGCGCAGCCGCGCCACTGCGAACGTCGTCTCCTCGTTCTTGAAGACAACGCGCTCGATCATGCCTTGTAGGGAGTTTGACTGTGCCGCTCCGCTTGGGCGTCGGGCAGCCACAGGGGCTCGTCGTGGTCTCGGAGCATTTATCACGGTCATTCAGTTTACGGTATTGTCGAATAAGGGCGGCGACTAGAACAGGGCCGCATACCGCAGTCGCGGCCCTGTTCTAGTCGCCGCCGGTCTCTGGGTACTACTGGTCGGCGGTCACGACCGCTCGCATCCCCTCCCATTCGCGCCAGATGTCGGTCATGCACTCCCAGTGGATAGCGTCGTGATCGACGTGCTTCAGGCGAAAATAGATGGCGTACCGGATGCCCGGCGAGCTATTGCCGGCGATGCCGTGCGCCAACTGGTAATGGCAGAGCACCGCATCGCCTGGGCTGCCGGTGATCTGCACGGGGACGGGCAGTTCGACTTTGGGCATACCCTCCAGCAATGCCTCCGAACCGTGCTCGCGAAAGTACTGCTCGTAGATGCGGTGGGTTCCCGGCCAGACTGCCAGGTTGCCCATGTAGTCGTGCGATACCTCGCTCAGTACGATACCGACAAGGGCAGTGAAGTTCGCAATGGTTCCCTTGGGCACCCCGTTTGTCGGCGAGTACATGCCGTCGATGTGGGCGCCCGGCTCGCGCGGTGGGTCCATGCTTGGGAAGCGCAGGGCAATCTGGCCGCTGCGCACTGGCCGGATGCGGCCAGCACCAATCGCCGATTCGGCATACTCCCAGACTGAGGAGGCCTGAATCAGGTCGGTTATCTCCGGTGTCCCTTGCAACTCAGGACTGTAGCTGCGGGAACGAAACTGCGTCAGGAGCGCCGGATCAATTCCCTGGTTGCCCAAGGAAGCATTGATCGCCCGTCGCGCTGCGTCTACCAGATCTTGCGAGACCGCACCGGGCAGCTTTACGAAGCCGTTTTGGAAGAATTCTTGCTTCTGTTGCGGCGTTAGTTCCATCGAAGGTCACCTTTCTGCCCGGCTATCAAAGCCGGGGATTGTCGTATGGTACTGATTGCGCGGCTCGTCCGTTGCGCCCACCTGGCGACTGAAGTCGCGGCTACCAGGGGCGAACACCCACTGCGGTGGGTACCCGCCTGCGCGGACTCGTTCCTAGCCCGCGCAGGGCCCAAAGGGCACCCACTTCGCCAGCGTTAGGCGCGACTTCAGTCGCCGGCCATCTGTATTTAGCCTACGCCCTATACCAGCGCCGCCATCAGTTCCTGCAACACCGCTGGCCCGTTGACGGCGATGATGGATCGCTCTTTCAATGTCCAGGGAGCGCCGTGGTAGTCGGTGACGCGACCGCCAGCTTCGCGCACGATCAGCGCGCCGGCGGCAGCATCCCAGGCTTGCAGTGTGCCCTCCCAAAAGCCATCAAATCGCCCGGCAGCCACATAGCACAGGTTGAGCGCGGCGGCGCCGTCGCGGCGCACCGCCTGCGACAACCGGATCAGCCGGTCCCACTGCGCTAACACGGGGTCTAATGCGCTGCGGTCGTAGGGGAAGCCGGTGGCCAGTAAGGCGTGGGCCAGGTCCGATGTCGCCGAAACATGGAGCGGCAGAGCATTGACCCAGGCGCCCTCACCGCGCACAGCGCGGAAGAGTTCATCTCGAAACGGATCGTAGACGACACCCACAGTGAGTTCTCCCTGATGCTCGTAGGCAACGGAGACGCAGCAGACCGGGTAGCCGTGAGCAAAATTCGTTGTGCCATCCAGGGGATCGATGATCCAGCGATGTTGCGGGTCGCTACCTCCGGTGGCGCCCTCTTCAGCGAGGATGGTGTGATCCGGAAATTGCCGGCGAATTGCTTCAACGATCAGGCGCTCGGATCGCTTGTCGTACTCCGTGACCAGGTCGACCTCACCCTTGTAGCCGACCGCGCGCACGTCGCGGATCGTGCCGATGCCTTCCAGCAGGACGGCTCCGCCCAGGTGTGCCGCCTCAATGGCGAGTTTTAGTTCCGACTCGTACATTCCGCCCTTTCCACGCTGGCCCCGGTCCAGAGTGTACCGGCTGCTGCCGCACGCGGCATTCTTTGGCAGTGCCGATGGAGCGTTTGTTGACCCACTCGATTCGATCCCGTTCGCCGAGGCGACCGCCGACGGTGGACCGCCGCGGACCCGCGCCTTCATGATCGTCGTGATGGTCGGGGTGGAGCGATTTGAACGCTCGACCTCTGCGTCCCGAACGCAGCGCTCTAACCAAGCTGAGCTACACCCCGAAGTGGCATGCCGAGTATACCGACTGGAGCGGCCGGCTGCAAACGCTGAGCGAGCCCGGCACACCAATGACATCGCTATGCCGCTCGCACGGCGTTCCCGTAGGGGCAGGTCCCCGTGCCTGCCCTACTCGCCTTGCGACAAGTGATCTTTGTTTGCAACCGGACCAGGGCAGGCACGGGGACCTGCCCCTACGACGTTCGGTTGCATATTATTCCCTCCTGTTCCCTCCTGCACCCTGGTATCCTCTGAAACGGTCCATGGCGCGGCCAGCATTGCGGTGACACAGGGGAGCTGGTGGGAGTACTCAAGCACGCGACCAGAGTCAGGTCCGATTCACCCGCCTCCCCGGTCCGACCGGACAAACCCTGGCACATCGCCGGTTTCGTCGGGCTGCTGCTCCTGACTGCGTTGCTTCGCTTCCCGCTCCTGACTACAATTCCCGTTGGTCTGCATTACGACGAGGCCTGGAGCGGGCTCGATGCGGCGACCGTGACCTGGACCCATCACCCCGTCTTCTTCACGGACAGCAACGGCATGGAGCCGCTCTACCTGTACCTGCAGACCATCAGCATCCTGCTCTTCGGGCGGACCGCCTTCGCGCTACGGGTGGTCTCGGCGGTCGTTGGCACGCTGACTGTTCCGGCGTTGTACCTGCTGGTGCGGCGCTTAGGGGGCTGGCGGCTGGCCCTGTTTGCCGCCGGCGTCCTGGCGGTGACCTACTGGCACGTCCACGTCAGTCGCCTCGGCTACCGCGCCATTAGTTTGCCGCTCGTCGAATGCCTGGCCTGGTGGGCCCTGTGGAACGGTAGCCAACGGCGCGATTGGCACTGGCTAGGGGCCGGAGGCGCATTTGTTGGTGTGTCGCTCTACACCTACTCGACGGCCCGCGTCTTCCCTCTGGCGGTGATGCTGTGGTTTCTCTGGCTGGCGGCGCGTCGGCGCGAGTGGCAGGATCTGACGCGACTGGTGCTGGTCGGCGTCGCGGCATTGCTGGTATTTTCACCGTTGGGGTGGTACTTCCTTCAGCACCCAGATGAGTTCCTGGCCCGCGTCGCCCAGGTCATTGTGCTTTCACCGGGAGTTAGCCACTCATCGCAACCGGCACTCCTGGTTGGAGCGGAACGCACGCTGGGTATGTTCAGCATCCGCGGCGACACGGAGTGGAAGTACAACCTCTCCGGCAAGCCAACCTTAGATCCGCTGATGTCGCTGTTCTTCTACGCCGGAATTGTTGGTTGCGTGGTCGTGGCGATCCGGCGCTACGGGCCGCCGCCGCCTGCCGCTCCGGCGCCGCCTTCCCAAGGCGCCGGCGACCTGATCGGCGCCGATGCCGCCGTGTTGCTCTTGCTCTGGTTTGTCGTGATGATCGTTCCGGGGTTCGTGACGACGGACCCACCGGAGACGCTGCACACCCTGGCCACTGTCCCCGTGGTCTGTACCTTTCCAGCTCTCGGAGCAGTGTGGCTTTGGCGCATCGTGCAACGACGGCTCCAACGTGCGCCACGCATCGGCGCTCAGCTGGCTGTAGGTCTGGTGCTGGCCGAGGCAGCAGCGACGGCCATCAGCTATTTCGTCATCTGGGCGCCGAATCCTCAGGCCTACTACTGGCTGCACGGCGATGTTGCCGACCTCGCTGTGCTGCTCAAGCAGGCGCCCACCAACGCGACGCTGTATGTGGCGACGCAATACTATCGCCATCCCACGTTGCGCTTCTTGGCCCCGCAAGTGGCCGAGCGTGCCGTATGGTTTGAGGCGGACAGGAGTCTGCCCGCCCGGCCTGTGCCGGGGGAAGCCTGGTATGCCTTCGCTAACGGTTACCAACCGCTTGCCGCCGCCTCCAGTGCTCTGCCCCAATCTGATCTCGCCGCCGCACCGCACGATAGTGCCGGTGGCACGAAGTACGAGCTGTACCGGCTCCCGGCGCCGGCTCGCCTGCCCGTGCTGCCAACCCCACTCAACGCCACGCTGGGTGACGCTGTGACCCTCCTCGACGCCCAGATCACAGCGCCCACTCCCACCCAACCGCGCGTCGTACAGGTGAGCCTGCGCTGGCGCGTGTTGCGCCGGCCACAGCAAAAGCTGAGCCTCTTCGTCCACCTGCTGGATGCCAGCGGCCACCGGTGGGCACAATCTGATGGGCAAGGTTTCTTTAGCGAGGATTGGCGTACCGGCGACGAGGTCATCACGACTGAACAGGTGCAGTTGCCGGTGGGCGCCCCGGCCGTGCCGCTGCGCGTCAGTGCGGATTTTTACGATGTGGCGACCGGCCAGCCGCTCCCTTGGTCAGCGTCGGGCGGTCCGTCAGGCGCAGCAGATGGCGGCATCATGTTGGGCCAGGCGATGGCGTTACCTTCCGTCCTCCTTCCGGCGGACACCATACCCGGAGCGCTGGCGCCCAGAGATATCGCGTCTGGTCTGCGCCTCCTTGGTGCGGTGCTCCCGGCGACGCCAGTTACGGCCGGCACTACAGCGAGTGTTACGCTCTACGTGCAAAAAACCGGTCAAGCAGGAGGCGCCGCCAACCCGGCACAGTTGACGGGTGAGAGCCTGGCGGATAGCGAACCAATCCCGTCAGCCCAGCTCCTTGCTGCCTTGCCGGTCGGTGACGTGGTCGCTCTCCGCCACGTGCTGACCGTTTCCGCCCGCGCCACGGTCAGGTCGGTCGCCGTGAACCTGGCAACCGCTCAGGGCAGCCTCACGCTTGGTCAGTTGGCCATTGCACCGCTGCCCCGGGCCTTCAGCGCGCCTGCGCCACAGCACGTGCTGTCCGTGCGTTTCGGTCAGGTTGCCGAGCTGGTGGGCTACGATGTCGCAACCGACCTGCCGGTCAACCGACTGACGACGACGCTGTACTGGAAAGCGCTGCAACCGTCCGACGTTTCGTACACGGTGTTCACGCATCTCGTTGGCCCCAACAATGCCATTCAGGGCCAGCACGACGGTTTGCCGGCAGGAGGGCGGTGGCCGACGACTTCCTGGCTTGCCAACCAGATCATCACCGACTCGCAGCAACTCAGCCTTAGCGCCAGTACCACGCTTCCTCAAGACACCCTGCAGGTCGGCCTGTACGCCAGTCAGGCGCCTGGACAGCCACGTTTGCCCGCCAGTGGCCCCCCAGGCGAAGCAGGCGACACCTACGCGGTGCTGGCGGTCGGCCGGTAGCCGACTACCAAAGTCGCACGTCGTGCGTTAGCTGGTGGCAAGTGTCTGCAGCGGCTCTTTGATGCGTGTGAGAGCCTGCTGTGCAGTCTCGGTACCTTTCATCATCGATGTCCAGGCCGGGGAGATAATGGACGTGTTCATCTGGTTGTATTTGGGGTGGAAGCGGATTGGATCGATAGCCAGGGCGATCTTTGTGCCATCGACGATGATGTTTTGGGCGTTGGAGTTGGGCCACTGCTTGAAGCTTTCGTTCACCCAGGTAACGACATCGTTCGGTATGGCGGGCTGGCGCAAGACGGCGTTCGCCAGGCGTGACTTGTCCATCAGATACATCAATAGCGACCAACCGGCCTCTCGCTGCTTCCCCAGCGTGCCAAGCCCGCCGATGACAGCCTGCACGTCTGGTGACGACACTGTGCCCTTCGGCATGGGCGCGAAACCCCAATCGATCGCCGCCGGCATGCCCTTAGCGTAGTTGAGCGCGCTGCAGCAGGTCGCCGTCATGGCCGCCAAACCACCATAGAAAGGGTCGCCCTTGCCTGCGGTGAAATTTGGACTGGAAGTAGAGGCACGATCTTTCAGCACAAGGTCCAGATACTTCTGATACGCGTTCACCATCGCCGGTGAGTCGCAGGTGATCGTCTTATAGTCATCTTGCAGCCAGCGCGCCGGCTTCCACATCAGCGGGATGGTATTGATGTTGAGTCCATAGTTGGCCAGACCCGCTTGCGTTTGCTTGTCGCCGCTCCGCTTCGTGAGCTTGCCCGCCGCAGTGGCGAATTCATCCCAGGTCCAGGCCTTATCCCAGGTGGTCGGCGGTTCGCTGACTCCGGCGGCCTGGAACAGCGATCGGTTGAAGACAAGGCCGAACGGCGCGTCACCACCATAGGCGTAGGGCAGGGCATACAGCTTGCCCTGATAATTGCCGACCAGGTTCAGGATGTCCTGGCTGTACTGCTGGGTATTCCAGTGATCGCGGGCGATATATGAATCAAGGGGCGTCAGGAGGTTCAAGCCAATGTTGACGGTCTGGGCAGTTTGATACCAGCAAATGGCGTCCATTTGCTGTCCGGCTGCCACCAGGGTCGCCAGCTTGGCGTCATTCACCCCCAACTGCATCTGGAGCGTCCAGTTGGGGTGGGCCGCCTGCCAGGGCTTCAGCAAGGCGTCCAGCGCCGGCTGCTTGGGCGCGTCCCGGCTGATCCAATTGACGGTGGCATTTGCACCCTGCACCGACGAGGTCGATGTAGGAGCGGCCGTCACAGCCGTGGCGCTGGTGATGGTCGCCTGTGCGGGCGTTCCAGTCGTCGCCACCTCAGCGGTCGTCGATGTATTGGTTACGAACGCCGGCGCTGCGGCGCCGCAGGCCGCCAGGATCGGTAAACCGACCAGCATGCCGATAGTGCCAAAGCAATAGCCAAGGACGGCACGACGAGGCTGCGCAAGTTGTTTGGGAGCAAAGGACACGATGTGTCACCTTTCCTAGCGTTGGTTTGGGAGATGGTACATCGCACGCTGCGGACTGTCAAGGGGATGGCGGAAAAGGGGTGCGGCGTGTAGGGCGCACTAATACCTGTCACGTCAGTAGTGTGTCCGATGCCGCGGGATGGGTACGTTAAGCGGCCGCCTGGAACCAGTGCGCCCGTCGAGCGCGGAGGAGGCCCCCTCCGGCTCGCACCGCTCGCCAGGTTCCCCCACTGCCGTGGAGGAACCGATACTGCGCGTCCGAGAACGGTTGCCTTCGGGCCGGTACGGTTGGAGCGAAGCGTCGTCGCTCAAGGAGGCTCCTCCGCTTGAGCACCCGTGATTGCTGGGCGGCAAGCTGGCCCTCATCCAGCGCCGCATTCTGCGGTGGCTCCGCGTCGAAGTCTCCCAGCCGGACGTCGCGGTAACACTGCAAGGCCGGGCCGCCCTCCCCAGCCGCGTCCAGCGCGTGCTCAAAGGTGGCGACGACGATGTCCTGCCCTTTGCGCTGCTCGTAGTGGACCGTCCCCGTGCTCACCTTGCCGGTGACCTCGAGCCGCAGCCGAAACGGCACGGTCTCCCTTCGGTCGCCAGCGCCGCGCGTCGGCGGCCCAGCCAGGACCGGCGACAGGCGCAGCGACTGGCCCCGGGTCTCCACTGTCCCGTCATTGCCGAGCAGACGGTTCGCCTCGACAATGCCTTGCTGGGGCCCCAGGCGCTCCGGCACGGCCACCGCCTCCCAGTAGTGCTGAGGGAGCGGGCGAAACCAGGGCTGGTCATCCGCCGGGGCGCGGTAGTCGCGGCCTTCGTGGGGCCGCTCCGTGTTGAAGTAGTTGTGGTAGTTCCGCAGGCCCTCTACTGCGTCGGCCAGCGTATTGGGCCGTTCCTTGCGCCAGTACTCCGCTCAGCGTAACGAACCGCCCCAGCCGGCACAGCCGCCGCGAGCCGGGTGTAGCGATCCTGAATCGTGGCAAGGTAGACCAGCACCCGTAATCAGGTACCCGCCCGCACCGGCCACGGCCCCCAGGTATCAATGGTCAGGACGCCTGGCGTGGCAGCGGCCTGGCCCGGATAACGCCGCCGATCCCTCGGCCCGACCGGCTTGATGGCCAGGCCCCATTCGTGGATCAGCTCACGAAGGCGCCTGGCCGAGGGCACGTCTGCCGGCGTGAGGCCGTAGCGCGCGGGATTACGCAGCAGCAGATGGTGCAGCATTACCGGGCCGTTGGCCGACTCGCTTTCCCGCGCCTTCCGAACAGCTGCCCGAGCGAGGTCCGAATAGGCCGGCGGCCGACCGCTGTTCGTTCGGCGACCGTCGGCCGTTCGCCCCTCCGCCGCTCGCTCCAGGAAGCGGTAGACGGTCTTCGGCTCGCAGCCCACCGTCCTGGCGACCTGGGCCACCGTCAGGCCGGAAGCCAGCGCGGCAGCGATGCCGGCGCGCTGCGTCTCTGCCTGGTCAGCTCGCACTGATGCACGTCCGGCGCAATGGCCCACCCTTGGGGGCAAACGTGGCTCGAATGCGCGGCCAGGCGGCCTCCCCCAGGAGCTCCACGGCACGGCCGCTTCGACGGTCCGCCTTCGGCGTCCAGCGCGCGGCGTCGGCGAGCCGCTCGGGCGCCCGAAGGCAGCAGCAGACGT
>DAIMXP010000038.1:0-59358 GCA_036734945.1 Chloroflexota bacterium
TCGAGTTGCACCGGATGAGCCCGCGGGAGTTCCCGCTGACGGAGTTCACGTATCGGGACGTTGAGACAGGGTCGGTGCAGGCAGTCAACATCGATGCGTAGCCGAAGGCCCACCCTACGATTCAGGGGCGGGTGGACGGCTGGTCCCCCGGCTCGGACAGTGCAGCAATCGCGGCATGCAACCGGCGGTACACCGCCGGCCAGCCGAGCACCTGGCCAAACTCGTAGGTCGGCGGGGAGGCGCTGCTGCCGGTGATGGCGACGCGCAGCGCCATGAAGAGGTCGCCAACCTTCCAGCCGAGGTGATCGGCCAGTCCACGGACGGACGTATCCCACTGCTCGGGGGTCGGTTGCCCAAGCCCTTCCCAGGAGGTTGTGAGGGTAGACAAGGCCCCGGCAATATCGGCCGCCGTCTGCCGCTTGATCGCCTGGGCGAAAGGCAACGCGCGCGGATCAGGGTCGTGGCGCAGGAACTCCGTCAGTGCGCCAACCTCGCTGAGTTTCTTCATGCGCTCCTGCACTAGCGGCAGCATGCGTACAAGGTCGGCGCGCTCCACCGGTTCTGAGAGGAACGGCTGCACAGCGTCGGCCAGCGCATCCAGCGACATGGCGCGGATGTACACACCGTTGAGCCACTCCAGCTTGGTGAAGTCAAAGATCGGGGCACTGGTGACGACGCGCTCCAGGGTTAACTTCTCAGTGAATTCTTGGAAGGAGAAGACTTCCTTGCCTGCTGGGTCGGACCAGCCCAGCAAGGCCAGGAAGTTGACCAGCGCCTGGGGCAGGAAACCCTGCTGGCGGTACCACATGACGGAGGTCGGGTTCTTGCGCTTGGACATCTTGGAGCGGTCCTTGTTGCGTAGGATCGACAGATGGGCGAAGACGGGCAGGTCCCAGCCAAAGGCGCGATAGACCAGGATGTAATAGGGAACGCTGGAGAGCCACTCCTCGGCCCGGATGACGTGGCTGATCTGCATAAGATAGTCATCGAGCGGGATGCCGAGATGGGACGTGGGGTAGCCGCTGGGACGCAGCAGGATCTGATCGGTGAGGAAGCGGTTCTCGAAGCTGACCGTACCGCGCACGGCGTCGTCCCAACTCACCGCGCCTTCGTCCGGCACGCGCAAGCGGATGGAGTAGGGCGTGCCGGCGTCCAGCAGGCGCAGCTTCTCCTCCGGCGCCAGATGCAGGCAATGCCGGTCGTAGCGTGGCGGCTCCTTGCGGCGCTCTTGCTCGCGCCGCATCTCTTCTAGCCGCTCCTGGGTACAGAAGCAATAATAGCCGCCACCGCGTGTGACCAACTCCTCGGCGTATTGTCGGTAAGAAGGGAGGCGCTCGGTTTGCACGTAGGGGCCGTAGGCGCCGCCTTGCTGCGGACCCTCGTCAGGGTCCAGTCCCAGCCATTGGAGCGCATCCGGCAATTGCTGGACTGCGGCCGGTACGAAACGTAGGCGATCGGTATCTTCCAGGCGGAGGACGAAGCTGCCCCGCTGCTGCACGGCGAAAGCCTTGCAGAAGAGCGCAGCATACATGTTGCCAATGTGCGGTTCGCCTGTGGGGCTGGGCGCGACGCGCGTGCGCACCGGCCGGTCAGTAGGTGGCATGCGACCTCACCAACTTTCTCAACTCCTGCATGGCTACTGGGAAGCTGCCCCGCTCTGCGCCTGATTCGGGATAATCCCCTCAGGGAGCCCCGTCAATGCCGCGCGCTTGCCCACTGCGCTCGTTGTCCCACCGAGTACGCAGCGCCGCGGCATCGGCGAACTGTTGCTCCAGCACGTCACCACGACTCTCCGCCACCGCTTCTCGCCAGTGATCCAGTTCCGCCAGCAGGCGGTCCAGCCAGGATACCAGCGCCATGCCGTTGGTGAGCGCCAGGTCGCGCGATTCCTGCGGGGTGCCGCTCGCCGCACTGACGGCGTTATCAAACGGCGTTCCCGACACGCGAACGAGTTCGCGCCAGGCGTCACTGCCGCCGCTGATGCGGGCGAGCGCCGCCGCCATGATGCGGGGCAGGCCCTCCATCCCGGCTACCCAGGAGTCGTGTTCCGCCGGATCAACAAAGTAGGCGCGGGCTCCCGCCGCGTCGACGAGGGCATTGACGGTGTCCAGCCGGTCTGCCGGAGTGCCGACGGTCGTAGCAAGGCACCAGGGTCGACCCTGGAACATCGTGGCGCTTGCCTGATCGATGCCGGGGGCGCAGTTGACCAGGGGATGACCGCCGACGAAGCCGCTGCGGGCCGGCACGTAGCGCTCTGCCGCCTCCAGGATGGCTTGCTTGCTGGAGGCCAGATCGGTCACGACCGAGTCGGCCCGCAGCCGGGGACCGTACTCGCGCAGGAAGTCAATGACAGCCAGGGGCGGCACCGCCAGCACCACCAGGTCGGCGTCGCTGAGCAGATCCGCAATGTCGCTCGTCCCCTCGCGGATGGCTCCCTTCCGCTTGGCGTCGTTTTGCACGCGAGCGCTCGTGTCGAACCCGGTGACGTCGCCCCACTGCTTATGTGTACGTAACGCCAAACCGAGCGAGCTTCCCAGTGCTCCAAGGCCGATGATGCCGGTGCGCAAGAGGATTGCTCTCCCGCTCTACTCTACGAACCTGCCGGGTTCGCCTCCGGCGGCGTGGTAAAGCGATAACCGAAGCCGCGCACTGTCGTGATGTACTGGGCGGGGCCGTGCGCGTCCTCCAGCTTCTTCCGGAGGCGGCGGATATGCACGTCCACCGTGCGGGTTTTGCCAAGGAACTCGTAATCCCAGACGTCTTGCATCAACTGGTCACGGGTGAACAGGTGGTTCGGTTCACTGGCGAGCTTGACGAGCAACTTGAACTCGATGGGCGTCAGGTCAACGACCGATCCACTGATCTCGACGTCGTGTTTGGTGAGGTCGATCAGCAGACCAGGGTACTCGAGGCGCGGACCCTGGTTGGTCTGGACCGGCTCTGGCTTGCTACGGCGTGCTCGACGCAGCAAGGCGCGGATGCGGGCGACCAACTCGTCCATGTCAAACGGCTTGGAGAGGTAGTCGTCGGCGCCGATACGCAGCCCGATGGCCTTGTCGGTTGCCTGACCCTTAGCCGAAAGGAATATGATCGGCACGTCCGACTCTTCTCGGATCGCCAGGCAAATGTTGATCCCGTCCAGCCCGGGCATCAGGACATCCAGCAACACCAGGTCCGGCCTGGTGTCACGGAATGTTTGGACAGCGGTGCGCCCATCCGACGATTGGGCGACCGTGTAGCCCTCCTCCAGCAGTACCTGGCGCACGATGTCGCGCGTGTCGGCGTCATCATCGATGATGAGGATTTTTTCCGCGTCTGCCATGTGTTGTCCCTCCAGCACGCTATCATCTCGCAACCCAAACAGCAGGGGCCGACCGCTGCGCTGCCCGACCAACCCCTGGCTCCTGGCCGACGGTAGGTTTACCGTCCATTCACGGGGCAATTGTAACATTCCGATGTAGAGAATGCAAAGGAGAACCGGAGTGCTGCACGCCTGGGATCTCGTGATGCTGGCCTTCTGTCTTGCCCTTGCCTCGCTGTCATTAGTCCGCGGCCTGGCTGGGCTGCTCGTCGGTCGTGGCGCGCTCGGCGTGCTGGAAGCGCTCGTGCTCGTCCTGGCCGGCGCCGGCGGATTGATTGGCGCCGTGCTGGTGTACCACGGTCCTGGCTAGCAGGTAGGATGGTGTACCGCTCGACTGACGAGACGGTATCGGAAAGGCAAGGTGTTGTTGCGACTTCATGGTGTCTACCCGCCGATCCCCACCCTGTTCACCGCCGATGGCGCGGTGGCCGCACCTGAGTTGCGCGCTAATCTTGCCTGGTGGACGCAGACTGGCCTGGCCGGCTTTGTCGTCCTGGGCTCCAACGGGGAGTATGTCGCGCTCAGCACGGAAGAGAAGCTGGAGACCATCCGTATCACGCGCGAGTCTGTCAGCGCGGAGCAGTCAGTCATCGCCGGCACCGGAGCTGAGTCGACTGTGGAGACGATCCGGCTCTCGCGGGCTGCCGCCGGCCTGGGGGTTGACGCTGTCATCATCGTGACGCCGCACTACTACCGTTCGCGGATGGACGCTGCCTCCTTGCTCGCCCACTACCGGGCAGTGGCCGACGCCACGCCGGTGCCCGTGCTGCTCTATAATGTGCCGGCGAATACCGGCATTGATATGCCGCCCGAGGTGGTATTGCAGCTCGCCGAGCACCCGAATATCGTCGGCGTCAAGGACAGTTCCGGCAACCTGGCGTCAATGGCGGAGGTGATCCGAGCCAAGCCGGAGCACTTCGCGGTGTTTGCCGGTTCGGCAGGCTTCATGTTGCCTGCCCTGGCCATCGGCGCGGCCGGCGCTATCGTCGCGCAGGCAAATGTCGCGCCTCGCGAGACTGTGGCGTTGTACGACGCCTTCATGGCAGGCGACCTGCACATGGCCCGCCAACTGCAACTGCGCCTTTTGCCTGTCAATGCCGCAGTGACGGCCCGTTGGGGTGTCCCCGCCCTCAAGGCCGCAATGGACCGCGTCGGCCATTATGGCGGTCCACCGCGCATGCCGCTGCTCCCGCTGGGTAACGCCGAACGTGAGGCGCTCCACGCCATGCTGGCGGAAGCTGGATTGAGTTAAGCGCCAGCGCGCCGCCGCCGGACAGCACGGGCGGTTGCTACCAGGCAGAGCAGCGTACCGGCAGTGTAGACCAGCAGAAAGACCAGCCAGGGGCCAGGCAGCATCACGGTCGTCTTGCCCAGTGTTTCGGGAAACCAGAACAATGGTAAGCCGGCTTGCAGTTGTGCTTCGGTCAGACCGGCGGTGAGCCAGGGATTGCTGGCGGCGAGCGCCTCGCCGAAATAGATGAGCCAGGCCGGCGGTTGTTGGAGCAGCGCCGGAGATACGGTTCGCATGAGCGGTGATGCGAAGAGGGCCAGCACCGGTAGGCCCAGTGTCAACAGACCGGTGGCGGCGTAGGCAAAGCCGGTGGAGGCCCGGTTGCCGCGAAAAACCGCCGACGACCACAGCCCCAGGCTGCCGAATAATGCAAGGGTGGCCAGTTGGATCAGTGACCCGAACAGCAATTCCATAGGGTCAACGCCGCCCATCAAGAAAGCAAGGCTTTCGATTGGTAGCGCGGCGATCAGCAGCAACAACACATAGGCCAGACTGGCGCCAAGTTTACCGAGAACAATCTGGCGCGGCGACAGCGGCGTGACGAGCAGCACATCGTACGTCTGGCGCTCGCGCTCGTTGACGATCGCCCCGGCAGTCTGCGCCGGCGTCAGCACGCAGATCAAGAACAGTTCTACGCCAACGACCATCGGGAAAAAGGCGCTGCCCACGGCAACCCCCGCCCCACCGTTGCTGGAGTCCAGGCTGGCGGCGGTGATCAGGTAGATGCCCAGGAAGAAGAGACTGATGACCAACAGGCAGAAGGTCAGGAGGGTGATGCGCCGCCCGCTGCGCAAGCCGCCGCGCAGTTCACGCACGATCAGAGGATTGAGGGAAAGGCTCATACTGCCAATGGCTCGGTGTGTTGCATGAACACCTCCTCCAATCCCAGACGTTGCTCACGCATGCCGACAACGGGCATGCCCGCAGCCACGAGGCGCGCCAGCATAGCGGCTAACGCTCGATCGTCCTCCCGGAACTGGCCCTTGACGAGCAGCCGGTCGCCCGCCGTTGTGACGCTCAGCGCCGTGAGTTCCGGCAGGAGTGCGGCCAGCGCGCCTGGCGGCGTCTCCATGTTCAGGAACTCCACGATGATGACACGGCCGCCGGACACGTGCCCAAGTACATCGTCCAGGCTGCCAACAACTGCAAGCCGGCCGCGCTCCAGAATAGCGACGTGGCTGCAGATTTCCGCCAGGTCGGCCAGGATGTGAGAGCTGAGCAGTATCGTCTTGCCCAGGCGTTGCAGTTCGCGCAGCAGTTCGCGCAGCTCCACCCGCGCACGCGGGTCCAGGCCCGCCGCTGGTTCATCGAGCACCAGCACTGTGGGGTCGTGCAGGAGCGTCCGGGCCAGGGCCAGGCGCTGCATCATGCCGCGCGAGAGGCTGTGCACGTAGTCTTCCCGCCGAGCACGCAGGTCGACCAGTTCCAGCGTGTCGCGGATGGCCTCACGGCGTGTGTCGGGCGATAGGGCATAACAGCGGGCGTAGAAGTCCAGATACTCCCAGACGCACAGCTCACCATAAAGTCCAAACGTGTCGGGCATATAGCCGAGCCGGCGCCGAATCGTTTGCGGCGCCGACCGCACCGATTGCCCCAGCACCAGGGCATCACCGGCACTTGGTAGGAGCAGCGTGCAAATGACGCGCAGCGTCGTCGTTTTCCCAGCCCCATTGGGCCCAATGAGCCCGAAGATGCTGCCTTCCGGCACCTCGAAGGAGATGTCGTCAACGGCGGTGAAGCGACCGTAGCGATGACAAAGACTGCGGACGCTCACGGCGCTTTCGGCACTCACGGTGTACCGCCGTCCAGCGCCACATCCAGGGTCTGCACCTGCTCTCGTCCGTTGCCTCCGGTGATCTGCAGCCGAATCAGACCCCGCTGGTCGACATAGCGAGCCACCTGCTGCACTGTGAGAATGCCCTGCGTGAAGCCCGCTTGAACGTCCCACGTCCCCGCGTCCCAGTTGTAGAGCGCGACGCTGGTGCTGCTGGCGGCTGCCGTGGGCACGGCCTGGCCGTAGTTCGTGAGGTTGAGTCGAACATGTAGGGCCGTCCACCGGACGCTGCCAACAGGCGCCGGCGCCTGGAATTGGAAGACGGCTGTGGACCCTAAGGGAAGCCAGGGACCGCCAAACTGGTTGGTCACGCCGCTGTTCTGCAACAGGGAGCGTTGCGCAAAACCAAAGGGCAGGCTACCCGGGGAGGATGCGATGTTCACCGCCGCCGGCAACACATGCAGTGTCGTGTCGTGCTCTTGCACGTGCTGCCCCAGGACGTCAACGGAGAACGGCGCAGACGCGCTGAAGGCGAATACCTGGGGACCTCCGACCGCGCCGGCCTCACTGTTGCCTTGTAGCGCACTGTCCATAGCCGCCGCCAAAAGTGCCTGGCGGCTGCGCGCGACGCTGGTGTTACTGCCACTGAGCGTCGGCGGCGGGCGACTGGGGATACCCCCGACTGGGGCCACGGCGCCGCTGAGGACCAGCCTCACGGTGCGCTGTTCACCCGGACTCATGTCAGCGACGGAAGCGGTGTCGCCACCTATGACCAATACGACATCCTGCAAGACCCCGGCGCTGGTGTTGCGGAGCCAGCCGCTCACCGTGTTGCCGGTAAGCGTGAGCGAGGTAGCTACGGGCGACCGCGTAGAGGTCGTGCTGCCGTGTACCGCGAAGGCCTGCATTGACCATTTCTGCACGCGGATGTCCTCCACCAGGGAGGAGGGGCC
Source organism: Chloroflexota bacterium (assembly GCA_036734945.1). Taxonomy (GTDB): domain Bacteria; phylum Chloroflexota; class UBA4733; order UBA4733; family UBA4733; genus UBA4733. Next base: position 7,380 of record DAIMXP010000038.1, read on the forward strand.
GTTACTCACCACTGTCAGCTCGCTCGACCGTGTGCCGTTGGTGGTCGAATCCAACGCGCTAACGCCCAACCCGCCACCGATGCGGATGCTGTATGTCGACCGGCCCGGCGAGAAGATGCCCACAGCGCCCTCAACCGTCGTGGTTGCAGTGGCCGCCGTTTCCCTGCTGTGGCGGGCGATCGTGACGGTATTGAGGACGATATCCGAGCCTTTGATCTCACCGGCGAGCAAATAGGCGCCACCAGCGAACAGGACGCTGATCAGCGGGATCGTCAGCCAGAGCAGTTCTCGACGATGGAGTCCACGCAGGACCAGGTAGTTGAGCGGGCCTACCCCGGCGATGTAGCCAAAAATAAGCCAGGCCAACAGGGACCCGGACGGTAAGACGGTCTGGGGAAGGGCGTAGACCGCGCTGGACGGGCTGAACGATCCGCCCTGCTGGCTCACCTGTTGACCGTCGAGCACGTGGCGGCTTCCGGTAAGGATGTGCTGCCAGGCAAGTGCGCCGCCTGGCACGTCGTGCAGCGCCGGGGTACCGGCAGGCACGGCGAGAAACGTCACCCAACCCTGGCCTAGCGAACGGTCCACCACCAACGGGACGCCGCCGGCTTGCAGGCGGACGGTGCTACCAGTCACCGGGCGGCTCATCGCCACTGTCGTACTCTCCGCCCCTGTCTGGTGTGTCCAGGTGGCCAGGGCGGCGCCGACATCGATCACCGCAGTGCCCGTCAGGGTCACCGGCGCGATGTCGGCCAGCCCGGCCAGGGTCTCGCTCGCTCCCGTGCCGCCTCCCAGCACGAGTTGACCGCCACTGCCGACCCAGGCCGTGAGCAGGGAGCGTTGGGCAGCGCTCAAGGCCGATGTCGCGGTGTTGTCAATAACCAGGACGTCGACATCGTTCAGGGCAGGACCTGCTACCGGGATATCGTCAAGGGCGAGATGGGCAACGGAGACCGTGCCGTCAAACTGGCGAACCCCTCGCATGCCATCCAGCGCGTCCTGGGTCGGGGAAATAATGCCGTACAGGTAGTCGTGGGGACTGATAGCCGTAACGGGCGCCGACTGAGTCACGAGGGTGCGGCCGTCCTCGGTGAGTGTCACCGTCCGGTTGTTCGTTGCGGCCGGTGCGGGCGCAGCAAAGGACAGTCGCTTTTGCGAGTGGGTGGGGAGGATCGCAGCGACACTGTACTTGCCGGCAAGCGCAGCAGGAGTGCCGGCCGCCAGGTTCAGGCTGCCATTGATAGCCGGGCCATCGTTGCGGGCGAGAGCAGTGATTGGTAGCCAGCCGCCGGCCTTGTAGAATCCGTCAAACCCGGCGCGGACCTGCACATCAACGGTTGCCGTTGCCGTGGCGACCGGCGGCAGTGACGCCGCGCCGGCCGGACTGATACTCCAGGCCACCGCCAGCAGGAGGAGGCAGACGGAATAGACGTTGACTGGTCGAGCAGCGAGGCGCATCAACATACGACGAGTGTACGCCATCAATGCTGCTAGAATGAGACCGCGCCCGACTACGAGAATAGGATGTTGATGCTACGCCAGCTTGGCGATCTGATCCGACGCCAACACTATCTCCAGGCGTTCGCCGCGATCCGTCTGCTCGCCGGCGTCGTGGGTGGCGTTGGCCTGGTCGCGGCCTTCCTCACCGGCGGGCGCCCGGCTGACCTGCGCTGGTTCTTTCCGATCCTGGCAATTTTCACCATCGCCAACGTCCTGGCGGTCTGGCAGAGCAGCAGGCGGCGAATCGATCGCTGGCTCCTACCGTTGTCCCTCTTAGACACTGTGTTGATCGCCGCCCTCATTTTCGTCACCGGCGGCATTGCCAGCCCGCTGGAGTTGCTTTTTCTGTTTCCCATTGGGCAGGTCGCCATCGGCGCCTCGGTGAGTGCATCGCTCATTGTGGCCGGACTGGCCATCCTCACGTATACGGGGCTCTTGCTCTCGCCCTTCGGCCTTATCAATCTGACGCCGAGCCCGGGCGTGACACTCAACCATCTCAAGGCTTTCAATGTTGTCGTGTCGGACGTGCTGTTTTTTGCTTTTGCCCTGGCTGCCGGGCAGGCGGGGCAGGCCTTACGCTCCCATGAGCATCGCTTGCTGGATCGCGGCAGCCGGCTACGTCGCGAAGTGGGAACGCTGGCGCGCCTGGCCCGCACCACCGCTCGCGAGACCGAGCTGGCGCCCATCCTTGGCGCGGTTTTGGAGACGGCCGGCCTGGAGTTGGGTCTCACGCGCAGCGCCGTCATTCTGGGTACGAGTTCCGGCGGCTTGCAGGTTGCTTCCTCGCGCGGCTTTGAGGCGGCGGAATTGACTGATTGGGCAGTTCCTGCTGCCATCGTGCAGGGGCCGTTGGTGGGGACCGTGGTGCATCAGCGCCGCACACTCACCACGCAGCGCCGGTACCGTCGCCACCGGACGGGCGGCGCCGTCTACGAAGAGCAGACTCCCGGCGCCGCCGCGGCGCCGCTGCTGGTTGGTGATGTGTGCCTGGGCTGCCTGTATGTAGACGCGGGCACCCGTTCCTACTACTGGTCGGACGAGTCCCTATTGCTGTTGGAGGCGTTCGCCGACCTGACCGCCGTCTCCGTTGATAACACGCGCCTGTACAGCGGCCTTGTTGCCGAAAAGTCGAAGCTGGAGGCAACGATGGGCGCGGTCACCGATGCCCTCCTGATCTACGAACCGGGGGGCGATATATTGCTGGCCAATGCGCCGTTTCGTACCCTTTTCGATATCTCCTCTCAGGCGGCGCACCTGAGCGTGGCGGGACTCTCCACCTATATCAATGAGCAGCAGCGCCTGGGTTTCACTGACGGCCCCCACGAGAGCGAGGACCTCTTTGACGTTTCCCCTGCCGAGCTCGAAATCGGCCACCCGCTTCGCCTGCTACAACGGCGGGGCAAAGTCGTGCGCGATGAGGCGGGCCAGACGGTAGCGACCGTGCTGACCTTCCACGACGTAACCGAAGAGCACCAGGCGGAACGAGTGCGATCAGAGATTCTCTCCACCGTGTCCCACGAGCTGCGCACACCGCTCACGTCGATCAAGGGATTTATGCAGATCTTCGATCGCCGGCAACGGCGTGGCGAGGCGGTGGCGGACCAACACGAGTTGCACCTGGTCTTGCATCAGGTTGAGCACCTGATGTCGCTCGTTGATGATCTGCTCGATGTTTCTCATCTGCCGGGCCGCCACATGCGGTTAGTACGCAGCACGGTTGATCTGGCCGACCTCAGCCGCCAGCGTATTGGACGGGCGGTGGCCGAGACCGGGCGGCGGGTCAATATGGTCTGTGATGCCGAGTACGTCTGTGGCCAATGGGACGGCAAGAAGCTCGCCCAGGTACTGGACAATCTGCTCAATAACGCCGTCATGTACTCCGACGCTGATTCGGCCATTGATGTGCGACTGCAGAATACGCCGGGGCGGCTACAGCTTGGTGTGCATGACCTGGGTGTCGGCGTCGTGCCGGAACATCAAGCCGATGTGTTCGAGGCCTTCTTCCGTGTGGACAACACGACCACGCGCCGCACGAACGGCCTGGGCATCGGGCTGTACCTCTGCAAGCGCATCGTGGAACAACATGGCGGGGAAACCTATGTCAAGAGCACACCCGGTGTGGGAAGCGAGTTCGGATTCTCGCTTCCCCTGAGCCACGCCGACCTGGAAAGCTCGCGCCGTGCCCTTCCGTCGGTCGCCGGCGCCCACCCAGGTCAGTGAACGAAAGTGACCCCCCAGCCGGTGTGTGCCCAGCGATAGGTAACCCGACCAAAGTACGGGTAGTCCATTTCGCTCACCTGGAACCAGCCGTTGTTGCCGACTGACGTGACGTAGGCAACGTGTCCTGCCCCCCAGGAACCCTGGACGCCGGGCTGGAAGACCACGACAGCGCCAACCGCCGGCGCCGAATTGACCTGGAAGCCGGCGTTGCTGGCCGACGTTGACCAGTACCAGGCATTTCCGCTGACGCTGCTTCCGATATCTGGCCGCATCTGGGCCGCCCAGTACGTGCACTGTCCCCAGGGGAAGGACGACGCCTGAGCGGCGCCGGCCATTGGGACGAGCACCAACAGCGTCACGGCGAAGACGCTCACCAACCACTTGCGCAAAATAGAACCCTCCTCATAGACCCCTTGAGCCGGCAACGCGTCCAGGGCCACTGTGAGGCTCCCATCCCTCCCAGAAGCCGCCGGATCGCGCCTCGCCAAGAAGCACGCTACCGTCGGCGTGTCGAGCAGGCCGTTTTCCCAGGACCGCCATGCCGACAACAAGGCCAGTGTACGGAGATAGGCGACAAGAAGGGCGTTTAGTGGCCCCAATGTACTAGGGGACGCGAGCGCAGCGAGCTAGACGTAGCCGCGCTTGGCGAGTAGTTCGCCCGTAAGCACGGCGCCGCGGGCGGCCCCCATGCGCGTATTGTGGGAGACCAGTACCCACCTCAGGCCGTTGGGCAGCGCATCGTGTTCTGCCACTCGCCCGACTACCGTCGCCATGCCGTGGTCGGTGTCGCGGTCCAGGCGCGGCTGCGGCCGGTACGGGTCGTCGCGCAGGACGATTGGGGTACAGGGAGCGGAAGGCAAGTCGAGGCCGGCAAGGTCACCAGCGAACTCGGCCAGAGCGGCCCGAACGTCTTCAAGGGGAGCGTGGCGTAGCGTTGACGCATAGACCACCTCGGTATGGCCGTCACGGACGTTGACGCGCGTACAGGTGGCGCTAAGGCGCAGCGTGGCCGGGGTGATCGCCCCATCGCTGAGCGTCCCCAGAATCTTGCTTGCTTCGCGTTTGACCTTTTCTTCCTCGTTCGGGATGTATGGGATGACATTGTCGAGGATGTCCAACGCCAGCACGCCGGGGTTACGCCCGGCCCCGGAAAGGGATTGCATCGATACCATCACCACTGATTGCAGCCCGAAGGCATCGGAGATTGGCTTCAAGGTGATGGCCATTCCCGTCGTCGTGCAGTTGGGGATCGGGACAACGTACCCCTTCCAGCCGCGCTCCTTGCGCTGCACGTTGATCAGCGGCAGGTGGGCGGCATTCACGCCGGGGATCAGCAACGGCACATCCGGCTCCATGCGGAAGGCAGACGACGTGCTGACGACCGGCACGTGTTGCGCGAGGCGCGGTTCCAGTTCCCGCGCGACGTTGCCTTCTTCCACGCCCGTGAAGATCAGGTCCAGGCCGGCAGGATCGAAGTCGGCAGCGTCTTCGACCTCAATGTCGGCGAACGTCGCCGGCAACTGTTCCTCGCAGAGCCAGCGCGACGCCCCACTGTTGGGATCGCGCAGCGCCTCGGCGTAACGCTTGCCGGCAGACCGCGCCGAGGCCGCGAGCCGTGTGACGGTAAACCAGGGATGCTTCTCAAGAGCGACCAGGAACTGCTGTCCGACCACTCCCGTTGCCCCGATTACCGCTACCTGAACGGCCATGACGATCTCCTACGCAATACCAACGAAGGCGCTACCCGCCAGAGGTAAGCCAGGCTGACAGTATACGGCGATTGGTGGCGCCAATGGACAACGCCGGACGACGCCATACACTATGGCAGACGTGACCTGGTGAACGAGGAGTATGGCGTGAGTGAAGCACCGACGGACGAGCAGAGCAGGCTGGTAGAACTCATCAAGTCCCTGACCGAGATGATCGGGCCATCCGGTGAAGAAGGGCCGGTGCTGGATGCCGTGACGGCGCTGTGGGAGGAAGCCGGGGTACGGGTAGAGCGCAGTCAAATCGGCAACCTCACTGGGCGCGCCGGCGGTCGTGGGCCGAAGTTGCTGCTTGCCGCCCATGCCGACGAGTTGTGCTATTTCGTGCGCGCTATTGACCCGGCGGGCTACCTCCGGCTTGCCAACGGCCAGTCCTGGGTACGCAACACGAGCTTCCGAAACGCCTTCGCGATCGGCAGCCCTGTGGTCATTCTGGCGCGCGATGGACCGCTTCCCGGCTACATCGCCAGCGTCACTGGACACCTGGCGAGCCTCGTCCTGCGCGAACCAACCGAGTTGACGTGGAACGACTTCTGGGTCGACACCGGGCTTTCCGGCGCGGAGTTGCGCCAGCGTGGCGTGACCCCCGGAACCCGCATCGTCTGGGAAGCCACGACGCGCCGCGTGGGCAGGCACCTCGTCGGCAAAGCATTTGATGATCGCGTGGCTCTAGCGGTAATCACTGAGGTGGTTCGGCGCGTGCCCGAGGCGGAACGGCAGTGGGAACTGGCCCTTGCGGCGACAGTGCAGGAAGAAATTGGCGTGATTGGCGCCTCCGCACTGGCCGCTCGCGAGCAATTTGCTGCCGCGATTGTCATCGAGAGCGGCCTCACGGGTGATGTGCCCCAGGCCGGCGAGACTGCCATGCCTGTCCGCCTGGGAGGGGGACCTGTCCTCGTCCACAAAGACTCCCTGGTCCACTATGACCACGCCCTCACGGCCAGGCTGGAGCGCTGTGCAGCAAGGTGCGCCATTGGCATCCAGCATGCCGTCTTTGGCAGCTTCGGCAGCGACGGCTCCGCCTTCATGAAGGCTGACATACCGACGGCGCTGGTCGCCTTCCCCACTCGCTACACACACTCGCCGTTTGAAACGGCGGACGAGCGGGACATTGGCGGGTTGGTTGCCTGGCTGTGTGCTTTTGTACGGGGGGAGGAATGAGCAACTCGGAAGCTCAAGGTTCGAGGCGATCGGAAACGACAGCGACGCGGCCAACGTCGGAGGCCCTGGCTGAGCACGTCGAGGCAGTCATGCACCGCGGCATCACGGCCAGCTGCATGCCAGGGGCGGTGGTACTAGTCTGGCACGACGGCCAGGTGTTGTTACATGCAGCCTATGGTCATGCGGTGCTCTGGCGGGACGGCGAGACTCGCATGGCGGATCCGATTCCGGCAACCGTCGACACTGTGTATGACTGTGCCTCGCTGAGCAAGCTATTTACTGCCACTTGCGTGTTGCGATTGGTAGAGCATGGGGCAGTGGGACTGGATGTGCCCGTCGCCCAGTACCTGCCGGAGTTCGGCGCGAGCGGCAAGATGGCAATCACGGTACGCCAAACGCTGGCGCATGTCAGTGGTCTCCATTCCGGCCTGCAACTCTGGCGAATGGACCTATTGCCGGCGGCACGCGTGCAACGCGTGCTGGCCGATGCGCCCGACCATCCGCCTGCCACCTTCTTTTGCTACAGCGACCTGAACGCGATTGCGCTCGCCACCCTGGCTGAACGCGTTGATGGTCGAACGCTGGACCGCCAAGTGACGGAGGACATTACCGGTCCCCTTGGCATGAGCGACACCGGATACAACCCGGCTCCCGGTGTCGGGCAGCGGATCGCCGCCACTGAATACCAGCCACACGAGGCCGGGCGGAATATGGTGCGTGGTACCGTCCACGACGAGAACGCCTGGTCGCTCGGCGGCGTGGCCGGCCATGCCGGCATCTTCAGCACGGCGCAGGACCTGCTGCGCTTCGCGCGCTGTCACCTGGAAGGTGGCGCGCTCGATGGGGTACGGCTATTGCGGCCGGAGACCGCCGCTGAGATGCAGCGATTGCAGACGGGTTACCTGGCCTCCGGCGCAACCCGAGGTCTTGGGTGGGAGTTGACGAAGCAATACTACATGGGCAAGCTCTGCTCACCGACGACATTTGGCCACACCGGCTTCACCGGCACGTCGTTGGTTATCGCGCCGGAGAGCCGTACCGTCGTCGTGCTGCTCGCCAATCGGGTACACCCCAGTCGAAACGGCCCGCCCTTCAATCCAGTACGGGAGGCTGTCGCGGACGCGGTGGCAGAGGCGCTGACAGCGTAATGCGCCCATGCTACGCTACTCACCACCAGGAAGCGAGGCAGCATGCAAGCCGAAACAGTGATTCTCGACTGGCCGCGGGGTGCCCACTGGGCCCTCTTCGACAGTGAAGAACAGGATGAACCGTTGGCTGGGCAGGACCACGCCGACACCATCGACAGCCTCTCCTACCCTTTGCGCGGTCGCCTGTCCGGCCCCGATTGCTTTGTGGCCGCCGAGTTGCGCGTCCATCGTAATCCGGGAAACCTGCGCGACTACAAAGAGCCGGATGTGCTGGTCGCCTTCGGCGTGCCTGACCGCGTGCGACCCCGTTACGACCTCTGGGTGGAAGGCAAGGCCCCCGATCTGGTGATCGAGGTGCTCTCGCAGTCGTCGGTCGAGAACAAGGACCTGACTGACAAGCGCGACTGGTATCGCCGTGAGGAAGTGCGCGAATACGTGGTGCTGGACCCCAGCGGGGACTTCGCGCCGGAACCCCGGCTGCAAGCCTGGCTCCTTGGCCGCCGCGCCGATGGCGGTGCTGATCGGTACCGGTTGGCGGAGGGTGACACGCTCTGGAGCGCGGTGATCCCCTTCGGCTGGCGAGTGGTGGACAACCGGGTGCGGGTGGTCGACCGGGCGACCGGGGAGCTGTTTCCCTGGATCACCGAGGTAGAACCGCAGTTGCGCCGGGAGGTCGCCCTGCGACAAGCGGCGCAAGAGGACGCGCGGATCGCCCAGGAGGACGCGCGGGCGGCGCAGGAGGAAGCGCGGATCGCCCGGGAAGCGGCACGCCTGGCGCAGCAGGAAGCGCAACAGGCTGCGGTACGCCTCGCAGAGGAGACCACGCGTCATGCCACGGCGCTGGCCGGGCTGGAGCGGGAGCACGCGGAGGTATTGGCACAGTTGCGCCGTCAGTTGGATGAACTTCAGCGGCGGTCGTGACGGCCGCCTTGTGACGCTGTAGTATCCTCTCCGATGACACCGCGGCGTATGTGTGGTGAGTGGGGAGGGGTCCATGCGCATTTGCCGTTACGCTCAAGTGAATGCTGAGCCTAGTTTCGGCGTCGTGGTCGATGATCGGGTGTATGCGGCGCCGCACCGTGTACTTGGTGAACTGCTGCAGCATCTGGAGGAGAACTCGGCCGCGGCCTATACAGCGCTGGAGACGAGTACCGCCGCGCCGCCGGTCTGTTTGTGGCCCGAGCTAGAATCGGGGACGGCGGGTGATTATCACCTCCTGGCGCCACTGGACGACCAGGAGGTGTGGGCTGCCGGCGTAACCTACCAGCGCAGCGCCCGGGCGCGCGAGGACGAGTCCAAGCAGAGCGGCATCTATGATCGCGTCTACGTGGCTGAGCGGCCGGAGTTGTTTTTCAAGGCGACTGCGAGTCGCACCGTCGGCAGTGGCGGGACCGTCTACATTCGCAGTGATTCGCACTGGAACGTGCCGGAGCCGGAGCTGGCCGTGCTCGTGGGGCCGCGGGGCACGATTCTCGGCTACACGGTTGGCAACGACGTCAGCTCGCGCGACATTGAGGGCGCCAACCCGCTGTATCTGCCGCAAGCGAAAGTCTACGCGCGCTGCTGTGGCCTTGGACCGGCCATTGTGTTGGCCCGTGACATCCCGGACGCCCAATCCTTGGCAATTCACCTGCGCATCGAGCGCCAGGGTGCTGTCGCGTTCAGCGGCGACACGAGTACCGCTAACCTCAAGCGATCACCGGCAGAATTGGTGCGTTACTTGATGCTGGACAACGTCTTTCCCCACGGGGCCTTTCTGCTGACGGGTACGGGTATCGTGCCGGACGACGCCTTTACCCTGGAAGCGGGCGATGCGGTGCGCATCAGTATCGACGGTATCGGCACGCTGCATAACGGGATTGAGCGAGCACCCGGTGCCGCCGTCTGACCGGCGAGCGAGCGCCAAACAGGCGGCAATCTACGATCCGATCGCTCGCTTCTACGACCTTGACCACGCCGGCTTCGATGACGATCTGGCCTTCTACGGCGAGTTTGCCCGCATGGTGAGCGGCCGCTTGCTGGACATCGGGGTGGGGAGCGGACGCGTCGCCGTACCGCTGGCGATGGCCGGCCACGAAATCACGGGGATCGACGTGTCACAGCCCATGCTGGCGTTGGCCGGACAACGAGCGGCTGGCGCGGGAGTAGGCGAGCGCTTGTCCCTGGTGCATGCTGATGCGGCCACAGTCTCACTGGCGGAGCGCTTTGGTCTTGCTTTCTTTTCCCTGAACACATTTTCCCATCTCCTGACCCCGCGCGAGCAACTTGCGGCGTTGGCGAACGTGCGCCGTCACCTGCGACCCGATGGACGCTTGCTGATTGACCAGTGGAACCCCTATGCCTCCACCGCCCCCGACAGCTCCGGGCAATGGATGTTTGGCTATCGCCGGCAGGCTCCCGATGGCCATTGGGTGACACAATCGGTGAGCAGCAGTGCCGATCAGGCGGAACAGCAACTGCACACGAGGATCATGTATGACGAAGAGATCGCCGCCGCCAGCCCCACCCGCCGTGACGTTGGCGGCGCAGTCTTGCGGCGCACCACCGTGACGTTGCGCTTGCGCTTTTTCTACCGATATGAGGTAGAATGGTTATTACTCGCTGCAGGGTATGAACTGGAAACGGTGTTCGGCAGCTACGACCTGGGGCCGTACAGCGCCGAAGCCCCCCGGCTCATCTGGCTGGCGAGGAACAGCGCGAGCTAGGTGGTGTCGAGACGGCTGGCGACTAAAGTCGCCAGGCTCGTTGCGGTGAGTATACTAGAAGCGCTTTGTCTCTATTCGCAGAACATTGACCGTCGACCGCTCTACCTGTTAAGCTATTCGTTTGGGGGTTCGCACGGCGGACCCTGGTTTGTCGTTTGCGCCGTTAAGCGAGGGGTGACACTTTGGCTGATCGCGTCCGGTTTGGTAAGGCTCCTGAGATTTTACCAATTCCCGATCTTATCCGGACTCAGATCGAATCCTTCGGTGATTTTACCGGAGAAAGTTGGAGAAAGGCAGAGGCGGCCCGTCGGCAGGCGATAGCGCAGGGTTTGCCCGATCCGGGCAACACTGCCGCTTTCGGTTTGCGCGAGCTTTTTCGCGAAATTTCCCCGATTACGGACTTTTCGGGCCGTAGTTACGAGTTGCGTTTCATCGTGTCCGACGAAGCGTTTGGCAAGCCGAAATACACGGTGGCCGAGTGCCGCGAGCAGGACCGCACGTATTCGGCCCCCCTGCGCGTCAAGGCGACCTTGCTCATCAAGAGCACTGGCGAGATCAAAGAGCAAGATATCTACTTCGGCGAGTTTCCGATGATGACGCCGCAAGGCACCTTCATTATCAGTGGCACCGAACGCGTCGTCGTGTCGCAGTTGGTGCGTTCGGAGGGCGTGTACTTCACGCTAGAGACCGACGCCACCTCCGGCCGGCAGCTCTGCCAGGGAAAGGTGATCCCCAGTCGCGGAGCCTGGATGGAGTTTGAGACCTCCAACCGAGACGTTATGTCGGTCAAGATTGACCGCAAACGCAAGATCCCCATCAGCACCTTTTTGCGCGCCATCGGCATCGGTGATAGCGCTGCCCTGAAGGAGCGCTTCGCCGATATCGACACTAATCCTGACCACCAGTACATGGCATCCACGATCGACAAGGACCCGGCAAAGAGCGTCGAAGACGGGTTGATCGAGGTCTATAAGCGTGTCCGGCCCGGCGATCCGCCCACGTTGGATAACGCCCGCAGCCTGATGGCCAACACCTTCTTCAGTGACCGCCGCTACGACCTTGGCCGTGTTGGCCGCTACAAGGTCAACAAGCGTTTGGGACTGACGCTCGGCAAATCGGTACGCACCCTGGACGAAGAAGACATCATCGCCATGGTGAAGATGCTGATCAAGCTGAACAACGGCGAAGGTCGGCCGGACGACATTGACCACTTGGGCAACCGCCGTGTCCGCGCCGTCGGGGAGCTTATCGAGAAGCAGTTTCGCGTCGGTTTGATTCGCATGGAGCGGGTCATCAAGGAGAAGATGACGATTCAGGACGAGTCGGCGGCCACGCCGAGCGCCATGATCAACATCCGTCCCGTGGCCGCGGCGCTGAAGGAGTTCTTCGGCGGCAGCCAGCTCAGCCAGTTTATGGACCAGACCAACCCGCTGGCGGAGATCGAGCACAAGCGCCGCCTCTCGGCCATGGGTCCGGGCGGTCTCAGCCGCGATCGTGCCGGCTTCGACGTGCGCGACGTACACCACTCGCACTACGGCCGCATCTGCCCAATTGAGACGCCGGAAGGTCCGAACATCGGCCTGATCGGGCAACTGGCCACCTATGCGCGCATCAACGACTTCGGCTTCATTGAGACGCCGTACCGCCAGGTGATTCGTCGGCTGGATAGCAACAGCCCGGACCTGCTCAACCGGCAGCTCGACGAGGACATCGTCGATGCCGGTGGCAAGGTGCTGGTCACACGGGGAACACGCATCAAGGCGGCGACGCTGAAGCGTATCGCTGACCTACACGCACGCGAGGTGACGATCGTCCCCTACGTGTCGGCGACGATTGATCCCAAACGCGACTTTCTCTCGGCGGATACCGAGGAACTGTACACCATCGCCGAAGCCAACGCGCCGCTCAACGAGTACGGCGAGTTTGTGGCCGCCCGCGTCTCCTGCCGCCACGGCGAGGACTTCTTGCAGGAAGACCCGGAACGCATCGACCTGATGGATGTATCACCCAAGCAGATCGTGGCGATTGCCCCGGCGCTCATCCCTTTCCTGGAACACGACGACGCCAACCGGGCGCTGATGGGCTCCAACATGCAGCGCCAGGCTGTCCCCTTGCTCCACCCCGAGTCGCCCCTGGTGGGTACCGGGCTGGAAATGCAGGCTGCCCGCGACTCTGGCCAGGTCTTGCTGGCCGAACGCGACGGCACGGTGGTGGAGGTCACCGCCCGCCACGTCATCGTGGAGGACGACAATGGGGATCGCCAGACCTACCCGATGGTGAAGTTCCTGCGTTCCAACGCGGCAACGTGCATCAATCAGCGCCCGATCGTCGACAAGGGCGATCGCATCACCAACGGCCAGCCGCTGGCCGACAGCCTCTCCACCCAGAACGGTGAACTGGCCCTCGGCGAAAACGTGCTGGTGGCCTTCATGTTCTGGGAAGGCGGCAACTACGAGGACGCCATCATCCTCAGCGAGCGTCTAGTCCGCGAAGACAAGTTCACCTCGATCCATATCGAAAAGGAAGAAGTCGACGCCCGCGACACCAAGCTCGGCCCGGAGGAGATCACCCGGGAGATCCCCAACGTGGGGGAGGAGAGTCTGCGCAACCTGGACGAACGCGGCATCGTCTACATCGGGGCCAACGTGGAGCAGGGCGACATCCTAGTCGGCAAGATCACGCCGAAGGGCGAGACCGAGCTGACGGCGGAAGAGCGCCTGCTGCGCGCCATCTTCGGTGAGAAGGCGCGCGAAGTAAAGGACACCTCGCTGCGCGTACCGCACGGCGAGCACGGCAAAGTGGTGAACGTCAGCGTCTTTTCCCGGGAAGCGGGTCATGACCTGCCGCCGGGCGTCAACCAGTTGGTGCGCGTGGCGATTGCCCAGAAGCGCAAGATATCGGCCGGGGACAAGATGGCCGGTCGCCACGGCAACAAGGGCGTCATCTCGCGGATCATGCCGATTGAGGATATGCCCTACTTGCCCGATGGTACGGCGATTGACATCATCCTCAACCCGCTGGGTGCGCCGGCCCGTATGAACCTCGGTCAGGTGCTGGAGACGCACCTGGGCTGGGCGGCTGCGCAGTTGGGCGTCAAGATGGCGACGCCGGTCTTCGACAGCGCTTCGGAGTCCGAGATCAAAGACCAGATTCGCCGTGCCTGGTACCTGAGTCACGGTGAGGACCCGACAGGGATGCTGCCGGCGGAACTGGAAGCGCGGCTCGATCAGAACTGGCGGGAATTAATCCGCCCGGCACTGGAGGCAGCCCGTCCACCGAAGGCGACGGCCGATGGTGATCTGGAGGATGCGCTGGTGACGGCCGGCGCAATGGCCAATGGCAAAACCACCAACGGCCACGTCTATGGTCTGCTGGCGCTGGAGGATCAGCTCGGGCAGAGCTTCCGCGGCATCGAACTGCCGGCCGCACTGGCGGGCAAGTCAAAACTTTACGACGGGCGCACGGGTCAGCCGTTCGATGAACCGGTCGCGGTTGGCATGATCTACATGATGAAGCTGCATCACCTGGTGGAAGACAAGATCCACGCGCGCAGCACGGGACCGTACTCGATGATTACCCAGCAGCCGCTGGGCGGCAAGGCGCAGTTCGGCGGTCAGCGCTTCGGGGAGATGGAGGTCTGGACGCTGGAAGCCTACGGCGCAGCCAACATCCTCCAGGAGTTGCTGACCGTGAAGTCCGACGACGTCGTCGGTCGTGTCAAGACCTACGAGGCCATCGTCAAAGGTGAGGAGATTATGGAACCAGGCGTGCCGGAGAGCTTCAAGGTGCTCGTCAAAGAGTTACAAAGCCTGGGCCTGGCCGTCGATGTCCTCAACGACAACGACGAGACCGTGCAACTGCTGGACGACTCCAACAACGAACCGATGTCGGCCTTAGAGGATATCAACCTCAGTCGGTGGGAGCGCTAAGTGTTAGAAGTCAACGGTTTCACCGGCATTCGGATCAGCCTGGCGTCGCCGGAGCAGATTCGCTCCTGGTCGTATGGCGAGGTGACGAAGCCGGAAACAATCAACTACCGCACGCTGAAGCCGGAGAAAGACGGCCTCTTCTGCGAGCGCATCTTCGGTCCGACCAAAGACTGGGAATGCTACTGCGGCAAGTACAAGCGCGTGCGTTACAAGGGTATCGTCTGCGACAAGTGCGGCGTCGAAGTCGCGCGCGCCAAGGTGCGCCGCGAACGCATGGGCCATATCGAACTGGCGTCGCCCGTGAGCCACATCTGGTACTTCAAGGGGACGCCGAGCTATCTCGGCATTCTGCTCGACATCACGCCCCGCAACCTGGAAAAGATCCTTTACTTCGCCAACTACATCGTGACGAAGATTGATGAGGAGGGCCGTCAGGAAGCGCTGGCAAGCTCTGCGGCCGACCTGGAAGCGCGCGTCGCGTACATCGAGAACAGCCGCGCCGACCGCCTTGTCGAGATCGAGGAGCTGCGCGAGCAACGCAGCCGCGACCTGGAAGCCACCTACGCCCGCGACCAGGACAACTACGTCCGCCGCCGGGAAGAGTTGCCGGGCCGTCTCGCCACGGAGCGCCAGACGCTGCTGGATACGCTGGAAGCGATCCGGGGCCAGGCAACTAACGCCGACGTCAAGTTCGGTCCTTCCGAAGCAGTGATCGTGCGCGCCGGCGCGACCGTCGACGATGACGTCTTCGCCGCTGCTACCGCCGAAGCGGAACGCTGGGCCCGCGCCGAAGCGGCCAAAATCGACGCCGACACCGCAAAGAGCGTGAGCGACCGCGAGAACAAGCTCGCCCGTTTCCAGAACGAGGCGGAGACGGAACTGAAGAACGTTGACCGCAAGATCGAGACGGAAGCGGTTGAGGAGCGCGAGCGTGGCGCCCGCGGTCACGACGATCTGACGACACTGAAAGTCTACGACCTGATCAGCGAGCAGAAGTACCGCGAGTTGAAAGAACTGTACGCCCATGTCTTCGAGGCGGGAATGGGCGCCGAGGCGGTGCGCGACATCATCATGGGGCTGGACCTCAACGAGCTGTCGCTCAAGCTGCGCGACGAGATCCGCAACTCCAGCGGCACCGGCTTGCGCCGCAAGAAGGCCACCAAGCGCTTGCGCGTCGTGGAACACTTCCGCAAGTCCGGCGCGCGGCCGGAGTGGATGGTGATGACCGTCCTGCCGGTGATCCCGCCGGACCTGCGCCCGATGGTCCAGTTGGACGGCGGTCGCTTTGCCACCAGCGATCTCAACGACCTCTACCGCCGTGTCATCAACCGCAACAACCGCTTAAAGCGACTACTGGAGTTGGGCGCGCCGGACATCATCATCCGCAACGAGAAGCGTATGCTGCAGGAAGCTGTCGACGCCCTGATCGACAATGGCCGACGCGGCCGCCCGGTGTCCGGCTCCGGCAACCACAAGCTGAAGTCACTCTCCGACATGCTGAAAGGCAAGCAGGGACGCTTCCGCCAGAACTTGCTCGGCAAGCGCGTGGACTACTCCGGTCGCTCCGTGATCGTGGTCGGGCCGCACCTGAAGCTGCACCAGTGTGGGCTGCCCAAGCGCATGGCTGTGGAACTCTTCAAGCCCTTCGTGATGCGCAAGCTGGTCGAGCGCGGCTTCGCCCACAACATCAAGAGCGCCAAGCGTATCGTAGAACGGCAGCGTCCCGAAGTTTGGGACGTGCTGGAGGAGGTGGTGCAGGGCCATCCCGTCTTGCTCAACCGCGCCCCCACACTGCACCGCCTGGGCATCCAGGCATTCGACGTGATCCTGGTAGAAGGCTCGGCCATCCAGATTCACCCGCTGGTCTGCACCGCCTTCAACGCCGACTTTGATGGCGACCAGATGGCTGTCCACGTCCCCCTGTCGCAGGCGGCGCAGGACGAGGCGCGCCAGTTGATGCTGGCCAGCCACAACTTGCTCTCGCCTGCCGATGGCGAGCCAATCGTCAGTCCGACCAAGGACATGGTGCTGGGTTGCTACTACCTCATGAACATGCGGCCGGACGACGACCCGGATGCGTCGCACAACGTCGGTCGCTTCAAGGTCTTTGACGGCTACGAAGACGCCTTCATGGCGCGTGAGGCCGGTATGGTTAGCCTGCAAACGCCGGTCTTCGTCCGCGTCTCGCATGCAGACTACGACAACGCGCCGGATGGCGGGTACGTCGAAACCAGCGTCGGCCGTGTGCTGAAAGAAAAGGTCGTGCCGGTTCCCCAGCAGCATCCCGATGGCAGCATCAGGTTTGGCAAGACGCTCGGGGTGAAGACGAGCGTCGGGCGCCTGACCTTCAACAATGTCCTGCCGGAGGCGCTGCGCTTCTACAACAACGGCACGGCGCGGGAACTGGTGGATAAGGCCAACATGCGCCGGCTGATCGGCGAATGCTTCCGCGAGTGCGGCACGGAGGTCACGGCGGAGACGGTAGACCAGATCAAAAACCTGGGCTTCCACTACGCCACGATGTCCGGCACGACGGCGGCGATGGACGACATCACGGTGCCCGCGATCAAGGCTGAGATGCTGGCGATGGCCGACGCCGAGGCCAATGCTTTCGAGGATAACTATCGCGGCGGTCTGATCACCGAGGACGAGCGAACGCAGAGCCTGATCACCCTCTGGAAGCGGGTGGAGGAGGACCTGCTCAAGGAAGTGCGCAAGAACTTGCCGCAGTTCGGCCCCATCGCCATGATGGCGGAATCGGGGGCGGCCAAGGGTGGTTTCAACCAGATCCGCCAGTTGGCCGGCATGCGCGGTCTCTTCGCCAACCCGAAAGGGCAGATCATCCCGCTGCCGGTGCGTTCCAACCTGCGCGAAGGTCTCACCGTCCTGGAGTACTTCATGAGTACCCACGGTGCGCGCAAGGGTCTGGCCGACACCGCTATTCGCACGGCGGAGTCCGGCTATCTGACGCGCCGTTTGATCGACGTCGCACAGGACGTCATCGTCTACGAAGAGGACTGTGGCACCGAGAACGGCATCACCGTCCGTGTGACCGACAGCGTGAACTACAGCATTGAGCCAGGGCTCAAGGCGGCGCAGGAGTTGTTCCGCACCCGCCTGAACGGGCGCGTCCCGGCGCGCTCGGTGGCGGACCCGCGCACCGGCGAATTCATCGTCGAGCGCAATCAGGAGGTCAACCAGGCCCTGGCCTACATGTTGACGGACGCCGGTATTGACGAGGTGCTGGTGCGTTCGGCGCTGACCTGCGAGGCACGGCGCGGCATGTGCGCGATGTGCTACGGTCGCAACCTGGCCTCCGGCGAGCCGATCGGCATCGGTGAGGCGGTCGGCATCATCGCTGCCCAGTCGATTGGCGAGCCGGGAACGCAACTCACGATGCGTACCTTCCACACCGGCGGCGTGGCCGGTGAGGACATCACCATGGGCTTGCCGCGCGTCGAAGAACTGTTCGAAGCGCGCATCCCCAAAGAGGCTGCCGTCCTGACCGAGATCGGCGGGAAGGTGACCGTGGAGCGCACGGACACCGCACGCAAGGTCAAGATCGTGTCCCAGGATGTGGATACTGAAGTACACGTCCTGCCGGCCGGCATGCAGTGGACGGTTGGTGACGGAGACCATGTCGAGTCCGGCGCGCTGCTGACGCGCCCAGCGTCCGGCGCCGTCTCGGAATCGGAAGACGGCAACCTGCTGGCTGTGCCGGGGCAGGACTACGCGCAGATCTCCGGCACGGTGAGCCTGGAAGGCGGCCAGGCGGTCGTGCGTTACCACGACACGGAAGAACGGGAGTATAACATTCCCGCCACCGGACGCCTGCGCGTGGCAGACGGCGACATCGTGCAAGCCGGCCAGGAACTGACGGAGGGGCCGGCCAACCCGCAGGACAAGCTGCGCGTCCAGGGCCGGGAAGCCGTGCAGCGCTACCTGGTAGCCGAAGTGCAGAAGGTGTACCGCTCGCAGGGTGTGCCGATCAACGACAAACACATTGAGATCATCATCCGCCAGATGTTGCGGCGCGTGAAGGTGGAGGAGGCGGGCGACACGGACCTTCTGCCGTCTGAACTGGTTGATCGCTTCACCTTTGAGGAGATCAACGCACGGGTGCTGTCCGAGGGTGGCGAGCCGGCAACCGCCGAATCGGTGCTCTTGGGCGTCACCAAGGCGTCCCTCAACACGGAGAGCTTCCTGGCCAAGGCGAGCTTCCAGGAGACGACCCGCGTGTTAACGGAAGCCGCCATTGCCGGGGCACGCGACCGGCTGACGGGCCTCAAGGAGAACGTGATTATTGGCAAGCTCATCCCGGCCGGCACCGGCCTGGTGAAGCGCGCCATGCTAGCGGAGCAGGCCCGCCTGGCGCTGGAGCAGGCCCAGACTATGCTGGCCGAGGGGCTGCCGGGCGAGTTCCCGGATGCTTTCCCCGGCGAGTTCCCGGACGCCTTCCCCGACCCAGGCGAAGGCGACGATCTCGATCCGTCCTTCTTGCTGCCCGACGACGGCGAGGAGTAAGGGGATTCACAGCAGGAGGGGGCAGGCGCGTCGCGCCTGCCCCCCCTCCTTTGCTATCTGTCTACGGCCGGTCCGCCGGTGCATCTCGCCGCACCTCTTCCGGCGTCGCGGGGCGCACTCGCCCGCCGCAGCCCCGGCAGCGCACTGTGCTTTCGGCGTATTGGGGGTAACCGGTGCTGCCGCAACTCTCACAGGTGACCATGGCGTGTTCCTCTCTGGCTTCTTTCGTCCCGATGATGCAGATGTAGCACGCCACTGGCCCGAGCGCCAACGACGGTCGCCCGGATTGTGCATGCGGGTCAGCGACTCGTGCTACCAGCGATGTCGCTATGTCCGCTCACCCGACGCTCAAGCGTCAGTCCGTAGGTCGCTGCTCGTGCCTGAAGGCGCAACAGGTCGCTCGGTGCATTAATGCTCAGAAACGAATCACCCTCTGGATCGAGGTCACGCCACTCCATTTCCGTTAGGGTCCGAGTTCGCACTATCTCGGCCACACCGTTGGCGCGCAGCCGGCGGTCGCGAAGTAGTTGTTGAATGACTGGCAAGCACGACGCAGCGTAGACGGCGCAGAGCGGTTCCAGCCGACCGGCACGTTCGGGAATGGCCAGGTCATAGTCTTCCAGGGCCGAACACAGTCGCTGAAGTAGGGCCGGTTGCAACAGCGGCATGTCGCAGCCGCAGACGAACAGGGCAGGTGCGGCCGACGCTTGCAGCCCGGCTGCGATACCTGCTAGGGGACCAGCGTCGGGCCAGGTATCCAGCAACTGCGGAAAGGTAACATCGTAGCGCTTCGGTCGATCAACGACTATAGCCACTGACCCGAACATGCCAGCAAGCTGGCTGGGAAGCCACTGCACCAGAGGCTCGCCGTTGATTCGCAGGAGCGCCTTGTCGAAGCCAAGCCGTGAACTCCTACCGCCGGCCAGGACTACAGCGTCGAATGATCCTGCAGGCTCCATCTGGGCGAACCTACCGGACCCTTTCGCGGGTCCACACATCATTCGCTTGCTCATATTGGGCTGGCGTGCCTATATCGAACCAGCGTCCTTGGAACACGTAGCCAAAGACGGGGACATGGCGATGGAGCCAGGCGGGGAAGAAGCCGGGCGAGTCCATGTTGCCGCCTTCGGCACGGTAACGGTCAAGGAGCGGCAGGTGGGCGGCCTGGAAGATATACAGGGCGGTGGCCATGAAAGTGGAAGTGGGATGGGCCGGCTTTTCGACAAGGTGAACGATGCGCTGCGTGTTGTCGAGTCGCACCTCGCTGTACTGCGGCATGAGGTCCAGGCGGCCGACATCATACAGGCCGATACTTGAGCCTCGACGGCCAAAGAAGCTGAAGAAGGGGCGAAGGTCGAAGTCAAACAGGTTGTCCGCTGCTCCCACAAAGAGGTCGTCGATGATGTTCGCTTGCTGCACCGAATAGCGGATGTCGCCAATCGCTCCAAGCTTGTTCTGGTCGCTGGTCGTACCATCGTTCAGTACGGTTACCGGTAAGCGGCCCTGTCTGTGCTCCGCCCAGCGTGCGAACTGGTCGGCAAAGCGGGCATTCGTGACGACGTAAGCCGCGTCAATCTCCGCTATAGCATCCAGTTGGGCAAAGAGGTGATCGATCATTGGCTTGCCGGCGATTGGCAGCAATGGCTTGGGCAGGTCGCGGGTGAGTTCACCTAACCGGGTAGCATAACCCGCTCCCAATATCAGCGCCTTCATTGCCGTCCTTCCCGCTGTGGTCCGTTGTTTTGGTTTCGGTCACACCCTCTTGTCCATTGCCATCCTACGCCAGACCGTGCAGCCGGTGCGCGTACCGCGCCGATCAGCATGCCATGTTTGGTGCGCCTAGCGGGTACCGTTTTCCCGGAACATGCGGATGCGGGTCGTGGTAGGATGCGCCATTGTGGCGTCAGCGAGGCGTGATGGCAATCGGATAGGAAGAACGAATGACGACTGGCTGGGATGAGCTTCTCACACAAGTACACGATCTGGCCGACGTGGCTGCCGCCGCCGGGTTGCTCGACTGGGACCAGCAGACCATGATGCGCCCGAAGGGCGCCGAGAGTCGGGCTTTCCAGCAGGGAACGCTCCGGGCAATTCACCACGAGCGCCTGACCGCCCCTACGCTGCGAGCGGCCCTGGAGCGCGCCGAGCGAGAGGGCAGCGGACCGCCGCCGTTTAGGGGCGACACCGGCGTAGCGCTCCTGCGAGAGGTCAGGCGAGACATCGAAAGGGCGGTCAAGTTACCGACCAGCTTTGTCAAAGAGCTGGCGGAGACCACGGCGCGCGCCTTCGAAAGCTGGCAACGAGCGCGCGCGGACTCTTCCTTCGCCGTCTTCCGTGATGATCTGGCGCGAGTGATCGACCTCAAACGCCGGGAAGCGCAGTTCGTCGGCTACGCTGAGTCGCCCTACGATGCGCTGCTGGACGAGTACGAGCCGGGTCAAACCGAGTCGATGACCGCGGCCGTTTTTGATGGCCTGCGCCGTGACACGGTGCAACTGCTCAGCGAGCTCCGCAACAGCGGTGTTCAGCCTGACCCAGGCGTTCTCGTCAGGCATTATGACAAGCAAAAGCAGTGGAACTTTGGCCTGGCCGTACTCGGCGCAATGGGCTTCGACTTCGACGCCGGAAGGCAGGATTATTCTGCTCATCCCTTCACCACCAGTTTCTCACCAACCGATGTGCGAGTGACCACACGCGTCAGCGAGGATGACTTGCGTGGCGGCCTGTTCGGCACGATTCACGAAGGTGGCCATGCCTTGTACGAGCAAGGAATCGACCTGGCGCTGGCGCGCACGCCGCTGGCGAGCAGTCCATCGCTCGGCATGCACGAGTCGCAGTCGCGCCTCTGGGAGAACGCCATCGGCCGCAGCGCCCCGTTCTGGCGCTACTGGTTTCCGCGTCTGCGCGTGGTCTTTCCAGAGCAGTTGCACGACGTCGGGGAGGACGCCTTCCTGCGCGCTATCAACACGGTACGACCGACCTTTATCCGTGTCGAGGCCGACGAAGTCACCTATAACCTGCACATCATCTTGCGCTTCGAGCTGGAGACCGCCGTCTTGAACGGACGGCTGCAGGTAGATGATCTGCCGGAGGCCTGGAACGCCAAGATGGAAGAGATGCTGGGCATCACGCCGCGCAATGCCGCCGAGGGTGTGCTGCAGGATGTCCATTGGTCCTACGGTTCGCTTGGCTACTTCCCTACGTATTCCCTCGGCAACCTCTACTTCGCCCAGCTCCTCGCCACCCTGCGCAGCCAGTTCCCCGACTTCGATGAGCGGATCGCGGGCGGCGACCTCCTCTTCGTGCGCGAATGGCTACGCGCGCAGATTCACCGTTTCGGCCGCATCTATCCGGCGCATGAATTGATTCGCCGCTTGACCGGGGAGCCACTGAACCCGAAGTACTTCACGCGGTATCTGCGGATGAAGTATGGGGAGTTGTACGGGTTGCCGAACGACCAACCGGACTAGCCGAGCGACGGCAGCAGGAGCGCCACGCTATTCCATCGCCTCGTTCAGTTCGTCCAGCAGGTCGCGCAGTCGAACCTGGAATCCCGGCAACACGTCGCCTCCATCCAACGTCTCGTCGGCTGCCACGTAGGTCACACGATTACCCTCGTAGACTGTGGTGTTGCCGGTTTCTGGGTTGACGTACCACAGCAGTTGCACGCCTGTCCGCAGCCAGTCGTGGATTTTGTCCAAAACGCGGTCGGCGCGGTCGGAGGGAGAAATAATTTCTACTACGAGGTCCGGCACGGGCATCGACGCCGGGGCGCGGGCATCGTCCCGTGTCACTCTTCCACGCCGGGAAAACTCAATGTCGCTGCCGCGAGCATCGTGCCGACTTCCGAGAATTCGAACCATGGACTCGCCGCCGGCAACCAGGCCGAGACGGTGTTTGCGGTTGAATTGCACAATTTCCGCGGCAACTCATGGCCGGCTCAGCCGACAGCGCAATGCCTCCATCGGCTTCGGCCGTAGGCGCCGCAGCGAGTCGCCGGTCCGGCCCGGTCGGCCGCCTGGAGCAGACGAACGTCGGCAGGCGCCTGGTGGCTCGAGGCGACCGTGACCTGGAGTTCACCCCCTGGACGGTAACACCCGCGACCTATGTGTTTCGGCGACTGCTGGTTGCCATCCTTGCCGGATGCGCCGTCTGGCTGGTCATTCGGGCGCCGCTCGGCTTCCTTTTTGGGGCCGTGGCGGCCAATTTCGTCGCGGGCAGGGTCGTCGCACGACAGGTCGGGCTCTATCGCCGGAAGATTGGTCGCCAAACAGAGGATGTTATCGACATCCTGATCTCCCATCTCCGTGCCGGCCAGAGCCTCGTGCAGAGTATCACGGCGCTCACCGAAGAGGCGCCGGAGCCGTCACGAGATGAGTATGGCCGGGTTGCACGCCAGGTCGGGCTGGGTATGCCTGTCTCAGAGGCGCTGCGTACCATGGAACGGCGGGTGCCCGTCACGCCGGTGGCACTGCTGACATCGGCCCTCAATATGCACCATCGCATCGGCGGCGATCTGCCGATGCTCTTGCGCATCGCCGCCGACACGGTCCATGATCAGGTGCGCCTGCAAGACGAGTTGAGCACGGCGGCCGCCGGGCAGATGCTGGCCGCCTACGTCGTCGTGGCGCTGCCCATCCTGCTTTTCGTCCTACTGTACGTCATAGACCGCCCGTACATCAGCGGCCTGTTACAACCGGGCTGGAACTTGCTCCTCGTAGTCGCGGGCGTCATGGAAGTCACCGGATTTCTGATCATGCGTTCGTTTACGCGCATCGAATTGTGAAGGCAGGGACAATGTCGGCGGTGACGCTCGTTTCACCGAGCACCTTACTCACGGTCAGCGGGATTGTGGCGGCCTGTTGCGCGCTGGCGGCGCTGGCTCTCCTCCGCCACCTCAGCCGCATGGAAGCACGCCTGCGGGCAGTCGAAGCGGTGGCCGTGCAACCGCACACGCCGGCTACCTGGCTTGCCGGAGCAGAACGACTGGCTTCGCGTCTCGCGCCGAAGTACTACCAGCGAAACCTGCAACGTCGGCTGGAACGCGCGCAACTGGCCGAGCGCTTTTCGCCCGCTCAGTTGCTGCTCCTGGCTGTCGCCTTCGGAGCCATCGCCGCTGCCCTGACAAGCATCGTCGCCGGCTCCAGTGCCGCGCTCCTCCTATTCCCCGGCTACATCGTTCTGGCAGCGCTGCTGTCCGGCGTCTGGCTGGACCGTCGCGCAGCCCGGCGCCGGCAGGCGGTGCTCCAAAGTCTTCCCGCGACCCTGGACCTGCTGGTGCTGGCGATGGAGGCCGGTCTCTCGCTGGATGCGGCAATACGAGAAGTCGTCGCTGAATGGCACTCGGCGGCCGGCAGAGAACTGGAACGGGTGGCGACGCTGACACAGTTCGGCATGAATCGGGGCGAAGCGCTTCGCCAGATAGCAGATACACTGGACCTGGAGACGCTGCGCCGGCTGGCTGGCCGCGTTGGCTCCGCCGAACGACTGGGCAGCAGTCTGGTGCTCATCTTGCGCGCCGAGGCGGAAGAAGCGCGGCGCGAACGGCGCACTGTCGCATCACGCAAAATTGCTCAGGCCCCGACCAAAATACTGATTCCTACCGCGCTCCTGATCCTGCCCGTCACGCTCATCGTCCTGCTGGGACCCGCTCTGCCCCAGATGCTCCGACTCGCCGGAGGCTAATCCCCGCGTCAGGTGGCACAGCGTTCGCTACTGCACGGGCAAGCTAGACGTGCCGACAACTGTGATGCTGCCGCCTACGATGAGTCCGACCATGGGCGTTACGGGCGCCACACGGTACACAACGGACACGGTAACGTTTGTCGATGTCTGGAGCACGCTAATCGAGGTAGTCGGAATGTCGAGGGGAATCGCTGCCGACTGGACGGCATCCGCTGCTATCGTTTGTACCAGAGCGGCTGGGTCAGCGCCGGTGGCAGCGATGCTGCCGGCACGGGCGCCTTCGCGGGCGGCGGCAGCGACTGTGGTGTGCGCCTGGACGGTTCGGCCCAGATCGAAGAGCATCAGCACCAGAAGTAAGAGGATCGGCAGCACAAGGGCGAACTCGACCATCGCCTGTCCGAGCTGTTGCCGACGGGGGTGGAGACTGTCATGACTGTACCGACGATTTCCGATGGCGGCGGCGCGGCCGAGGCGAAGCCCGTCGTGCTGGTCGCCGACGACGACGGCCACATCCGCCGGTTGGTGCAGGTGTTGCTGCAAAACCGCGGCATGACCGTGATCCAGGCTGCGGATGGCGTTGAAGCCCTTGCCCTGGCCAAGGCCTCGACACCGAATGTCCTGGTGCTGGACGTCAATATGCCCGGAATGAGCGGCTTTGAAGTGTGCAAAGCAATACGCGATGATCCGGTGCTGCGGCGCACGCCGGTCCTGATGCTCACCGCGCAAGGGGCCACCGTCGACAAAGTCGCCGGCTTCGAAGCCGGGGCCGACGACTATGTGCAGAAGCCGTTCGAAGGGGCGGAACTTGCCGCCCGCGTCACCTCCTTGATCGCCCGCTCGCGCGTCTATGGCACGATTGAGGCCGTTGCTCCGGAGCCGGAAGGCCGGGTCGTGGCCCTGGTCGGGGCGAAGGGCGGTAGCGGTACGACCACCATCGCGACCAGTCTGGCGTTGATTACCGCCAGTCTGTGGAGCGGTGGTACCCTCATGCCGTCGTTGCTCGTCGACCTCGATCTGGTCCATAGTCATGCCGCATCCTTGTTGGGTCTTGAGTCGAAACGGACGCTGGCCGATCTGGCGATGACCCAGGCCGTGTTCACGCTTGATCGCGACTTCCTGTCGCAGTACGCCGAACAGCACAGCCCCGGTCTCGCTGTGCTTTCCGGCGCGCGGTCTCCCATGGAGGGAGAGCGTATAACGCCGGACCTGGTGAAGAGCCTGCTCGGCGCCTGCAAGCGAACCTTCGGCTATTCCTATATTGATCTGCCCTCGTCCTATGTTGAGTCCAGTCTATCCGTTTTCGACGCCGCGGACCTGATTCTGGTGGTCGTGACCCCCGAATTGACATCGATTCGCTCGGCGGTCCAGATGGCGGCCGTCTTCCAGTCGCTGGCGATTCCGCCCGAGCGCTGGAACGTCTTGCTCAACAGGCCACTGGACGCCGGTGACCTGCCGGCGGCAGCGATCGAGCGAACGCTGCGCCGGCCGTTATTACAGGTGCTGCCAAACAATGGCGTCCGGGTCCTGGAGGCAAACAATCGAGGCGTGCCCCTGGTCAAGAGCCAGCCCAACCAGCCTTTTTCGATGGCATTGGAGGAGCTTGCTTTGCGCATCAGTCACGCGCTGCCCGTGCCTGCGGCTGCCGGGGGATCGGCCACCGACCGCGTTGCCAGGATCGAGCGCCGGTTGAAGCGGTAAGTGGGCGGGCGAGGTCATCGTGACCGAGCGGCAAAGAGAGGAGGAAAACCTAACATGGCGATCTATGGGTATTGGCAAGACTGCGGCAGCCAGGTGCAGGTGGCCGGGGAATTTGTCGCCGGTTTCGACTTTGTGCGGCAAGTCATGGAAGGCAGCCATCCGGCGATGCAGTGGCTACAAGAGCTACCTGTCGGCGAATCGCGGCGCGTTGACCTTGACGGCGATCGGCTGTTTGCCATGTTGCAACATTCCTTGACAAAGCCGCGGGCTGAGCAGCAAATGGAGACGCACCGACGCTACGCCGACATTCAGGTCGTGGTGGCCGGGTCAGAACGCATGGAGTTGGCGCAAGTCAAGGACCTCACGGTCACTACACCATACGACACACAAAAGGAGTTGGTGCTGTACAGCATGCCCAACGACACCGGCACGACGTTAGTGATGGAGAACGGCTGCTGCGCCGTCCTCTTTCCGACCGACGTGCACGCGCCGTTGCTGGCGCCGGCCGGAGTGTCCGGCGGCTCGCGCCGGGTGGTCGTGAAGGTGCTGTTGCCGTCCCAGTGAGTCTGGTGAGGTCGTCACGGCGGCCTCGCCCCAGCCCCGATGGTATACTGCTGCCCCGTCGTCGTCCCCCCGGAGTGTTGCCTGTGCTGCTTGCCCGCCCCACCTGGATCACTGTGCAGTTGGGCGCGATTGCCGCCAACGTGGGCCTGATTCGTCGTGTCGTGGGGCCACACACGGGCATCCTGGCGATCGTCAAAGCGCACGCCTATGGTCATGGCGCTGTGCCGGTCGCCAAGACCGCGCTGGCCGCCGGTGCGCGCATGCTGGGTGTGACCTGCCTGGACGAAGCTCTGGAGTTGCGCGAGGCGGGGATCACTGCCGACATCCTGATGCTGGGCTACGCGCCGGGGTGGCAGGCCAGTACCATCGTCGCCAACGACATCATTGTGACGGCCTACGACCCCGAACTGCTGGCGCCGCTCTCCGAGGCTGCCAAGGCGCTCGTCCGACCGGCCAGGGTCCACCTGAAGGTAGACACGGGAATGAGTCGCTTCGGGCCGCCGCTGGAAGGGCTGCGTGACCTGGCGACAAGGGCGCTGGCGGCGCCGGGGTTGCGTGTTGAAGGCATCTTTACCCACCTGGCGACGGCCGATGCCGCTGATGAAGCGTATGCGCGCGAGCAGCTTAGCCGTTTTCGTTTGGCGCTACAGACTCTAGAGGACATGGGCTGCCGCCCGCGCTGGCGGCACGCTGCCAACAGCGCTGCGACGCTGCGCTTGCCGGAGAGTCACTTTAACCTTGTGCGGCCGGGGGCGGCCCTCTATGGTTTGGACCCCTCACCCGAGACGCCGTGCCCGGCCGAGTTTGCGCCAGCCCTCTCGCTGCAGTGTCTGGTGGCTCAGGTGAAGACTATCCCGGCGGGGACACCCGTGAGCTACGGGGCTACCTGGCGGCCCAGCCGCCCAACGCGTCTAGCGGTGCTGCAGGCGGGCTATGCCGACGGCGTGCGGCGGACACCGAAGGCCTGGACGACCGCTCTCTTGCACAGCCGGCGCGTGCCGTTGGTCGGCGTCATCTGCATGGACCTCTGTATGGCGGACGTCACCGATGTGCCCGGTGTGGAGGCGGGCGATGTCGCGGTGCTGCTGGGGCGCCAGGGCGATCAGGCGATCACGGTTGGTGAGATCGCCTGCCGCCTTGACACGATTGGTTACGAGGTGCTTTGCGGCCTAGCCAGTCGCGTTCCGCGCGTGTATATCCCGGCAGGGACGATGGCCCCGGATAGCTCGGTGGTGCCGCTCTCCGCTGATCCATTGCGGCGCGGTGTGGAGGCGCTGTAAGTGTTTACCCTGACCGATGTCGTGCGCTTCACCGGCGGTGTCCTTGCCCATGGACACGAGGCCGATGACCGGACCCTTGTCGGGGCCGCGACGGACAGCCGTTCGGTCCGGCCGGGCCAGCTCTTCGTCGCCTATCGGGGAGAGCGGCTCGACGGCCACGAGTTTGCGCCAGCGGCCTGTGCGGCCGGCGCGGGAGCTTTGCTGGTGGAGCGGCCTGTGCCGGCGGCCTGCGCCGACGTACCGCAAGTGCTGGTTGCCGATCCGCGTGGCGCCCTCGCTCGCCTGGCGAATCGGGTGCTGGCGCGGTCATGTGTCGAAACTGTCGTCGGCGTCACCGGTAGCGCCGGCAAGACGACGACACGGGAACTGCTGGCGACCGTCCTCGACGCCGGCTATCCCGAGGCTGTGTTGCGCCCGACCGCTTCTTACAACACGGACACCGGTCTCTCCATGACTATCCTCAACGGCTTGACCGAGCAGCACCGCTATGCAGTTCTGGAGATGGGCGCCCAACGAGTGGGGGAGATCACCGCCCTTTGCCGGCTGGCGCCGCCATCCATCGGCATCGTGACGAATGTCGGTGGCGCTCATCTGGAGTACTTTGGCTCGCTGGAAGGCGTTGCCACTGCCAAGGGCGAGCTGGTGGAAGCCTTGCCGGCCGGCGGCCTGGCAGTCCTGAACGGCGATGACCCTTTCGTGCGCGCCATGGTCTTCCGGTCGCGGGCGCCCGCCGTACACTACGGTACGGATGGTCACGCCGACTACAGCGGGCAGATTATTAGCCTGGCGGCGGACGGCATGGTGATCCGCTGGCGCGGACCCAATGGGCGGGGCGAAGCGCGCCTGCAAGCCATCGGCAAGCACAACCTCCTCAACGCGTTGGCAGTGATTGCCGTGGCGGAGCAGTGCGGCCTGCCGTTGGACACGATACAGCGCGGTTTGGAGCGGTTTGCTCCCGTCCATTCGCGCCTCCAGTTGTGCCCAGGTCCTTCCGGCAGTGTCATCATCGACGACAGCTACAATGCCAACCGCGTCTCGATGCTGGCGGGACTGGCGACTTTGCGGGAGCTTGGCGCTCCGGGCCGGCGACTGGCAATACTGGGCGATATGTATGAACTGGGAGCGTATGCAGAGGCTGAGCACCGCGCTGTTGGTGCGGCGGCAGCGGTGGCCGCCGACCGTCTGATTGCCTTCGGCACGATGGCGCGCTGGATTGCTGATGGCGCACGGGAGGCCGGCATGCCGAGCGAGCGGGTACAGCACATCGACGCGCCGGGCGATGCCGCCTTCCGTCCCGAACCGGCACCGCAGTCGGAGGTTGCGGAGAGCCGCCAAACGCTGGCGACTCGCTTGCGCCGCGAGTTGGCGCGTGGTGATGTCGTCCTGGTGAAGGCAGCGCGCGGCATGCGCCTCGATTACCTCGTCGAGTTGCTGGTGAACACACCGGGGGCAACCTGATGCCGGTATGAGTGCAGCGAAGACCAGGGTGGTCGTTCTCTTCGGCGGACGGTCGGCCGAGCACGAGGTCTCGATCGAATCGGCCCGTTCAGTCCTGGCCGCGCTTGATCCAGCGCATTACGAGGTGATCCCCGTGGCCATCACGTCTGAGGGACGCTGGCTTCGGGCGGAACCCTCCAGGCAGTTACTGGCCGCGGTACCGGCCCTCGGCGTCGCAGTTCCCGCTGCTGAGCAGCAGGGGACTTCCGACGTGGCGGCGACAACATTGGCGACCATCAGCAATCAGTTGCCCGATGCCACTGCCGGCCTGCGGGGGGCGGATGTGGTGATCCCGCTGGTCCACGGCACCTATGGCGAAGACGGGACCTTGCAAGGGGTGTTGGAGTTCGCCGGCGTGCCATATGTCGGGGCCGGTGTCGCCGCCTCCGCTGTCGGCATGGACAAGCACCTCATGCGTATGATCCTGCGTGCCGGCGGCTTGCCGGTGCTGGACTGGCTGCTGGTGGAGCGCCACGCCCGCCGCCGCGACCCCGCCATCATCGACCGCCAGGTGCGGGAGCGCATCGGTTTCCCTTGCTTCGTCAAGCCGTCGAACATGGGATCGAGCGTTGGCGTCCATAAGGTCCACTTGGCGGAGGAACTCGGCGCTGCACTCGACGACGCCGATCAGTACGATACGAGGGTATTGGTGGAACGGGCAGCGCCGTCGCCCCGCGAGATCGAGTGCAGTGTGCTCGGAAATCACGAGCCGATCGTGTCCGTGCCAGGTGAGGTTGCGCCGAAGCGGGAGTTTTACGACTATCGGGCGAAATACCTGGAAGACAGCTCGGAATTGCGCATCCCGGCGCCCTTGACGCCGGAGCAAACCGAACAAGCCCGAGCGCTCGCGTTGGCCGCCTTCCAAACGCTGGATTGCGCCGGCATGGCGCGGGTCGACATGTTCTTATCCGGCGAGACGTTCTGGCTCAACGAGATCAACACCATCCCTGGCTTCACGCGCATCAGCATGTATCCGAAGTTGTGGGAGGCCAGCGGACTGCCCTACAGTCAGTTGCTGGACCGTCTGATCGCTCTAGCCGTGGAGCGCCACCGTGAGCGTAGCGGCCTGATTACCCAGTATAACGGGCCGCCTGATCGGTAGACGGCACGAACGCGCCACAGGCGGCGAAGGGTAGCAATGATGGCGGCGGGCGAACAGCCCAGACCCATAGACAGGGCCGGCGGTGTTGACGACCGACGAACCCCACGAATTACGGACAACGAGCCGATTGACGCAGTAGCGCAGCCCATTACTCCTGGCTCCAAAGGTCACCCGTCCGTTCGCGCGGCCGTCACGCTGCGCCGCGTTGTACCCTCGCCAGTCACGTCGTGGCTTCCAGGCGGCATCGTAGAAAGGCATAGTATCTGGTTGATCTTCGCCGCCGGTCTACTGTTGCGGGTGCTCTTTTTGGAGACCGTGCCCACCAGTGTGACTAGCGACGAACTGAACTTCGGTGGAAACGCGCTGCAGGTCATGGCCGGCCAGGGGCCGGGCCTCCTCGGTCTGGACTGGGCGGCGGAGCCGGCACTGGGCCTGCACTTCGTCGTCGGCTCCTGGGCACTATTCGGCCAGACGTTGTTCGCCGAGCGCCTGGTGGCGGCTGTCCTCACCGCTGTGGCGCTCATTCCCTTCTATGCACTGTTGCGGCGGGTCGTGACCACGCCGAGTGCCCTCCTTGCCTCGCTGCTCTTTGTCTCCTCCCGTTGGCTGCTGCTTTTTTCCCGCACTGGCGGGAACAACGGGTACGGTGTGCTCTTCCTGTTGCTGGCTGCGTGGTCGCTGACGCTGGCGCTGGAACGCACCCAAACGCGCTACTGGCTCGGTCTCGGCGGTGCTTTGGCAATCTTGCTCTACGGGAGTGCTGCCGGACGCGCTCTCGTTTTGCCATTCACCTTCTACCTGGTCGCCCTCGGCATAAACCGCTGGCGGGCCGGGAACTGGGTAGCCTTGCGCCGAATCGCAACCGGCTTTGCTGCCGCCGTGCTGACCGTCGCCCTGCTGTTTCTGCCGGAGGCGCCCACGGTCGCGCACCACTGGCAGCTTTTCAACCCGCGCAGAGGCATGGACCAGGTATTCACCCAGTCGCCTGCTGCCGGCGAGACGCCATCGACATTGCTGGCCGGCAACCTGTGGACGGCAGCGCGTTCCTTTCTATTTATGGATCCGACGGTCGACAGTTCGCTGGCGCCCGGCGCCGCGCGCACCAGTGCGAACTTCGTTCGCCCCGGTGATGCCTGGCTGGATCCGATCACCGCCAGTCTCTACCTTGCCGGACTGGTGTTGGGACTACGGCGGCGGGCGATGGCGCTATGGTGGTGCCTTTTGCTGATCCCGCTGGCCCTCACGCAGGGGTTGGGTCCTGGCACGCCGGATGGTGCGAGTGCCCTAACGGCCGTCGCGCCGATGTTCGCCTTCGTGGCGCTGGCGATCGACGCGGCCGGACGCCTCTGGGCAACAGGCCGGCCGGCATTCTGGCGCGGCACGCTACTCCTGGCCCTGCTGGTTGGCGCTTACAACGTGTACACCTACGTCAGTTGGGTCGATTCCCCGGCCGGCGTGCTGGCTCGCCAGCCAGCAGTTGCCGTGAGCGGTTTCTACACCTGGCGCGATTTCCAGATTGCGCGGCTCAAGGCGAACGTGGGCATTCTGCCGCCCAGTCAGTACGACAAGTTGTCGCTGGAGGCGGTTGCCGCCCAGATAGCCGGCGTCGCCGGTTTTTCGCCACCAGCAGGGACGATCGGCACTGCTGCTGCCGGCGCGCCGTCCGGGCCGCCCGTGAATGGGCCACCGCAGGCGAATATGGCGCGGCAGATCGCCGTTATCGGCACGCCGGGCGCCGCGGTTGGCGACATCAACCAGCCCCGTGATGTTGCCATGGACCGTCTCGGTAACCTCTATGTCGCCGACTCCGGCCGCGGTCGCGTCGTCGTGTATGCCCCGGACGGCCATGTGCTCCGGGAGTGGGCGCCGATCGCCGGAGGCCAGCCCTTCACACCGTGGGCAATTGTGGCCGTGCCCGATAACTCCGTTTTCGTGCTCGACAGCGGCAGTGGCCGGGTCGGCCATTTCGACAGCCAGGGACAGTTCCTGGGACTCGTCGCCTTGCCGAACCCGAGTGCCGGCTCACGCGGCCTGAGCCTGGGGCTGGATGGCGAGTTGTACCTCGCGCAGACTCCTGCGAACCAGGTCATCAGACTCACCAGTGGCGGAGCCGTACTGCCGCCGCTGGGCAACGCGGCGTCAGGCAAGGTATTCGATCAGCCAACATCGGCGATCGCTACCAGCAACGGCGTCGTCTTCGTCTATCAGCCCGACAGCGGACACTTGCTGCTGATTACTGCCGATGGGCGGCTGCTCTTCACGCTGCAGGCGCCGCACGTGGCGACGTTCGATGCCGGCCGTCTGGCGGTGTTGCCGGATGGGCGGGTGTTGCTCGCTGATGTCCCCGGCCAGCGCATCCTCGTCTATGCATCCGATGGTCGCCTTCTCGGCTCCTTCCCCGTCGCCGGCATTCCCCAGGGAATCGCGGTGGGCCCGGCGGGCAGCGTTGCCGTCACCGACGAGCAGAGTAAGCTGGTGCGCGTGTATGCGTTAGGCGGGTGAGCCCGGCTCCCCTACCGCGCCAGGTCCTTGATGGCCTGCACCAGTTGCGCGTCGTCGCTTTGCAGCAACTGCTCGCCGGTCTGGCCGTCTTCGGCACTGGGGTACACGGGGGTGACGTTGCCGGGCAGCGCCACCGGCTGCGTTGGCGTGATGCCGTGATGCCAGATGATCTGGCCGTTGGGCGTCAGCCATTCCTCCGTGCCCAGCAGCACTTCGGAGCCGTCGCTCAGCGAGTAGTTGTTGAGCACAGTCCCGGTGCCGAAGGTCGTCGCGCCGACGAGCTGGCCGCGCTGGTGATCCTCGATGGCGCCGGCCGTAATCTCGGCGGCGCTGGCGGTGCCCTGGTTGATGAGCACGACCAACGGCGTCGTCGTGGCCAGTCCGCCCGACTTGACGGGGTCCGGCTGTTTCACGCCGTTGCGACCCTGCTCCAGAAGGACGTTGCCGCTGCTCAGAAACTCGCTGGAGGTAGCGACTGCCTGGTCAAGCAGGCCGCCAGGGTTGTCGCGCAGGTCTAGGATGATGCCCGCTGCGTGCTCCTGGCTGGCCGTCTGGAGCGCCGTGCGCAACTGAGAGTCGGCGTTGGCGCTGAACTGGGCGATGTGAATGTGCATCAGCGGTTTGCCGTTGACCGTGAAGCTGTGCGTTTCCACCGCCGGCTGGACAATTGCGGCGCGTTGCACTGTCACCTTGATGGTGGACTGGTTGCCTGGTCGCAAGATGAGCAGTTGTACGCTGGTGCCGGCCGCGCCGCGGATGTTGGCGGCAAGGTCGGTCGGGTTCATCTGTGCAGTGTCCTTATTGTCCACCGCTAGAATCACGTCGCCGGCTCGCAGGCCGGCTCGTAACGCCGGTGAGTTTGGTATTGGCGCCACGACGACAGGGCGGCCGTTCTTGAAGTTCACCTGGACGCCGATGCCGACAAAGTGGCCGGAGAGGTCGGTGTTTTCTTGCTTGACATCGGCGGGCGTCAGGAAGCGCGTATGGTCGGTGTCGCCCAGCGCGTTCAGCATGCCGGTGATCGCACCATAGATCATCTGTTTCGGCCGCAGGGCCGTCGTGTCGACGTAGTGCGCTTCGGCCAGGTTCCAGGCCTGCCAGAGCAGCGGCGCATCGGCGTGTGCGGTGATTGGCTCGCTGCGCCCGTTGGCGCCGGCCAGGATCCAGCCGGTCGCTCCCCCAGCGGCATACAAAGCAAGGCCCGCAAGGACCATGGCGGCGACGCGCCACCAACGAACCAGCACGACCCGTAGAGAGCCGCCCGGCTGTTCGCCTTCGATCATGCCTGTTCCCCGTCCCGATGTGCCTGCCAAAGCGCCGTAGCTTAAAGCTAACTGAACCGTCCACGGCGTCCGCAAGCATACAGCAATGAGTGCTCAGATGGCACATTGGCGCTGACCTGGCGAGAGGGTGTAGAGCAAAAAGCATGCTGATAGGTTCGGCAGCGGCGGCTATGTTTACCAGGCAGCGGTGACGTTCCCACTCGCACTGCCCGCCGCCGGCCCTTCGCTACACTGCACAGCGGGACAGTCTGGAGGACACATGGCGGATCTGGAAGCGCTCAAGCTGGCGCTGCCGATTGAGAGCGTCGTCGGCGAGTACGTGCAGTTGCGCAAGGCCGGCGCGACTCTGAAGGGGCTGTGCCCGTTCCATACCGAAAAGTCCCCCTCCTTCAGCGTCAGCCCGCAACGCGGCAACTTCCGGTGCTTTGGTTGCGGCAAGAGTGGCGATGTCGTCACGTTCTTGATGGAGATCGAGAAGCTCGACTTCAAAGAGGCGTTGCGCCGCCTGGGCCGCAAGGCGGGCATCGAAGTCGACGTAGATCGCCCGCAGGCCGTGGACCCGGAAACGGAGGAGACGGCGACGATCAACGAGGCGGCCAGCCTCTATTTTCAAGGCGCGCTGGCCTCGGCTGCCGGCGAGAAGGTGCGCGCCTACCTACAAGGGCGCGGCATCAGCCAGAGCACTATCGAGCGATTTGGGCTGGGCTGGGCGCCTGCCGGCTGGGATAACCTGCTGCGATTCCTGGGGCAACGTGGCTATGCCCCGGATGCGCTGGAGCGGGCCGGGCTGGTGACGCGCAACGCCGAGAGCGGGGGCGTCTACGACCGCTTCCGCGACCGGCTGATCTTCCCGATTCGCGACGCCAAGGGCCGCCTGACCGGCTTCGGCGGCCGCGAGCTGGACGGCGCACAGCCCAAGTACCTCAATTCGCCGGAGACGAAGCTCTTCCATAAGGGTAGCGTCCTCTATCTCTTAGACGCTGCCCTGGATACCGCGCGCAAGGCCGGCGTGATCGTTGTCGTCGAGGGGTATTTGGACGCCTTGACAGCCCATCAGGCGGGTTTCGGCAACGTGGTCGCCAGTCTCGGCACCGCGCTCACCGAGCGGCAGTTGGCCATGCTCTATCGAACAGCGCGCAAGGTGGTCATGGCGCTCGATGCGGACACCGCTGGCCAGAAGGCCGTGCAACAGACGATCCACCTGGCCTACCAGGTCTTCGAGCGGCAGCAGACGCCCCAACTGTCCGGCAGTGTTGCCAGCGAGCGCACGCCGGGCCGCTATCAGGTACACGTCGATATGACCCTGCACGTAGCCGCCCTGCCGTTGGGCGTCGATCCCGACGAGGTGATCCTGGCCGATCCCCAGCGCTGGCGCGGTCTGGTAGACCAGGCGCTGCCCATCGTGGAATTTTTCTTCAATCTGGTCGCCAACGAGCAGGGCGGACCTTCCGAGCGCCGCCAGCGCGCGAACCAGGAGCTCCTGCCCGTCATCGCGGAGATCGCCGATCCGTTGGAGCGCGGCCATTATGTCGACCGATTGGCGACGCTGCTGGAGGTGCCGGAGTCCGTCATCGTCTCGGCAGTGGAGCAACTGCGCCGCCGTCCGCTGGCGCCCGCTACCGGCAGTCGACCGGCCAACGGACGCTGGACTCCAGGCGACAACGCGCGCGGCGCAGGGACATGGGTACGGCCTACAGACGCAGGCGCCAACTCAGGCCGCGCCGAGGGAAACGGCCCACCACTACAAGCCGACGGAGTTGGCCCCGACGATGGCGGCGCCCCCGATAGCACAGAGCCGCCCCACCCGAACGAGACTGCTGCGCCGACTGGACGCCGCAGCGAAGCGGCCTTCGAGGCGACGGGGGAGCGCAGCCGCCAGCGCTACTTGCTCTCGATGCTGTTGCGCTACCCGCGCATGATCGCGCCGTACACGGATGTCCTGATGCCACTGCGTCCCGACGACGAGCGCATGGGAGCCGTTTGGGACCATGTGCTCGGTCATCCCGAGGCGCGCACGTTTGAAGACTTCAGTGCCGGCCTGGAAGACAGTGACCTGGTCACACTCCCGTATCTGGAAGCGATCCTACGCGATACCAGTGCCTATCAGACCCTGGAGGAGGCGCGTTTACGCGTAGCGCTGGAAGACGCCACAACCCTGCTGCGCGCCGAACGTCTGCGCCTGGAGATCGGACGCTTCCAACGTGAGTTGCGTGACACCGAAGGCGAAGACCGCGCACGCCTGCTCGAGCGCCTGGTCGCCTTGACCCGCGAAAAGGTCGCCATAGACTACAACCGCGAGAAGCCGGCGGAATCGGTGGCGCGGGGTTAGGCATCCGGCACGGCTTGGGCTGGGGGAGGCCCCCACTCTGCCTTCGGCATCTCGCCCCCACGCCTGGGGGCGAGCGAGCATCAAGGCGTTGCGGCGCTGGGATCATCCAGAGAGGACCCTACTCTGCTTTACGGGAGCCGTGTTGGCGGCGTGAGCATGTTGGCGAGAGGCAGGATAGGGCGGCCAAGGATCTCCATCGCCTGGCACGGCCGCGCTCCGGCCGTGCGTGCCGGGGAGGTTCGCCAGCCCGGTCATGCATCGTGGGGTGGACCTTCAAACGGCTACAATGGGGGCGTATCAGCAGCGAACATGTAGCGAGTGAGACACCGTGATTCCGAACCACATTCGACGCGACCTCTCGATTCAGACGCCGTCGCGGATCGTCTTCGTCGTCTTGGACGGCCTGGGCGGGCTGCCTAGCGGGCTCGATGGCAAGACGGAACTGGAGCGGGCACGCACGCCCAACCTTGATGCGTTGGCAGCCGTTTCGGCTACCGGGCTGAGCACGCCGCTCGTGGCCGGTCTGACGCCTGGTAGCGGGCCGGCGCACCTTGCTCTGTTTGGGTACGATGCTCTGGAACACAATATCGGGCGCGGCGCGCTCTCGGCGCTCGGCGTTGGCTTTGATCTGGGGCCGCAGGACCTTGCCGCCCGAATGAACTTCTGCACGGTCGACGCCGAAGGGAAGATCACCGACCGGCGGGCGGGTCGCATCGCTACGGAATTGAATGAGCGGCTCTGCCGTCGGCTGCGCGAGGAGGTGCAGTTGCCGGGGGTGGTCGTCCACATTCTGACCGAGGAGCAGTACCGTGCCGTCGTTGTGTTCCAGGGGCCCGGACTGGACGACCGCCTGAGCGACTCGGACCCCCAGCACACCGGCGTGCCCCCGCAAGCCGTCGAAGCCCTGGCGCCGGAGGCGGCGCGTAGCGCCGACCTCGCCAACCAGTTCGTGGCGGAAGCGCAGCGCGTAATAGCCAACAAACACCCGGCGAACATGGTGCTGCTGCGCGGCTTCGCTTCGCATCCCTCGCTGCCCAGCTTTTCCGACCTCTACAAGCTCACTCCCGGTGCCATTGCCTCCTATCCAATGTACAAAGGGCTGGCGCGCATCGTGGGAATGCAGGTGCTAGGCTCGCCGCACAGTATCGCCGAGGAAGTGGCGGTGCTGCGGGAGCACTGGACCGAGCACGACTTCTTCTACCTGCACGTCAAGCCGACCGACAGCGCTGGTGAAGACGGCGACCCGGCACGGAAGGCGGCGGTGATCGAGGAGTTCGATGCGCTCCTGCCGCAGGTGTTGGACCTCAAGCCCGACGTGCTGGTGATTACCGGCGACCACTCGACCCCCAGCGTGCTGAAGAGTCATAGCTGGCATCCGCTGCCCTTGCTCCTGCACTCGCCGTATGTCATCCCGGAAGGGCGACCGGGCTTTTCCGAACGGGCGGCGGCCAGCGGGTCACTCGGCCACATCAACCATGCCGATGTGCTGGACATCGCCATGGCGCACGCCCTGAAATATGACAAGTTTGGCGCCTGACCGCTATGACGGAAGAGAGCCAATCGCCCGCGCAGGTCTCTGCTGGACCGCGGTTCATTGTCGTGGCTGGCGGCATCAATCTGGACATGGTGGTGCGCACGGCGCGCCTACCGGCTCGAGGCGAGACGATCCACGGTCGGGAGTTGGTGCAAGTGCCCGGCGG
The DNA here is from genome assembly GCA_036734945.1 of Chloroflexota bacterium. Classification (GTDB taxonomy): domain Bacteria; phylum Chloroflexota; class UBA4733; order UBA4733; family UBA4733; genus UBA4733. Next base: position 45,973 of record DAIMXP010000038.1, read on the forward strand.
TAAGGGCGCCAACCAGGCGGCGGCCGTGGCGCGGCTGGGCGGCGCGGCGCGGCTCCTGGCCGTGGTCGGTGATGATGCCGCCGGCACACTGCTGTTGGACAGTGTGCGCGCCGACGGTGTGGACGCGCGCTGGGTGCGAACGGCGCCGGGTGAACCGTCCGGCGTGGCGCTGATTGCCGTGGCCGACGACGGTGGGAACACCATCATCGTCGCCCCCGGCGCGAACGCGCGTGCCGACGCCGCCACGATCGCCGAGGCAAGCGCCGCGTTCAGCGATGCCGCGGTCGTGATGGGCCAGCTTGAATGGCCGTTTGCAGCGGTGGAGGCATTGTTGGCGCAGGCACCGACAGGGGCGATCCGACTGCTCAACGCCGCGCCAGCCGAACGGCGGGCCTTAGCCCTGCTGCCACTGGTGGACTGGCTCATCGTCAACGAGTCGGAGGCGAGCCTGCTCGCCGGGGCCGAAGTGTGCGATCAGGAATCGGTGGTCCAGGCTGCCGAGCAGTTGCGCCAACTCCGCGTTGGTGGCGCCATCGTAACGCTCGGCGGCCGCGGCGCCGTGTTGGTTGGCCCAACCGGCGCCTGGTTTCAACCGGCGCCGCAGGTCAGCGTCGTTGACACGACTGCGGCCGGTGATGCCTTTGCGGGAGCGTTTGCCGTTGCCCTGGCTGAGGGAGCGCCCCTGCAGGCTGCCCTGCGCTTCGCCGTGGCCGCCGGCAGCCTCGCCTGTACCGTCCTGGGAGCCAGGCCGTCACTTCCGAGGCGAGACGCCGTTGACCGATTTCTGAGCGAGGTTCCGACAGTACAGCGTTTGGCCGAGAGTAAATTGATCCATGGCGAACCAGGAGGATAGGTCGCTGCTCACCAGGGCATGGCGTGGTCGTCGACGGCTGTCGTCACTCCTTGAGGTTGCTGTGACAGATATCCACCCGGTTCCCGGCAGTGATCCCGCCCGTCGCACCGTCCTTCGATCGCCCGGCTTCCGGCTGGCCGTCGGCGTGATTATCAGCGTCGCCTGCCTGGTCTTGCTCTTCCGGGACGTGCAGCCCCGTAGTCTCCTGGCAGTGCTGGCGAGCGTGGACAGACGCTGGGTCGCCGCGGCGGTGCTGGCCGTCGTTCCAGCCTTCGTCGCCACGACGCTGCGTTGGCGTCTGCTCCTGCTGCCGTCCGGCGTGGTGCCGGTGTGGCGAGCCGGACGATTGCTAGCGGTCGCGTACTTGTTGAACCTGGTGTTCCCCGCCCGTCCCGGGGATATCCTGCGCTGTTATCTCGTCGGTCGCCCCACTGGACCCGCGTTTGGGACCGCCCTGACGACCGTCGTCGTAGAGAAGGCGCTGGATGGCGCCGCCGTGGTCCTTATGCTCCTGATCTTGTTTGGCCAGGTAGCGCCCTTGCCCTGGCTGCGCCACGGTGTGGACGCAGCGGGCCTCGTGTTCGCCATGTTGTTGCTGGCCGCAGCGGCGGTTGCCGCCGCCGGCGATCAGTCTGGTCGCCTGGCCGCGAGGATCTTCCGCCGCCATCCCGTGCTCGCGAGTCGCGCAGGCGTCGTCAGCGACCGGATTCGCGCCGGCACGCGCGCCTTCGCCCGTCCCGGCGCGCTTATCGGCATTCTGTCGCTCACGGCCCTGGTCTGGCTGGCGACCCTGGCCACGGCCTTCAGCCTGGCAGCCGCCTTTGGCCTGGAGGTCCCGCCAGCGGTACCGGCACTGGCGCTGGGGGCTGCGACGTTGGGACTGGTTGTTCCCGCCGCCCCCGGCGGCATCGGCGCTTATCAGGTACTGGTCCTGGCTGTCTTGACGCCTGCCGGTGTTCCCGCCGCCACGGCGCTCGGCTTCGGTCTCGCGTTGCAGTTCTGCCAGATCTTGCCGCTGGCTGCGTTGGGAGTGGTGGCGCTGCCGTTTGTGCGGAGGGAGGTGTGAGGAAGGGGGAGTGGCTGGGGGCGACCCCACCCGCGCGCTTCGCTTGCCGGCCCTCCCCCTGACGGGAGAGGGCCTCGTCGAAATCGAAATGCCGGTTGCGCGGGGGCAACACGGAGAATGTTGGCCGTGCGGTGGGCAGAGTTGGTCCGGCCGAGACGTTCTTGATGTGCTGCGATACGATGGGCGTAGCGTTCAAGAATGAAGTAAGGAATGATGACAGGCAGCCCGTCCCGTAGTCGGTCTTGCCAACCGTGGCGCCGGCTGTCACCGCCATACCCCTGGCAACGAGGCCCTCTCCCGTCAGGGGGAGGGCCGGCAAGCGAAGCGCGCGGGTGGGGTCGTTCCGAATACACCACTCACACGTACGCCAGGCTCGCCGTCTCTCCATCCTCCTCAGTAGTCGCTCCGATAACTTTGCGCTGCGCTGCCAGCAGCTTGGCGACGCGGGTCGCCAGTAGCGCGTGCTCGGGTAGTGCCAGGTCCGGGTCCCGCGCCAACGTGACCTCGGCCGCTTGTCGTGCCTGGCCTGGATCGGCATAGGCCACCCACCGCAAGAGTCCTTCGTCACCACTCTGTTCCGAGCCGAAGAACGTGCCGGTCCGTCGCTTCACGAGGTCGGCTTCGGCCAGGGCGAAGCCGTCGCTGTTACTCTCCACGAGCCGCAGGCGTTGCTCACCGTCCTCAGCGACCGCTTCCGATGCCAAGAGTACGCAATACGACTGGTGCTCGCCACGACCAACCCGGCCGCGCAACTGATGCAGTTGGGCCAGGCCGAAGCGCTCCGCCCCTTCAATCAGCATGACAGTGGCATTCGGCACATCCACGCCGACCTCAATAACGGTCGTCGCGACCAGAATCTGTATCTGGCCGTCACGGAAACGGCGCATCGTGTCGTCCTTATCAGCAGCTTTCATTCGACCGTGCAGGAGGCCCAGGGACAGCCCCGGGAACACCTCCTCACGTAGTTGCCGATATTCAGTGGTTACCGCTTTTACCGAAAGCAATTCGTTCTCGTCTACCAGTGGACAAATGACAAACGCCTGCCGACCTTTCCCTACCTGTGTACGAACGAACTCGTACACGGCTTTGCGCTTTTCTGGTACTGCATAGCGTGTAATGATCGACTGGCGCCCCACCGGCTTTACGTCAATCACCGACAGGTCAAGGTCCCCGAACTTCTGAAGGGCCAGCGTCCGCGGGATCGGTGTTGCGGTCATCGCCAGCAGGTGCGGCCGTTGACCCTTGCGCCAGAGTGTATCCCGTTGATAAACGCCAAAGCGGTGTTGCTCGTCGATTACCACCAGGGCCAGCCGTGCGAACTCGCCGCGCTCGCTGAACAGAGCGTGAGTACCCACGACGACCGCTGCCTGTCCGCTGCCCACGTGTTTCCAGGCTTCGGAACGCGCTCGTGCGGTAAGGCTGCCGGTGATCAGCACCGGCTTCAGCATCGGTATCATCTCCGCGAACAGGGCTGCCAGCGTGCGCACGTGCTGTTCGGCCAGGACCTCCGTGGGAGCGACAATGGCGGCTTGGCAGCCGTTCTCCACCGCTGCCAGCGCTGCCAGCGCGGCTACTACAGTCTTGCCGGAGCCGACATCGCCCTGGAGGAGACGACCCATTGGCACGTCCCGACCAATATCCGCCAGCACTTCTCCGAGCGCCTGCTGCTGCGCCGCGGTAAGGGTGAACGGCAGCCGTGCGACGAACTCGGCAAGGCGGGCGGCAGGTAGCGGCAAGGGAATGGCACGCATGCGTTGCCACTCTTGCTTTTGTTTCAGTAGACCGAGCTGCAGGAGGAAAAGGTCATCGAACGCGATGCGGCGGCGGGCGATTTGCAACTCTTTGTCGTCGTCCGGGAAATGGATCTGCTGGATGGCGGCATGTAATGGGGCAAGGTTCCAACGCTGGAGGAACGGCGCCGATAAGTGATCCTCGATCCTGTATGCTAGATTGTCCACCGCCAATTTGGTCTGACCCCTTAGCCACTTACCCGGCAGTTCACCGCTCAGCTTATATACTGGTATTAGGCGACCAGTGTGTACTGCCTCCTTGTCCGTAACGTCCTCATAGTCGGCATGCGAAAACTGCAATTGACCCATAAAGGCACGCACTTTGCCGCTGACGTAGAGGCGACGACCGGGCATTAGTTCACGAGCGCGCCAGGTCGGCCCGAACCAAGTGCCACGAATCGTACCAGTGGTGTCGTGAAAGGTAGCTTCAACGCGCCCGACTCGTCCGCGAACCGGGTGTACCACATTACATTTCATTACAGAAGCCTCAATAGTGGCTTCCTCGTCCGCGCGAAGCTGTGCGATTGGCAGCAGCTTGCTGTAATCTAAATGCCGACGGGGGTACTTGTACAGCATATCTCCTACCGTTCGGATATGCAGCTTACTGAGCGGCGCGGCAAACTTGCCTTTGAACGTCGCAATCTGCTCGATAGGCGTATCAAAGCACCAGTTCTTTGGCTGCACTCCTTTCGGCGTGGTCGCTCGGCTATTGGGCGCCCTGGGCGTTGACTTGCCCTTAGGTCTGGCGGCGGTACCGCTGCGCTTGAACGTTTTCGGCGAATCGGGACCGTGCACCGGTCGCTCCGCGGGGGCCAGTGCCCTGGCAGGCGGTTCAGACGTTATTGGCTGCGTAGGCGCCGATTGCATTTGTCCGTTGGGAGTCGACCTTGAAAGGTGAAGCTCCGCTGGGGGCAACACGCCGCTCTGCCGTCCACGAGCCAGCGCAGCCGAAGATGCGCTCGGCACCGCTTCCGGCGGCGGGCCGGATGCGCCGGGCAGCATGACCTGGCGCGGCGTCTCGCCTGCCATGTGGGAGCGCAGGCGCGCCAGCAGGCGCATCGCAGTACCGATGCGCTCCAGGCGCATGCTAGTTCCCAGGTGGTCGTCGTCACCTGAGAAGGTCGTGGCAATCTCCTCGGCCTCGGACGCGAACTCCGGCAAGGCCAAGCGAAACCGCTCCGCCCAACGGCGCAGCCCTGCGGAAAACTCCGGCCCTGTCATCCCACCGTCGCGCTGCCGCCGCATCTGGCTCTCCAGATTGCGGATCAGCAGGTCGGCCTCCGCCAGACCCGGTCGCGCCTGCGGCTGCGTGTCCCGGGCCGTCGCAGCGGCGCGGCTCAAACGGTTCATCTTCCGCGAACGCTCCTACCGATCTTGGCAACTGTGAGACATCTTAACCCGGTGGCGGCCCTGAAGGGGTTGCTCCGAGTACTTCGTCGATGGTATCGCCTGCGACAGCAGGGCACACTGTGCTGCCCGTTCACGAACCGAACGGCGCGGCCTCTCTGCCTGGATGCGCTTGGCCGGTTGAGCGCGGAGGCAGGCCCCCTCCGGCTCGCACTGCTCGCCAGGTTCCCCCGTGCGCGGGGGCGCCGATCCTGCACGTCAGGGGACGGTTGCGAACCCCTGCCCTGCCTCCGCGCCTGATTCACGCCTTATTTCTTCCTCGGCCCTGGTCTCCCTAATACGTCGCCCGTCCCCCGCTGATATCGAACACCGCCCCGGTCGAAAAAGAGCACTCGTCGGAGCAGAGCCAGGCCACTAGCGCCGCGACCTCTTGTGGGCGGCCGGTGCGGCCCATCGGGATGCGCGACACCATGTACTTGACGTGCTCCGGCGTGACCTGGCTCAGGATGTCGGTCTCGATTACGGCCGGCGTGACAGCATTGACCAGGATGCCCTGCGTCGCCAGTTCCTTCGCCAGCGCCTTGGTCAGGCCGATCACGCCGGCCTTGGCGGCGGAGTAGGGGATGGCGTTGGGGTTGCCTTCTTTGCCGGCGATCGAGGCGATGTTCACGATGCGCCCCCAGCCCTGGCGCTGCATGTGGGGCACGACCGCTCGGCAACAGTAGAAGACACCGCTCAGGTCGATGTCCAGCACCGAGCGCCAGTCGTCGTCCGTCAGATCGGGTAATGGCCGGGAGCGGCCGGCAATGCCGGCATTGTTGACGAGCATGTCGATGCTGCCCCAGCGGTCGACCGTTGCACTTACGGCCGCCTGGACGCTTGGCGGGCTGGTGACGTCCATAACTATCGCCATCGTCCGGTCGCCTGCTTCGTCCAACAGTCCGACCTGGCGCTCCGCTTCCGCGCCGTCACGATCGGCGAAGACGACGCGGGCGCCATCCTGCAGCAGCCGGGTCGCTACTGCCAGACCGATGCCGCGGGCAGCACCCGTGACGATGGCGACCCGGCCAGCGATGTTTTCACGATCATCTTGCATGGTTCGTTGCTCTCCTTCTTTCCCGCAGTTTCGCAGTTCGCACGCTACCGGGCGTTCTGCACTGTATTATGACGAAGGCGCACGAATATGGAGGGGCCGCATGCAGATCACCTTTGAGATACCGGACTCAATCTTGCATAGCCTGTTGGATGACGTACCGATCCCAGACATGGCGACCGTGCAATACCGCATGAAGACGCCGGCTCCGATCAGCGATATGCGGGCCGCGGTGGCGGAGCAGGTTCGGCAATCGCGGGTGGCTGCGCTGATCAAGCCGGGGCAGCGCATCGCTATCGGCGTGGGCAGCCGCGGCCTTGGTCGCCTGCCGGAGATCGTGTCGGCATTGGTCGCTGAGCTACGTGAACTCGGCGCGCAGCCGTTTATCTTCCCGGCGATGGGCAGCCACGGTGGCGCGACAGCCGCCGGTCAGCGCGATGTGCTCACCCACCTCGGCGTGACTGAGGCGCGGGTCGGCGCGCCGGTGATCTCCGACATGGCAACCGACGAGGTTGGCCGCACCGCCGACGCCATCTCCGTCCGGTTGGACCGCCAGGCGCTCGCCGCCGACGGCATCGTCTTTGTGGGTCGGGTCAAGCCGCACACCGCCTTCCGCGGCCCTTACGAGAGTGGCCTTGCCAAGATGATCGCCATTGGCCTGGGGAAGCAGGCCGGCGCCGCCGCCTGCCACGCCGCCGGCTTCGGTGATATGGCGCGTCGCGTGCCTGCCCTGGCTGCCGTGGCCATCGCCAAGGCCCCCATTTGCTTTGGGTTAGCCGTGCTGGAAAATGCGCACGACCTGCCTTACAAGCTGGTCGCTGTGCCCGCCGATCGAATCCTGGCCGAGGAACCGGAGTTGCTTACAGAGGCAAAGGCCGCCATGCCGAACATCCCCTTTGACCAGTTGGACGTGCTGGTCATCGACGAGATCGGCAAGAATATCAGTGGCGATGGCGCAGACCCCAATATCACCGGCCGCTACCCCACGCCGTTCGCCGATGGCGGCCCCGAGGTCGTCAAGCAAGTCATCCTCGACCTCACCGACGAAACCGACGGCAATGCCAACGGGCTCGGTACGGGCGACTTCACGACGCTGCGGGCAGCACGGAAGATGGTGATGGGCCAAACGTACCCCAACGGCCTGACGTCCACCGTTGTTGGGACCGTCAAACTACCGATGGTCTTGCCGTCTGACCGCCTGGCCTTCGCCGCCGCGCTGCTGACATGCAACGCGGTCGGGCGAGCGCCGCGCCTCTTACGCATCACGAACACCTTACGCCTCAACGAGTTTCAGGTGTCTGCCTCGCTGCTGGACGACGTGGCGGCCAACCCGGCCCTCACGGTACACTCAGGGCCTGCACAGCCCGCCTTTGACGCCGCCGGCAACCTGCGCGATCTCGGCACATACAGCCTTGCACACGCCGCGGAACCGGAGTTGGCGGCGGTGCGTTAACAGGGCCGCGTGCCCGGCGACTTCAGTCGCCGGGCACGCGTGCGGCGGCCGCTGCAGTCGCGGCCCGTTGATCCCGCTTGAGACGCAGCCATTGCTCTTTGCTGCGGATGTCCACCTCGGTGTCGGGCGTATCCAGGCGGGACACCACGATGCGCCGATCTGTCGGCGCCAGCGTGTTCATTTGATACACCTTGGACAACCAGGAGGTACGTCGGATGTCCGCACCGATGGCGTCGCGCAGCCGCTTGCCGATTTCTAAGGCCATGGATGTTTATTCCTCTTTTCGTGTCTGTAACCGCACACTCACCTGTTTCAGCAATGTTCACCATACCTCCCAATGCGTCCGAACGTCCAATGGTGCGGAGGAGACCCCTTCCGGCTCGCACTACTCGCCAGGTTTCCCCCTGACGGGAGAAACCTGTGGCGCAGATCAAGGGACGGCTGCCGACACCAAGCATCGTCGTGTCCGCTTGTGCTGGATAGGCTCTCCGCTGACGGCCTTGGTCCGGGTAGCGGACCAAGGGCAGCCGCGCGGTCGACAATAGTGGTGGGGGCGCTCACGGCGATGGCGCTCGACTTCCAGGCGGAGCCGCCGCAGAACCGGACGCTGAACGACGGTCAGCCTGCCGCGCAGCACTCCGCCAGGACCACGCTCCCATCCGACCGTACAGTCCCGAAGGCGACCGTCGCCTGCATTGCGGTCAAGGTTTCTCCCGTCAGGGGGAAACCTGGCGAGTGGTGCGAGCCGGAAGGGGTCTCCTCGTAGCGAAGGCGCGCAAGACTGGCGTGGGATATAGTGGCATCGGTCCTGCGGTACCTTTAGTGCTATCGCACTGAGCGTGTAGGGAGATTCCAGGTGCATCGGCGTAATATCAAGCAGTCATTCGCTGGCGAAGGCGACCCGGATCAGGAGGGCCTGGAGGTCGAAGGCGAAGGCCATGAGGACATTGAGTATCGCGTGCAATCAGGCCATATCGCCTTTGTTGTCCCGTCGGGCACGCCGGAGGAGGCGGTCTTTGACAAGCACATGTTCGCCCACGCCGAACTGTTGCTGGAAGATGGCTCTCGCGTGACCATTGGCCTGCACGCGGACACGGTCGGCGGACGCATCAGCATCGTCGGGCGTGGTGTCATGCAGGAAGCGGAGCCGGGACTCTCGGAAGCAAGCGCGGTGACACAGGGTGACGCCTGATAGTACCAGGGCACGTCACCTGGCATCGAATGCGACCAAACAGCTGTCATGCTGACGGTCTTCGGCGCGCTGGCCGTCACCGTGATGATGACATGCTACGCCTTGGAGGCCCGCTCCTCGTGGTTCAGTCTGGTCTTTGCCGGGGCATGCGCGGCGTCATCCACCTATGGCTGGCTTGCAGGGACCTGGCCCTTTGGCGTGGTGGAAGCGCTCTGGTCTGTGATTGCCTTCCAACGCTGGCGGCGCCAACGCCGGCACGCGCCGTGAGGCGACTATTGCCATCGATTCTGGGGCAACCGTCGCCTCACGTCAGGCAGGCGGCTAGACGCGGCTACCCCGACGGCCGGTGACGAAGTTGTAGACAACGACGATGATCGCGATGATTAGCAGGATGTGAGCGATGCCGAGGCCCGCGAAAAAGAAGCCAATGAGCCAGAGTAAGATGAGTACGGCCGCGACTGTCCACAGGATGTTCGTCATGGGGGCCACTCCCTTGCCTAAGCGTATGCCGATCGAGCAATTTCGATCTGCGGAATGGTAGCACGCTTTACGATCACGCCACGATAATAGGCAGTCGAACAGTCACGGCAGTACCATGCCCCTCCTGGCTTTCGATGGATATCGTTCCGCCGTGTTGCTCAATAATCTGGCGCGATCCGTGTAAGCCGATCCCCGTGCCCGGAATGCGGCCGATCACGTTGCCGCCCCGGTGAAATCGTTCAAAGATGTGGGGCAGGTCGATTGCCGGGATGCCGATTCCCTGGTCGGACACCGTCAGGGCCGCCCAGGCTTCTCCTGCCACCTCCTGGCACGCTACAGTGACTTCGACGCTGCCTCCGGCGCGGTTGAACTTGACAGCGTTCGATAGCAGATTGCCGATGACACGCTCCAGGCGAGCCGCATCCCAAAACCCCGTCAGTGCAGGTGACTCTATAGTCATATGCAGGGCCTGATCGGTGAAGGAATCGAGTAGGGCCTCCACACTCCGTTGGGTGAGCGCCACCAGGTCGGTTGCCTGGCGCTGCAGTTCGATCACCTGGCCAAAGCGCAGGCGCGCCAGGTCCAGAACCTCCGTGACGAGCAAATTCATCCGGTTGGCGGTACTTTCAATACGCGCCAAATGTTCGAGCAGTTCGGCTTCATCCGGCGTGTGCCCTCGCTTAATGCGCGATCTCAACAGTTGCGCCGTGCCCTTGATGACCGTGAGCGGCGACCCCATGTCGTGGGCAACCGCGGCGAAAAAATCCTCCCGCTGCTGTTCCAGGAGATGCCGCGCCGTCTCATCACTGAAGACCACTACCGTTCCGGTGACTTCACCGCTGATAAGGATCGGCGCTGACGAGTAGGCGACGGCAAGCTCGGTTCCGTCCTTGCGTCGGAACGTGTCGTCACTATTTCGATAGGACATGCCCGTGTGCGCCGCCTCTAAGAGCGGGCAGCGTTCGGGTAGCACGTCTACGCCAGCCGCGCAATTCTGATGTAACAAGGCATGCGCATCCGCCTCCACTACTTCGGCCTGGGTCCAGCCGAGTAAATGCTCTGCCGCCGGATTGACAAAGGTGATGCGTCCGGCGGTGTCGAGGGCGTAGACGCCTTCGCCAAGGCTGCCATTTACGGCAGCAGTGAACGCCAGTTGCTGGCGCAACTCGTCCGCCAGGTCCTGCTCGTGTAAGCCGGCGATGAGTAACCGCTCAATGACGGGCTGTATCTCCGCCGCCGAGACGAGCTTCGTCTCAGGCAGCGCGCTATTTGCGGGAGGGTCCGCGCCGATCATAAATAATGTGTGCCTCGGCATCGTGTTCTGCTTTCCTCCTTCGCACTGGGGCTCCGGCTCGTGGCTCACCAAACCGCGCTTAAGCCCGGTTCCTCCCCTACGACGAGCGCGCCAGTGGCCGAAAGACTGTCTCGGTCTGCTGCTGCCGCCTGGCGGCATAGCGTAGGCTGACCAGACGAGCCACTGCCGCGGACGTTTCCGCTTCTCCTAGCCCGATCCGCCGTGCCACCGCTGCCAGCGGTGATTCCCCCAGGTCAATCAGGGCATGGAAGGCAGCGGTTTCGGAATCGGTCAAGCCCGGTTCGCCGGGCTGGCGGACCCCGTCTCGAAGCTCGGCAGCGCCCGTTCCGACACCGCGATAGTCGCGGAAGCTACTGCGAATCACCACCCCCTGACCGGTGATGTCGTAGCGCATCAGGTCCTTGCTATGGTCACTGTTGCGCATCTTGACGACCGTCAGGTTCTTCTCTAACTCTCCAGCCACTTCCACATAGCGCAAGAGCAGGATATCGTCGGCGAGAAAGGAAATGACGTAAGGACTGAAACGAAGTTCGCCGAAGTTTTGCACGATCTCCATGGTCATGAGCAGGGTGATGCCGGTCCCCGTCAGCGCACTGGCTAAGCGATAGAGCGACTCCCGAAAATCTTCCTGGAATGTTGGCGCCAGGGCGAGTTCGAAACCCGAGACGGAATCGATGACGACGCGCTTGGCGCCAATGCGCGCGACAGCCAGGCGAATCGCCTGCAGGATCTCGTCCGGCGACAGGTCCAGCGGCCGCAGGTAAATGACTTCTACCGTACCGTCCTGCACCATCGAACGGAGATCAATGCCGAGCGACGCCGCCCGCCGCAGGTACTCGTCGGGGTGTTCCTCGAACACGGCGATCACGCCGGGCTCCCCCTGACGCGCACCCGTCCCGATGAACTGGGCAGTCAGCACGGACTTGCCAGTGCCGGAGGGACCGGCCACCAGGACGGCATCCCCTGCCGGGATACCACCGCCCACCAGTTCGTCCAGGCCAGGCACGCCACTGTTCGTCCGATGAACTGGTTGGGTTCTGATGTTACGCTGCGCCGGCATGCTCATGCGGGGGAACACCTGGACACCGACCTCGTCGATGCGGAACGTGTGGAGGCCCGCCATTGGCGCCTGCCCGCGCGACTTGAGCACCTGCAGTTTGCGCACGGCGGAATTGCGTGCCACGCTCTGGGAGAGAGCCAGGATTCCGTCGGCAACGGTGAACACCGGACTGCCGTGCAACTCGGACCCCTCGTATTCACCAACGAGAAAGGTCGTCGCCTGCCAGCTCGTCAGGTGGATGGCCAGCCGCTGCACAAAGTCTCGAAAGGCGAAGCCGCTGGCACTCTGGGCAACATCGGCCCGCGCCACCGTCTGGAAGGAGTCCACCACCACCAGACCCGGGCCGGTCTCTTCCACATGCCGTACGATGTGCTCCAGCACCTTCGTGAGATCCGATTGGAGCACCACATCGCTGAGATCAATAAAGTGAATGCTGCTGCCAACCATGGTCGGGTCGAAGAAGGCCATCTGCTGCTGGTAGCGCAACATCTTCAAGGGCGGTTCGCCGAGGACCGTGAAATAGAGGGCCGGTCTGGCCACGGAGGCCATATTGAACATAATCTGGTGCGCCAGCGTCGTCTTGCCAGCGCCGGGTGTGCCGGCGATGAGATTGAACGAGTATTCTACGAGGCCGCCGCCCAGTACCTCATCCAGACCGGGCACGCCGGTCGGCACCTTGGCGATGGCCACGCGTCCCGGCTCAGGCATACTCGGACCTCCGCTCGGTCGTGTCGCCGGCGAGTTCCGGCCAGGCATCATACACAAGTCCAACCGCGATGTCTTCGCCAATGAAAACGATCAGCAAGCCGATGATGTGTGCCAGCACGGCTGCCAGCGCACCTGCGGCGTCGTTGCAGCCTCCATGTCCCTGGGCGACTGCATCAATGCCGCGCAAGCCCGTCTCGGACTGGCCATCAAGCGCGACAGCTTCCAACGCGGGGTATTCAATCTGGGCCAGCCGCAAGGCCCGATTGAGCAGGGCAGCGAAGCCGTCCCGACCGATAAGGGCGGTGAGCCGCTGTCGCAATGCGGCGTAGGCGAGCGCCGCCGCTTCGGCCAGCACTGCCGGATCAGTATTTGCCCCGCTCACGGCAGCAAGGCTGCGCTGAGCCAGCATGCCGGCCACCGGGGCGACAGCAGTAGGTACTTTGCCGGATGAATGTCGTGGGTCCTTGGGGGCAGCGGGCAAGAGTTGACCACCAATCTGGCCCCGTGCGAGGCGAATTGTTCTCCCGTAACATGGACTGGCACGCTCAAAGACTATACCACACACGTCTGTTTAAGCGGCTGGTCTGGGCCTTGGGAGTACCTGCAAATGGATGTACCCTCGAAGCGCATGTGTTACAATCCGGCGAAGGTTGCGGTCCGCATTGACGGGCGCACTACAGATCGGAGTGGCAAGTGGCAAGGCGATCTCCAGCGATCTTGCGAGCGATGCGTGCCGGATTTGTCGGTGCCGTCTTACTCCTTGGCGGAGCCTTTCCGCCTGGTGCGGCAGCCAGGAGCCTGGAGGCGACAACGCCACCCCTTGGGGCGGCTGACAGTTTCGGTATTCTTTCCAGCACGTATACCAATACCTCGGCGGGCACCACTATTACCGGGGACCTGGGATTTACGATAGGACCGGCAGTGGCGCCGACAGTGAGCGGTACTACCTACACTCCCATCAGCCCTCCTGGTTCTACTAAGGACCCGTCACGAAATAACTTTGACAAATGGGCAAGGTAGCGGTAGGGT
>DAIMXP010000039.1:0-59304 GCA_036734945.1 Chloroflexota bacterium
TGGGCGGGGGGAGCGGGCCGGCGGCCGCCGGCCCGCTCCCCCCGCCCAACGCTTGCTGGCGGTAGTAGCTGGCTCGGACGAGGCCGAGCGCGGTGCAAGCCGCCTGCACGCCCACCTGGGGAGCCAGGGCGACCGCGGCGTCCATCATGGCTGCTGTCCAGGCACTGCGCTGGACAGTGTCAACGCCAAGAGCGACGAGACTTTTTTTTGGATGTCGATGATGGCCTCGGCGGCGGCGAGCTGCCGGGTCAACCGCTCGTTCTCAGCTCGCACGGCTGCCAGCGCGGTCGCCTCAGGGGAAATGATGGGCGGACGGCCGCGCCGGTGCGGCGCCAATGCCGTCAACGTGCCGTCCTGGCGTTGCTTGCGCCACGTCGCCAACTGCGAGGAGTACAGTCCCTCCCGCCGCAGGAGTGCCCCCACCTCGCCTTGCGCGCAGCCATCCGCTTCACACAAGATGCGCACCTTATAAGAGGCCGACAGCTTACGCCGTCGCGCTTGGGCGGGCACTTCGAAGTCGGGAGTTCCATGGATACCGTTGCGGGATGCCAGCGTCGAGCTTGTCACGATGCTTTTTCCTTCCCCGCCCTGTTCATTTCTACACTATTTTCCGGGGTCTCCGTGTCTCACTCTATATTGACAGATAGGGGAGATCGAAGAAATCCTGTGGGAGACTGATGTTGCTCCGCAGGGCGCCACGCGATCAATGCTCCGACTCCTCGGGCCATGGGGTGGGGGACGGTTTCATTCGTACACGATCCGCGTTCGTGGTGGGCGCCGCGTCACATACGGGTGAGTATGGCCGAGCAAGCGCTGCTGCGAAGGGTACACCTGCAGAGAGTGCTTACGCCGTTCTGGAAGGGGTGAGACATGGACGTGGAATCGGTATGCCACTACAGCGTCGTCCGGTACGTACCCGACCCTTCCCGCAACGAACCGAGAAACATCGGCGTACTGGTGGTGTGTCCGGAGGCCGGATATGCGAGGGGGAGATTCTCGCTCAGCCGAACCTATCTCGAGCCCACCTCAATCAAATTCCGCTTTCTACGCGCCGCCATTCAAGGGTTCGGCCTTGACTTGCCCGCAACCGCCGGCTCCGACTTCGAAGTGAGCGCGACTGACCGGCTCGATGTGGCGCAACTTCGTGGCTACTATGAAGAGGCTGGCAATATTCTTCAGTTGACTGCCCCCTTGCCCGCAGTCGGAGATCCGCAACAGGTGTTGGACGACGTCTATAAGGATTTTGTTGCGCCACGGATTGGGGGGGCAAACACGGTTTGGAACAGGGGGGCAGCAACGCAAGTCTTCCGACGTGTGTTCAAACGGAATCAGCTCGACGACTGGGTCGTGTCCGCACCGGAGGTGAAGCTCGAAAACCAGCCATCCTTCGTGTTTGACGTTGGCATCGGCAACGGGAGGCTGCACGCCGTGATCGAGAACGCGTCGTACAGACAACAGGATGCCCAACGGCCAGAGGAACTCGCCGCGTGGATGGCATTTGCGTACCCCATCGTACACCGAGCTACCGGCGCCACGGGCATATTCTTTGTGGAGACGGGAACAAATCCCGAATCACATGCTCGTCTTGACCGGCTCAAAGAATGGACCAAGCCGACAGGAATTCAGGTCTATGAAGCATCCTCGGCGCCAGAGGTTGCGCAGGAGCTCGCCAGCAAGCTCAAGCTGCGGCATTGGCACTCCTAACTGAGCAAGACTATCAGGATGCGATTGTTGCCTAAGGCACGGCTGTCCCCAGCGCCGGGCCAGATCCATGTGAGTCAACGACGTCTACGTCATAGGCCGTCATACTTCTCCACCCAACCGAATATACACTGGCGTATCGTGCACCAGTTTCCAACACTATATCCGATGAGATACGAACCGTAGGTCCCGTCGAGAATCGATGAAATCGCGCCCATGCTAGGAACGCGGCGACCGTGAGCGGTTTGGGACCAAATGGGGCAATCAAGAACGCATACTGGGAAAAATGGCGCTGCTCCGTGAGTGCCACATCGACCACTCGCTGCAAATACCGACTCGCGTGGCTCGGCGAGAAGACCGAAACGTAATCGTCACCTCTATGGCGCGCTCCACTCACAAGCGAGTAATTCGCTCTTAATGCACTGAGTGACGTAAATACGTCGCCGTTATACAGAAACGCGACTACATGACGGGCGATGGATGGGGACAAAGCCTCTTGGTAGGTCAGTTCCGCATCGTAACCATTGCCTGCTACAAATACTATCACCTTTCCGGCCTCGCTAGAACGAAGCAAGTCTGCCGGAGAACGCGCTCGGAACGCGCCTGCGACGCTCCCGGAGGTCTCTGGGTACGCAAGTGGGGGATATTCGCTAGCCCAGTTATAGACAATAACAATCCGACTGACGTCAAACTCTCTCGTATCACTCAACGGATGAACGAGAGCAAGCAGTCACAGTATCACAACCCGCGGCAAAGGTGAAATGTCGACAAACAGGTCAAAACGCTCGCCGCCGAAGATATGGAGCGATTCTCGGACGCTCGAACGAAGAGCTAATTCACTCTCCTCAGGATAACGGATAGAAAGCGGGCGGACATCAACCTTCACCTCTGAAAGAATGCTTCTAGCAGTCTCGAAGTTTTGATCTCGTACATCGGCCAAAAGTCTCCGCTGTTGATCGCCTTGGAGTTTCAAAAGACGCACTACGATCGAGGATCTCCGAGCTTCGGGAACAAATGACTTTATGAGATCTGCAATCCGACGAACGCACTGAACAGACCTATCTTCATAATTGGGCGAAAGGACAATCAAGCAGCGGTTGACAGATTCCACAATGGCCTTGGTGAGTTCATCCTCCGACAGTTCATTCATCACTTCGTGATACCTCTTGGCGTAGCTTATCTATCACCTTCACTTTGGTCGCCTCTTCGAACAGGAGTCGAAATCTGGTAGATGTAACACTTTCCTGCTCAGCTGATATCCTAGATTGGCCCCGAGGAAAAGGTCCCCGATAGGTATGCCCTCCTTCAACTGGACAGCCCTGCTGGGGTGCATACCATAGAATAGGCAGCGAGTTACTCGGGCAATTTTGCCTGGTGACCAACGTCCAAGCACCGGAACGAAAGCCCAGGGATACGTCGCCATCGCTGTTAGATCGCATCCTATCGAGGACCGGATCGTGAGCCAAAACATCCTGCGCCAGCCATGAGCAGAGACCTTTGATGGCTTCTCTGACTGCTCGATCCTGGACAAGCATACAGCTATCTGCTGTTATCTTGAAGCGATCGTCGAAGAATAGGGCGTGGCGAATGTCTATAGATGGCAAGTACTTGTTGCCGATCTCGGATTCGATGGCCCGCCGCGCGTCGGAAGTGTAGACTTGTATAAGAACGATGATCTTCGGTCGACGAGCGAAGTCGGCGACTAGATCCAGGACACTGCAGTAGCGCTTCAATTCGGACTTTAGAGACTGCCCGCTCAGGGAATTGTCGACAAGCAGAATCCAGTGTGGCTTAGAGAATAGCCGGTTTACGACTTGTTGTGTTTGTGCAAGCATTTCTCCTTGTGCATCTGTGAGTCGCAGGAGTTCGCTTACCATGTCCGCTAGACTAACAATGCGATCCTCTGGTCTGTCTAGCCGTCCGGGAATAGAATTCCCGTGAATAAAATCATCTGTCATACCGGCAGGATCAAGCTCGAAGATTTTGAAGCTGTCGAGAAATGACTCCTTGGTCTTACCTTGGTGGTAACTTTGGGCAACTTCCTCAAACAGGAATTGCCATGATTCTTCAAGAAGATGCCTAGGAAGGTATATAGCGTTTGCAAACACGGTGAGGGCTGCTCGTTTGTGTTCGTCGGGAACATAACTTAATGCTCGGCGTACCCTCTCGTAGTAGTTCGTTCGTGGCTGGAGTTGATTGATGTATGGATCAGTTTGCTCGATCGCCTCGACAAACTCGAGTTTACCCACAATATCCTCCTGGGTTAGAAAGAGGGAGTCATGGAACGAGTGATTCCGCTCTAATGGGCAGGTCATTTCTACCTCCTTACTCGACTTTGGCCATTTTTGGGGTGGGCTGAGCGGTTGGGTAGGGTCGTCATATCTCTTGCAGGACGGAAGACGATGTCGACCCGAACTCTGACTATACCACGACTTTTCGCGGCGAACGCGCCAGAGTTTTCGCGCCGAGTATGGCTCTTAGTACGCGTCCACACAAGTCGGGTGTGGAATATTGGGGCTGGCTCTCCTGGCAGGATTCCATACCGCTCTTGTGTTGACGTGTACTTAGCGCAGGGCTGGTGGCCAGCGCGCTGCCGTTGCCAGGCAAACGGACGGTAGCGGCGACGTTGCGGGTGGCGGGGCTGGCCGTCAGCAGCATCCTGCTGGGCCTGCTGCTAGCGGCGTTCGTCCCCACGGGGCCGATCGTGGTGGCGTGGATGAGACGATCTAGCGGCGACGGGGGGCGCGGATCGCGGCCAAGTGCATCTACCGGGATGCCGGTGCCTTCGAGCCGTTCACACTTCGTGAAAGCCAGCGGGTTGCGCTGGGTGAGCTCGCTGCTGCTCGTCTCGATCGCCTGGGCGGGGCGGGTCTGGTCCCTCCCGTTTCTCACTCACCGCGGTTGCGCCGTCCGAGCGCTACGATGCGGAGCGGGGACGGCACCACAAGACGCTGCCCGACTAGGTTCGGCAGTTGCTCCTAGTCACGCGCCTTTGGCAGGCTGACCGCGTCGTCGTCGCGGTGGCCGACAGCGCCTGCACCTCTACCCGATCCGATACGCAGTTCCAGGAGGGAAGGAGTTAGCCGCTTGAAACATTAGGCCAGCGGTAATGTGTTACGGCCTCTTCCTGCAATTTTCGACGCACGTCGGTAGTCCTTTTGACAGCACGCCAACCCAGGTATCGCCTAAGAAGGCGAGCTCTGTCACTCTCCGGGTCAAAAAGGGGCGCAGGGCCGAACAAGAGTGTCGGATTAACGTATGGGTCAATGTTCAAGATCCTACACTGTTCGATCCACCATTCCTCAAGCTGGCGACCTTCTTGTTCAGTTATTACATCTTCTACGACTGCAGGCGGCATGCTGGCGCGTGGGATGCTCTCTTCATTCACTGTAATGCTACCTTCTCTCAATCTTAAGTGGGATGTACCACCCCTCGGTACCTGCCAACGACTATCTCTCATCGAATACCGCTTCCGCCAAAATATGCACCTAGTCGCTGTTATCACGATCATCAGTATCGCCACACATCAGTACTACAGCATCACTTCTAATGGGGCCCCCCTGGAGCGCACCGGCGAGCAAAGCAGCCGGGCAATGCTCTCCCAACAGGTGCAACCGAGCGCCGTGGGGGAAGTGAGTCCGAAGGATTGGTGTGGCTGTCGACGACTGCCAATTCGGCACGTTGAGGCGTAGCGGTCTTCGGTTACGGCGCACACCTTCTACTCTCCCATGGGCAAGTACCGCACGCCATTCATTTAACCGAATCTAACCAGCTACTGACGCCACTGGACCATACGCCTCATGACCGGACCATATTTGGCTACTGCCGTTGATCGCCTCACCTCGCCTCTGGCAGAGCCGATCGAGATGTTATTCGGACCCGCTTGGTTACGGTCGCGCCGGTTGCGTTCCCGCTATCAACGGTCGGGCAACTGTATCGGCAGACGAGTCGTCACGCGACTTAACCAACAATGGTGGTATGTGCGGAGTGCTCCGTAGCATTGTGCGTCACAGCCTGCTTGCAACACACGAGCGTTCACTGCTCCAGATGACACACATCAAGGCTGATGATTACCAAGTGACCTACGACGCACACCATTGTGGCGCACACGTATGCGCGCCCCGAACTCCGAGCGGTGTCCAAGTGATAGAATCCTTACCAGGACAGGGCCTGTGGAAGGATCAATGCTCGCTTGGTTTACTGCAAAATCTGCCGCATCCGAGATCTCCAAACAGCGCGTCTTGCCGCACAGGTCGGTGCGGACTTTCTTGGGCTACACGCCATTGACGGTCTTCAGGAAACGCGAGCGGTGACGTACAGGCGCATTTCCGCCGAGATGCGCTGTTGGTATCCACATACCAAGACTGTTCTCCTTACAAAGGTAACCTCTTTGAGTCGAATAGTACAGATGTTACTCAGAACGGGCACCACTCACCTTCAACTACACCGGCAGTGGCAGAGAGGTACATTAGAAGCGCTCTTGGCGGAGCTTAGAGGAGCCGGTCTCGAAGGGACCAAAATCATTCAGGTGGTAGATCCAGGCGAGGCTAGCGCCGTCCATGCGATTGGGGCGACACGTGATCTTGTAGATTTCTATCTGTTTGATAACTACACAGGCGGACAGGGAACGCTCGTTGATGAAGCCAAAGCGCTAGAGGCGAAAGGACTTTGTGGTAGGGTACCTGTCATTTTGGCGGGAGGTCTGACGGTCGCGAACGTTCAGGACCGAATTAGATTAATTGGTCCGTTTGGCGTTGATGTGCAAACTGGCGTTGAATTCAGGAATACTTTGGGACAACCCACTAAGGTCAAGAACCCGGTACAAATGGCGCGCTTCATCGACTCCGTAAAAGGTCGCGATTACCGATCTGTGGCACTTGCTGCGAAGTGGCCGGAGTCTTATCATAGCGTATCTCTGGCACTGAAGGACGTGACGTCGGAGCAGTTGGAGTCAGTAGTAGGAGACTTCCTGCCAACTGGCCTAGACAGATTCCACCTCGACCATTCCGATGGATCCTTTTCACCTCCGACACCTCCTACGCTGCACAATTCCGTCAGCAGCCTCTTTGCTTTGGCGCCCAATCTTCCCTACGATGTGCATTTTCTCACAATCGATCACATGATCATCCCCAAAGTAATTGCAGAGTTCCAGGCTAGCAATCCACACCTTGGAGTAGTCTTCGCGCATGTCCAAGCTGAGCGTGAGCCATCCATGGAGTCATTACGCGTCGCGCTTCGCGAGGCAGAAAGCATGGGAGCTTTGCCAGGCGTGGCCTTGGAAGGCAGCCGGAGTGGTATAGGGTGTCTGGAGGATGTGATCCCCCGGGTGCTTGACTGGGGTATCAGTAACCTGTGTGTTGTAGGACCGTCTGGCAGGGCAGCCGACTCGACATACCGGCACAGGATATCGCAGGTGATAGGTACCCTGAGCGGCACGCATCACTCCCCGCCTCCTCGCCTCTGGGTGGATCGAGACATGAACGCTCGGCGTGCACGACTGTGCGGTCAACTTGGCGTGAGCAATGTCATTGCGGGCCATTATCTGCTGCAAGCTCGATCACGACGCGAAGCGGTTGATACTCTTCGTAGCTCGCTCGCCGGGGCGTGACACAGATCTAAGACAGGTGTCAGGCCAGGCGTGGGCTTGCATGAAAGGTTAGGACGGTCCACCAGAGGCGGCGACGGTAAAATGTCATGCCGTTTGAGCCATGCCTAACGCGCATGCCCCTCGGCCGGAGGTGCCCACGTTTTGCGAAACGGACCGGAAATGCTCCACGACCCGATGCCGTCGTTGTGAATCCGACCCCGCTTGCCTACATCGCTTTTCCGGCTGGCTGACGGCGAATGACAGACGTTATCCGTCAACCACTTCGAGTCAATCACTGCTGCAGCCCGCCGGGGTTAACATGACCGCTCTCGCATGGTGGCCATAAGGTGGTGCCGGTCCAATCTCCTGTAGCCGATCATATACGGCCTTCTGAGCGTCCGCACCGAGGGATGTTCTACGTCCGTCTCCAACTCGGGATGCGCCGCATTAGCCGAGTTGACCTCGCCGTTCACGTGTCGTCTCCCTTTGCGTCGTCCCGCCCCATCCGGTACTTGATGTCGTAGTTGATGATGAAGTCCAGCTCCTCCTCGCTGAACCCGTAGTGCCGGGCGAGCACGCGGTCGATCTCGTCGATGAGGGGCTTGGAGTACTTTGGGTAGAACTCCTCGTAGGTTATGCGGCCCTTGACCGTTGAAATCTGCTTGGTGAGTGCTCTGGTCTGGAGATCGGAGTTTAATCGCGACTGTAGCTGCGTTAGCGCTTCAAGGGCGCCGGTGGAGAACTCAGGTCCAAGAGGCATTCGGTAGACGTCAGCGTAGCCGCAGTGGAAGCCGTCAGAGTGGCATCGCCAAAACCAGTAGAACAGTGAGCTGTTGAGCAGCGCACAGATCGCCGCTCGACTGCGCGCGCGCAGCCTGAACTCCTTATAGTCTTCCGACTTGCCGGGCCGCCCAGAGGGGTCCACGAATAGGGGCGCCGCATCTAACGCCTTCACGAAGTACCTAACAATGCGATGGACGAAGATCGGTTGCGCCGACTCGTCAACCGACGTGGCGACGAGCGGTCCGATCAACTTGGCCAGGATGGATGCTTCCATCTCATTGCTAATCTTTGGAATGACGTCCCGCCGTCCTGTGTCATCCCGCTGCCGGGGTGAACCGAAGACCGTGGCGGCTAACAGGGTCGGTCGCTCGTCGGGAGTCCAGCGGCGGTAACCACCCGCGAACACCTGGGGCATCGGCCTCCCAAGGCGAAGCAGGATGGTTAGCCTTTGCGCAACGCTGTCGAAAAGCGAGCTCGGGCGCATATCGAATGAAGGCGTCCATGTCGCGGCAGATGTCACCACAACCTCACGCAGTGGCTGCATTCGAGCGGTGCATACAAGGCTCAGGGGTACGATAAGGCCAGATAGGGATCTCGCGTGCTGCAGAGCGAGAGATCGTTCAACTACGAAGGCGTACAGGTTGCCGCATTTTTCGGTCGAGTACCCCCGAGCGGCGTAGGCGGACCGTACCTTCGCGTACTCCACATACGGTGGGTTCCCGATCACCACGTCGAAGCCGCCCTTGTCCATCACGCCGTAGAACTCCACCAGCCAGTGGAAAGGTTGATGGCTGGCACTCCAGTTGGCGAAGCGTGGGGCGAAGTCCTTCTGGTCGGCGGTGATGCCGTATTCGGCGGCCAGATAGCCGTCCAGTTCGGCGCTCAGCGCGTTGAGTTTGTCGCGCAGCGCCGCCTTGGCGCCTGACAGCAAGCCGGGTTCGCCGAGGTCGGTCTGGAGGGTGCGGAAGGCGGCGAACTGGTGCTGGGTCTCCGCCAGGCGGGCGTTGAGGCGCGGCATCGTGTCGTCGAAGTCCATCCTGAGCTGCTGACCGCCGCCGATGGCCTGGCGGACCTCCTCCGCCGTGGCGTAGCCGACCAGGGTGTTGCCGGCGCGGATGTTGAAGTCGATGTCCGGCAGCGGCTCCACCTGCTCGCTGCGCTCCACCTGCGCCGCCAGCTTGAGGAAGAGGCGCAGCTTGCAGATCTCGACAGCTTCTTCCATGATGTCCACGCCGTAGAGGTTGTTGAGGATGATCGACTTCAAGATGAAGTAGCGCTGGTTGGGGTGCGTCTGCGCCGCCTGCAAGGTGCGGCGGAAGTCGCGGTAGCGCTGCTCGCCCTGGCGCAGGCGGTCGGCGTCGTCCACGAAGCCGCGCATGCGCTCCAGGCAGGCTTCGTAGAGCGGCTCCAGGATATTGAGCGCGGCGAAGAGGAAAGCGCCGGAGCCGCAGGTGGGGTCGAGCACGCTGACCGTCGTGATGGCCTGGTAGAAGGCGCGCAGCAGCTCCGGCCCTTCGCAGTTCTCGATGGCGTCCTGGGCGAAGCGGCGGATATCCAGGTTGTGGGTGATCAGGTCGTCAATACGCTGGACCGTGCCGGCCCGCAAGGTCTCCCGCAGCTCCAGGCAGCGGGTGCGGCGGGCGACGTGCTCGCGCCAGATCTCCGTCGGCAGGGCGAACGGTTCGGCCGCTGGGCGGTTCCAGCCCTCACGGCGGCTGACGTCTTGTACGCCTGCCGCGATGTCCGGCGGCAACGGCTCGTCGACGCCTTTCTGGACGCTGGCGTAGATGTAGTGGTCGGGGGCTTCCTGCAACAGTCGCCAGAGGGCGCTGCCTGGCTGGAAGGCGATCTCGCACTGCTGCTCGGCCGCCTGGAAGAGGTGGGGGATGACGGTGTTCTTGGCGATGTACTCGGTGATGTCCTCCTTGGTGTAATAGGCGCCCATCTGCTTCTGGTTGATGTATTTCTCGAAGATGTAGCCGAGCACGTCGGGGTTGATCTCGTCCTCGTCGCGCCGCGGCCGCTCGTCGAGCTGCCACTGGTAGGCGTCGAAGAAGTCGAAGACGCGGGCGAACGCCTCGTCCGGGATGGCGATGGCCGGGTAGCGCTGTTCGAGGGTGTGTACGTCGAAGAGACCGCCGTTGAGGTAGGGGACGTTGCCCAGCAGCGCGTCCAGGTCGGCGCCACGTCCCGCCTTCGGTTGATCTAACCCTTCGTGGAAGAGGCGCAGCAGGAAGTGCCGGTAGAAGGAGAGGAACTGGTCCTGGCCGGCCTGCGCCTGCATCGCCTCCAGCCGGTGGCGTAGGTAGTCGAGGTCGCCATCGAGGAAGCCGCGCTTCTGGATGAAGTAGACGAACATGAGCCGGTTGAGCATGAGCGAGGCGTACCAGGCGCGGTCGGCGTCCAGCGCCTGGATGCCCTCCACGAAGCTGGTGAAGGCGTCCAGTTCCGCCCGGAAGCGCTCGTAGAAGCGTTTGGTGACTTTCTCCACGTCGAAGGCGGCGCGGACGCGACCGCTGACGTCGACGGAGCCGATGCCGCGCTCTTCCTGCTCCAGGGTGAAGACCAGCTCGTTGAGGGCGCGCAGCAGCAGGGCGACGTTGCCGCCGCGCGCATAGCGCTGCTCGCGCCGGGCGGCCGGCGTGCCGAGGTCGCGGCGCACCCACTGCCAGACCTGAGCACTGCCGGCCTGATCGACGTAGATGATGAGGTGCAACTGCTGCAGCCGGGTGACGCGGTTGTCGATCTTGGCGCGGACACTGGAGTTTGGCAGCGCGCCGTCGGGACCGGGCGAGCAGCGGTAGACGGTGAAGTGCGCCTTTTCGGCGACGGGTTGCAGCGCGTAACTGAGGCCATCGACCGTGACCGGCAGCGGCGCGCCAGCCAGGCTGTTCCAGCCCAGGCGTTGGGTGAACAGCCGGCGGAAATCGCCGCCATCGAGGTAGGGGCGGATAGTCGCGGCGTCGAGCAGGGGCATGTCAGTCTTCTCCCGTGGCGAAGAGGCCGAGCGAGCTGATGATGCGCGGCTCCCGGCTCTCTCGCTCTTCTTCTATACGACAGAGCCGGCCGTCCTCGCGCAGGCCGATCACGACGTCGGCCAGCTCCCGATCGCCGATGCCGCTGCGTAACTGACGATTGAGGGTGTCCGTGGCCGTTGGCAGCAACGGCGCGCCGAGGATGTCGTCCAGGGCGCGCTGCAGCTCCGGGCGGTCGAACAGCGTGCCGCGCGACTGCTGGGCGTAGCGCATGAGGCGCTGGTAGGTGCGGAAGCGGGCGCCGGAAGGCCGTCCCAGTTGCCCGCCGGTATGCTGCTCCTCCTGCGCCAGCAGTTCCACGCCGCGCGTCACCAGCTCGTGGTGCTGCGGCTGGCGGAGGTGCGCCGGCGTCTGCGGGTGGCAGGCCGCCGCCTGGAGGATCGCTAACTGCGACTCTGTGACGCTGCGCCCTTGCCGGTCGATCCAGGCCAGTGCGTCGTTGTCGTCGGCGGTGCGCAGATAGAGCAGGACGCCCTCCGGCGAGCCTGGACTGGCCGTGTATTCCCGGCTGGAATAGACGACGTTGGGCAGCGCCGCGATCTTCTTCTCCAGGCTGGGGTCGGCGTCGATGGCGTTCTTCCAGATCTGGTAGGCGAAGGAGGCGAGGTCCACTTCGCCCTCGGCGTCGCCATCCAGGATGCCGGCCTTCTCGTGGTAGAGGTCGAGCAGCGGCTGCATCTGTAGCTCGTCCTCGAAGAAGGCTTCGTCGGCGCCCACCACTTCCGAGTTCTGGCGCAGACGCTGGCGGAGGCGGGTGCGCAGACTGATCACGCGCTCCACGCCGTCGGCCGGCAGGAAGGTGGCGCAGACGATCTGCTCGGCCTGCTGGCCGATGCGGTCGACGCGGCCGGCCCGCTGGATCAGGCGGATGATCGCCCAGGGCAGGTCGTAGTTGACGACGAAGGCGCAGTCTTGCAGGTTCTGCCCTTCGCTCAGCACGTCGGTCGCCACCAGGATGCGCAGCTCCTGCTCCGGCGTCACGCTGGCGCGCTTGCCGTTGCTGCGCGGACTGAACCGCCAGGCCAGCAGCGTCGGGTCGTCCGCCTCGCCGGTCACGCCGGCCAGGCGCTGGAAGCCGCGCCTCTGCAGGTGCTCGACCAGGTAGTCGACAGTGTCGGCGAACTGGCTGAAGATGAGCACCTTCTGCTGCGGCGGTAGCGCTGCCAGCAGGCTGCTCAGCGCCGTCAGCTTGGCGTCGCGGGCGACATCCCAGTCGCCGCAGCGTTGCAGCACGTCCAGGAGAGCGGCGTTGTCGGCTTCCAGGTCGCGACGCAGGCTGGCCGTGAACAGGCCGGGCGACAGCCACTTGAAGCGGCGCTGCTGCCGCTGGTAGCCGACATAGACGGCGGCTGCCCGCTGCCGGAAGCTTTCTGCCGAGCGCAGGGTTGACGAGGCGCTGAGGCCGGCCAGGTCGTCCGCTGCCGGCGGGTCGCCGTCAGCTTCGAAAGGCAGTTCGGCGTCGCTGTCCTGCTCGGCTGGGTCGAGCATGGCGGCGTCCTGGCTGCCGATCGGTAGCTTCCGGCCGTTTTCCAGGGCGTAGAGGAAGACGGCGTTGCGCAGCAGGTGGCGCTCGACCGACTGCAGGAAGGCCGGGCCGCCGCTCTCCAGCCGCTTGAAGAGGTTGGTGCGGCAGAAGCCCATCAGCCGCTTGCCGGCGCGGGAGAGGCCCGCCAGCACCGCCGCTTCGGCCGGAGCCGGCGGCGTGGGCGGTCGCGCCGCCAGGTAGTTGCCGAGGCCGTAGCGGGGCAGGTGCAGGCCGTTGATGGCGCCGACAATCGGCTCGGAGTAGAGGCGGGCGTACTGGTCGGCGGGATCGCTGTCGTCGATCGGGAAGCCGACGGTTTTTGGGACGCGGGTCGGGAAGTAGGCCCGGCTGCCGTCGGCGAAGGGCAGGTAGGTGCGGCCGTTGTCCGGGTCGGTGGTGGCATAGTTCTGCTGGATGAAGCTGCGGGTGCGGCGCACCATGTAGCGGCGCATCAGCTCGCGCCAGTCGTCGGCGTAGGTGCTCTTCTCGAAAGCGGCCAGCGTGCGCACCGGACATTGGTAGCGCGCCTGGAACTCGACCTCGCCCAACGCATTCAGCAGTTGCTCCGGGCGGATGCCCAGGTCGGCCTGCTCCGGCACGAACAGCCGCAACTGGGCGGAGAGGTCCAGGTAGCTCTTGTTGTAGGGCGTGGCCGAGAGGAGGATGCAGCGGCTGTCGTTCTTCTCGATGTACGCTTTGATCACCCGGTAGCGTTGCCCCTCCGGGTTGCGCAGGTTGTGGCTCTCGTCGATCAGCACCACCCGGTAACGGATCAGTTCGGGCAGCACACTCGTCACCCGGCTCAGGGAAAGCACGCGAGCGTAGAGGCGGTAGCGGTCGACGTGGTCCTGCCACATGGGCACGAGGTTCTTCGGACAGATAATCAACGTCTCCGTACCCTGATCTTGCTCGAACAGTTTGGCCAGCGCCGTGGCCATGAGCGTCTTGCCCAGGCCGACCACGTCGCCGATCAGCACGCCGCCGCGCCTGTTGAGGTGGTGGGCGGCGATCTTGACGGCGGCCTTCTGGAACTCGAACAGCTCGTTGCCGAACTCGCGGGGGATGCCGAACGCGCTCAGCCCCTCGCGGGCCTCGCGGGAGAGGTGGTAGGCCATCTTCAGGTAGATGAAGTAGGGCGGCAGGGGCGTTTCGCGTGCCCAGCTCTCGTCGATGATGCCGGCCAGCTCTTTGGAGATGTCCAGGCACCACTGGTCGCCCCAGCGGTCGTCGAACCAGCGTTGCAGTTTCGCGCAGGCGTCGCGGTCCAGCACATCGACGTTGAGTTCGCCCTGGCCGGCCAGTCCGGCGAAGGTGAGGTTGCTGCTGCCGAGGTAGCCAATGGCGGGATTAATCGGGTCGTGCCGGTGCAGCAAGTAGAGCTTGGCGTGCAGCGGGTGGCGCAGGAACAGCTTCACGATCACTTTGCCCGCGTGCAACTGACTGCTGAGGCGACGCAGCCCCGCCTCGTCGGCGTTGCTCGGCGCACCGAGCGTGAGTTGCTCGCGGAACTCCTCCGCCATGCGCCGCTTCAGCCGGACGGCCAGCGCCAGGTCCAGTTCCGCACTGCCGGCAGCCAGGCGCAGGGCTTCCCGTAACTCCCGCTGCGGCGCCTGCTGCATGCCGACCAGCAGGCGGCAACAGCGCTCCGCTCCGCCCGGCCAGCCGTCGATCAGCCCATCCAGGTGTTGCCAGCCGCGCAGGTTGAAGTAGCCGACGCAGAAGTCGGCGCGGTAGGCGACCGCCAGCGTCTGCTGCAGCACCGGCAGCAGCGAGGTCTCGATGTTGTCGAAGATCTGCGGCATCGCTTGCTTTCAGGAGGTGACGACGTGAGTATACACGTGCTGTGGCTGGCGGACGGTCGCAGCGGGCCTGGCCACCCTACGCTAAAGCGTAGGTCTACGTTTACAAAGCACCCTGAAGGGCGCTACGGGGGCGATGCTTTCCAGCGAAGCAGGACGATTGGGCAGGAATGCCGCCGCTCCCAGGGCGCTTTAGCGTCCTTTGTTACCGTAGCCCTACGCTTTAGCGTAGGGTGGGCTGGCCCGGCGTCCGTCAAGCACGCCTGCGAGGGCCTGGCCTCAGCGCCTGGCGGGAGGTGGCGCGCTCACGACGCCGGCGGGCAGGTCTTCGCGTGCAGCCAGCGCTGCAGCGACCAGGGCGCGGATGAGCACCACCTGCACCGGGAAAGCGGCGCCGAAGACGTAGGCGTCGTCGGTGAGGTCGGCCGGCAGGCAGGTCGCCAGCACCACCGTAGCCAGGCGGGCGAGTGGCGAACTGGCGGCGTTGGTGACGACCAGCACGGCGGCGCCACGCTCGCGTACCGTGCGAACTGCCGGCAGGAAGCCGGCGACCGGGTTGTTGACCTGTCCCCGGTGGGAAACGACCACCAGCAAGTCAGGCGGCGCGACGTCGTTGGCCCAGGTGTGATCGGTCGGCGTCACGACGGCGAGGGCGCGCCAACCGCGCCGCGCCAGCATCGAGGCGAGACGCCTGGCAACGGCTCCCGAAGCGTCGCCGCCCAGCGTCACCACCCGCTGCGCGGCCGCCAGCAGGTGGGCCGCCGCCGTCAGCGCGGCGGGATCGACGCCGTACACGTGCCGCTGGAGGATGGCGATATCCTCCAGCAAGGAGGCACGGGCGACTGCCCAGGGGCGGCTGGCCCCGCCCGTGTCCCCCGCGGCGCCGTCCGGCGCGCCCGTCGCCGTTCGTTCGGCGCCGAGCTCCTCGGCCAGGCGTAGGCGGATCGCGCGAAAACCGCCGGTCCCGAGCTTCCCCGCGAAGCGCGAGATGACCGTGGGCGCCACATCCAGCTCACGGGCCAACGCTTCGATGGACAGGCTGACCACCTGCCGCGGCCGGCGCAGCACCGCCTCGGCAACGTGCTGTTCGGCAGGAGTCAACGCACTGTAGCGTTGCGCGACGAGTTGGCGGAGCGACCCGGGCAGGGGGCCGGTGGCCGGGGCTGGCGGAGAAGTCGGCGCAGGCATGTTTAGAAACTTTCTGCTTTCTCAATGCAACGGTAGAAGTATTGCTATTCTAACAGCCTGTCTGTATGCTCCATATGTGGCGATGGTCAAAGGCGACAGGAAGGAGCGGATGTGGGTCTCCCTTCCGATATCCTGGCCACGGCAAGCGTCAACGGGCAACCCGCCGCCTCAGCCGAGCAGGTGCGCGTTGTCGCCCTGGATCTGGACGGCACCATCCTGGAGCCGGGGATGCACCTGGCCGCACCGCTCGTCAGTACCCTGCAGGCGCTGGCCGGGTCGGGCGTCTGCTGCGTCACCGCGACTGGCCGCCCGCTCGACTACCAACTGGAGTTGTTCGCTCGCCACGGCCTTGGCAGCGCTGTCGGCGTACCCGCCGCCTTAATGGCCGACGAGCGGGAGTTGTTCCTCGCCGGGGACTGCACCACCTTCGGCATGCCGTCCAGGCCGCTGCGTTCGGCTGAGTACCGCCCCTTCGACGAATGGAACGATGCAGTGCGGGCGCGCTGGCGCCACCTGCACACCTCCGCGATGGATTGGCTGGAGCGCTTGCAGCAGGAAGCCGCCGGGCGTGGCTGGTCGGCCGCGCCGCTCCTTACCGACGAGGTCGCCTTCGCGCGCGGCCTGCCGACCCTGCTCTGCGCGCGCGCTGAAGAGGCGACGGCGCTCCACGACTGGCTCACGGCGGCGCTGGCGGCGGAGGCGGGCGGTTTGCTGACTTGCAGCCGCAACGTACGGCTGGTGCAACTGCAAGACATCCGCGTCGGCAAGGGGCCGGTGCTCGCCGCACTGGCGCGACAGTGGGCGGTGCCGCCGCGACAGGTGCTTGCCATCGGGGACTCGTTGAACGACCTGTCGATGTTGGATGGCCGCTTCGGCTTTCAGGTTGCCACTGTCGGCAACGCCGACCAGCGCATCGCAGCGGCGGTCCGCAGTAACGGCGGCTACGTCGCGGAGGGCCGGCTTGGGGCCGGAGTCCTGGAGATCCTGCATGCCAACGGCGTCGGCGGCCTGGCGCCGACCCGCGATGAGGGCGTGGACCAGGTAGTTGTAGTGTGATGGGAGTGGCCAGCATGTCGCAGCATTCGCAACTCTCGCGTCGAGTCGTCATTCGGGCATTGGGTACTCTGGCCGCCACCGGCGTACTACCGCTGCTCGCCGCATGCGGCGGGAGCGCAACAGGGACCACGAGCGCTTCCGCCTCGACCCAGCCGGCGAGCACGACCGTGGCGAGCGCGCTGAGCCAGGCAGCCAACGCAAGTACGACGACCAACGCCAGCACGACAGCAGCTCGCCCCGCCGTCTCGACGGCCACGACTGCCGCGGCGACCAGCGCCGCTACGACGCAAAGCACGACTTTAGCGGCCGTCACCTCGGCGCAGCCGGTTACATCTGCTTCTGCCGCGCCGACAACCGCTGCCGAAGCGGTGATCTTCGACGGCTGGGCGGTGCTCGATCCTGCGCTCGCGGCGCTGCAACAAGGGCTACCGGGGGTCAAGGTCACCTACAACCGGGCCGCGAATACCGCCGCCTGGCTGCCCAAGACGCTGGCCCAGGCCGCCGCTGGGACCGTGGGCGACCTCTGGGAGCTGCCGCTGCAGAACTTCAGCGACTTCGCCGGCAAGAACCTCGTCTTGCCGCTCGATGCTCTGCTCCACCGCGACGCCGCGACCTTCCATCCCGAGGACTTCTACCCGTCGACGATCCAGGCGGTCACCTGGCAGGGGAAGCAGGTGGCCGTGCCCTTTGACTTCGACATCACGCCGCTCGTCGTCAACAAGGACGCCTTCCAGCAGGCCGGCGTGACCCTGCCCGACACGGCCATCACCCAGAACGCCTGGACCTGGGACGCCTTTCAAACGGCGGTGGCGAAGCTCACCAGCCACCAGGCGGGCCAGCCCGCCACCCGCTTCGGCTTCCTCATGCAGCAGGACATCGCCATGTACCGCATCTGGCTGCTGGCGATGGGCGGTGATATCCTCACAGCGGATGGGCAACACTGCGCGCTGGCCACGGCCGCCGGCCAGGCCGGCATCACGGCGCTGCTCGACCTGGTCCAGAAGGGTGAAACGCCGTCGGCGCAGGACCTCAAGGTGCAGGATATGTACAAGGATCTGGCCCCCACCGGAAAGTACGGCATGTGGCTGGCGCACGCCAGCATCCCCGGCTTCCTCAACGGCCAAAAGGTAAGCTACGCCTGGGACTTCGCGCCCTGGCCGGCCGGACCCAAGTCCGATCGCCTGCCCACCGGCAACAACTCGCTCGCCATCCCCCAGGGCGCCAAGCACGCCGAGAGCGCCTGGCAGGTGGCGAAATTCCTCACCGGTGCCGGCGGCTACGACCCCTTGATGCAGCAGCGTGGCTACGCACCCATGCGCACGTCGCTAGAAGCGGCCTACATCCAGGCCGGGCCGCCGGCCGGTCGCAAGTACCTGCCGGACATGGTGAAGCGCAGCCAGGCCCTCCCACCGGTGCCGAACTTCGGTCAAGTGACGACGGCGATTATCAACGGGATCAACGACATCCTGGCCGGCAAGCAATCGGTCCAGGCAGGCGTCACGACGATCACCCAGGTCGTCGATCCGCTGCTAAAACCAGCCTAGCGGCAGGCGGAATATGATGACCGACGGCGCCACTCCCTGGCTCAGTCTCCAGGCCGGCACGACTGCGAGCGTCTACCTCTGGCTGCCCGAGGGCCGGGGGGAGTTCAGTTGGGAGCAGGATGGACCGGGCGAGGTGATCGCGCTGCTGGTTGATGACGCTCCCGGCGCGTCGACGCAGCCCTGCCCTCCGGGGCAAACGGTCGCGCTAGACAGCATCGTTGGTGCGGTCGGGCGCATCGTCCAGTTGCGCCTCACCGCCGACGCGGCGCCGGTGGCCCGCCGGCTGCGGCTCACCAGCAGGGGCGTCTACCCGTTCCTCCTGCCCGGTCCCGGCATCGTGCCGAGCCACTTCCCGCGCCCTGAGCCGGCGCTCGCTCTGGGCCAGAACGGGCCCTTCACGCTCTGGTATGCCGTCCCGGCGGACCAGGAGTTGCTCACCCTGCAGGCGCTGCTGCCGGCCGCGGCGCTGCCGGCGCTGCTCGCTCCTGACGGCTCGCCTCGCCTGCTGGTCTGGAAGATGCGCCGCTGCGCCTACCGGGTTGCCCAACTCGTCGTCGGTGAGCAACCCGGCTGGTGGGGCCTGTCGGTAGAAGGTTGCGCCGACCGCGCCCGCCTGACCAGCGTTGAAGGCCTGCCGCTCTTCCTCCGCCGCCCACCGCAGCCCTTCCCGTATGCCCGCCTTGAAGTGCGTGTGACGGGTCCCGATGGACCGCTGCCGGCGCGCGTGGCAGTCTATCGGGATGACCGGCTGGCTTGCCTGCGCGACCTGCTGCCGGACGAGCAGGGAACCCTGTTCGTGCCGCCGGGAGCGGTGACCGTGCAGGCCACGGCGGGACCACACTTCGGCGCTTCGGCGCTGGCGGTGGAGACGCGGGCGGAGTTGACCACGCCGCTGGCGCTGCGTCTGCCGCAGTTGCTGACGCCGGAGCCGGGCTGGTACTGCGGCGACCATCACATGCACTCCTGGTTCGAGGACGGCGGCCAGCCGGTGGACACGGTGGTACGGGCGGCGCGAGCCCAGGGTCTCAACTACCTGTTCTTGACGGACATCCCGGAGCCGCTGCTGGCGGCCGGCCTCCAACGGCACGACGTCCCCGGCCAGTTTCTGGCGCTGCCCGGCCAGGAGGTGGTCAACCCGGAGGTCCACTGCAACGCGCTGAACACCAGCCGCACGATCACCTGTCCCGAGTACGGCGACAACACCCCCGGCTATCCCGGACCGGCAGAGTGGCTGGCCGACGTCGCCGAGCAGCGGGCGCAGGGACAGCCTGTGACGCTGATGCTGGATCACCCCTCGCACCGTCCAGAAGTCGCCGCCCGCCAACGCTACTTCCGCTCCTGGTGGGTGGCAGACGAGCACCCTGAAATCCGCCTGGTGGAAAACTTCGATCTGCCCTCCTGGTACGACCGACTGAACCGGGGCCGCCGTCTGACCGGTCTCTGGACGACCGACACGCACGACGTGGCGCTGCTGCCGCCGGGAGAGCGCCGCACCTACGTCCATATCCCCAGCGCATTGACGCCAACCACCCTGCTCGCAGCGCTGGAGGAAGGACGCTGCTTTAACACTCGTGTCCCCGGAGCGCTGCTCTACCTGACGATCAATGGCGCGCAGCCCGGCGAGACGGCCATGCGCGACGACGGGACCTCGGCCTGGTCCGTGCAGCTACGCTGCCGTTGCACGCGCCCGCTGGAACGGCTCGACCTGGTGTGTCGCGGGCAGGTGGTGCGTTCCTGGCAGCCGCACGGCGCGCAGGAGGTGGACATTGCGGAGCGTCTGGAGTTGGACGACTGGGTCCTGGCGCTGGCCTACGCCGTCGAAGAGCCGACGCCGGAGCGGGAACACAGCGGCACGCCGCTGGACGTCGCCGGCTGCATCGCCTTCACCAACCCGATATGGCTGACGCATGCTCCAGGCTAAAAATACTTTCATCACCCCCTGACGGGAGAAACCTTCCCTGAAATGCAGGGGACGGCTGCAGACCTCTGGCTTGGATGTGTCTGATAGTACGGCGTTGGCTCTGAACGTGCGGCCTGGGCCGGGGTAGCGGACACTGGGCAGCAGCGTGAGCGGCCCAGTGTCCCGGGCGTACATGTACCGCAGCACGCCGTCTGAACCACGCTCCGGTCCAACCGTACAGTCCCGAAGGCTACCGTCCCCTGCAGTGCAGCGAAGGTTTCTCCCGTTAGGGGAAAACCTGGCGAGTAGTGCGAGCCGGAAGGGGTCTCCTCCGCATCCGACAGGCGCAATGTTTCCAAGTAGCTGTATCGTGTCCGTTCGCGTGTCTAATCATCTGCTGCTCGTGCCATGATCGCGCATAAAGCGAGGAAGAGCAAGACCGGGTACCCAACTCAGGCGTTCCAAACTCTTCAGCCTTCGACGACATGCCGCAGCGAAGGGTCAGAGGGCAGATTATGTTGGCAGGACATTGACGGTCTTGTGGTGAGAGCCTATGCTGTACTACATCTAGTGGTACGGCATTGGGGGGTGACGACTATGGCGGCAGGGGTCACGACAAGCATCAGGATGCCGGAAGAGGTCCGAGACCTGTACGAAACCATCGCCCAGGCGACGGGACGCACGAAAAACGACCTGATGGTCGAGGTGCTACGCACGGAAGGAGCGCGCCGAGTCCAGGAGATCGCCATGATTCTGGAGGGGCGTGGAAACAGGCCTTGTCGGCGAGCAGGAACTGGAAGGCGCTGCCGGAGGCGGTGAGAAGAGCGGGTACACTGCGTGTACGCACGAAGGACAGGTGATCAATGAACAGCGCCTCGCGACTGCTGTCGCCGCCGGTGGCGGCGTGGGCAGAGATCGTGCCCTACACGCCGCCGATGACGGTGGACGACCTGCACGCCTTACCGGACGATGGGTGGACCTATGAACTGGTTGCCGGAACACTCCTTCGCATGCCACTGAGCAGCGGGGGGGCGTCCAATGTCAGCATCCGCCTCGCGTCACGGCTTAGTACGTACGTCGAGGACAACGAGCTGGGAGTCGTTACTGGAGAGCAAGGCGGCTACCGCCTGGATCCCGATCACCCGCGCGACACCGAAGTGGCGCCGGATGTCGCTTTTGTTCGTGCCGAGCGCGTGCCGGACCCTGATTCCCCCGAGTACTACAACGCCTGGCTCCTCGCTCCCGACCTGGCGGTTGAGGTGGCGTCGAAGTATCAGTTTGCGCCCGGCATGGCCGCGAAAGCCAGGCTCTATCTCTCCTGTGGTACCCGCCTCGTCTGGGTGATCTGGCCGCACTACAAGCGTGTCGATGTCTGGCATCTCGGCGACGAATCGCCCACGGCGCTGAGCGTGGGTGATCGCCTGAGCGGCGAGGATGTCGTGCCTGGCTTCACCTTTCCGGTCGCTCGCCTCTTTCCGTAAGGTCCCCTGCCGATTGTCGGCACGTTCCCACCTGGCGGTTCAAGGTACGATGAGTGTCGACAGCGCGTTCCTGCCGGCTCGTCCGCTGGAGCGCGCAGGCGTCCTAATAACGGTGGAAGGAGCGGTCGGCATGCATGTCCTGGTCATTGGCGGCACGCGTTTTGTTGGATACCAGCTCGTGTGGCGCCTGCTCGCGGCGGGCCACCGGGTCACGACATTCAATCGCGGGCGGCTGCCCGACCCGTTCGGCGACCGGATCGAGCGCCTGCGCGGCGACCGCACCACGGCGGACTTCGCCCGTTTGCTCTCCGGCCGGCGCTTCGACGCGACGGTGGACTTCGCCGCCTACACCGCGGCGGACGTGACCGGCGTGGTCGAGGTGCTCGGCACCGGGGCGGGCCACTACGTCTTCATCAGCACCGGCCAGGTCTATCTGGTGCGGCAGGACTGTCCGCACCCGGCGCGCGAAGAGGCCTACGAGGGACCGTTGCTGCCCCAGCCAGAGGAGCCGGACGATCTCGCGCAGTGGCGCTACGGCGTCGAGAAGCGCCAGGCAGAGGACACGCTCAGCGCGGCCTGGCAGGGGCAAGGTTTTGCGTCCACCCGGCTCCGCCTGCCGATGGTGAACGGCGAGCGCGACCACTTCCGGCGGATCGAGAGCTACCTCTGGCGGCTACTTGATGGCGGGCCGCTTCTGATCCCCGAGAGCGGCCCTCAGCGGTTGCGCCACGTCTACAGCGGCGACGTGGTGAAGGCTATCGTCGACCTCCTCGGTGACCAACGCACCTACGGCGAGGCCTACAACCTGGCGCAGTATGCAGCGCCGGCGCTCGTTGATCTGGTCAATATCCTTGCCGGCCTGTTGGGTATGACGGGCGCCCCGCCCATGGTTTCGGTGACCGACGCCGAATTGCTGACGCATCAGTTGACGCCGACGCAAGTCTCGCCGTTCTCTGATCCCTGGATGTCGGATATGGAAAACGGCAAGGCCGTGGTCTACCTCGGCTTCCGCCCGGAGCCGGTACGCCACTACCTGGACAAGATCGTCGCCACCTTCCTGAATGCGCGTCCTGCTGAGCCGCCGCCGAACTACGCGCACCGTGCCAGCGAGCTGGCGCTGGCGGCGGAGGTGACGCGGCTGGGCCCGGCCACGCCAAAGCCGCCGGTGTACGATTGGCGCGACGAGATGCTCCTGGAAGATACCGCCGCAGACGGGCCTCCCACGACCCAGGAGGACCTTGGCAAGGTGCTCGTACGCCACGGTATCGACACGACGTCCTTGGCGCCCATGCATAGCGGGCCGGACGGCACAGTCTACCGGCTGGTAGTGCCGGGCGAGCAGGCGCTGGATAACTGGCACGCCTTGCGCGCTATCGTTGCCACGACGGGCTACTGGCCGGTGTTACTCGGTGACGAAGAATGGGCACAGCGGCACACCTTCAACATGGAGTATGCCGAGGAGTCTCACCGGGGAACCGCGGCCGAGATCATCACGGCGGCGGAAGCGATCAACGTGCCGGCCTGGCTGGAGACGCAGATAGATGAGACCATGGAACACTACAAACCGCCCCACGGCTCCTGGCCCGACGATGCGGCGATTCGCGAGGTCCTGGCCAGGCACAATGCCTGGCTGCACGCGCCGCCGGACAGCGAGTTGGACATCCTCTACCAGCACGGCTATGAACGCATGCTCACCACTGAAGGACGCATGCCGCGCGGCTTAGTGCCGCTGATCCACGTTGCCCTTGTCCCGACACGGCAGAGCTGGCAGGCGCCGGCCTACCTCAAGTTCGGCGGTTGGAACGAGGCGCCGAAGCCGGCGGAACACACCGCCGTGCTCAAGTACTGGAGCCAGCGCTATGGCGCCGAGGTGATGGCGATGAAGTTCGATACCGTCGAGCTGCTGATACGCCGTCCGCCGAGCACGCGCGACCAGGCCCTGGAGGTGGCGTGGGAGTACTTTGGCTATTCCCCGGACTGTCTGCCCGGCGAGCACAACTCGCCAACCTATAGCATCGAAGGCCTCGCCGCGTTCCTGCTTATTGCCAAGATCTGGGGCTTCTGGTGGGATTGACGGGGAGTCACAATAGTATCCCCGCTCGCCGCAGTGCGTCGCACGTCGCGTACGGACTCCAACTATCAAACCAATGAACAACGGCATTACCAGCGTCCCGTTCCCGCGGATGCCGTCAGACGCGAAAATGCAAGGCACTGGTTTAAAGGGCACGAGAACGATCCAGTTCAGCTATGATTGCGGTAATAGCATCGTCTGGCGTAGGGTGTGTCTATCCCGATCGCTGCATGGATGTTGTGCGTTAGAGACATTGAGCCTGTAGTTGTCTCGGGTATGCTCGGGAAGATGAGGACGCATTGTTGGTACCAATCGGGGATGTTCGAGGGCGCGTGGTGCTCGGCGACAATCTCGCCGTACTGTGCGATTTGCCCAATGATTCGGTCGATCTTATCTATGTTGATCCTCCGTTCAATACTGGGAAGCGCCAGATGCTACACCAAATGAAAACGGTGCAGGATGCTAATGGCGACCGCACAGGATTTAGCGGCAAGCGATATCGGACGATCACTCTGGGAAAGAAGGCCTATGGCGATGTATTCGATGATTATCTCGAGTTCCTCGAGCCCAGAATGATTGAGTTTCATCGCGTACTAAAGCGAACTGGATCCCTATACTTCCATATAGACTATCGGGAGGTCCACTATTGCAAGGTTCTTCTCGATAGTATATTCGGCCGCGATTGCTTCTTGAACGAGGTCATCTGGGCCTACGATTATGGTGCACGAACCACGAAGCGATGGCCCGCGAAGCACGACAATATCTTGATGTACGTGAAGTCAGCGACCGATTACTACTTCAATACGGAAGAAGTGGAACGCATTCCCTACATGGCTCCTGGGTTGGTCGGACCGGAGAAAACTGCACGCGGCAAACTGCCGACGGACACGTGGTGGCATACGATTGTGCCACCAGGCAGCAAGGAACGAACCGGGTATCCTAACCAGAAGCCTATCGGGATTTTGCGCCGAATGATTTGCGCATCATGTCCTCCAGAGGGTTTGGTGGCGGACTTCTTTGCCGGTAGCGGTAGTGCAGGAGAGGCCAGTTACCGGCTTGATCGTAGGTTTCTTATGGTCGATAGTAACCGGGAGGCTGTGGATGTGATGGCAAAGAGATACTCGCCCTTCCAGGGAATAGAATACGTCGGTATTCAGAAGCCGCAGGACGATACATCGCAACAGCTCTCACTCGGATACGGTTCCTGATGATCAATAGATTATCAGATCCTGATGTTGCTTTACTTGCTGGTATCGCTACTACGTTGATGGCAGACTACGCGGGGAGAGCGGGCGACCCCTGGGAAGGCAGTCCGTTCCATTGGATAAAGTCTCGCCCCTCTCGCCAGGTAGGAGCGATTGGGGAGCAACTCATCGCTGGGTGGTGCGCCGCCAAAGGTCTGGACGTTGTACGCTCGGGCGATTCTGACGCAGATCGGGTTATCAATAACAAGCGAACCGAGATCAAGTTCTCAACACTCTGGGCGTCTGGTGACTATGTCTTTCAGCAGATTCGAGACCAGCGATACGATGTGGTTGTCCTCCTGGGTCTCTCACCTTTCGCAGCCAGTTGTTGGGTGGTACCGAAGGCGGTGCTGGTCGAGCATCCTTTGAGGCCGGGTCTGTCACACCAACACGGTGGACAGCGCGGACAAGATACCATTTGGCTGCGCTTTCGGGCGAGCAACCCGCCTGGATGGATGGCGCCCTTCGGCGGAAGTCTTGCGCAGGCGTTCTTAGTGCTTGCTCAATGACCTTGTCTGCGGACTACTGTATTTGGTGACGTACCGATGGCCAACGGTGCTGCACGCGCAACAGTGTTGACTGAATCGCAAAATTCGTGCGCTCTTTGCCGATGGGACGCTTCAAACCGGATCAGCAGCTCGCTTGGCTTGATCAGCGACGAGGCATGGGCAAGCCGCCGCGCGGTAACGCTTGAAGTGGCGCGCTTCATTCATCCAGCGGGTCAGCGAAAACCGCCGCCACCAGATAGGCAAAGCCAGGAACCACATCTTCGCAATCAAGGCGCTCACCCGTGTTGTGCGTTGCCACCGGACCCGACGGATGGTCGGCGCGCCAGACGTCCACATGCTGGCTCGCCGGCCACACTACCCAGACCAGGCGTGTCCCGTTGCTCAGGTAGAGCCGCGCTTTTGCCGCAAGTTGGTCAGGGCGCTGATCTGGCGAGGCCACTTCCACAGCGATGTCTGGAGCGAAGGGGACTGGCCGACGCCAGTTAGCGATCTGAGCTCGGCGCTCCGCTCGAAAGTAGGCGACATCGGGCACCAGACCGGTCTCTGCGCTGGGAAATTTGTAGACGCCATCGGCCCCCGTGACCAGCCCTAATCGCCGCGGCCGCACGTAGTTGTGCAGCGCGACCGTGAGTTCAACAGCGATCGTCGACTCCTCGGCGCCGCTACCGGCCATACGGACTAACGTCCCTTCCACGACCTCGTATTTGTAGCCATCGTCGGGCAACGTCAACAGGTAATCGACCGTCACCGGGCCGACACCGGGCACAACCTCGGCCCAGGGGGCTAGCGATGCTGGCGGAGAATATAGCGTGGCGCTCATATCGGCATTATCCTCGCTGGCGCGGGGAATGGCAAGCGCTACACCATTGACGAGTGGGTGGAATCGCCGTTCAACACGGCGCGCGGCGAGTTGGTCGATGGGATTCCAGTCGAACGTCTGTCCACCAGCGGCCAGCTCAAGTAATGCCCTGCCGCGAATAAAAGGTCGTCGGTGATTCACTTCACGTGGTCGTCAGGCAGGCGCACGGGTCGCCCACGTTGGCCCCTTGTTTGCTCGACACCTGCTCGATCTGGGTGACCTGCGCCGCCACCTCGCGCATGGTGCTCGTCACATCGGCCTGGTTGAGCTGTACCGTCTTCAGGTAGGCGTCGTTCAGCGCTTTCGTCGCCGGTGGATCGTCGTGGAAGATGTCGACAGCACGACCGTAGTTCTCGGTGTTGGCGACGGTGAAGGCCTTCAGGTTCTTGTCGGCCAGCACCGGGTTGCCCTTGACGATCTGGGCGATCCACTTGTCTTGCAACGAGGCGCGGGCTGGTTGCTGGCCGGTCACCGCCATGTTGATCGTCCACCAGTCGTCCGCCTGCAGAAACTTCATCAGCGTCCACGACTCCGCCGGATGCGGGCTGCCTTTGAAGATGACCCAGCCGTCGGTGGTGGCCAGGGTGGAGCGCATCACCTTGCCTTTCGGCAGCGGGAAGGCGTCCCACTGCATGTCGGGCCCCACCGCTTTGATCAGGCGCGTGATATACCAGGAGCCGAGGCCGTACATGGCCGTGGCGCCGTTCTTGAAACGCTGGTCGTCGGTCGTGCCGGCGGTCTTCTGGTCGTTCGGGATGATGGACTTATCCACCCAGTAGCGGTCGTGCAGCCACTGCGTCGCCTCCAGCGCCGCCGGACTATCCACTGTGCATTTCGTGTCGTCATTGGGGTCGACCGGGCTGCCGCCGTTCTGGTGGATGAACTGGTACCAGGTCGAGCCGGCGCCGATGGTGTTCATGCCCCATTTCTTCTGGGAGGGATCGGTCAGTTTGAGCATGGCATCCTGGAAGTTCTGCCAGTCCCAGTCATTCGTCGGCACGGCGACGCCGGTGGCCTGGAAGCGGTCTTTGTTATAGGCCAGCGCGAAGATGCCCATATACATGGGGAAGGCGAACTGCCCCTGTTTGGGGTCGTGGAAGAACGACCATTGCAGTTGCTCGAAGTCCTTGATCTGCTCCGTCTTGTAGTCGCGGTTGATGTAGGAATCGAGCGGCAAGACCAGCCCCTTGCGCGTCCAGTTGGGCAAGGTGGTGCAGCACTGGCCGATGATGTCCGGCGCATCGCCGCTGACCATCTCGGTGGTCATCTTGTCTACGAAGTTGGCGGCGCCCTGATCCTCCGGCGTGACGGCAATTTCCGGGTGCTGCTGCTGGAAGATTTGCAGTCCCTGTGTCGCCGCCTGGGCGAAGGGGTTCTGGGCGTCGCCCCATGTACTCCAGCGCAGCGCTATCTTCCCTTTGCCGGGGGCGGCGGCAGCCGCGCTGGTAGGCGACGCGGCGATGGCGCTGCTCACCGTGGTATTGACGATACTGACCGAGCTTGTGGGCGCCGCAGCCGCGACCGTTGCTTGCGGCGATGACCCTGTCGCTGCACCGCAGGCGGCCAGCAACGAGCCGCCAGCGGCCGCCCCCAACGCTCCCAGGGCGGTCCGTCCGAGACCAGCCAATACGCTTCGACGGCTCCAGGTGCCTAACATCATCCGCGCTCCTTATCGCTCGTGGCGCCGCGATCCAGGACCCGACGAAGGATGACATACGGATAGCTGGGACATTCCTCGGTCGAGCAGGTCAGAAAACCAGTGATCGTGGCGTTCGGGAATAGTATAGCGATGCGCTGCCGAGATGCAAGTCCGCTGAGGGATCCCAGCGCGACATCAGGCAGCAGCGCGGCCGAAGGAGCGGGCGGCTGTCGCCAGGGCCAGGAAGGCCAGCACGGCCATGATGAGGACGCCTTTGGCCACACTCACGTCCGCGAGGTGGTCGTTGAAGATGGCGCGGGCGGCGTCGACGGCGTAGGCCAGCGGGTTGATGGCGGCAATGGCGCGCAGCCAGGCGGGGGCGAGCGTGAGCGGCAGCAGCACGCCGGACAGCAGTAGCAAGGGCAGCGCAGCTGTGAAGACAAGCGGTGCGAAGGCGTCTTCGCTGCGCAACCAGAGCGCCACGGCGTAGGAGAGCGAGGCGAAGAGCAGCGCGATCAGGGCCAACAAGGCCAGCATCACGAGCAGGCCGACCGGGTGGATGCTGAGGCCGAAGGGTAGGGCGACCAGGATCAGTAGCAACGATTGGATCAACAGGTTGAGGATGTCGCGCAAAGCCCGACCCAGCAGGAGCGACAGCCGGCTGACCGGCGTCACCCGTAGGCGCTCAATCACGCCAAAGCGCAACTCGGCAATCAAGCTGAAGCCGACGCTGACGGCGCCGAACATGCCGAGTTGGATCAGCGAGCCCGGCACGAAGACGTTATAGGC
This sequence comes from Chloroflexota bacterium, assembly GCA_036734945.1. Lineage (GTDB taxonomy): Bacteria > Chloroflexota > UBA4733 > UBA4733 > UBA4733 > UBA4733. The sequence goes on from DAIMXP010000039.1 coordinate 28,711, forward strand.
GCCGCCCGGTGGGAAGCCCGGCGCGCTGGCGATCGACTTGAGCAGCGGCGCGAACAGCAGCAGGTAGAGTAGCGGCTGCACCACACCAATGACGATCCAGGCGGGGTTGCGCACGAACAGACCGAAGTAGCGCTGGAAGACGATCCAGGTGTCACGGGCGATCTTCATTGAGTGATCTTCTCCTTCATTATGTGAACTCAGCAGCCCCGGATGCGGTCTGCCGTGGCACGACGGGCGTGGGCCTCACGCCGCTGTCTCGCGCAGCGAGCGGCCGGTCTGGCGCAGGAACACGTCGTCCAGACTGGGCCGGGTCAGGCTAATGGTCAGTAGTCCCAGGCCGGCGCCGTCGAGCAGGCGCAGGATGGCCGGCATCGCCGTTTCGCCGCGGTCGACGTAGAGGCGCAGCAGGCCCTGCTCCGTGCCGGCATCGCGCACGAAGGGCTGGTCGGTCAGGAGGGCCAGCGCCGCCTGCTTGTTACCGCTGACGCCGAGCGTCACCACGTCGCCGGCGATCTGGCGCTTCAACTCGTCCGGCGTGCCTTCGGCCACGATCTTGCCGTGGTCGATGATCGCCAGGCGGTTGCACAGAGCGTCGGCTTCCTCCAGATAGTGGGTGGTGAGGAAGATGGTCGTGCCGCCATCGCGCAGCCGGCGTACCTCATCCCAGAGGTGGGCGCGGCTCTGTGGGTCCAGGCCGGTCGTCGGTTCGTCCAGGAACAGGAGCGGCGGACGGTGTACCAGGCCGAGGCCGATATCCAGCCGCAGGCGTTGCCCGCCTGAATAGCTGCCGCACGGTCGGTCGGCGCAGGCTTCGAGGTCGAGCACCGCCAGCAGCTCCGCCGCTCGCTTCTTCGCGGCTACCGCTGCCGCGCCGTACAGCCGAGCCTGAAACACCAGCTCGGTGCGGCCAGTGATGGCCGGGTCGGTGCCGCCGCGCTGGCCGACGTAGCCGATGCGCTCGCGCACCTGCTGTGGCTCGCGGCGCAGGTTGCAGCCCGCCACGGTCGCCTCCCCGCCGCCTGGCGGCAGCAGGGTGGAAAGCATGCGCAGGGTGGTCGTCTTGCCGGCCCCGTTGGGCCCCAGGAAGCCAAACAGATCACCGGCGTCGACGCGCAGGTCCACGCCGGCAACCGCCTCGACGGGGCCCCGACGCGTTAACAATAGCAAGTGGCAGAGACGGCTGGCGACTGAAGTCGCGCCTACTGGGAGCGAAGCCCGCCTTCGCGGGCTAGATCCGAGTCCGCGAAGGCGGACTTCCCTATGGTAGCCGCGACTTTAGTCGCCAGGCGGGCGCCATGGCAATGATTCCAGAATGGATTAGGTACTACCTAACCCCGCACCTCTACCCGGCACGGGTCGGCGTAGTCGGCGGCGTGCTGGGCAACGCCGGCCGCTTCCGCATCCCCGGCGTGGACGTAGACACGCTGGCGAAAGGTGAAGGGACCGTGCGGCGCATCCGGCGGCGGGTAATGGGCCTGCGTGATCTGTTGGGACACTGCATACTTGCCGACCATCGCCGGGAAGCCGTGATTCGCCGGGTGATCGAACAGGGCGATGCCGTTCCAGGGGCCCTCGTCGTGGCGCTGCTCGGGCACTTTGGCGCCGGGAAGGTCGACCAAAGTCTCCGGTGCGGCCGTCGGCGGCGGTGGAGGCGGACCGCCCATCGGTCCCGAGCCGTCCACCCAGCCCGCGCGATAGAGGCGGTCGCCAGGCTTGCTCGACGGCACCGGATAGCCGGCGGCGTTACTGACCCGGCCAACCTTCGGGATCGCCATACTCGTGGCAAGACGGATCATGAAGAGGAAGGGCTGCGGTCCGCGATCGCGGCAGCTTTGGATGTGGAACTCGAAGTCTAGAAAGCGTGCTTCGGCCGTCGCCCACCAACAGCGGATCGTGCGCACCTCGTCGACGATCGGTTCCCCGTAGGCGTCGACATAGGTGACGTCCTGCACCAGTTGGCCGTAGACCGGCCCGGAACTGAGTTGGCGGAAGCCCCGATGCAGCATGCGTCCGCCGGGGCCGTAGGGCGGCTCGTCCCAGTCGGACCAGATGTTGGCCGACCCCTCCTCGCTGTGCCCGCCATAGCTCAAACCCAGGCCGGTGTGGTGGGGATGTTCACCGGTGCCTTGACCGCGCACGACGCTGGCGCCGGCGGGACCGAGCAGCGGCCAGAAGTAAGGGCGGCGTCCACCCAGGTAGTTGTAGGTCGCCCAGGTTTGTTCCTGTGCCTGTATCAGGATGCGGTCGAGCTTCTGCGTGAGTTGGACGGGATGGTCTGGATGCCGCACCTCGTCCTGGCGGTCACGGGCAGCAGCCACCAGCGTAAACCGGCGACTACTGCCGGCCGCCATCGCACCCGGCGCGACGAAGGCCAGCCTGCCGGAAGCCGGGTCGTACTGCGCAACATTGAGCGCCCCGCTTTCTGCCTCACGCAGCCAGAGCGTCTGCGCCGCGCGCTCTTCCTGCGCCATCCTGCCGCCGGCAGCGGCGATGGCTTGACGAGGAACGTCAACACTGAGCAGCGGCGCTTGCCGGGCCAAGGCCCCTGCCTGGACTACCAATTCGAGCATCTGAAGATCCCCCCATTCCGCCAAGGCACATCGTTCGCGCACTCTAGCGTAACGTGCCGGACATCGCTGGTGTCGGAGGCACTGCCGCCCCGTCAGACCTCCTATCAGCGTTATCCCCTTTCCCGCATGTCGGTATACTTGCTTGCCAATAGCAAGTCGGACATGCGGACGGGGTCACTGGCGATAGTGGTGGCGGTTGCAGTCGACAGGCGTGACGAGCCGGAGTTGCGCGGAGCCGGCGATGCCGATGGACACCGCAAGCGCCTGCGCCAGCGTTTCCGTGCCGAAACAGGGGAGACGCTGACCGACGCGGAGCTCCTGGAGCTACTGCTCTGCTTCGCCATCCCACGGAAGGATGTACGCGCCCTGGCCGAACTGCTGCTGCAGCGATTTGGGAGCCTCCCCTGCACGCTCGCCGCCGGACGACACGATCTGCAAGCGATTGACGGACTCGGTGATGCGTCAATCGCACTGATCAAACTCGTCGAGTGCATGCGCCAGCGGGTGCTGGTATCGTCCGCCGAGACGCACGATGGGCCGGTAGACGGCCAGCAACTTCAGCTCTTTACTGCTCCCGCAAGGCTTTTGGAGCCGGTCGAAGCGGACGAGGTGCAGTGTGAACCTCCGCCAGTGGAAAGCCCGCCCACAGCGCCTCCAGCACGCCGGCCGCAGCGTCGCGCGATTGCGCCCCGCCATGGGACCGAGTTGTTTGCCAAGGCAGCGTTGAAAGAAGCCGTGGCGTTGCTGCCCACGTTGCCCGACACGGACGACCTGGGTGAAATCGGGCAGTATCTGCGCCAGGCCCTGCCCTTTAGAACTGCTCAGACGCGCAGCCGCAACGCCGACTACATCATCCGGCGCATGTTCCCCCAGGGCTATGCTGATCGCGCCTTGCGGCTGTTCGCCCGCCAGTATGCTGTCTGCTCTCTACGAGTTGCGCAATCGGGGGCTGATCACGAAGGTGACGGAGATCGACAGTTTGCGGCAGTTCACGACGCGCCTGACGCTGGATGAAGTGGTCGAGCGCCTGGTAACAGGGGCAAGTTGACGTGCGTGATACTGACGTGATTGAGGCGCTGCGCCTGGCACTGGCGGTGACCGCCGGACGCCAGCTCTACGGCGTCCTCGGCAGCTACGCCGCGCTGGAACGCTTTGCCGGTCGGCTGCCGCAGGCGACCACTGTCCAGGGGCGGGCCTTCCCGGCGCCGCTGTCGGTCAATCGTGGCATCCTCGACGCCATTCCCGACACCGAATTTCGGCGCCTGGTGGCCGATGAAGCTCGCCATCCAGAGCCGGTTCGTGCCCACGTCGAGCGCGCCTTCGGTACATTCCTGCGCGCGACCCTGCGCGGGGACGGTCCCCTCGTGCTCGCCAACCTGGAATTGCTGTTTCCCTACGTCGTCGACCTGGGCCTGCTGCGGACACTGGCTACTGATGCCGATCAAGTGGTCCTGCTGCTGCCTGGCCGGCTCGAGGGCTTCCGAGTGACCCTGTTCGAGGAAGCCGCCGAGGGTGGCTACGCGCTGCCGGCCAACCTGATTGCTGCCAACCACCTCTGGACTGTGGACGACTAACCACTCCATCCGGGCGAGTGCCCCGCAAAGTATTGCATAGCTGGCAAGCATGCTCTGTGCCGCCAGTTACAGGGCCGCGATTGCAGGGCCCGCAAGCGGGCACTCCCGGCCAAGCGACGAGGGCGACTGCGGTCGCGTGAGAGGGTGAGGACGTTGCGTGAAGGAAGCGGTTGCGAGTGTGGAGCAGGGCGGCGACTGCGGGCGCGTGTAGCAACTGGCGCCGCGGCGCCATGCGACCGCAGTCGCCCTCGTCGCTTGGCCGCAGACCGCAGTCGCGGCCCTGTTCCCCCCGCAATCGCGGCCCTGCCAATAGGAGGATGAGCCGTTGCTGACGGAGTGGGCGCTCGAGCGGCTGGCCGCGGCCGCCGATGAGCCGCGGCTGCTGGTGCGCTACCCCAACCGGCTGCTGCCGTTCGGCGGGCAGGCCGACGAGTTCGCGACTGCACACGGCTATACGGCCATCTTCGCGTCGACCGGCCTGTCCTTCCGCCAGCAGTACGAGGAGGCGATCGCCAGTGCGGAGGTGCGCAAGCTGCTGGTCGTCGATCAGGCGCCTGCGCGGCGGCCGGATGCGCGGGTGATCAAGGCGCCGCCTCCTTTCTACCCCGATCTGCTGGCGCTCGTGCCGCCACAGGCGCGCCTGCAGCGCAGTCTGCGCCAGTTTCTGCAGGAACAGACGGGAGTGGATTGGCCGCGCGAGGCGGAAGAACCTGCCTACGCCCGCCTGATCGTCCGCCATCTACCGGCGGTGCTGCGCACCTACCAGAACCTGCATGCCGCCGCGCCTGGCCGCTTTACCGACGACGACCTGCACCGGGTCGTCGCCTACGCGGCGCTGGGCGTGCCGGAAGCGGCTTTTGCCAGGCTGGACGCCGCGGCCGCCTGGAAGATCGGCTTGCTCGGTCGGGAGGCGCTGGAAGAGTTGGAGGCGCTGGACATGGAGTCCGTCACGCGCACGGTGCGCGAAGCGCTGCGCGCCGCACCCTGGCCGTTCTCCAATCTGGCCGGCGACGACACTGGTGTGGTCGTCCACACCTTCTACCTGGCGGCCATCCTCGCCCAGCACCGCGACGACTGGCGGCTGACCCTGCAAGATATTGACCCGGCCAGCCGGGCGCCGGCGGGAGCGGATGGAGCGGCGCTGCTGGAGGCGGCGCGCGACGTGGCGACGGTCCAGGAGTCGCTCGATGCGGCGGCGGTCGCTCAGGTGACGGCGGCGCTGCGGCTGAACGAGCCGGACGGCTTCGCCGCCGCGCTGGAACGGGAGCGCTATTCGCCGTTGCTGCGCTCCCTGGCGCTCCTCCAGGCCCTGGACAACCTGCTCTCCGGCCACGCCGATGGGGCGGCCCAGGAGCGCGTGCGGGTGGCGCTGGCGGCGCAGGGGCCGGAGTTTGCCGTGCTTACCGCTGCCGGCTCGCCCACCTGGGCCGCCCTGACGGAGGTCTACCAACTGGCCGGCGACGTGGTGGCGGGACGCCAGGCGCTGACGGAGACGCTGCGCAGCCTGGGCGTGCTGAAGCCCGACCAGGTGAACTTCACCACCTTCTGGCAAGCCTGGAACGGCCGCCGACTCAACCGCCTGGAGTACGCCCTTTCGGCGCTGGAGCGGCTGCTGGACACCGCATGCATACCTACTGGTCCAAGAAGCCGCACGACGCCATCCGCCAGTACATTGCGCACTACACAAAGCCCGGCGATCTGGTGCTGGACCCCTTTTGCGGCTCCGGCGGCACGGCGCTGGCCGCGCTGATGGAAGGGCGGGCGGCGATTGCCATCGACCGCAGCCCTGCCGCCACCTTCATCACCAAGAACTACTGCACGCCCGTCGACGTGGACGAACTGAAGGCCGCTTTCGAGGAGTTGAAGCGCAAGGTCAAGCCGGAGATCGACTGGCTCTACGAGACCCGCTGTGACCGCTGCGGCGGCAAGGCGACCACCGCCTACACCGTCTACTCCCAGGTCTTCCAGTGTCCACGCTGCCTGAACAAGGTACCGCTGTTCGACTGCAAAGAGTTGGAGGGACAGACGGCGGCCGGCAAGCCCAGCAAGGTGAACGCCTGCCCGCACTGCTACGCGCGGGGCATCGTCGAGGAGATCAGCACGCGCAGCCCCCGCTTCGGGGCCATTCCGGTCCTCGTGAGCTACCTGTGCGCGAGCGGTTGCTCGCCAGCCAGAGCCGAGCGTCGCCACAAGGATCTCGATGACAGGAAGCGCGAGTACTTCGAGCAGTACGACCTTGCTAAGTTGCAGGAGATCGAGGTAGGCTCGAGATAGGTTCGGCTGAGCGAGAATCTTCCCCTCGCATCTCCGGCCGCCGGGCACACCACCAGCACGCCGATGTTTCTCGGTTCGTTGCGGGAAGGATCAGGTACGTACCGGACGACGCTGTAGTGGCATACCGATTCCACGCCCATGTCTCACCCCTTCCAGCTACAGCGAACGTCCAACACCAGTTCCTGTCGAATAGCCATGACGGCAAAGGCTGGGACCACGGGAGGGTCAAAGAGACTTCCCAACCGTGCCGCTGCCAACTCAACCAACAATGTATGGTCCGGCTGCTCCTCGTGTGACGGAAACTTTGCAACATACGGCACCACATCACCACGAACGCGGATCGTGTACGAATGAAACCGTCCCCCACCCCGTGGCCCGAGGAGTCGGAGCATTGATCGCGTGGCGCCCTGCGGAGCAGCATCAGTCTCCCACAGGATTTCTTCGATTTCTGAGGCCCGCACAGTGCCCGATCTGAGTAACGTATTCTCCGGGGAGAGTATGGCAGTGCGGCTCGCAGGTTGCAAGCCGCGCTCAGGTCCGGCGCACGCAGTATCCTCCACCAATGACAAAGACACTCATCGGCATCGACGGCTGCCGCGACGGCTGGATTCTCGCCACGAGCGATGCGTCCCTCCGCTCTCTCCGTTTCGCCTGTAAAAGCCGGTTGTCAAAAAGTAATCGACGGCCAGCGCGACCAACTGAACAAGAGCGCTCGGCTCTTTACTCGTTCCGGTAAATTCAGGCGCAGAACTTGTACCGTCGCGCGGCCAATTGGATCGATGCCTTCAATGTGGCCGGCAGGCACAGCGACAAAGTGGTCCTCCCACCGATCTTGTCTCGGGTGGAACAACCTCACCGGGTTTCCTGTTTCGGGGTCTACTCCGTCTACGCTTTTGGATTTATAGCGATTACAGAGGGGGCATCCCCACGCCAGATTTTCTATGTCATCGACATCCTCGACTGGAGATGAGCTTGCGTGCGCTGCTGATTCCGGCCAAATGTGGTCCGCCTGGAAGGAAGTCGCCGCGCTTGCCGGCTCCTCGGGTAACAGGCAGTACTCGCACGACCAATTTGCTCGCTGTCGCACCTCAAGGCGTTTCGCTCCCCGGATAACGGACACCGTGATCGACTATCCGGGGACCAAGTCTGCTACATTCGTCGGCTGCTTGACGAGGCGATGTCTATTGAACTGCTCTGCCGCCTGAGTGTAGGCTCTTTGCCAGCGGTCAACGAGAACTTGTAACTCCTCTTCCTCGGTGTTCCTTAGTGACCGCTCCTCTCGTGTATCGAAGAGATGCTGCATACGTCGCCGGTCATCCTCGTCGATAGTGTCCATTTGCGTTTCAGGGCCGGGTTCTGAAATAGATACCATTGGGTCATCGAACCCGGGGCGGTGACTCCCGACGAACAGGAAATACTCAGCGACCTCTTGTCGCATCGTCGCCGGTATGTCGAACACCTCGTAGACCGCCGCGTCGAGTTCTAGCGTGAGGAGGGCAAGGTCCCCTCTGTCGACTCCATTGTTTTCCTGTCTAGCCGTTTGAAGCTTGGCAGCGATCTCTTCAACCCGACGCACTCCCGCGGAATGCAAGTCATGAGGAACGGGTAACTGCACCATCTGCTGAATAGCGATGGTGTTGGAAGTGTTGGACGCGCCAAGAAGATAGTTGGCCAAAGCGCTGTTGAACAGAGCGGCGACGAACTCCATGCTCAAGGGCGGTATAGGAACTATCGCGATGAACTGGTTACTTGGATAGATACTCTTCGTTTCGATGGCCGCCCGCGTCCTCCAGGCACTTCCCCATGTCACGAGCCGAGTCACGAGTACCTTCGCGGACCTGAACAACGCACCCTTTTCACTGCGAGCGCGGTGTAGCCGCGCTGACTCGAGTTGGATCCAATGAGGATGACGCTCCCATGGAATGAAAAATGGGAGCATGTCCTCGCGTCCGTAGAGGTAGGGGACGGCGCCGGGTTCGGGATGGGGGAAGATATCGGCTTTCCCCTCACTCCCCGGTGTTATACCCTGGGCGTGATTGCTTTCTGGAACATAGGTGCCGAGCCGCGGGAAACTCCTCAGATGGGATTCTAATCGGGTTGCTAGCGGGGGCCGAATTACCGCCCTCGGATCCGCTTCCCATATAGCTTGAGTAAGCGTGTCTATGCTACTCCGTTGCGGGTTCCCTCGGCTGGCGAGGAATCTCCAGGTCACCGTAGAGTCCTGCGCGTTCTTTTTTCGTGGTTTCCTCCCCATCAATACAGCCGTTTCCTGCTGCGTGCCCTTGAACGTCTTTGATGGGAGTTGCCACACTTCATAGAGTTCGATCTCCTCGAGCAGTTGCCTTCTCACTGGCGCGGCTGAGTCGGTGGCAAGCAGACTGATTGGGACGACTACCGACAGGAATCCGCCGGGGGGCAAGGCGTTGATGTACCGGCGAAGCACAGCGGCAGCCTTGTCTGGCGTTCGTCCGGTGGCCTGGAAGGGAGGATTCCCCACAATGATGTTTGGACGCTGGGGAGGAGTTGACTCGGGCAGGGCGATGACGTCTTGCACGCCTATGTGCCATGGGGCCGGTGCGCCAAGGGCCAGATCGAGGGCGATTCGTGCAGCGTCCGAAAGGACTAGGGCCAAGTCGTTTCCGCTGATCGCGCCAACAAGATAACGACCAATGTCATTTTGCTGGGCAATAGGAGATAGCGCTCTCAGCCGCTCCAGGGCTGCAACAAGGATCGTGCCCGACCCGCAGGTCCCATCCCATACCCGGCGCTCTTCGTACGGGATGGTCTCAATTGGCAAGGTCGCCATCATCCTCCAGGCCACATGTTGCGGTGTGGGATAGAGTTTCCACTCCTCTTGGAGGCGCCTGGATACGCTGCTCTCTTGAAATAACTGACTGAGGAGGCCGCCATCGACAGCACCTAAATGAACCGTGCGCAACTGGTTCGCGACGATGTCCGCCAATATCGCTGCGTCTGGTGGCGGGGAGCTGGCGAGAGTAGGATAGCGTTTGGCATCCGCCAGAATGGCCTCGGGAGACGTCCGACTCCCCGGATCAAGCCACCGTTTGTCCCAAGCGATCCTCACTCCGATCATCCGCAAAAGCCATCGGATACTTTCATCGCTCAGTTCATGCTTGAACTCATCGGTAGCCGCAGCGTAGACACGTGCCAAAGTGATGGTAAGGCCGTTTTGGGTTGGCCGATACGCCCAACGGAGAAATGCATTCGGCTCGGGATCCATCTCCCACATCGCCATTTGGCGCCAGCGCTTTTTCTTTGCTTCGACCGCTGGACGCCCCAGTCGCCTCCAATTTTCGGCGATTGTTGCTCGGAGTGCGTCGTAAGGGATGTCACCAACGAGTAGGAGCGGTCGCCCGTCCGAGGCGTCTGACGACTCTGGATACAGGTCCCAAATTTCGCACAGCTTAGGGGTTGCGATGACCAAATATGGGCTCCAGAGCGCCTCACGCAGGCGGTCGAGGTGTGGAGCGCGATCTTCCCCATTGCCAAGCCAGCGTGCGGCAATGGCTGAAGTCGCCTGGTCTAAGGGGGCGCCCCAGAATGCGACGAGATCCGCCGGCGCCGTTTCCGGCTTGCGGGAGTTATGGCCTTTCGGATCGAAATCGTACTGAGCGCTCACCAGCGAATAGCCAGCCACCTGCAGCGCGGCAGTGATCGTGGCCTGAACTGAGGGAGGCATCTGAGTAATCACGATGACTCCGTTAGCGCCTGTCGTAGTCTGGCCTTTCCACGTGGCCAGCCGCGCGGATGCTGGATCGAGCGATACCGTTCAATCTCGGCATGGTCATAGAGCACGACACGCGAACTGTAGAAGCGCTGGGCGATGAGCCCCTCACGCGCTAGCTTCCGCACATGGGACACGGTGCATCCAAGTTCGCGGGCGGCCTGTTCTGTGGTCAGCATTTCCATACCAGGGACCATATCAGATAACTGTACGAAATTGCAAGGCGCGAGGAGGCAAACCAGCATATCGCTGTCGCATGCTCGAGTAAGGACCCGCGCAAGAATAACTCTTGCAGTTTTGCCCGCCCTCCCTCCTGGTAGCGGTGCTGACAGTGACAGGGTTATTGCTGCGCGGCTCCTAACTCCCAGGCGATGAGTTCGAGCGCTTCCTCAAACGCAATGCAGTATCCTTCACCTATGATAAAGACACTCATCGGCATCGACGGCTGCCGCGCCGGCTGGATTCTCGCCGCGGGCGATGCGTCCCTCGGCTCAATCCGGTTCACCGTCACGGCCGACTTGCAGCCCGTCGTCGCCTCTCTGGAGAATATCGATGCTCAGGTAGCAATCGACATCCCTATTGGCATCCCCGACAACGGCGCCCGTTCCGTCGACTATGCTGCCCGCGCCCTCCTCGGCTCCCCGCGTTCCAACAGCGTCTTTCCCGTTCCCTGTCGCCCCACCCTCGCCGCCACGACGTATGAAGAGGCCTGCGCCATCAATCGACGGGCCTCGGGCGAAGGCAAAGCTGTGTCCCAACAACTCTTCGCTCTCCTGCCCAAGATTCGCGCCGTAGACGCGCTGTTGTCGCCTGCGCTCCAGACCCGCGTCCGGGAATGCCATCCGGAAGTCGTATTTGCTATTCTGGCCGGCAAAGGTCGCGGCCTCGTCTACTCCAAGAAGACAACGGAGGGGGAAGCAGAGCGAACCGCGCTGCTCTCGCGTTTCCTCCCGCCGTTTCAGGTTGATACCATCCGGGCGACGCTCGGCGCCAGCGGTGCAGACCGTGCCGATATCATCGACGCCCTCGTCTGCCTTGTCACCGCCCACCGCATCGCCAACGGCACGGCCACCACCCTCCCTCGGGGCCGGGTGCCGACCGACAGTCGCGGCCTGCGCATGGAAATGCTGGCCTGAGCGCTACCATCCTGCCAATGTCCGCATCACAGACTCTACGCGCCGAGGTCAGAGACCCTGGCGTTTGGTCCTCCCGGCTTCGGTGAGCGGAAGCTGGCGCGCGGTCCCAGCCGTTCCCTCGGCAACGGCGTGGCCCAGGGCCAGGAGCCGACGACGGGCAGTATCGGCACGCATCGTCAGTTGATAGGCGCCGCCGGAGTCAGGCACTTCGGCGAGCACAGCGAGCGCCGTACTCGACAAGAACGCCACGGCATCGGTCACGTCCTTTGGTGTCGGCAAATCGCGCGCCGCCTCACCCTTCCCTTTCCTGGGCTGCGACATCAGGATGAGTATTGCCCTCACATCAGGAGGGTACGCAACGGTATTGGTGACGACATCGATTACGTCCGCCAGCAGCCGCCAGCGGCGTCGATGTTGGCGGTGGAACTCCCTGATCGCCGCAATCCCGGCATCGGCTGGCCCCGGCACCGCGAACAACTCGCGCAATTCAATGAGGGTGAATGGTGTGCTGGCGTGTAGCCGCAACAACTCGGCTAACTGTGCTGTCGTGATGAGCGTCACTTCGTAGTGCTCAGCAAAGCGCCGCAAGTTCCCGTCGCTGAAATCCTCCCCGACCACCGCCGAGTAATCGGCGCGGTGCACTTTGCGGTGGTTGCCAATAACGGCGAAATCGATCCGCCCCTGGTTCACTCGACCCACCTGGCTCGTTTTGGCGTCTACAACGACGGTGTAGCCGGCATGCACCAGCGGCGCTGTCACCAGTATGTCTGTTGCTCCTGATCCACCGAGGTGCGTACAGGAGAATCCTAGCGCCTCGAACGCCTCCGCCAGATCAAGCTCAAACTGTCCCGATTGGCCCGATAGGCGTTGGCTCACCTGTAGTCGCTGGATCAGGGCCTCCGTCGGCTCCAGCCTTGGCGGAGGTTGCCTTGATTCCTCAAGAGTTGGCTCTTCTGGAGATGCCGGCTCGGGAGATGGCAACTGCGGTTCCGCGCGGGCCACTCTATGGCGGACCGGCGCCTGCCGCACTTGCAAGACATCCGCATTCCCAGTTGAAACGTCCAAAGTCTGGGGCACCAGGCGCGGGGCTAACCAACCGTCGGACTCTGGTTCTTTGGGCTGGTCGACGGCCGATGGCTCTGGCTGCGCGATACCTGCCGCTCCGGGTTTGACCGACAGCGCCGGCGGGAGCTTCAACTGGCTATAGTCGGCTGCCACACCTTCCCAGTGCCGATTCATCCACTCCGTGCCGCTCGCCGTGATCGCCCATGTGCCGTGTACCGTCGCATCTATGAAACCGCGATCGACGAGCTGCTGCCGGGTCCAACGCACGGTGTTGGGCCACTTGGCTTCTCCGCTGGCATGGGTACTCACCAGGTCCGCATCGGTGATCTCAGGGAAGTACTGCCGCAAGCTCACGTAGAGGTCCTCAGGCCGTGCTTGGCCGTTCGCCGCTGTGAGCTCGCGCAGTATGGCGAGCATGAGCTTGCCAGCAGACCACAAAGGGAGCGTCATACCGGCTCACCTCACGAACGGGGCCCGTCACCGAACAAAGATGAACTACCTGACGATGCCCCACTATTTACTATATTGTCTCGGGGACGGTTAGGCAATGGCAGGCTCCGCCGCGCCAGCGGCGCACTAAGGAGGCCCCAATCGACACCAGCTTTATCGCCGCCACCGGTGAACAGCACGTCCATGTCAGCAAGCTGAATCAGCGGATCACCGCGCGGAACGGTGACACATTATCCTGGCCGGACGTGCGCTTCATCCTACTCCTCGTCCACGGCAACCTCCAGGTAGCGCTCCACCGCGATCAAGCGCCGCCGCTCGATCACCCGCTCGGCGGTATTGAAATTGTCATGACACCCATGAACGAGGGCCACCTCCGCAATCCTGACGTGGCGCGCTGGACTCCCGGGGTACGCCGCGGGTTGGAGGCGATGGGGGACAAGTCTCCCGAGCCGGCCATCCGGCTTGTCCTGTTCCTCGCCTCGGGGAAAGCCGACGCGTTGTCAGGTCGCTTCTTCGACGCCGAAGCAGACGATATGGAGGAACTGGTGCAGCAGGCCGACGCCATCGAGCGGGAGGATCGCCGCGTCCTGCGCCTCCGGCCATAGCACCGCCGGCAAGGGCGACAGCATGCGCTCCGCTTCCATCCGCGCGCGGCGCCCTGGCGGCGGGTCGCAGGGCGGATGTCGGCGCCCGAGCGCCAGGTCTCAACCGCCCCCGTTACAGCTTGTCGCCGCTGAACCACTCGTTGCTCCAGCGCGGGTCAGCTTCGTCGGCGGCGAGCAGGTAACGGATGTCGGTTGAAAGGCGAATGCGGCCCTGGGGGTCCACGTTCGCCGTGGAGGCGTGCAGGAGATACGGACTGTGGATCACCATATCGCCGGCCGCGTAATCGGCGATCAACCACCGGCTGTCGTAGCGCTCAGCCAGGGAAGCCAGATCCTTCGCCACCCAGCCGCCCGCTTCCATGTTGCGGTTGTAGGCGTTGATGCGCTCCTCCGGCGGCAATTCGGCACTGCTGCGAGAAAACTCGGCTTCGAGCCGGCGACCAACGGCGGCGGAACCCTCCAGGTAGCAGAGTCCGCCTGCTTCTACCGGGATATCACCGAGGGGGATCCAGCTACTGCACACCCGGTCGGTGCCGGCGCGCAGGTAGATCAGGTCGTAGTGGCCGGCGGTGCAGGAAGCAGAACCGGGAAGGGTGTAGCGGATGATCTTGCGCCGAAGCAGGCGCACCGACCCCCCGAGAAAGGCTTCGTAGAAGCGAACGATCGCCGGGGAAGCACAGAACGCCGCATACTCGGCGGAGCGGGCGAGAGCCATATGGATGCTGTGGACGAGCTGGGGTTGGTCGTTGTGTCCCGCATAGAGGCCCTCGCCAGGATCAGTGCCCGGCTTGAGTAGTCCGGTCTCCGCCAGGGAAGTGAAGAAGTGGCGGCGAAAGGCCAGGATCTCGTCTCGGGGGAGGACCCCCTTCAGCCAGAGGTACCCCTGCGCGCCGAAGCGGCTGCGGAGTTCCTCGATGGCGAGGCTGGGATCGGTGGGTTGGAGCCAGCCGAGGCGCTGGGGCGCAAGGGAGAGCGGATAGCCGTTGCTGACGAGCGTCCCAACTGGTAAGCGAACGGCGAGTTCGTGAGCAGCGACAGTCATGGTAAGTCCCTCCAGCCAATGCCTGGTCCAATGCCCGTACGCCTGCAAGTCGGTGCCCGGGGTACGTCAATACGCATGATACGTTTGCTCACCGCACTTCAGTTCGTCCATCCTCGCTCGCCCGGCGGGTATCAGGACTTCAGCGCGGCAACGAAACTGCGGGCATCCGCATTGCCACCGTCTGCAACCGCGTCAAGCAGTGTACCAATTCCACGACTGCGCCACCCCCGCCAATTGGGCTATTGCTGATTGGCGGCCGGTTGCCTATACTGGCAATGGTCCGGCGCCAGATGGTCGCCGGTGTTGTGGAAAGGACGGCGCTTATGCAGGTATCCAGTTCGCTCCCTACCCGATCCTTGCGTCCCCTTGGCGCCAGCGACATGTTTGCTGCGGCATGGCAGTTGTATCGACAGAACTTCGTGCCGCTGGTCGCGATTGTCGCCATTGTGCAGGTTATCGTGGCCGTCTTGCTGGCCCTGGTAGGAATTTCAACAGCCTCCACCGCCGCCAACCCGACGGGTGGGCACATCGTCGTCTCGGCAATCGTTGGCCTGCTGACCTTCGTCTTCACCATTCTTGCCACGTTCGTGCAGTCCGGTGCGCTCACCCTGGCCATCGGCGACGACTACATCGGGCAGCCGATCACAGTCGAACGAGCGTATTCCGCCACGATCGCCCGCCTGGGTGCGCTGATTGGCACGTCCCTCCTGGTCGGCCTCCTGCTGCTCCTCATGGCGATCACGGTGATCGGCATCCCCTTCGCCATCTGGCTCGGCATTCGTTGGGCCTTTATCGCTCAGGTCGTAATGCTGGAGAACCTCGGCGGCGCCAGCGCCATGAGTCGGAGTTCGCAACTGGTAGCGGGGAGTTGGTGGCGCACGTTTGGTATCCTCATACTTCTTGTCATCGTGGTGGCCATCGTTTCAGCGGTAACGTCGGCAGTTTTTGTCGGCATTTTCGGCAGCGGACTGCTCGCCGGCATCGCCCGACTGATCATCCAGATCCTGCTGGCGCCCTTCTACAGCGCTGTCGTTACCCTGCTCTACTTCGACCTCCGCGTCCGCAAGGAGCAGTTCACCCACACGATGCTCGCCAGCGACCTGGGTGGCCGGTCACCAACGTTCGGTGACGTACGGGAGACGCCTTCCCTGTAGGTCCAGTAAGGGAAACGGCTGAGGTTCGGCGCGTGGATAGTGCTGTCGCGCTTCAGCCACGCCATACCAACTCTTCCCGATTTTCCGCCTCGATGCTGGCGATATCGACGCGGACGTCCTTATAGCGTCGTCGGCCAGGCACGGGCAGAGCCATGGGTACGGCTGGCGACGAAAGGAGCGTGGTGCAGAGCGAACGGGCAGCGGGGCCTCTGGGCCGGCCGCAGCGGCAGCAGTCAACGCCGGTCATCGCTGCCGTGCTGGCCGTGCTCGCTGTGCTTCTGGCGGTCACAGCCGTTTCGCTCGGCCTGGCCTCGGCACAGGGCCGCGCGGCCGACGGCAGCGTGCTGACCGGCACGCCCGCCCATCCGCTGTTGCTGCTTCCCGGCATCCTTGGCATCGCGGCGCTGCTGCTGGTCGCCCTGCGCGTCCTCCGACAACCGGTCGACCGAACGGCGCATGCCACCGCACGGCATTTTCTGCCGCTGATGATTGTCTGGTTCCTCCTTTTGCTGCTCTCGATAGCGGCCATGCTCGCCGCCTTCAGCTTCCTGCCGGTGATCAGTACTGTGCCCCCACCCCTGGCCGGGCTGGTCGTCACCCCGACGCCGATGCCCTTCACCGCGCCCACCAGCGCGCCGGCGGCCACCCCGGTCAGCGCGCCGGGCCCGACGCCGACCATCCATGTGGGCAAGGTCCTCTGGTTGATACCCGCCCTGGCCCTCGCCGTCCTCGCCCTGGTTCTGGCAATCGCCGAACTCACCGCCGTCCGGAGCCGGCAAGGCGTTGCCTCGGCCCTGGCAGCGCCTGAGATACCGCCCCCCGAGACACCCCTCCAGGAAGCTGTCGACGAAGGCATCGAAGGTCTCCTGCGCGAGGCCGACCCTCGCCGGGCGGTCGTCGCCGCCTACGCCGGCATGGAGCGCGCTCTGGCCCGTGCCGGGCTCGCTCGCCGACCCCAGGAGGCCCCCTTTGAGTACCTCCGGCGCGTCCTGCCGGTCGCCCGCTCCAACGCGCAGACCGTCCAGCGGCTCACCGAGCTCTACGAGCGCGCGCGCTTCAGCGAGCACCCGATCACGCCACCGATGAAAGACACGGCAATTCAGTCCCTCCAGACGATTCGCGACGACCTGGCGCGACCGGTAGTACACGACGATGCATAACGTGACGGTGCGGCGTTCGACGCTGGCCGAGCGGCTGGCAGTGCTGGCGCTACTGGCCACGCTCGCCCTGCTGCCGGTAGACGTGCTCGCACCCGACCACCTCTGGGCAGCCCTGCTGGCCTACCTGTTGCTGCTGGCCGCCCTCGCCATCTGGCTGCTGGTCCACCTGATCGCCACGACCTACCCGCCTGCCACGGCGAACGCCTTCCAGGTGGCGCTGCGCCGCCCGCCGGCCCGGCCGCTGCAGCCGGAACCGCTGCTCCAGCTCGGCCGGCAACTCACCTACGCCCAGACGTCGTCCGTCGATCTGCACTATCGCCTGCGTCCGCTCCTGCGCACCATCGCCGCCCAACGCCTGGCCAACCGCCGCAATATCTCGCTGGATGACCAACCGGAGCGCGCTCGGGCGCTGCTGCACCCGGCAGCCTGGGAACTGCTGCGGCCAGATCGGCCACCACCAGCCGACCGCCATGCCCGCGGCCTGACCCTGGCCACACTGGCCCAAATTGTCGCCACGCTGGAGGAGATCTGAATGGTACTTGCCGTCAACGAGGTAGCCGCCGCAGCCGAACGCATCCTGGCTGAGGTGGGCAAGGCGATAGTGGGCAAACGGCCGACGCTGGAACTGGTGCTGCTGGCGATCCTGGCCGATGGCCACGTGCTGATCGAAGACTATCCTGGTCTCGCCAAGACGCTGATGGCCCGTTCCTTTGCCCGCGTCGTGGGCCTGGATTTCAAGCGCATCCAGTTCACGCCCGACCTCATGCCGTCAGACGTTACCGGCTCCTCCATATTTAACCAGCGCACTGCGGAGTTCGAGTTCCGCCCGGGGCCGATCTTCGCCAACATGCTGCTGGCCGACGAGATCAACCGCGCCCCACCGAAGACGCAGGCCGCCTTGCTGGAGGCGATGCAGGAGCGCCAGGTGACCATGGAGGGCGACACCCGGCCGCTGCCCGCACCCTTCCTGGTGCTGGCCACCCAGAATCCCATTGACTACGAGGGCACTTATCCCTTGCCGGAGGCGCAACTGGACCGCTTCATCCTGCGCGTCAGCGTCGGCTACCCCAGCCGCGCCGAAGAGTGGGACGTCTTGCAGCGCCGCCTGGCCCGCCAGACCGAGGAGCCCGAACTGGCGCAGGTCGTCGACTCGGCGACAGTGCTGGCGCTGCAACGGGCCCTGGAGGACGTCTACGTGGCCGAGAGCGTCGGCTACTACATGGTCGACCTCGTCGGCGCCACCCGCCGCAACACGCGCGTCCAGGTCGGCGCCAGCCCGCGCGGCAGTCTGGCCCTGCTCAAGCTGGCCCGCGGCAAGGCTGTGCTGTCCGGTCGCGACTTCGTCACGCCGGACGACGTCAAAGCGGTGGCCGTGCCGGCCCTGAGCCACCGGCTGATCCTCAGCCCGGAACTGTGGGTGCAGCGCATCCGCCCGGAAGACGTGGTGCAGGAATGCCTGGAGCAGGTGCCGACGCCGCCGGCGGACCTACGGGCCCTGTCCCGACCATGAGGGTGACCGCCTCGCCCAAGCTCGGCGCTTACGTCGCCCTCGGTGGCCTCGGCCTGCTGGCGGCCTTGCTGCTGCGCCGACCCGAACCGCTGCTGTTCGCCGCGCCCTTCCTGCTCGTCCTAACGATCGGTCTGACCACGGCCCAGCAACCGCTGCTCACCGTCAACCTGACGCTGACGCGGTCGCGCTTGCTGGAAGGCGAAGAGACCACGCTGGAGATCGCGCTGGCCGCCCGCAACGCCATAGAACGGGTAGAGGTCTTACCGCGCCTGCCGACCGGTGTGGAGGCGACGGAGCCGGCGCGAGTGCTGGCGTTGCGGCTGGCTGCCGGGGAAATTCGCACCATCTCCTATGCCATCCACGCCCGCCGCTGGGGCGGCTACCTGCTGGACGGCCTCCTCTTGCGCGTACACGACCGCTGGGGCCTGCTGGTGTATGAGACCGACGTGGCGGCGCGCCTGCCGCTGCGCATTTACCCGCAGCCGGAGCGCCTGCGCAGCGCGCCACAACCGCGCCAGACGCAGGCGCTGGCCGGCAACCAGGTGGCACGGCAAAGCGGCGAAGGCATCGAGTTCGCCGAGGTGCGCCAGTTCGTACCGGGCGACCGCATCCGGCGCGTCAACTGGCGGGTCACGGCCCGACGCGGCCAGCTCACGGTGAACCAGCAGCACCCGGAGCACAACGCGGACGTCGTGCTCTTTCTGGATACCTTTATCGAGCGCGTACAGCAACAGACCGGTATGCTGGACCTCGCCGTGCGGGCGACCACGGGCCTGGCCGAGTATTACCTGAGCGCGCGTGACCGGGTCGGGCTGATCAGCTTCGGTGGCGCGCTGCGCTGGCTCACGCCGGCCCAGGGACAGGTGCAACGCTACCGCATCGTCGAGGCGCTGTTGGACACCCAGATCGTCTTGAGCTACGCCTGGCAGGAGATCAGCGTCCTGCCCAGACACACCCTGCCGGCGAAAGCGCAGGTGATCGCCCTGACGCCACTGCTGGACGAACGGGCCGCCACGGCGCTGCTGAACCTGCACGCGCGCGGCTTCGATCTCGCCATCATCGAGGTTTCGCCGCTCCCCTATGTTCGCGCCGAGAAGAGCAGTGAGGGCCAACTGGCCTACCGGCTCTGGCTGCTGCAACGGGAGGCGCAACGCTCCCGCTTCCAACGCCTCGGCATCGCCGTCGCCGCCTGGCAGCCGGGGCAACCCCTGGAAGTGGTCATCGAGGAGGTACGCGCATTTCAACGCTTCGCCCGTCACCGGCACGCCTAGCCGGCGCTGCCGCGCCGCTGCTGATCGCCCTGTTGCTGGCCACCTACCCCCTCAGCGCAGCCGGCCAGGTGGCGATCCTGTCGATCCTCCTGGCGGCACTGGCGCTCCTGGTGCTCGGCGCGGCGCAAGCTATGCAGCGGCCGGCGCTGTTGCCACTGGCGGTGGTGATCCTGGCCGCCGAGTACCTGACGGTGCAAGCCATTCAGTGGCCGGCGATCGACCCCGTCACGCCCTTCTACGCCGCTGGTCTGCTCCTGCTGGCCGAGATCGGCTCCTGGAGTCTGGAACCCCACTGGCTCAGCCGCGAAGACCCCGACCTCAATCGCCGCCGCGTCCTACGCCTCAGCACGGTCGTCCTCGCTGCCATCCTGCTGGACGCGGCGCTGCTGCTGGCCGCCGCCATCCCGGTCGTCAGCAGCCTGGCGCTCACGGCGGTCGGAGCGGCGGGGGCGGTCGGTGGTCTGGCGGTGGTGGCGGTGGTGGCGCGGTCGGCCCGCGGCGCCACCCGCCCGTAAACGGGCGGGCTAACCACCCGCTGCGGCGGGTACCCGCAAAGCCCCGTGAACGGGGCTGGACACGATCGATGCATACAAAACGTCGTGTCCAGCCCCGCCAGCGCCGGATCGTCTGCGCTTACCGCGCGTACTTCCGAATCAGCTCGTGCGCGCGTTCGATCCCCTGCCAGCCGAACACTTCTACCTGCTTCTCTTCCAGTTGCTTATAAACGGCGAAGAAGTGCTCAACCTCACGCAGAATGTGGCTCGGCAGATCGTCCAGCGACGTGACCTCCGCGAAGCGGGCGTCGTCAGCCGGGACGGCGAATATCTTGTAATCGCGGCCCTTCTCATCGGTCATGTCAAGCACGCCGAGCGGCCGGGCCAGCAGCACGCAACCGGGAAAGGCCGGATCGTAGGCGGCCACCAGGATATCCAGCGGATCGCCATCGTCGGTCATGGTCGAAGGGATAAAGCCGTAGTCTGTCGGATAACGCACGGCCGCCGAGAGCACGCGGTCACGCATGATGACATCCAACTCCGGTCGGTACTCGTACTTGTTACGGCTCCCCAACGGTATCTCGATCACGGCATGGACAATCCTGGGGGCATCGTCGCCAATGGGCAACTTGATGAGCTCAGATGACACCGCTGCTATTCCTTCTCTGCCCGCTGGGCCTCTCGGCGGTAGGTGTGGACGCCTTGCCGCTGATAGGGTAGCGCATCGTTGCCATTTTGGCCGTGACGCTAGCTCGTGGCATCTCCGCCATTGCCGCCATGGTACAGTGCCCACGGAGGTGGTCACACAGTGAAAGTAGTAACGGTGCGCGACTTTCGGGATCGTGCGACTGAGATGCTGCGGAGCGAGCAACTCATCTTCATCACGCGCGATGGCCTTCCTGCCGGGTTCTTTGTCCCCTGGGATTCTCCGGACCTCCCAAACGAGGTACAGAAGGCGGTGTTTCAGCGCCTCACCGGGGAGATTCGGCAGGAGAGGGAAGCACAGGGCACCACCGAAGATGTGATTCAGGATGATTTTGTTGCCTGGCGCCGTCGTCGCTGACGCTGGCAATTCGTAACGCGGGCGAGCAGCCATCTAAGGATGTGTCTCGTCTCGGCTTGCTCTCCTCGCATCGGCGCTAGTTTCCCGCCCGCCGCCCGATTGTTTGCAGCTTGACGAAGTTGGTGCGGCCGCGGACCAAGAGCGGTGTTGAGCCGATGAAGACGACGGTGCTGCCTTCGGCCAGCAGGCCGCGCCGCAGCAGGTCGATGCTGACGGTCGCCAGCATGGCGTCGGTGCTGCCAGCAAAGGGCAGCAGTATTGGCGTGATCCCCCACCAGAGGCTCAGGCGGCGGTAGGCGGACGGCTCGCTGGTGTAGGCGAACACGGGCACCGCCGGCCGCCACTGGGAGACCAGATGCGCCGAAAAGCCGGAGCGCGTGAAGACGACGATCGCCTGGGCACGCACCTCCTCGGCCAGGCTGCACGCGGCGTGGGTAACGGCATGCGCATGCGACCCGGTATGGTGATGCGCCGGCACCGGGGGCAGCGGCCCCGCTTCGGCCTGCCGGGCGATACGCTCCATCATGGCAACCGACTCCACCGGGTACTCGCCGGCGGCCGTCTCCCCACTCAACATCACGGCATCGGTGCCGTCGCAGATGGCGTTGGCAACGTCGGAGGCTTCGGCGCGCGTCGGTCGCGGGCTGTGCGTCATCGACTCCAGCATCTGCGTGGCCGTGATCACAACCTTGCCGTACTGCTGCGCCCGGTGGATGATCTGCTTTTGCAGCATCGGCACCTGTTCCGAGGCCAGTTCCACGCCAAGGTCGCCGCGGGCCACCATAACGCCGTCAAAAGCGGCCATGATGGCGTCCAGATGGGCGATGGCTTCCGGCTTCTCCAGTTTGGCAATCACCGGCGTGCTGTGCCCCGCCGCCCGAATGATCTGCTTGATGCCTTGCGCGTCGGCGGCGCGACGCACAAAAGAGAGCGCGACATAATCCACGCCGAGGTCCAGGCCGAAGTGCAGGTCCGCTTCATCTTTCTCCGTGAGCGCCGGGGTACTCACGGTCACGCCAGGCAGGTTGATGCCCTTGTGCTCGCCCAGCAGGCCGCCGTGAATCACCTCGCAATGGACGGTGTCGAGCGTGGTCGCCCGCACGCGCAACTCAATGGCGCCGTCGTCCAGCAGCAGGCGATTACCGGCGGTGACATCCTGCGGCAAGGCAGCAAAGCTGGTTGAGACCTCCTGCGCATTGCCGAGCCGCGGCCGCGTGGTGATGGCGAACTCGCCGCCGGTGGGCAGCAGCACCGGTCGCCCGTCCTCCAACAGTTCGGTCCGAATCTTCGGCCCTTGCAGATCGAGCAGCACAGCAACGGGCCGACCAGCGGCCGCCGCCAGGTCACGCACGCGCTGCGCCCGCGCCGCATGCTCGGCATGGGTACCGTGGGAGAGGTTCAACCGAGCGACATCCATCCCGGCCGCCAGCATGGCCCGCAGCGTCGCTTCATCGTCGCAGGCAGGGCCAAGGGTGGCGACAATTTTGGTGCGGCGGACAGGGAGTTCGACCAGCGGCGACTTCATACCTCTGAGTCTACCCGCCAGGCATTAAGCGCAAGATCGTTGATCGTCCGAAGGTGTCGCCACCTGATCATTGCCTCCCTTCGTCCCCCGCATTCCCGTCACGTTCTGCCTGGTCGCGCAGCCTTCGCGCTTCGCGTAAATCGGCGCTGATCTTGCGGCGGAAGACGACTATCGTTCGACACTGCTCCGCCATCTCGAGAGCGCCGAGTTCGCCGCCGCTTTCGCCGCCTCGTCCGGACTCTGCACCATCCACGGCAGCCAGGCGTTGCAGCAGAGCCGAGGAACTCGCCGCGACGTTCTGCGCCGCGTCCAGCGGCAGTCGTATAGCACCCTGCTCCAGCATTTGACCACCGCCGATCCCGCTGAGCCGGTGTCGCCGCCCACGCTCACCGCCGCTGTCGGCGGTCAGGGCATCCGGCCATGATCGACCAGCAACCAGAGGTATCCCGGAGCCGCACGATGTTGAGTCCACACGACGAGGCCTCGGCCGGCGAATGTCCGGCCTGCCGCGCCGCTCAGCAGGCCGTCGACACGCTAATGCAACAGATGACGGAAGCCGAACCCACAGCGGACGCGGCTCCATGGCTCGCCGCCTGCAACACCCACGCCTGGCAGCTTTCCGGGCAGGTCCCCGTCGGAAGCCGTATCGCCACCGCCCGCTTGCAGGCGGCGCTGGCGCAACTGGCCGGCGTCGCCGGCCGCCGCACGCCGCCGACAGGAGCGGACGTTTGCCCGTTTTGTTCGGCAATGGCCGCGGCCGCCGTGGCGGTAGTGGACGCTGCTCCCCCTGCCCCGCAGTCGCTGTGCCTGCCGCACCTCTGTGCTGGGCTGGTCCAGGCACGCAGCCGGGAGCGGGTAGACGCGCTGGCTGCTGCAGCAATAGCCCAGGGCAACGCGCTGGAACACGACCTGAGCGAACTGATCCGCAAGAGCGACTATCGCTTCCGCGAGGAGCCGCGCGGGTCGGAAGCAACCTCCTGGCGCCGCGCCGCCCAACTGCTGGTTGGTGTGCCCGCCGTGCACTGGCCCCTACGCCGAGAACCGGGAATCGAAGGATAGCGGTCGCCTACGCCTCGCAGGAGACGTATCACACCGGCAGCCCTCACCCAACGCCCGTCAACTCTGCTGCCCGGTTGCCCAGGTGCTGCGCCCGTGGCTCTGGCGGGTAGCCGCCTCCGGTGACCCCACGCTCCGCCGGTAGGCTCGCTGCGAAATGATGAAGATGACGGCGTACGGCGACGTAGCAGTAGGAGCGCCGCCGGACCGGCAGCTATACTCGGTACCATAGCGGCATACCCGGCGCCGAACGATCGGTGGCCGGTGGCCCGCCTGCTGAGGGATTGGGACAATATCTGAGCCAGCATCCCGTTGACGTGCTCATCGCCGACCTGATCCGTTCTGAGCGTGCGGCGACCGCCGAGGAGGTGATTCAGATCGTGGGACGGATGGCCTCGGCTGTCTTCGACCCGCGGGTAATCCCAGTCCCGCGGCCGGAGCAGGGCTTGCGCTACCAGGGCATTCTACTCAGCGAGCGAGCGACTTCGCTGGAGTACCATCTGGTGAAGCGCGTCGTGAGTACGGAGGACCAGCAATGGGCGGTCGGTACCAGGCGAACCTGGATCAGGTTCGCCTTCCGGAGGGGGCACGATGGCTCAGACGGTCCGATCTCGCGCCGTAGACCAGTTGGAGCAGGTCGACTGGGCGCTCGAATACCTGACGCGCAAGTGGGCCTCGGTGCCGGAGTACGCCAGGCTTTGGAGCGCCGAATGGGATGACATCGGGAAGGTCGACTTCGAGATGGAATGGGCCATCCCGCGGTCGTGGCTGGCGAAGCTGGACCATTGGGTCGAGCAGGGCAGGCTCACACCCGAGCAACGCCGCCGGCATGACGACCTCTCGTCATTGATCGAGCGCATGCGCCCAACGCTCGAGCGTTTGCTAGCGCCCTAGATAGGCGCCGACCGTTCCCGTCCGCACCACCCGGCCGTCAGGCGCCTTCGGGCGGCTTCTGCTTTTCAGCCCGTGCTTGATGTCACGCATCATCGTGCGCCTAAAAGTTCTCGAAGTGGTCGAGGTCAAGGATGAAGACTACGGCGCCGCCGACTTCCACTTCCAGCGGCTCCGTCAGGAAGGGCTCGCCGGTGTCGAAGGGCGGCGCTGCCAGCATGTGGACGAGGCGCGTCCGGCAGTGCTGGCGGATCAGGTAGAGCAAGCCCACCAGGTGCCGTTCGTCAATCGCGATCAGCAGCGTGGCGTTGCCTTTGCGCAGGAAGCCGCCGACCGTGTTGATACGGGTCACCCGGTAGCCACGGCTAACGACGGCGTCGATCAGCGTCTGGGCATCATCATCCTGCACGATGGCCACCACGAGCTTGGAGATGAGGGGGCTGCCGGCCGTCGGTAGACCCTGGCCTGGTTCCATCATAGCGACTCCTATACCGCCAAAGACACCAGCCGCTGCTGGCCGGCAACCGTGGAGATCGAGAAGCCTGGCCAGTGGGCAACACGACTGGCATCGTCGGCCACTGCAAAAGGAAACAGCTCTGGTGAGGCCAGCAACCCATCCAGTGGCGCCGCACCCATGCCGGAGCCGAGGAGGAGCACGTGCAACAGAAAGCGCTCGACGTCTTGATCGTGGACCGGTAGCGTGCGCCCCAGGGCATAGACGCCGCCACGCTCAACCATCCTCAGCAGCTCCCAGTGGACCAGCGAGAGGACGACGTGCCGGCGCGCGCGTTCAACATATGCGCGATCACCGTAGTGCTCGACGAGCCGCGCGCGCATCTGCTGGGAACGAAACTCCGGCTGCAAGCGCAACAGGCGTCCCGCGACGGCGACCGCATCGCGGAAGAATGGATAGGCCGCGAGTAACAGCCCCCAATGCACGGCCAGACGCTCGGCCGGGCTTACCGCTTGTACTAACGCCAGCGCCTCGTCGCGCAACCGCTGACGACGGGCCTCCTGGGGATACCAGGGACGGACCAGCACGAGTGCGGTTTTGGCTGCTGCCTCCGCACCTTCCAGTTGATCGCGTAACCGCTCAACGAGTTGGCGTTGCGCTTCCGGGCGAGGCGTGCCGGCCACCGCCAGACCGGCGGCAAGGTCCAGCCAGTCGAGACGCAGCGCCCGATCGAAGCCAATGCCTGCCACGCTCATCGCTGCCGTCCAATCCGCACGAACGGAACAATCACTTCTTCTACTGCTATCCCACCATGCGCCACGACGTCTTCGCCGATTGGGGCGAAGGCGGCGTGACCCTTGGCGACCAGGACGTGCAGGTCGCGGGGCAAGCCGACCGACGGCCAGCGCATCGCATGCGGAGTCACCGCCAGCACGGCCTCGGCAAAGGAAGCGTCAGTGTAGATCCTGGCGCGTTGCGCTCGTTGCTCGACCAGCACGCCCTCCTGCGGTGCGCCGGCGCCGACCGCCTCCACACTGCCGTGGTCCGCCGTGAGGTAGACCGTGAAGCCACGCTCCGCCAGACCGGCCAGCAAGTCCCGCAAGCGGCCACGAGAGGCCCAGTCCTGGACGTTGCGCTGCATCTCCGGTAGGCCAAGTACGGTGCTATGGGTGAGATGGTCGACGTCGCTCAGCACCAGGCCGAGGAGGCGCAGGCGAGGGTCGTCAACCAGCGGCAAGCCGGAGAGGTCGTCGGCGCCGGTCGGCGTCGCCAGCAGCAGGCGGTGAAACTGGACGGCGGCAGGTTGCAAGCCCCAGTCAATGCCCAGCCGGCGCCAGTGCAGTGCTTCACGGTCGGTCGTATTCCAGGTGTCGGGGAAGGAGGCGGGAGGGCGGCCGGCGAAGATGGCCTGCCGAGAGATGGTGGTGAGGGTCGGCGCCCAGGCGAAGCAGGCGGCCTCCTCCACCACGCAATCTGGCGGCATGATCTCACCACGAATGGCCAGCCAGTGGTCGAGCGCCAGGCCATCAACAACAACCAGCGCGATACGCTCGCCTCGGTCGAGCGCTCGGTGCAGCACGGCGGCAATGTGGTGGACCATAACAGGAGTCGTCGTCACTGCTTCCGTTGGTAACAGCCGGTAATGCGCCGCGAGCCAGATTCGAAAGGCCTCCTCCACGGCTCCTTGGACCCGGCGGAGATCGGGCATGTGCGCCAGCGCGTCTGCGCCAAGCGACGCGAGTGCTGCCCGCACGCCGGCCCAACGCCAGGCGAAGGCCAGCCACTCGCGAGAGGGGGCGCTGCTCGCGGGCCAGGCGCCATCCAGCGCGAGCAGCGCCGAACGAAACTCCTGCTCCGGCTCGTCACCCGGCAGGAGCACTCCCGCTCGCATCCAGCCTGGTAGCTCGCCCTCGACGGATCGTGTCCGTTCCAGTTGCCCTTCCCGGAATAGGGTGTCGAGATAGGCGCGGATCGGTGGCGCTGCAAACGGCACGGCGCTCTCGCGGAGCACACGCTGCCCACCGGCGCGCACGTAGTCGTTCCAATGCTCCTGCAGCCAGTGGAAGAATAGCTTGGGCTGACGGAGCAGGGGGAAAAGCTCGACGCCGAGTTCTACCTGGGTACCTACCTCGTCCGCCAGGAAACGGTCGAGCGACTCCGGCAACGCCTCCTGAGCGTAGTGCCGCTGCAAGAGATAGGCGACGAGCCCCTGGCGCTGTGTCAGGTCTGCCAGGGGGACGGCGTACACATCGCGCAAGAGGAAGTCTCGCGTCGCCCGTCCACCGAGCGCCGGCCCGTTGCGCCGCGCAAGGGCGGTGTCGACGCGGCCCAGATCGTCGCGCGGCAGGTCCGCCAGCGCAACGGCGTTGAGCCCCGGAAAACAGTGCTCAAATCCCGATCTGGACAAACAGCGCTTCGCTCAGGAAGTCATAGGGAACCGCCTGCTTCGGAACGCTGCCTACGTCTATGATGATTCCCCGGTCACGCCTTGCTGGAGGCGCGGGCGCAGCTCGGCCTCGAAGAGGTAGCGGAAGATGACCGGGTCCTCGTAGGCCAGGATCTCCAGTCCACGCGCGCGCAGGGCGCTCCGCAGTTGGGCGGCACTGAGCAAACCGTCCGGATCGCTGACCACGTACAACGGCGACCCATCCAGGGGGAAGTGGGACGTGAGGCGTTCCACCCAGTCAGGCATGGGGCGGCTCAATCCGCTCAGTACGACGCACCCTTGCTGCCCATCTGGACGGCTGATCCAGTGACCCTGGTAATGGCGAGCGGCGTAGGCGAATAGAGGGTGACGCCGGCGCTCGCGCTGAAGCCCGTCAGTACCGATCGCTGCTGATGACAGTTCGCCTTTTCGAGGGCGGCTTCTCGGATAAACTCAGATGTCCGCATATGCAGTTGGTCTGCACAACGCGTCACCCGATCGTAATCCGGGCGCGGAAATGCCACGGAAAGCACAGCCCGCGCATTCTTTACCGCCGGTCGACGTTCCGCGCGATCGAAGTCCCATGCGTCGGAATGCTCCAACTCTTCGAGTTCGTCGTTACCTGCCATCACTCACGTCTCCGGTTCACTTGTTTCTCGTCCTTCCCTGTCTGCGCTGAAGCCTCGCGTACACGTTGTCTTTGCACGGCCAAGCCGTTACCGGTGTAGTGGCCACTGGTAAACCTTTGCGCCGATCAGGCGCGGAGGAAGGCCCCCTCCGGCTCGCTCCACTCGCCAGGTTCCCCCACTGCCGTGGAGGAACCGATCTTGGCCTTCAGAGGACGGTAGCGTCCCCTTGGCCTGGGTGCATCGGATAGTACCGCGTTGGCTCGCAACGTGCGGCCTGGGCCGGGCCGCAGGCGGCCGTTGCCGCAGCACTCCTCATCGACGCTGCTCGAGCCCCGCCGCACTCGACGGTAGGCTGCCGTCCCTCGCAGTGCAGGATCGGTTCCTCCACGGCAGTGGGGGAACCTGGCGAGCGGAGCGAGCCGGAGGGGGCCTGCCTCCGCG
Source organism: Chloroflexota bacterium (assembly GCA_036734945.1). Lineage (GTDB taxonomy): Bacteria > Chloroflexota > UBA4733 > UBA4733 > UBA4733 > UBA4733. The sequence goes on from DAIMXP010000039.1 coordinate 57,245, forward strand.
CCTGCGCTCGCGCTGAAACCAGAAAGCTCACCCCTCCACCCGCGTGCTGGCGTTGTCGTAGTACATCAGGAGTTGCGCATCCTCCTGCAACACCGCCTCCGGCAAGCGCTGGGCGACGCGGACGATGGTGGCGTAGTCACGGTTACGCCAGGCGGCACTGAAGCCGGCGCGCACCGCCTCCGAGCGGAACGCCTTTAGCTTGCCCCGGCCCGTAGCATAGACTTCGAACTCCCGCAGCAGTCCCCGCTCGCGCAGCTTCTCCAGGTCCGACTGCTTGTTCGGATCGGGCACGTACCAGCGGTCCTGCTCGTCCTTGAGAAAGTTCTGGCTCAACATGTCCATGAGTTCAGGCACCTGCTCGTGCGCCGCCTGGTGGAGCTGTGGCTGGAACCTGGGATGAATCTCCTGGTAGGTTAGCGGATGGTTCTCCAGTAGCTGCCGCAGCCACTGGACCGCTGTCTTTTCATCATTGACGAAGAGAGCAAGCTGCTCCACTCCCGGTGCCTGAGCGCGCCTACTGTCATACTCAGCTACCTGTTCTGGCAAGAAGACCATGCCATCGCGCTCGGAGAAGCGTTGGCGAAGGCCTGCATAAAACTCGCTGGCGCTAAGCGGCACGGTGACCATGCGTTGGATGTGGAATGCAACCATTCGATCATAGAGGAGAAAAGGCTGACGTTCGGCCATAGTGACCAAATTACCTTTCGACTCGATGAACCGACTTAAGCGACCGAGGTGCTGCCGAACAAACTCCCATGCGCCGCGCTCAGTGCCAGCTTGACTCTCAAAATGATCACTAAAGTCCTGAACTGGCTTATAGGCAGATATGATCAAATCTTGCTTGACCGTAGCCCCGTAGGTAAGTTGCTTAGTCGTGCCTTTCTGCTTATCAAGAGTCTGAACGTCTGCTACAACGAAACCTGCCGCCCATAATGACTCCTGTATAGCATTCCACACTGAATTCTGAGAATTATGAAACTCTACTGTAATCCAACGACCAGGCTTCAGCGTGCGATAAAACTCGGTGAATCCGGCTCTCATCAGACCATGATATTCGTGTAGACTCTTCTTTTGAACTTGATTGACTATAGCCTCGGATATCGGATTTGTATAGACCTCAATCCAAGCCTCAACGAGAGAATTGAGCTCAGAATAATTCAGGTTTCCACCAAAGGGAGGATCAGTAAAGATGTAATCGATACTCTGATTTGGAATGTTCCTTAGATCAGTTGCACTCTGCGTAGAAATTCTGATACCTTGGCCGCGTGGACCGGTTGCACATCGGCGAAGATCACGAATTCTTTCAAGCGCGTAGTTAGTAACAGGAATCTCTGCGGTCAGCTGTGACACGTATAGCGTTCCCGACAAAGGCCCCACGTGCCTATCGTGAGTCGGCATGTATCTGTTAAGTCGGCATACACGCTGGATCGTGCCGGTAAGAACGTATAGCGCGCCAGCCCGGACGAACGGATCCGGGATGGCGCGGAAGCCGTTCCAGAGGTACGACATCAGTAATAGATTCCGCCGTGTAAAGAAATGGTGGACGTGCGAAAAACCATGGGACAAACGAGGTTGCGCTGTGTTGAAGCCCTGAGGTAACTCGACTATTGGCACTGTCTCCAGTAGGGGCGACTCGTCTAGCTTTCTTAATAACGCCAGGTCCTGATCGTCAGGTACCTTCTCATAGCGTGATTTTCCGAACCGATAGTTGATGAGTACGGGAATTTGATATGCCTGCCGTACAGTTTCGCCAAGTTCATGATCGAAGCGAGTTATCCACGCCCGGTCGAGACTTCTTAGAGTCTGAACAGCACCACAACCTGTACAGATGAGTTCCTCCGGTGCCTCTTGCCGTGGCCCTCTGAATACTAGATCCCAGTAAATCAACTCAGTTCCGCACGATGAACAGTGAAAAACATCTGACCAGACCACGTATTCGATGCGGCCCTTTTGGACCTCGGACGACGATGCTCTGGTCATGCGTTCTGAGCGATTCTCCGAGCCCCTTAGAGGGCTTTCAGAAATCATATAGGTGCCATTGCTTGTGGAGCCGGGCGGGC
>DAIMXP010000040.1:0-59225 GCA_036734945.1 Chloroflexota bacterium
CAGTGGGGGAACCTGGCGAGCGGTGCGAGCCGGAGGGGGCCTTCCTCCGCGCTCCACGGGCGCAATGGTCGCCGCTGCTGGCGGCTACGCCCGTGCCCAATCCCGCGCTAAACGCCACCATTCGCCCTGGCTCTTGCCGGCGCTGGCGCGGACGAGCGTCGTCAGCGTGGCGGCCGTCACCAGCGGCACGGCGCGGCTCTGCGACGCCGGACGGTAGCGGTCACCTTCCAGCGTCAGGATCTCCATGTGGCCGTCCACATAGCGCCAGACCTCGGGGACGCCGAATTGGGCATAGAGAGTGAGCTTCGCCAGCGTGGAGTGCGTCATGTCGATCTCGACGACCAGGTCGGGCGGCGGATCGCGCTGCGGGTCAACTCGCGTCTTGCCGCGCATCGCGGCGCCGTGCTGAATGTAGTAGCAGGAATCGGACTCGAAGCCCTTCTGCAAGTCCGGGCGGGCAAACGTGGTGGAACCGGCGTTGTAGATCGGCGTGTCCATCGCGTCTTCGACGGCCAGCAGCAAGATGTCAATGAACCGGCTGTACCCCTCGTACACCAGAAGCGGCGTCATGATCTCCAGCGTCCCCTCGTCGTAGGTCAAGCGCGGCGCGCTATGGTCTTCCAGATCGTGCAGGAGGCGCTGATAGGTGTTCCAACTCACGTCGCGCAGCACGACGCGGGTCGCCGCCGCCTGCTCCGTGGTGACCATTGCTGCTCCTCAGGCTGCTCGTCGCTACTGTGGTGATGAATCATCATACGCTACCGCCATCGTGGGCCGGCCGGTCAGCCCCGCTCCAACATCCGCAACAGATACTGGCCCGTCACGCTCTCGGTATTGGCCGCAACCTGCTCCGGCGTTCCTTCGGCGACGATCGTGCCGCCTTCGACGCCGGCTTCCGGCCCGAGGTCGATCACCCAGTCGGCTGATTTCACGACATCCAGGTTGTGCTCGATCACCAGGACTGTGTTGCCGGCGTCGACGAGGCGGCCCAGTACGTCCAGCAGCCGGTGGACGTCGGCGAAGTGCAGGCCGGTGGTCGGCTCGTCCAGGATGTAGAGGGTGCGGCCGGTGGAACGTCGGGCGAGTTCAGCCGCCAGCTTGATGCGTTGGGCCTCGCCGCCGGAGAGGGTGGTCGCTGGCTGACCCATGCGGATGTAGCCCAGGCCGACGGCGCGCAAGGTCTCCAGGCGGCCGAAAACGGCGGGGATGTGCTCGAAGAGGCGCCCCGCTTCGTCGACTGTCATGTCCAGTACGTCGGCGATGGAATGGCCGCGGTAGCGGATTTCCAGGGCTTCCTGGTTGTAGCGTTTGCCGTGACAGACGTCGCAAGGCACATAGATGTTCGGCAGGAACTGCATCTCGATCACGGTGACGCCTTCGCCCTTGCAGACCTCGCAACGGCCGCCGCGCACGTTGAAGGAGAAGCGTCCGGCGGAGTAGCCGCGTACCCTGGCCTCGGACGCCTGCGCGAAGAGTTCGCGGATGGGCGTGAAGAGGCCGACGTAGGTGGCAGTGTTGGAGCGCGGCGTGCGGCCAATCGGCGCCTGATCGACTGCAATTACTTTGTCAAGGTGCTCTGTCCCGCTGATGCTGCGATAGGCGCCGGGCGGCTCGTGCGCGCGCGTGAAGTGTTGCGCCAGCACGCGATAGAGGACGTCGTTGACCAGCGTGCTCTTGCCGGAACCGGAGACGCCCGTGACACAAATGAGGCAGCCCAGTGGGAAGCGGACGGATATGTCCTTGAGGTTGTTGGCGCGCACACCGGTCAGCAGCAGCGCTTGACCGTTCGCCGGCCGGCGGTGGCGTGGCGTCGGGATGACCAGGTCGCGGCGCAAGTAACGGCCGGTGGTCGATGCCGGCGCTTGCGCTACCTCCAGCGGCGGGCCGGCGGCCACGATCTCCCCACCGTGGTCGCCCGCCCCGGGACCAATGTCCACCAGCCAGTCGGCGGCTCGCATGGTTTCCTCGTCGTGCTCTACCACCAGAACGGTATTCTGCAGGTCGCGCAAGCCGAGCAACGTCGTGATGAGGCGGTCGTTGTCACGCTGGTGCAGACCGATGGACGGCTCGTCAAGGACGTAGAGCACGCCGGACAGCTTCGAACCGATCTGTGTGGCGAGGCGGGTGCGTTGCGCCTCACCGCCGGAGAGGCTGCCGGCGCGCCGGTCCAGGGTCAGGTAGGCCAGACCAACGTTGAGCAGGAAACCCAGGCGGTCCAGGAGTTCCCGGCGAATCGACAGGGCGATCTGGCGTTCCCGCGCGGTCAGCGCTTCCGCGCTGTCGGTGTTCTCCAGCTCCCGCAGCCAGGCAGCGGCGTTGTTCAACGGCTGGGCGACGACCTGGGCGATGTTCAGCCCGGCGACGGTAACGGCCAGTACCTCCGGCTTCAGTCGGGCGCCCCGGCAGGCTGGACAGGGCAACTCGGCCATGTAGCGTTCCAGGTCTTCGCGGGTACGCTCGTTGGTGGTCTCGCGGTACTGGCGCTCTAGAATCGGCAGGACGCCTTCGTAGGTCGTAGCGTACTCCCGCTGCCGGCCCTCGCGGACGACGTAGCTCAGGTGAATTCGCTCACCCTTGCGGCCGTAGAGCAGCCAGTGACGCTGTTCAGCAGTCCAGGCTGCCAGCGGCGAATGGACACTCTGGCCGACGTGCTCTGCTGCCGCCTTGAGCAGTTGCGGGTAGTAGCCGTCCGTCCCGGCAAAACGCGACCAGGGTGCCACGGCGCCGTCTTCCAGCGAGAGGTCGGCGTTGGGCGCGACGCGTTCGGCGTCGAACTCCAACTTGACACCCAGACCATCACACTCGGCACAGGCGCCTTGCGGGCTGTTGAAGGAGAAGGAGCGCGGTTCCAACGGAGCGACGCTGATGTTACAGACGGGACAGAGCCAGTGGCGGCTCAGGCGCAGCTCCTCACCGCTGGTGGGCGCCACAACCAGGCTGCCCTCGCCGACGCGCAGCGCCGTCTCTACCGAGTCGGCCAGCCGGCTGCGCACGGCATCACCGTCCTCCCCGCCGTGGCGGATCACGATGCGGTCGATGACTATTTCAGCCGTCGCAGGCTCCGTCGTGGCCTTGCCGTCCTCGTCAGCGAGGTCAACCACCGTGGCGTCGATACGTGCCCGGACGAACCCGTTGCGTCTCAATTCGCCAAGCTGGCCGCGCAGATCCTTCTCCTGGCCCGCGGCGAGCGGCGCCAACAGCAGGAGGCGGCTGCCTTCGGGCAAGGCCAGCATCGTCTCGACCATCTGCTGCGGCGTCAGGGCGCGAATGGGCCGGCCACAGTTGGGGCAGTGCGGCCGCCCGACTCGGGCGAAGAGCAGGCGCAGGAAGTCGTAGATCTCCGTGACGGTACCGACGGTGGAGCGTGGGTTATGGCCGGCGCCGTGCTGATCGATGGCGATGGCCGGCGAGAGGCCGTCGATCGAATCGACATCAGGCTTTTCCATCTGGCCGAGCAACTGGCGGGCGTAGGTGGACAACGACTCGACGTAGCGGCGCTGCCCTTCGGCGTAGATCGTGTCGAAGGCCAGGCTGGACTTGCCCGAGCCGGACAAGCCGGTAAACACGATCAGCCGGTTGCGCGGCAGGTCGATACTGACGTTCTTCAGGTTGTGCTGGCGCGCGCCCCGCACAGCGATGATATCGTGAGGCATAACCCTGATGATACCGGGGTTCCGTTTAAAAACGCCCCACGCTGCTGGGGGAGATGCCGGGGACGATCCCCCGTTGGACCGCTTCGTCCGCCAGTTCGCGCGGCGTCCAGTGCGTGATGGGACGCTCCGACGCCTCGGGCGGCTCGCAAGCGAGCGCCACAATCTGGCAGACCTGCTCCGGACCGAAGCGCTCAGAGGGCGCCCGTGGCGCCCCCGAGCGCGGCTCATCCGCCGCGAACTCTGGGCCCACGAGGGTTTTGCTCTATCCGCTCGCGACCCTGATATCATAAAACGCCCGCGCAGGTTCGTGGAGCATCTGACCGAGACCCTCTGCTACGCCGCTTGAAGGGCCAAAGTCGGGCTTGGGTTGATGCAGCCCTCCGAGCCGATCGCCTTGGCGTCGGGTCTGGGCCGCACACGATGACGTAAGGATCAAGAATGACCTCCGCAGCTCCGGCCAGCCGGCCGAACGTCGTACTCATCCTGGTGGATGATATGGGTTTCTCGGATATCGGCTGTTACGGCTCCGAGATTGCCACCCCGAACCTTGATGCGCTGGCAGCCGGCGGCGTGCGCCTGACGCAGATGTACAACGGCGCGCGGTGTTGCCCTACCCGCGCCTCGCTGCTCACGGGACTCTACGCCCAGCAAGCCGGCGTCGGACACATGGTGCAGGACCTGGGGGCGCCGGGCTACCAGGGCTACCTCAACGTGTACTGCGTCACTCTCGCGGAAGCGTTGCGCCCTTCCGGCTACCGTACGCTGATGGCCGGCAAGTGGCACGTCGGCGGGCAATACGGTCGCGACGCCGACCAGTGGCACGCCGGTGAGCCGGGTTTCCCGACGCCGTTGCAGCGCGGCTTCGACCACCATTACGGCACGCTGGCCGGCGCCGGCAGCTACTTCAACCCGCACACCCTCATGCGCGATGGGGAGTACGTCCAGCCGGAAGGCGACGACTACTACTACACCGACGCCATCGGTCAGGAGGCGGCGGGCATGATTGAGCAAGCGGCAGAAGACAACGTGCCCTTCTTCAGCTACGTTGCCTTCACCGCTCCCCACTGGCCGCTGCACGCCCTTCCTGAGGATATAGCCCGCTATCGCGGCCGCTACACAGACGGCTGGGATAGCCTGCGTGCCGCCCGCTACGCCCGCATGCGCGAGCTGGGCATCCTGCCGACCGATTGGGAGGTGTCGCCGCGCGACCTGCAGGCGCCCGCCTGGGAGAGCCTCTCAGCGGAGGATCAGGACTGGGAAGATGCCCGCATGGCGACGTATGCGGCGCAGGTGACGCGGATGGATCGCAATGTTGGTGTCGTGCTGGAAGCGCTGCAGCGCAGCGGCATCGCCGAGAATACGTTAGTGCTGTTCCTCTCCGACAACGGCGGCTGCGCCGAGTTGCTGCGCGAGGACGGCCGCAACGAGTCGGCCCCGCCCCTGACGCGCGACGGCCGCCCTGTGCGCACCGGCAACGTCCACGGCATCATGCCGGGTCCTGCCGATACCTACATGAGCTACGACCTGCCGTGGGCCAACGCCAGCAATACGCCCTTCCGGCTCTACAAGCACTGGGTTCACGAGGGCGGCATTTCGACGCCGCTGATCGCCTCCTGGCCCGGCGTGATCCCACCCGGTGGCATCAGCCACACCCCCTGTCACCTTATTGACGTGCTGCCGACAGCCCTGGCCGCGACCGGAACCACCTACCCGGCCAGCCGCGCCGGCGAGCCGTTGCCGCCGCTGGAAGGGGAGAGCCTGCTGCCGCTCTTGGAAGGCAACCTGGGCTGGCAACGGCAGCGTCCGATCTGCTGGGAGCACGAGGGCAATCGCGCGGTGCGCCAGGGCAACTGGAAGCTGGTCTGCAAGTTCCCCGGCTCCTGGGAACTCTACGACATGGAGCACGACCGCACGGAACTGCACGACATGGCGGCCCAGCGACCGGAAGTGACCCGGCAGCTCGTTGCCATCTACGACGCCTGGGCCAGCCGCTGCGGCGTGCTGCCGTGGGATACAATCCGACATGCCGGTTCCTTACTCACTTTTTCTCGATTGCCCCGATAATCCGGTGAGGAGGATAGCAGAGCGGGACAACGGCGGCCAGGGCGGCGTTCTGTCCGGGTGTACGCTGAAATTCCGCCGGCGAGTCACGCGTGCTGCTGCCGATGCCTGCCGGACATTGACCACGGAGGGGGACCTGCTCAGCCGTTCGCTATACTCCGAGTACTGGACGTAACGTTGGGCGGCAGGACATGCTGCGTCAGCCGCCGCAGGCGACGCGCCGAACGCGGTGGCGCACGCGACGTTGCGTGAGGTTTGCATACACGAAGGGCGCTCCGTGGCCACCGTCATCGCGGTCGCCAATCAGAAGGGCGGCGTCGGCAAGACGACGACGACCCTGAACCTTGGCTTCACCCTTGCCCACCTGGGGAAACGTGTCCTGCTTGTGGACATGGACCCGCAGGGCAACCTGACCGCCGGCGCCGGGGCGGCGGGACAGTGCCCGACGACCGTGGCCGACGCCCTGCTGGATCGCGCAAAGCCCCTGCCCGTGGCCGTCATCAAGGGGGAATTCACCGGCAGCCTCGCTGTTGTGCCGGCTTCCCTTGCCCTCTCCACCGCTGAGGCTGCCTTGCTGAACCGCCTGGGGCGCGAGTTTCGCCTGCGCGACCAGTTGCAAACCGTGGAGCAGAACTACGACTACGTCCTCATTGATACACCGCCGTCGCTGGGCGTCCTGACGATTAATGCTCTGGTTGCAGCGACCTACGTGCTGATCCCGACGGAGGCGCGCTTCTTCTCCCTGGAAGGGTTGCGTATGCTGCAGGAAAGCGTTGAGGAGGTGAAGTACCTCAATCCGCGCTTGCGGGTGCTGGGCATCATCGTCAGCAAGTATGACCGCCGCCTCAAGGAGGAACGCACAGTGAGCAGCTACCTGCGCCAGACCTGGGGTGACCTCGTTCTGAAGACGGAGGTGGGTACGAACAGTAAGATCCTGGAGGCAGCGTCCGGCGGGATGTCCATTTACGAGATCGACGGAGGGGAACGCGCTGTGGAAACCTACGAAATGCTCACGGGAGAGGTGCTGGCACGTGGCTAGACAAGGCGGCTTCGATCCGGCCCGGCTGGCGCAGGCAACGCGCCCGGCCGCGGTGGTCCAACAGATTCTGGCGTCGCAAGCGACGGAGACCAGCGGCTTTACGGAGGTCAAGGCGATTGGCGTTGGCGGCGCCGGCGGCAACGCTATCAACCGCCTGATTGCCGCCAACGTCCAGGGCATCTCCTTCGCCGTGATCAACACTGATGCCCAGGCGCTGGCCAGTTCGACAGCTCAGACGCGCCTGCGCATCGGCGAACGTCTGACGGGCGGCCTCGGTTCCGGCGGCGACCCCGCGCGCGGGCAAGAAGCTGCCCTGGAGAGCGAGCGCGAGATCCGAGCGCTGGTGGAGAAGACCGACATGGTTTTCGTCACCGCCGGTATGGGGGGGGGCACCGGCACCGGAGCCTCCCCGCTGGTGGCGCGCTGGGCCCGCGAGGCGGGAGCACTGACCGTCGGCGTCGTCACTCGCCCCTTTAGTTTCGAAGGCGCACGACGGCGCGGCATGGCGGCCCGCGGCGTCGCCGAGATGCTGAGCAGCGTCGATGCGCTGCTCGTGGTACCCAACGACCGGCTGATCGACCTCTCCACCCGCCGGACCCAGCTCACGGAGGCATTTAAGCTGGCGGACGACGTGATGTTACAAGGCATTCGCGGCATCTCCGACCTCATCACCACCACCGGCCTGGTGAACGTCGACTTTGCCGACATCAAGGCGGTGCTTGCCGGCGGTGGACTGGCGCATATGGCGCTGGGCACCGGCTACGGCCGCTCCAAAGGGGAAGACGCCGCTCGCCGCGCCATCGCCAGCCCCCTCCTGGAGACGCCACTCCGTGGCGCCCGCGCACTGCTGTTGAACTGCGTCGGCGGTCCCGACATGGCCCTCTTTGACGTCAACCAGGCGGCCGAACTGATCGCCGCGGAAGCTGACCCGGAAGCCGAAATCATCTTTGGCGCCTTCGTCCACCCCAAGCTGGCGGATGAGTTGCAGATCACGGTCATCGCGGCGGGGTTGCCGAGCTAACCCGAACAGGGCGGCGCCTGCGGTCTGCCGCCAAGGACGTGGGGCGACTGCGGTCGCTCGCGAGGGCGAGGACGGTCAGTGTCCCCGGAGTCTTATAGCCCCTCACGCACACACCGCGGCTGGCCCTTGCCGCCATCGCTCCGTCAACACGCGACCGCAGTCGCCCCCGTCGCTTGGCCGCAGACCGCAGTCGCGGCCCTGTTCTTCGCCACCGCGACCACTCTCACACCACCGACCACAGCCGCGGCACGTACAGGTCCTGGAACTTCCGAATAGCAAAGGTGTCGGTCATTCCGGCCAGATAGTCGGTCAGGCGGCGATCCAGGCTCTCGCCGCGCGGGTCCTGCTGGTACAGCGGCGGCAACTGCTCGGGGTGCCGATGGAAGTGCTCGTAGAGTACTGAGAGCATGTTTTCGGCGCGGTCGTCTTCGCCTTTCGCCAGCGAGTTCGTGTAGACGTGGCTGAACATCCATTCCCGTAGCTCGTCGCTGGCTGCGAGCACCGGTTCGCTCATCTGGATGACTTCAGCGTCGAGCGAGTTGGCAATTACGTCACAGACCATCGTGTTGATACGCTGCCCGTGCCGTGCGCCAAGCGCCGCGATCGGTCCCGGTGGCAGCATATCGCTTTCGATCACCTGGGCGCGGATAGCGTCGTCAATGTCGTGGTTGATATAGGCGATGGAGTCGGCGTATTTGACGATCTGGCCCTCCAGGGTGGTCGCGTTGTAGCCGTAGGAGGCGGTGATGCCTTCACGGGGCTTGGAGTGCCCGAGGATGCCGTCCTTGACTTCCCAGGTGAGGTTCAGCCCCTGTCCGTCTTTCTCCAGATACTCAACGACGCGGAAGCTCTGTACTGTGTGGCTGAACCCTTCCGGGTTGAGGCGCTGCAGGATCGTCTCCCCGGCGTGGCCGAACGGCGCGTGGCCGAGGTCGTGGGCGAGGACGATAGCCTCCGTCAGGTCTTCGTTCAGGCGCAAGGCGCGGGCGATGGTGCGCCCGATCTGCGCCACCTGCAACGTGTGCGTGAGCCGGGTGACGTAGTGGTCGCCGACGGGGCTCATGAAGACCTGCGTCTTGTGTTTCAAACGGCGAAAGGCGCGGCAGTGGATCACCCGATCGCGGTCGCGTTGGTATTCCGTTCGCACCAACGAGGGCTCTTCAGGCAGCGTGCGCCCCTTGCTGCGGCTGCTATGCGCCGCCCGCGGCGCGAGCACCTGCTCCTCGATCTGCTCCAGTTGCAGACGAATATCGGGACATACTGCCATGCGTGTTGGTGGCGGTTCGGCGCGCCGAACCGCCAACGCTCCTCTCTTACTTGTCCCGTTCGACCATTTCCAGCGCGGCCTGGGCGGCGGCGAGGCGGGCTATCGGCACGCGGAAGGGTGAGCAGCTCACGTAGTCCAGACCAGCCTGGTTGAAGAAGCGGATCGACTCAGGGTCACCGCCGTGCTCGCCGCAGATGCCGACCTCCAGTTTCGGGTTGGCGGCGCGCCCCTCTTTGACGGCCATGGCGACCAGGCGCCCGACGCCGTCGACGTCCACCACCTGGAAGGGGTTGCGGGGCAAAATGCCGTCCTGCACGTACTTCAGCAGGAACTTCCCTTCGGCGTCGTCGCGGCTGTAGCCGAACGTCGTCTGGGTCAGGTCGTTGGTGCCGAAGCTAAAGAAGTCGGCGTACTGGGCGATCTCCCCAGCCGTGAGCGCCGCGCGCGGTACCTCGATCATGGTGCCGAACTTGTAGTTGAGGGTGACGCCCTTCTCCTGCGTTATCTGCCGGGCCACCGCCTCCAACTGGCTGCGCAGCAGCTTCAACTCGTTGTAGTGCCCGACCAGCGGGATCATGATCTTGGGCTGCACGTCAATGCCCCGCTGCTGGCAGTCGATGGCCGCCTCGATGATGGCGCGCACCTGCATGCGAGTGATCGCCGGGAACATGATGCCCAGGCGGTCGCCGCGTAGACCCAGCATCGGGTTCGATTCGCGCATGCCGGCGACCGCTTGCAGCAGGCGCTCTTTCTCCTGCAGTTCCGACGCCTGACCGCCCTTCAGGCGAAGCGTGGTGACATCGACCAATAGCTCCTCGTAGCTGGGCAGGAACTCGTGCAGCGGCGGGTCAATTAGCCGCACGACCACCGGCAGGCCATCCATTGCCTCGAAGATGCCGATGAAGTCGCCGCGCTGAAACTCCAGCAACTGCTTCAGGTTGTCGTGGTAGGTGTGGTGCGCTGTAGACTGCGCCATCTGCTGCTTGACCGCCTGCAATGCAGTCTCGCGGCGACCGCGCTCGGCGCCATCGGCGGCTTCGACTGCCTGCTCGGCAGTGGCGACGGCGTCGTCCAGGCGGGTCGCCTCCTGCGCTGCCAGGATCATGGCCTGGACGATCGGCAGGCGCTCCGTCTCCATGAACATGTGCTCGGTGCGGCAGAGGCCGATGCCCTTCGCGCCGAAGTCACGCGCCCGTATGGCGTCGCGTGGGTAATCGCCGTTGGCCCACACGCCGAGCCGCTTGACGTCGTCGCACCAGGCCAGCAGGGTGCGGAAGTCCTCGCTCAGCACCGGCTCCAGGGTCTTGATATTCCCGGCGATGACCTCTCCGGTGCTGCCGTCGATGGAAATGGGGTCGGACTCGTTGATGACCTTGCCGTCCACCGTGGTAAAGCGCTTGTGCTCCACGTCAACGGTGAGGTCACCTGCGCCGGCCACACAGGGCAAACCGAGCTGGCGGGCGACCACTGCCGCGTGGCTGGTGGCGCCGCCGCGTTGCGTCAGGATGCCTTTGGCGACGAGCATGCCGTGGACATCGTCCGGGCTGGTCTCCTGGCGCACCAGGATCACGCTCTCGCCGGCCTTGCCGCGCCGTTCCGCCTCGTCGGCGTCGAAGACAGCGGCGCCGGTGGCGGCGCCGGGACAGGCGTTGAGCCCCTTCGTCAGCAAACGACCGGCCTTACCGGCCGCAGCCTTATCGGCATCGTCAAACTGCGGCAGCAACAACTGGTTGATCGCTGCCGGCTCGATGCGCTGGATCGCCTCCTTGCGGGTGATTAAGCCTTCGTTGACCATATCAACTGCCGATTTGACCGCTGCGGCCGCCGTCCGCTTCGCTGACCGCGTCTGCAGCATGTAGAGCTTGCCATGCTCGATGGTGAACTCCAGATCCTGCACGTCGCGGTAGTGCTGCTCCATCTGGTCGGCGATGGTCACGAACTGTTGATAGACCTGGGGGGCGTCACGTTCCAGGGTGGAGATCTTGCTGGGAGTACGGATGCCGGCGACGACGTCCTCCCCTTGCGCGTTCAGCAGATACTCGCCGTAGAGCTTCTTTTCGCCGGTGGAGGGATCGCGGGTGAAGGCCACGCCGGTGCCGGAGTCGTTGCCGGCGTTGCCGAAGACCATCGTCTGCACATTAACCGCAGTGCCCAGGTCGTGGGCGATGCCCTGATTGTTGCGGTAGTCGATGGCGCGCTTGTTGTTCCAACTGGAAAAGACCGCCTCAATGGACAGGCGCAACTGCGCGTAGGGGTCCGATGGGAACTCCTTGGCCGCTTCGCGCCGGACGATCCCTTTGTACTCGGTGACCAGTTCCTTCAGGGCCGCCGCCGGCAGTTCGGCGTCGGTCTGGACGCCCGCCTGCTGCCGCTTCTGGGCCAGGGCATGCTCAAAGTGGTCAACGTCAATTTGCAGTACCACCTTGGAGAACATCTGGATGAAGCGGCGATAGGAGTCGTAGGCGAAGCGCTCGTCGCCCGCCAGCTTGCCGAAGCCGGTTACCGCCTGATCGTTGAGACCGAGGTTGAGCACGGTGTCCATCATGCCCGGCATGGAGAACTTGGCGCCGGAGCGCACGGATACCAGTAGGGGGTCACTGTCGCTGCCAAAGGACTTGCCGGTCTGCTGCTCGACGTTGCGCAGCGCCTGGAGCGCTTGCTCCCACAGGTCATCAGGCAGGCGTCGGCCGGAGGAATAGTAGGCGTTGCAGGCTTCCGTGGTGATGGTGAAGCCCGGCGGCACCGGCAACCCGGCGCGCGTCATCTCGGCGCAACCGGCTCCCTTGCCGCCCAGCAGGTCACGCATCTGCGCGTTGCCCTCAGCGAAGAGATACACCCACTTGTGCGCCGTTTCCGTCGCCCCGCTGCTCCGTTCAGCCGTGGATTGAACCATAAGGAATCTTGCCCTTCTCAAATCGCGAGCATCTATGCTGTTTCTCGTGACCCAAAGTATACAGCCGATCACGTAGCATTCGCCGGCCCAGGCAGCAAAAGGGGGCGGGTGCGCCATTGGCGCACCCGCCCCCTTGCTGTTGGCTCAGTGGTTACTGTGCCGGTGCGGTGGCCGTGCTCGTGCTCGTGGTGGTCGTACGCTTGGCCGGCTTGGCCACGGGCGTGCGCTCGTGCAGGCGATGGATCTGCATCGGGTTGTGCTTGGGGTGGACGCTGTCCTGGCCCAGGAAGATGCTCGACGTGCTGATCGGCGTACCACTCTGGTCCAGCTTGTAGCGCACCTTCGTGCCGCCATCAACGTTGAAGTTGAAGCCGTCGATGCCGGAGTATGTCACGAAGGAGAACTTGATCTCGTGGCCGTTGTCGATGATGTCCACGTGATCGTCCTGCTCGTCACGAACCTTCTCAACATCCTTGAAGGCGCCGTCGGTGCGCAGCGTACCGGAGTAGACAAAGGCGCCCTTCTGGTCTGTCGTGCGGAGGTGGAGTTCGCGGTCCGTGGCACCGGTCTCCGATGGTCCGCACCAGATGTAGTAACCATCGGCGCTGCCGGCGTGGAAGGATTGCGGCACGCTCCAGATGCGGTGGCCCCAGTCGCAAACCTTTGGCTGGGCAGCCGCTTTGGGAACGGCCTGCGCGAAAGCGGCACTGCTCAGGAAGAACATGCCAAGCGCCGTGGCCGAGACGACGAGGATGAAACGGCGAATGAAGGTGTGAGGCATCGGTGGCATCCTTTCCATACTGTCGTTATCTGCGAAATACTCAGGTTGACTGTTGCTGCCGTCTGGCGTCCGAGGGGCGAGGGCCCGTCGCCCTGTGGCGCTTGACCGCAGTGACCGGTTCTCTCCCTTAGTCGCTAGGGCGCGGCGGTATGTACGGGCTGGGGCGTTGCTGCCCCGTGCCGGTTCAGGTACTGGCGCAGCCGTGCGGTGTGCGTCGCCACGAGCCTCGGGATGCGACGTATCGCCGGTCGGGGAGTGGCGCCGGCGAGTGGTGTCGCGCTCGGTTGACGGGTCGGAACCGCCCGCGGCGTTGCCGCCGCAGCCTGTTCGGCCCGCAAGCGCTGCTGGGCGGCAAGGAACTGCGCGCGCCGCTGCGCAATGATTGCCGGAGATGGACTGGTCCGCTGTCCTCCATCCTGAGCGAGGATTCGTTCTTCTTGCGTCAGCAGCGGCGCTGCTCGCGTGAGGATGCGTTGACGTTGCGGTTCCGGCACCGCCTGCAGTTCCTGGGCGGCGCGCGACGTCGCCTGTACCATGCTCGCCGTCAACTCGTCGATCACCACCGGCGAGGCGTGCTCGACCTCGGCCTGGTGTACCAGCTTGAGGCGGTGGGCGACCAGACCAAGCTGGTAGGTGACCTGCTGTTCCGGGCTGTGCGCCAGCCGCTGGACAACCTGTTCCCGAGCCTGCTGGATAGAAAACAGCGGGCTGCCGGGCAAGGCGTCGGCAGAGGCGGTGACGAGGCCAAAGCCCGATCCGCCCAGGGCGACGACCGCAGCAACAGGGATGGCAAGCCGCTGTAGCCAGCGCAGCGGCGCAGCACGGCGGTCGCGTGCCGGTTGCAACGCCTGCGCCTCCCGCAACCGGCTATGGAACCGCTGCCTCGCCGCCGCAACAAAGGCGGCATCCGGCGCTTCGATGAGTTGTCGCAACGGCGTCAAAAGGGGCAAAAGACTGCGCAGCTCGGCAGCGTGTGCCGGATAAACAGCCAGGCACTGCTCCGCCGACTGGCCGCGTGACAGGCGCTGCCGGCAGTCCTCCAGTACGGTGTCTATTCTCTGGTCCATCTGCCTCACGCTCCTTTCTTCGTCAGTATCTTGCGAAGTTGCGCCAGGGCACGATGCTGCAACTGATTAATCGCACCTGGACTCTTGCCCATGATGCTCGCGGCTTTGGCGTTGTCGTATTCCAGGATGAACTTCATGGTGATGACCTCCTGCTGCTCAGGAGTGAGTTCGGCCATCGCGGCACGAACGGCGTCGCGAGTGTCCGCTCCCAGAGCTGCATCTTCCGGCGTCGGGTCGTCGTCGGCCACGTCCAGGGTTGGATCGAGCGGCACAGTAGGGCGGCGGTACTGCTGGCGCAGGCGGTCGGCTAGCTTGTAGCGGGCGATCTGGTAGAGCCAGGCCAGAAAGCCTGCCTCGTCGCCGGCGCGCAAACCGCCGGCCGAGTGCAAAGCGCCGACGAAGACTTCCTCGGTGACGTCCTCCGCTTCCTGTCTGCTGGGCACCCTGGCGGCCACGTAGCGGTAGACCTGCGCGAAGGTCTTGCTATAGAGGTAGTCCCACGCTGCTGCGTCCAGCCGGCGCGCGCGCGCCAGGTAGCCGGCGAATTCGTCAGCGACCACGGCACTTTCCGCCGCGGTGGGAAATACCAGCGTCGTTTCCACCTCAGCCCCCATATCATAGAGTCGCGGGGAGAGGCTGGGATGTACGGGGGCGAGCGCCGCTTAGCGCGGGCCGCCGATTTCGCCGCGTTCGCGCTGCTCGATGGTCTCCAGCACGGCCGGCGGCGGGGGTAGGGGCAGCGGTACCTGGAGTAACTCGGCGAGATCAAAGGCGTTCACCAGGGCGTAGTTGCTGCGGTTGTTGTTCGTCAACAGGTGGATTTCGGCAGTCTGTTCGGCGATCTGCTCGACGCGCGGCGTCCACTCGGCCAGCTCCGGCTTGCTGTACAGGTAGTCGAAGCGGTCGGCGCTACTGACGGCATCGCGCACGTACCACTTCTGGCGATTGCGGCCGTGAAAGCGGATGATCGCCAGATGGGGATCGGTGACTGCCACGACGGGCGGCACGCTGCCTGAACCGATCTGCGGCTCATCCACCATGACATAACTCAGACCACTGTCGTGCAAGGCGCCGAAGGTTGCGTCCCGGCGTTCCGGCTCCAGCCAGCTCCGGTGACGAAACTCGACAGCCAGCCGATCCTGCGGGAGCAACTCGCGCACCGTGGCGAGATAGGCGAGGTTCTCGTCGCCATAGGTGAACCAGGGCGGAAACTGGAAGTGTACTGCGCCGAGCTTGCCCGCGGCACGCAAGGGTTGGATCATCGTGGAGAAGCGTTCGAATATCTCGGCGCTCGGCACGATGGCACGCTTCTGGTCGTCGCGATGGTGCCACGTCATCTCGCCATAGGCTTTGACGTTGAAGGTGAAATGCTCCGGCGTCCGCTCGGCCCAGAGCCGAAAGTTGCGGTCCGGTTGGAGCGCGTAGAACGTGGAATCGACTTCCACCAGGGGGAAAAACTGGGCGTAGTAGGAAATGCGCCGGCTGCGCATGCGCGCAGCGCCATAAGACGAAGGATAAAAGGGGGTGTGATCGGTCCAGCTACAGGCGCCGATCAGTATCTTGGCCATCGCCGCCGTTCTACACGCGGGTGGCGATGCCGCCTCGGGCGTGCCGTCCTGGAACGGCAATCGTGGTCGGGCGCCGCCTGGTAGCGTGTACGAAGGACGAGCAGTACCCCGATCTGGCGCATCGTGAAGCCACGACAGATCAGTCCCGCAACGCCGTCGACCGGCGTGAGTAGATCAAGATCCGCGCGCATGTCGCCCCTTCCCAGGTTGACGTACCGGCTGCTCGCTGTGTGCTTACCGCCTTCCAGGTGGCCATGATACGGAGCAGAGATAAAGCTCAGCTAAAGCAAAATAAAGAAACAGAAGCCGTCCGAGTGCTTTGGCTACAACCGATTCTGGTCGTGCGCCAGGCGGCGATCACGCTCGACGTCGCGTTCCATCTTCTGGACACGGTCGGCGTAGTCCTTGCAGGTATCGACGATCGATGCGGACGCGGCATCGGTGGGCACAAGCGGTAGCGCACAGAATGGGTCGGTCGCCGCTTGCTCGGCAAGATTCCGGCATAAGACGCCGGCCGACTGCGACGTGTACTCGGAAGGACGGGCTTTCACCTTGGCGCGGTTGGTGCCCAGGCGTTCGCCGATCACCGTGATCTCATCCCGCAGCTTGACGCGCACATGTAGCGGCGTTCCGGTGATTGAACCGCTCGGCCCGTTCTTGTTGATCTCGTCCACGAGGTCCTGCATGCACTTCCAGACGATTTCGGTCGCCTCGATCGTGTCCGGTTGCGCCCGGGTGGGGACGCGCGGACCTGCCTGATCTGGCGTGCCCCCCAGGAACTTCTTGAGGAAACCCATTGCCGGCTACTCCTCTCCGTATTTCGATTGTTACCACGGCCGCTATTCTATGCCCGGCGCAGGAAAACCGCAACCCAGGCGTCAACTGCGGGGTGACTACTGGCCGGGCTGCCGCCCACAGCGCCGTTTGCCTACAGGCGGACCTCGCAGCCCGTTCGCGTCGATTCCTCCAGCGCCGCCATGGCGACGACGATTTCGCGACCGTAGGCGCCATCGACAGGGACCGGTGCGTCGCGGCGTATGGCGTCGATAAAGTCTTCCAGTTCGTTGGCGAAGCCCTGGCCGCGGTGCCCTTCCGCCGTGACCTGCTCATAGGCGCCATCCTTGCTGATCCAGAAGCCGGCGTTGGGGGGATACGAGGCGACGCGCATCTGACCACGACTGCCGATGACGTCGTGCTGGTACATCTCGACGCCGTTCTCGTAAGCGACGTGGGCGAGACCCGCCAACTTGCCGTCGGCAAAGCGCAATTGAGCGAGGAAGCTGTCGTCAGCCTTGACGCGATCGCCGAACACATCGTTGTTGACCCGCCCGGATACCGCCACGATCGGCTGATCGGCCAGCCAGCGGCAGACGTCGATCATGTGTGCGCCGTTCATCTGCAGCATGCCGCCGCCTTTGCTGCGGTCCATGCCCCAGGCCGGCCGCGCCGCCAGGCCGAGCGGCTTATACCAGTTGACGGTCTGGAAAATGAGGTCGCCGATCTCGCCTGCCTGCAAGCGCTGGCGAGCGAGGCGGTTGAAGGGACTGTAGTGCTGGCTGTGACCGACCATCAGTTTGACGCCGTTCCCCGCCGCGGCGGCGTTGATTCGGTCGCACTCGTCCGGTTCCATTGCGAGGGGCTTCTCGATAAGGATATGCTTGCCGGCGTTCGCCGCATCAACGGCCGCTCGCTCGTGCAGCCAGTGCGGCAGGGCGATGGTGATGATCTGTACATCGGCGCGGTCAAGCAACTCCCGGTAGTCCGCCACGGTCAGGCAGTCAAAGTTCTTGCTCACTTCCGCCCGCCGGTCGGCCGAGCTTTCCGCCACGCCGACGAGCCGGGCCCCGCTTGCCCGTTGGGCCGCGCGCATGTGGCTCACGCCGGCCCGCCCGTAGCCGACGACACCGACGCCTACATCTTCCTGCATTGTTCCTGCCTTCCACATCAGCGCGCCAACCACACGGTTGTCGCGCCCGCTAGTCTAGCCGCTGCCCAGCGGCAGGACAACATGCTGAACCTGTTCCAGCGTTCCGGTCTGACGACGCGCATCCGGCGTCGGCGGGGCCGCGTCGAGCCAGCGTTGGGCGGCGCCCAGGACATGGGCGGCGGGGACCAGGGTCATGCAAAGCGGCGGCTCGTAGCCGAGGCGACACTCGGCGGTGGCACGGGAATCGTAGCAGGGACTGCAAGGGAGCGCAGCGCGGATCACGGTCGCCCGGTCGGTATAGGGGCGGTAGACGCGCGGATCGGTCGGCCCAAACACGGCGACGACCGGCGTGCCGAGCGCTGCCGCGAGGTGGACCGGCCCGGAGTCCCCGGCCATGAGCAGCCGCGCCTTGCCTAATAGGGCCAGGAGACGCGGCACCGTTGTTTGGCCGGCGGCGACCAACGGTGGTACCTCCAGGCACCCGGCCAGCTCGAGCACCAGGGGCAACTCGCCGCCGGCGCCGGAGAGGACGATCCGCACGCCGTGACTGCGGACCAGGGCATTGGCGACCTTCGCCCAACTGGCGACGAGGTAGCGCTTGGCCGAGCCATTGTGCGCCCCCGGCGCCAGCACGACGTACCCGTTGGCGCAGTGATCGCCCAGAAAGGCCGTCAGCCAATCTGCTTCATCGTCTGTGGCCTTCAGGTACGGTGCAGTATGTACTGATGGCGCCCCCACCGCTTCGGCGAGGTATTCGTTCCACTGCACCTCGTGACCGAGGGGTTGGACGTAGCGCCGACCGGGTACCGCCAGGGTCAGCAACGCCGGGTAGCCTTCCTGGGCGAAGCCGACCCGGTGGCGGGCGCCGCTGGCCCAGGCCAGCAGGCAAGCGAATTCGCCGTGCATGCTCAGCGCCAGATCGAAACGCGCCTGGCGCAGGGGCGCCACGGTTCCCCATAGCTCCTGGAAGCCGCGCGGGTGTAGCCACCAGCGCGGCGTGCGAACGACGTTGGGGTCATAGGTGTAGACGGCATTCACTGCCGGACAGCGCTCCGCTATCGCCGCCGCCATCGGCGTGCAGAGTACTGCGATGTGTACCTGCGGCCAGCGAGCGCGCAAGGCGTCGATCGCCGGTAAGGTCATCACCAGGTCGCCGAGCAGGTCGACCCGGATCACGAGGATGCGCCGGATGCGGTCATCGCCCGGCGGTATCGCCGGTGGAGGGCGCAGCAGGCGCTGCGTCTTGCCGAGTATGTCGGTGAGGCGATAGAGAAAGCGCACGAGGAACCAGCGCAGCCGGCGTTTCCCCAGGCCTGACAACGTGCCGCTCGGCACTACATCCTCTACTTCGTGTACCAACTACCGCGTGCGCCAGGGTGCTTCGCAGGGAGTGTACCCGCCGGGCGCACGCCACGTCCGACGGCACCAGTCAGCAACGCCGTGCTATGATCATCCTGCTATAGTGGCGGCGTTGCGGCCAAGGGCAGTTGGCGCCAGGTGGGGGATCTGTGTTCGACTCGGTGCGACTGCGCTGGCGGTCGCGGCCGTCGCTCGTTGACGAGATACTGACGCCCACGCCAGCCGGGCCCTACCTACCGGTCACACCCGGTGTGCTGCGGGTCGCTGCCGTGCAGATGGCGCACCAGGAAACGGATGACCCGGCCGCCTGGATCGAGCAATGTGACGCGCTTACTCTGGCTGCCGCCTGGGCGGGCGCCCAGATCGTGGTTTTTCCGGCGCTCGCGCCCTGGGGGTTGGTCGATGCCCTGAGCGATGTCGAACTGGGTGCAGCGTTTTTCGCTGCGCCGGGTGACGCGCTGTCTCGCGCTCACCGCCGAAGGTATCTGCGCATTTACCCTGCCGTTCACCGTCTGCACCACCGCACATTCTCGTTTCTTGCCCATCGCTGGAAACTGACAATTGTCACGGGCGGACTGCCAGTCCCGCAGCACGCAGTGTCGGCGCTCGTGGCGGACGTCTTCACCCCCGACGGACGCACGCATCCGGGCCAGGCTTACGTTGCCTCGGGACAGCTACTGGCTATCCCCGAGCTGCCGGCGATCAGCGCCGGCGATGTAGCCCTGGCTGCCGTCATTCAGGACGATGCAACGAGCGCCTGGCTGGGTGCGGCGCTGGCAACGACGAGTGTGGACGTGCTTGCCGTGCTGCCGGACCGCGCTCCTGCGAGCATGGACGCCGGCGGCACGGCGGCGGCAACACAGACCGGCTGCTACGTGGTCCGGGCCTGCATGGTTGGCGCCTCGGGTGCTGGCGGCAAAGGTGTACGTAGCGGCGTCGTTTCGCCTTCCGACATATCGCCTGATGGCGTCATCCTGGCCCAGGCCGCCACCGACGACGGCGAGGAAGTGGTGGTCGCCATACTGGATATCGCCGCGCGTCGCAACCGTGGCGCTGCCGGCGGCGACATGGCCCCGCGCGCGGCAAGCTAGATGCGCTTTTGGCGCCGCGAATCAACCCCGCCGACTATGGCCGACGATGCCCGCCGTCGTCAGGTCGTTGCCCAGGCCCGAGCGGTGCTGGCGAAACTCCAAACGGACGGCCAACCGCCCGCCTATGTCCGGTCGTTGGAACCGTTCATCGAACAGGCGCCCGAGGTGCTGGCCCTGGGTCCGGCGCCTGCCAGCCTGACGATGCGCCTCCTCTACGGCCTCTGCACTTTTCAAGGGGAGGCGCTGAAGCGATTCGAGGCGACGTTGGCCGGGGAGTTCGCCGCCCCCTCACCAACCCTGCGCGCTGTGCTGCGCAGTGAGTTGGTGACGCTCGCGCTCGATGGCAGCCCGCTGGTCGCGGCGTTGGGCCGGGAACTGTTCAACCAACTGCGGGAACGTGGGGCCTTTGACCGCGCTGGGTAGACCCGAACTGGGCGTATGCAATACGCCCCTACGGTGCGTGGTGAGATTGCCGCTCGCGCCGGAGTATGCCTTCAGCCGAGTCCGTAGGGGCGTATTGCATACGCCCAGTTCCCTCGCATGCGCCGGTGCCGGGGGTTCTGCCAATAACGTCACGTATCGTCGGATTGCCTCGCGGACCTACTCCGACGCCGTTTCCAAACGCGACCCGAGCGTGCCGGCGCAGTTCTCCACGATGGCCACGAAGTCGGCTGGTTTGAGGCTGGCTCCGCCAACAAGGGCGCCGTCGATGTCGGGCAGTGCGAAAATCGCGGCGCAATTGGCAGGTGTGACACTGCCGCCGTAGAGGATGCGGGTGTTTTCCGCGACGGCGCCGAACAACTGCGTCAGTTCGGCGCGGATCAGGGCAGCGACCTCCTGCGCCTGCGCGGCTGTGGCCGCGCGACCGGTGCCAATCGCCCAGACCGGCTCGTAGGCGATGACGACGCGCCCGAACTGGGCGGCCAGCAGTCCGTGCAGGCTCCCTTGTAACTGGGCCTGCACAATGTCGGCGGTGCGGTTCGCGTCACGATCAGCCAGTTGCTCGCCCACGCAGACGATCGGGGTGAGGCCGTGGCGTAAGGCTGCCTGGGTCTTCCGCGCCACCACGGCGTCGCCTTCACCGAAGATGTGCCGCCGCTCGGAGTGGCCGAGAATGACGTAATCGACGAGACCGACCAGCATCGCCGCCGACACCGCTCCGGTAAAGGCGCCATGATCGACATCGTGGGCATCCTGGGCGCCGAGTTTGACCGGGCCGTTCCCCACCACGTCGCGTACTGTCGTGAGCGACAGGTAGGGCGGAAAGAGCACGCTCTCCACGTCCGAGAAGTCGCTCAACTCCGGTAGCATGGCGAGGGCGAGCGCGCGCGCCTCCACCGGCGCGGCGTTCATCTTCCAGTTGCCGGCAACGAGGGGCCGGCGCGGTACTGTCACCATTGCTTTCCGTTCAGGCTTGCGCCAATGCCGCCACGCCGGGCAACGTCTTACCCTCCAGCAACTCCAACGAGGCGCCGCCGCCCGTGGAGACGTGCGTCATTCGGTCGGCCAGGCCGGCCTGTTCGACTGCGGCGACCGACTCGCCCCCACCAACCACGGAGATGATGCCCGGCGTGTCTGCCAGCATCTGGGCAACTGCCAGCGTGCCGGCGGCAAAGGCCGGGAACTCGAACATGCCGAGGGGGCCGTTCCAGAGCACCGTTGCGCAGCGCGTCACCGCCTGACGTATCAACTCCACGCTGTGCGGGCCGACATCGAGGATGGTCCAGCCCTGCGGAACCTGGGCGACTTCCACGACCCGATGGGCGGCATCGGCCGCGAAGCGATCGGCCACAACCACGTCCACGGGCAAGATCACCTGCACATTGCGCCGCTGTGCCGCGGTCAGCGTTTCGCGGGCTACGGTGAGCTGGTCGTCTTCCACCAGCGACGCGCCGACCTGGTAGCCCTGGGCCTTCAGGAATGTGTTGGCCATTGCGCCGCCGAGCACGAGCAGGTCGATCCGGGTCAGCAGGTGTTCCAGGACGCCGATCTTGCTGGAGATCTTGGCGCCGCCGATGATGGCGCCGAACGGCCGCTTCGGCGCCCCCAGCAGGCCACCCAGGACATCAATCTCCCGCTGCATGAGCAGGCCGGCTGCGCTGGGGAGCAAGTGGGCGATCGCCTCCGTGGAGGCGTGCGCACGGTGCGCCGCCCCGAAGGCGTCGTTGACGTAAGCATCACCCAGGTCCGCCAGTTGCCGGGCAAAGGTCGGGGCGTTCGCTTCCTCTTCCGGGTGGAAGCGCAGGTTCTCCAGCAACAACACCTGGCCTGGCTGCAGGGCTCGCCCACGAGCCAGCGTTTCTGTCCCAACACAGTCGGCGGCAAACTGCACAGGCTTACCTAAGAGGTCGGCGAGGTGCACCGCGACGGGCGCCAGGCTGAGTTTCGGGTCTGGCCCCCCCTTGGGCCTGCCCAGGTGCGACATCAGGATGACCGATGCCCCATTTTCCAGCAGGTATTGGATGGTCGGCAGCGAGGCGCGCAAGCGCGTGTCGTCACCGACCGCTCCCTCAGGCGTGAGGGGCACATTGAAATCCACGCGCACCAGGACGCGCTTGCCGGCGACATCGAGATCGCGGACGCTGCGGGTTGCCATGCCTGCTAGAAGCCTTTGCCGGCCATGAAGGCGCAGAGGTCGGCGACACGGCAGGAGTAGCCCCACTCGTTGTCGTACCAGGAGATCACTTTGACCAGGTTGTCGCCGACCAGCAGCGTGTCGAGGCTGCTCACGATGGTGGAGTGGCTATTGCCCTTCAGGTCTTGCGACACCAGCGGCTCTTCGCTGTACTCCATGATGCCCTTCAGTTCCCCCTCCGCCGCTTCCTTGAAGGCTGCATTGACCTCGGCAACCGTCGTGTCGCGCTTGAGCTCGGCGGTGAAGTCGACGACCGAGACTGTCGAGGTTGGCACGCGGAAGGCCATGCCGGTAAAGATGCCTTGCAGTTCGGGGATCACAAGGCCAACCGCGCGGGCAGCGCCGGTCGGTGACGGCACGATATTCAGCGCCGCGGCACGGGAATCGCGCAAATCCGGTGACGCCACATCCAGCAGCCGCTGGGAGTTGGTGTAGGAGTGGATGGTGGTCAGCAGACCCTTGGCAATGCCGAAGCGGTCGTGGAGCACCTTCGCCACCGGCGCCAGGCCGTTCGTGGTGCAGGAGGCGTTGGAGACCACGTTGTGCTTGGCGGGGTCGTAGACCTTCTCGTTGACACCGAGCACAATCGTCAGGTCTTCATTCCTGGCAGGGGCGGAAATGATCACCTTGCGCACGCTGTCGTGACGGTGCGCCGCTGCCTTCGTGGCGTCGGTAAAGAACCCGGTCGACTCGACGACCAGCTCCACACCGGCCTCGCCCCAGGGAATCGCGGCCGGGTCGCGCTGGGCAAACACCTTGACCAGCTTGCCGTTGACGATGATGGCATCGCTCCGGGCCTCCACCGTACCGTGGAAGGCGCCGTAGTTGGAGTCGTGCTTGAGCAGGAAGGCGCTGGTCTTGGTGTCCGTCAGGTCGTTGACGGCCACGACTTCCAGTTCCGAGCCGTGTCGCTCCTGGATCGCCTTGAAGACCTGCCGGCCGATGCGGCCAAAGCCATTGATGCCGATACGCGCAGTCACCCGATTGTCTCTCCTTTATGCCCTGGGAACGTTGCCATGCACGCTCCTTGAATTGTAAGTCACACCGCGCCCGAGCCGGGACGGGCAGGCGTCCGATCGTAGAACAACTCGATCACGCGCTTGGCCAGTTTCGCCGGGTGGTGGTAGACCGGCTGATCGGGGTCAACCACGTCACCGAGCGCCAGTTGGGGCTGGTCCCGCATCCAGGCAACGCCGTTCATCGCAACGCGTTCCACGCTGCCCGGCTGCGCGGTGACGGCGCGACTATTCACTAACACGATATCAAGCATACCCGGTCCAACGTGGCGTTCAATTGCTTCCACATGGCCAAGCACGTCGTAGTGATCGGTTTCGCCCGCTTCTGTCGCCACATTACAGACGTAGACGCGCAGGGCAGCGGTGTGCCGCAGGGCAGCGGCGATACCATCTACCAGCAGGTTCGGCAGCACTGAGGTGTACAGGCTGCCGGGACCGATGACGACGAGGTCGGCACTCTGAATGGCGGCAACTGCCTCGGCGTGCGCCTCCACATGCTCGGGTTGCAGGCTGACGCGCTCGACGCGGCCGCCGGCGGACGTGATGTGGTGTTCGCCGGCCACGACCCGTTGATCGGTCAACTCGGCGTGGAGGGTCACGTCGGAGAGGGTGCTGGGCAAAATTTGACCGCGCACGTTGAGCACCCGGCTGCTCTCGCGCACCGCTTGCTCAAAGTTGCCCGTGACACCGATCATGGCGGCAATGAAGAGGTTGCCGAAGCTATGGCCATCCAGTCCCTCCCCGGAGCCGAAGCGATACTGAAACAACTTTGTCATCAGCGGCTCGACATCGGACAAAGCGACGATGCACTGGCGGAAGTCGCCCGGCGGCAGCATGCTCAACTCCTGGCGCAGCCGTCCCGAGGAGCCGCCATCGTCGGCCACGGTGACGATCGCCACCAGATTGCCTGTGTACTCCTTCAGGCCACGCAGCAGGTTGGAAAGGCCGTGTCCGCCGCCGATGCAGACAATGCGCGGTCCGCGGCCCAATTGCCGCCGCCGATAGACAAGATCGACGAGGCGATCCCCTGTCGGGAGGAACACCGAGACGATGGAACGGTTGAGTTGCACCACCGCAATGACGATGGAACCGATGCCGACAATCGCGAAGAGGACGCCGCGCGTCGGGTGATTCAAGAACTGTAAGGTCAGGTAATAGACGATCGCGGGGTAGTGTTCGACGTGGTAGATGCTCACCGAGAAGTAGGCGAGACCGAGGCTGATGAGCACGATGCCGAAGGTGAGCAACACCAGCCAGCGCTTGACGCGCATGCCGGGATACATCCACTTGAAGAAGCTCAAGGTTGGACCGCCGTCACCGCGCCGGCTCCGCCTCCGAACGCCGAGGAACGGATCACATGCCCTCCCAGAAGCAAACGCACGGTCGGTGCGGGCAAACGCCAGCGGAACAAGTATACCGATGGGGCGGTGTGCGGCCTCAGCAACGCCCTACTCTTCCTCGCTATCCGCTGTTGGCGAGCCCCTCGTACGCAGATGGCAGGCATCGTTGAGCAAGTTGAGCACCCCGCCGGAGCCGTAGACGGCGACTTCGCTGAGCGTGCAGTGGGCCACATTGTAGCGCCAATGCTGGGTGACGTCGGATTGCAGCAAGAGACAGAGGGCGACGCGCAAGGGCCCGCCGTGGCTCACCACGACCACCGTCTTGTTGTCGAACGCCGCCGCCAGTTCGCTGAGCGCCGGCTGAAGGCGTCCCGCCACCTCCAGCAGCGACTCGCCCCCCGGCATGGCGGCGTCGGCTTGATTCTCGGCCCAGGCTCGCGCTGCCGCTGGAAAGCGGGCCACCACGTCGGCCCAGCGCAGGCCCTCGGCGGCGCCGAAGTGCACCTCGCGCCAGCGAGCATCAGCCTGGCTTGGACATTGGCAGGCTTCGGCGATCATGGCGGCCGTCGCAGTGGCGCGTTGGAGGTCGCTGGAGACCACCAGGTCGACGTGGCGCTGCTGTAAACGGGCGGCCACGGCTGCCGCTTGCCGTCGCCCGAAAGGCGTCAGCTCGGTGTCCGTGTCGCCGTTGTAGCGCAGCTCCTTATTCCAGAGCGTTTGGCCGTGGCGAATCAGCAATAGGCGCAGCATGATCCCCCATCATACGGCGGCGGCGTATCTTTGCGCCGTGACGGGCGTCATACTGTGCAATTGACGGTGGACAATCGACGCCAGCGAACAACAGGCGCCGGACTGCCTGGTAGAATCGGCACGATGCCGCACCAATGGCGCGTTGTTGAGTGTCGGTTTCCGGTGAAGACGAGGAATGGTATGGCGCGCGTGCTCGCGCCGGTCATCGTCGAGGAGACGGCGCCGGCGCCAAGACGCAATCATCGGGCCGTGCGAACGGTCACTGGCGGCCTGACGCTTATGCTGCTCGACATTGGCGCCGTGATGGCGGCGTTTGCCCTCTCCTGGCACCTGCGCTTCGAAACGAATCTGCTCGACGTGCAATCGATCACCCCCTGGGTCCTCTACGCCGCCATGGGCTGGCTCTGCGCGGCGGTATTGGTCGGCACCCTGTTGTTCCGCGGCCTCTACCTCGTCAAGCGCGGCGTTTCTACCGTGGAGTACGTCGGTCGGTTGGCGGGTTCGATCACGCTCAGCTACGTGTTCACGATCACCCTGGCCACATTGCTGCTGAAGTTCGACTATCCACGCGTCGCGACCGTGCTTGCCTGGCTCCTCACTGTCCTTTTCCTCACAGTAGAGCGGTTGAGCGTGCGCCGATTTCTCTACGCCATACGGCGGCGCGGTCTGGCCCAACTCCGCGTGCTGCTGATCGGTGCGGGGGACACTGCACAGGCCATCGTGGAACGGATGGGACACACGCCGAAGTACGGCTACCTTGCCGTAGGCTTCCTCGACGACAACGAGCCCGTCGGCCGTGTGGTTGCCGGCGTGCCGATTCTCGGCACGCCGCGCGATTTGGAACGGGTGCTCCGCCAGTTCGATGTCGATGAGGTACTGATCGCCCTCCCCGGCGCGGCGCACGAAGAGATCCTGGAGTTGCTTGCCCGCATCCCGACCGACGGCATCGACGTGCGGGTGGCGCCTGACCTCTTTCAACTGATGGCGACCGCCGTCTCCATCGACGAACTGGGCGGCGTACCCTTGATCACCGTCAAAAAAGGGGCCCTGCGCGGCTGGAACCGTTTGATCAAGCGGGCGATGGACGTGGTGTTCGCGCTTACCGTGCTGATACTCGCTAGCCCGCTGATGCTGGCGATTGCGCTGCTGGTGAAAGTGACGTCATCAGGGCCGGCGCTCTACGCGCAGGAGCGCGTCGGCTACAACGGCTATCGCTTCCAGGTCCTGAAGTTCCGCTCGATGCGGGTAGACGCCGAGGCCGCCGGCCCGGGCTGGACGCGCAAAGACGACGATCGCCGCACGCTGGTGGGGAGTTTCCTGCGCCGGTTCTCGCTGGACGAGTTGCCCCAGTTCATCAACATCCTCATCGGGGACATGAGCATTGTCGGACCTCGTCCGGAACGCCCGATGTACGTGGAGCAGTTCGAGCAGATGATCCCGCGCTACATGGACCGCCACCGCGAGAAGTGCGGCTTGACCGGCTGGGCCCAGGTCAACGGCTTACGCGGCGACACATCTATCGAAGAGCGCACGCGATATGACCTCTACTACGTTGACAATTGGTCCCTACTGTTGGACCTGCGCATCATGGCCTTCACGTTGCTACGCGTTTTGCGCGACGACTCGGCATACTGAAAGCGTGAATGTCTTTCAACGCCTGGAACGGCTGCTCCAGCGCTCGGTCGAACGCCCGTTCACCCGCCTCGCCGGCAGCCGCCTGCAACCGGTCGAGATCGCCCGCGCGCTCGCCCGAGAACTGGTCGCCAACCGCCGCGTCAGCGTCGGCCACGTGTATGCCCCCAACTGGTTTCGCGCGCAACTGGCCGAGCAGGACTTTCGCCAGTGCGAGCCGTTTCTGCTCCAACTGCAGCGCGAGATCGCCCAGGACCTCATTCGGCAGGCGCAGCGCCGCAAGTATGACTTTGTTGGCGCGGTCACCGTCGAACTGCTGGCCGATGCCACCCTGCGCCAGGGCGACATCCTGGCCAGCGCGGAGATCAGGGAAACAGAGTCGACGCAGCGCCTCGGGGCACCCGGCGAGGCCCCCGTGGCCCGTACCAGCGTCTTTTCGGTGGTCAACCCGCCGCGAGTGGTAGCCGCGCCCGACGATTCGGCTCCCATTGCCCTGACCATTCGCGACGAGCGCGGCGTCGAGCAGCACCTGCAGATGGTCGGTGACGAGTTGCGGTTCGGTCGGGGCCTCGATAACGATGTCGTGCTGGACAGCCTCAGCGTGAGTCGCGAACACGCTCGCCTGCTGCGAGCCGATGGGCTTTTCATTGAGGACCTGGGCAGCCGCAACGGCACCTTCGTCAACGGACAGCGGGTGCAGCGGGCACGCGTGGTCCCTGGTGACCGCATTCGGCTGGGCGCCACAGAATTGCGCATCGCCCCATGACCGCCGATCAGGTCGTCCTCGTTGCGCTGCGCCTCGCCATGGTCGCGCTGCTCTACCTGTTCCTGGCCTGGGTGATAAGGGCACTGTGGGCGGACCTGCGGGCCGGCACGCAACGGACAGTGAGCGGTGCTTCGCCACGCCTGGTGTTTGTCGACGGCGCTACCGGTGGCCCGGCCGCCGGCGACGTTGTGCTGGTTTCCGCCGCCACAACCATTGGGCGCGCCGAGGACAACTGCGTGGTGATCGAAGACGAGTTTATCTCCGCCCACCACGCAGTCCTGCGGCGCGAACAGGGGGCCTGGTGGCTCAGTGACACCGGCAGCACCAACGGCACCTGGGCGAACGAGCGCAAGGTCGGTCGCCCGGTTGTGATCAAGGCCGGCGACACGTTGCGCTTCGGGCGATTGCGGGTGCGCTTTGAAGCCTGAAGACACGTCCGGCCTCGTCCCAGGCAACGTGTACCGGCTCGGTCTCTTCTTCGTCGGGGGGTTCCTCGTCCTGTCGCTGGCCCTTGTCTACTGGCAGGTCATCCGCGCCGCCGACGTCGGGCAAAGCCCGGCCAACCCGCGCACCGTCCAGGCGGAACGCAACGTCGTGCGCGGCACAATCGTCGATAGCCGTGGGGTGCTGTTAGCCCAGAACGACCCGGCCCATCCGGAGGTTCGCCGCTACACCGAGAATAGCCTGTCCAACGTGATCGGCTACGACAGCGTTCGCTACGGGCGGGCCGACCTGGAGGCCTCGTATAACGCCTATCTGGATGGCCAGGTTGGCGTGCTGCCCGGTCTGGCGGCGCTGGATGGCCTGCTGCACATCCCGCGCAGCGGCGACAACCTGACGCTCACGATAGATGTCGGCCTGCAGCGCCTGGCCGATACTGCCCTGGGCAACCACAAGGGCGTCGTTCTGGTGTTGCAACCGGCCACCGGCGCCGTGCTGGCCCTGGTGAGCAAGCCCTATTTTGACCCGAACACCCTTGACCAGAACTGGCAGGCGCTCAGCACGGATACCAACCGCGTGCTGCTCAATCGCGCCACCCAGGCCGTGTACCCGCCCGGCTCGACCTTCAAGCTGGTCACCGCCAGCGCAGCGCTGGAAACCGGTGCCGTGACGCCGACGACGCCGTTCACCTGCATCGGCGACTGGGTGGTGGAGGGCTTCCATGTCTCCTGCGAGAATCCGCAGATACCGACGCAACTTGATTTCCAGCGCGCGCTGGAGCTATCGGCTAACGCCATCTTTGCCCAGGTGGCCTATCATCTCGGCGCCCCGACGCTCACCAGCTATGCCGACAAGTTCGGCTTCGGCCTGGCGCCGCCCATCGGCCTGCTCGTGACGCCGAGCCAGGTGAAGGACCCCACCGCTGCCTGGAGCGGCCCGCTGCTGGCCAGCACCGGCTTTGGGCAGGGCCAACTGGAGGTGACACCGTTGCAACTGGCGCTGGTGCTGGACGCCGTTGCCAATCACGGCACGATCATGGAGCCATACCTGGTGGCGAAAGCCACGACGCCCAGCGGCACAGTGGTATACCAGCACGAGGCACAACCCTGGCGACAGGCCATCAGCGCCGGCACAGCGAGTACCTTGACTGCGCTGATGGTCGGTGCGGTGGACAACGGTTCCGGCGCGAACGCCCGAATCACCGGAGTGAAGGTGGCCGGCAAGACGGGCACCGCCCAGGTGGGCGGCGGGCAGCCGCCGCACGCCGTGTTCGTGTCGTTTGCGCCGGCGGATCGTCCGACCGTCGAGGTGGTTGTGCTGGTGGAGAATGCCGGAGAGGGAGCCACAGTGGCCGCACCGATCGCCCGGACGCTCATGGCGGCGGCCCTAAAGGGTCCACCACAATGAGTACGTTGTTCGGTTGCCTGGTGCGCCTGTGCGTCGTTGCCGCCGTCTGCCTGGCGCTCTTCGCCGGGGTGCTGTGGTTCGCCGGGGGAAATCGCGCGGCGCCGTCACCGATCGTCGCCGTGTCCACTGTCGCGCCGGTTGCACCCGCTGCGGATGTCCCCACGGCCACACCGGATGCCAATGCGGCGGCTACGGCGCGGGCGAAGCTGGCGGCAGCCGATCACACGGCGACCAGCGCGCCGCCCGGCAGCCACCAACTGGTGACGATCACCCTCAGCGAAGCTGAGGTGAACGCCATCGCTGTGCCGGAACTGGAAAGTCAGGCGAACTTTCCGTTGCAGCAGCCCTCCGTCCAGATTCTGCCGGGCCAGGTGATACTGAACGGACAGGCAGCCTTCGGCCCGACCACGCTGCCTATCGCCGTCACGGGCAGCGTTGATGTGCAGGGCGGGGTGCCGACGCTGACCGTGCTGCGGGTCCAGGCCGGCGGCATCAGCGCGCCGCAGAGCATCGTCAACCAGGTGCGCAACCAGATCGCCACCAGCCTGCGCCTGACGCCGGCCGACCTGCCCATCACCGTGCAACAGGTAACCCTGGGCAGTCATACGCTGACGGTGATGGGGGCCACGAAGTAGCGGTCAGGGCAGCACGGTCACCCTTCCAGCACGACGACCGTGTCGACTGCATCCGGCGCTGTGGCCGGCCCTTGAATCGTCACGCCGTCTCCTTCGCGCCGAACAGGCAGGGTCGTCCGCTTGCTGTCGCTCAGCAGATAGGCGTTGCTCACCGGACCCGCCGCCGCCGCTAGCACAAGTTTGCCGCCTTGCGGCCACTGGAAGACGTGCAGATAGACCTTGCCGGGCCTGGCGGTCGTGCGGCACCACTCCAGGCCTTGCAGCGGACCCGGCCGCGTGCCGTAGACCGCCTCGCCGTTGACGGCCAACCACTCACCCATGGCCCGCAACCGCTCCACGCTGGGCGGTGGGATGACGCCCTCCGCCGTCGGCCCGACGTTGAGCAGGTAGTTGCCGCCCTTGCTGGTGATGTCCACCAGCTTGTGGAGGAGGTCCGTTGGCGATTTCCAGTTGTGGTCGTAGGACTTGAAGCCCCAGGTGTCGTTGATGGTAGCGGGCGTCTCCCAGTCCTGATTGAGGGCATCGGCCGGAATTCGGTTATCACCGGCCTCGGCGTAATCGCCAACTGCATTGCCGATGCGCCCGCTCACCAGGCAGTCCGGTTGCAACTCGTGGACCAGGTCGGCCAGTTCGTGGCTCTGCTCGATCGTCATGCGCTTGGGAGTGTCGAACCAGATCAAGCAGATCGGGCCGTAGCCCGTCAGCAGCTCGCGCACCTGCGCCTTGACGTACTGCTCGACGTAGCCGTCGAAGTCCTTCTGCGCTTCCACGTAGTCCCAGTCGTTGCCGTCGCCGTTAGGATGATGCCAATCCTGCGTCTGGGAGTAGTAGAAGCCCAGCTTGATGCCTTGCTTCCGGCACTCGTCTGCCAGTTCCTTCAAGGGGTCCCGCTTGAACGATGTCGCGTCAGCGATGTTGTAGTTGGAGACGCTGGATTGGTACATAGCGAAGCCGTCGTGGTGCTTGGACGTGATGACGATGTACTTCTGCCCGGCGGCTTTGGCCATGGCCACCCACTCGGCGGCGTTGAACTTGACCGGGTTGAACTGCTTCGCCAGTTGTTCGTACTCGGCCACCGGGATCGGCGTGCGCTTCATGATCCACTCACCGATGCCGGCGATCTGTTGCCCCTTCCATTCCCCGGCGGGGATGGCGTACAACCCCCAGTGGATGAACAGGCCAAACTTGGCCTCACGGAACCACTGCAAGCGCGGGTCGTTCTGGGCCTCCGCCCGCTGTTGAGAACCCTCTCGAATCGCCTCGTTGGTCATTGCCACGTCGCTATCCTTTCGTGTCAGCTTGACTCACGCTGACGTGGAAACGGTATCATCCGACAGCCCTGTCATGCAAGTGGGCAAGGTACCTAATCGGCGTGACAACCGCAGGACTGCCGGATGATGATCTCCGTCGGCAGCACCAGTTCCCGGCCAGGCAGCGGCGCCGTCTCGTGGCTGCGCAGGCGGGCCAGACGTTCCAGCAGATAGGTCGCGCCCTGGCGGCCGATCTCCTGGACGGCCTGCGCGGCCACGGTGAGGAAGGGGAGCACCAGGGCGATCTGCGGTATCTCGTCGAAGTCGACGACAGCGATATCCCTGGGCACGACCAGACCACGGTTGCGGATGGCGGCCAGGACGCCGATGGTCAGGAAGTTGTTGGCGGCGAAGAAGGCGGTCGGCGGTTGCGCCTGCTGCAGCAAGGCGTCGGCGGCAGCATAGCCGCTCTCCACACGGAAGGGACAGCGCTGGATCAGCGTCGGGTCCAGCGGAATGCCGGCCTCGCTGAGGGCCTGCCCGTAACCCTCCAGACGTTCTGTGGCTGTGGAAATATGTTCCGGGCCGGTGATAACGGCAATGCGGCGGTGGCCATGCTCAACCAGGTGGGCGACGAGGCGGCACGCCGCCTCCGTGCTGTCACCGCGCACGGTGTCGATCTCGGCGCTCGCTGTATCGGCCTGTTGCTGCAGCGTTCGGTCCAGCACACAGACGGGGCCACAGTGCCGCCGCCAATCCAGGATGGAGGCGCCGTCATCCGAGGCCGGGGCGATCAAGATGCCGTCGATGCGCTTCCGGCGCAGCACGTCCAGATAGAGGCGTTGCTTTTCCGGGTCTTCGTCGGTGTTGCAGAGGATCAGCGAGTAGCCGGCGGCCTGGGCGGTGTCCTCCACGGCGCGGGCGATGGTGGTGAAGAAGGGATTGGTGACGTCGCTCACGACCAGCCCGAGCGTATGCGTGGCGCGGCTCTTCAGTCCCTGCGCCAGGGCGTTCGGCACATAGCCGAGTTCGGCGATCGCCGCCTCAATGCGCCGGCGAGCGGCAGCACTGACCGGCGCATTGCTGTTGAGGTACCGCGATACCGTGACGCTGGCCACATCGGCCAGGCGCGCAACATCATGGATCGTGCTCATCGCTCGCCTTGCCTTGCAATCTGTTGTTCCACGCGGACACGGCAGTGCCAATCACATGCCGGCGTGGAAACGATACCACGAATGTTCGCCAATGGGATGCCGGGCTGGTAGGGCTGTCTGACCGCCTGCGGCATGCTCGCGCCACGGTCCTGTTCACGCCCCAAGAGCACCCCAGCCAGAGGGCAATGGTGCTGAGCCGCCCGGGACTCGGACCCGGAACCAGCTGATTAAGCGTCTGCGATTGGGGGTGTCGAATGGCGTGTTCCGATGAGGATTCCCCTGTGTCTGCGGACCGCTGCGAGTTCGTACGTTTCCGCTCAGATAACCGCGGCCGAGGTTCCCCGGAGGAGCTCATCATGGAGCGAGGCGGATCGCGCAGCGCTCCTGCATGGACCGATAGGCGTCGAATACCAGGCGCAAGGTCAAGAGGTTGTCGGTGCCGGACGTTTCCGGTTCACCGTCCTCGAGCATCGCCGAGAGGAGCGAGGCCATCGGACCCAGGAAGGCATCCGGGAACCAACGAGTACTCAACGTCGGCTGAAGCCACAGGCCTCGCTGGATGCGTTGGGAGGAAAAGGCCAGGGTGTCCGTCCGGCCACGGGGGTAGTCGTAGAGTGCGCCGATGGTGCCCCGAGCCGTTCCCATGGTGCCCTCAATCTGGAAAGTCGCCGACCAGTCCTGTTCGTCCGACTGGTTGTGGTGCTCATCATGGATGACCGCTCGCAGATCAGCGGGGGAGTCATACTCCAGAACGATGACCGTGCGCGTTTCCCCCTTGGCGGGGAAACCCGGGAAGCGGGCGCCGTGTGCGTAGACCCAGGCGGGATCGCCGAGGAGGAAACGCAGACTGTCCAGATAGTGAATGCTGTGGTACATGACCTCGTGCATGCGCTTCTCCAGCAACCAGGGCCAGTTCTCCCACGGGGTCCGAACGTTCACCGTGATCGCCGCAGCGAAGGGTTGTCCCAACAGTTCCTGGCGGAGCAGTGCCTTCACTGCCCTGATACCGCCAGCCCAGCGCATCTGCTGGTTCACCGCGAGTTTGACGTGCGCGTCCTGTGCTGCCTGCACCAGATCACACGCCACTTGCCAATCCTCAGCAAGCGGCTTTTGACAGAGCAAGTGCTTCCCTGCCTGAACCGCCCGGTGGGCAACTGCCGGTTGGGCGATGGCCGGAATCGCCACGTCAACGACGAGCACGGCGGGGTCAGCGAGCAGTTCATCAAGGGTCCGGTAGACGCGCGGCAGGCCAAAATCCCGTGCCAGCGCAGTGGCGGCGTCCTGGTCCACGTCATACACGCCGCGCAGATTCAACCCGGCCCGTCGATACACGGGCAGGTGGCAGGCGCGGACGATCGCGCCGGCGCCGATGGAGGCGATGCCAACCTGCTGCGCTTCCCGTGAGATCGGGATCGGCTGGTCCAGGTCGAGTGCCTCCCGCAGGACAGCATCGCTCCGCTTTCCAGTGACGTGTGACGTTGTCAACCGTCTTCGCTCCTTTCTTCGGGAGAACGCCGCCCCTCAAAGCGATGGTCGGTCCGGTTCCAGAATGCTGGCAACGCACGCGCGCGCCTCCGCGAGGAGACTATGCGCATTCCCTTCGGACATCGTCGCGCGCTGCATCATGTCGTTGAGCACCTCGTTGATCTCCGGGTAGCGGGCAAGTCGCGGCGGGCTCTCCACGTTCGCATGCACTTGCTCGATAATCTCGTAGTACTGATAGCGCTGGCGAACCTCCGGGTCGCGCCAGGTCGACAGTCGCGTCCCATTTCCTCCAGCAAGCGTCGTGAGCCGGTCCATGGCGGGCGTGGCGAGATGGCGCAGGAATCTGTAGGCGGCGTTCACATCGCGACAACCGGAGGGAATCGCCAGCACCCAATAGATGTTGAGACTCACCGATCTGCCGCCAACGTCGTCGCCACGGGGCAGGAAGGTCGCCCGCGTCCGCCCTGAAATGCGCGAGAGGGAAGGGGTGTCGGCCACCGCCTGGAAGCCGCACCAGTTCCACATCATCGCGGCGCGCCCTGAGGCATAGTACTCGCCCGACGCCACGCTATCGTACTGCCATGGCTCAGGTTGCGTGACCCGGTGGGCATGCATAAGATCGATGTAGTACTGGAGCGCCTGCTCCCCAATCGGACTGGCGAAGGCGGGCCGGCCGTCGTGCAGGAGTTGTCCGCCGCGAGTCCACAGGTGCAGCAGGAAATCGTAGACGTTGTTATGCCCATCGGCTTTGGCCGCGACCACACAGCCATAGAGGTCGCGCTCTGGACGGGTAAAGAAGCGGGCAACCTCAAGGAATGCCGACCACGTCTGCGGTGGCTGCAGCGCATGCCCGGTGCGTTGCTGAAACCGAGCTTGCTCGTCTGGATCGTCGAAGAGGTCAGTACGGTACATAAAGACTTCCGGGCCGTCGTGGTAGGGGAGGCCATAGATCCCGCCACCGTCGGCTGTTTGTAAGGCGCGCATGGAGGGTGACCAGCCCTGTGGCCAATCGGGCGGCGGATCTGCCGCGAGCAATTCATTGAGTGGCTGGAGCAGACGCAACTGCATGAGTTCCGGCAGCCAGTCGGTGGGAGCCATCACGAGGTCGTACCTGCCCGACCGGCAGCCGTCGCCCCGCGTCAACTCTCTATAAAGATCCTGCACGTCGAACGGGGCCATGGCGAGGGCAAAGCCGGGAACGAACTTGGCGTAGGCCTGTGCCTGTTGGGTCAGCGCTCGCTCAAAGCCGCCAAATTGGCGATAGGCGAGGGAAAGCGTCCCTGTGGCGGCCATACATCGCTCCTTCTTCCCCATGCGGACACCGCCCAAGTGCGCTGCACGGTCGGTACCAGGCCGTATCGGCCAGGCCTCACGCTGCACATTCAGGACGCCGGAGCGCCGCCCGTGCGCTCCAGACTGCTCCGATAGAGCCAATCGAATCGGTCCAGTAGCTCATCAGGCTCCCCTCCTTCGCGCAAAAAGCGGTGGAGGAGGTGCCCCAGTTCGTCCTGAAAAGCCGGATACCCAGGATAGCGGGGGCGCAGATAGGCCAGTTCGTGCGCTTCCAGGGTAGCGCTAAAGAAACCGCCCGTGGCAGCATTCACGAGCGGATCGACCCAGGCTTGCCGATTGCCCGGCTGCCCGCCGGCGAGGACGTAGCCCGTGCGTTGCCAGGTCGGGTCTGCGGCGAGCCGGGCGAAGCGCACGGCCGCTTCGACGTGCTGGCAGCGTGCTGATATAGCAAGGCCAGCGCCGCCGAGGAGCGAGCCGCGCGGTCGGCTGCAGGGTGGCATGACGGGCGGGGGCCCGAACCGGCAGGGATGGCCCTGCTGGTTCGGGCGGCTGTAGTTGGAGTAGCCGAAAACGAGCGGAATGAAGGCGATCGAATCGGACGCGCTCAACTGCTCCAGCGCCGTTGGGGGATCAAGTTGCAGCGACGCCGGATGCGCGGCGCGCAACAGGCCTATCAGCCAATGGAGGGCGTCGCTGCCCTGTTGGCGGGAAACGACGTGGTCGTTTGCTGCCATGGGTGTCTCGCCCCTGGCCGCGCAGAGCGTCAAGAAACAGGAGATGGCGTTCACCGGTGTCAGGGGAAGGGCCAAACGCGTTGGGAACGTCTGTGCGAACTGCAACACCTCCGGCCAGGAACACGGTGGGGAACAACCCAGTGCTGCCAGGAGGTCGGGGCGGTACGCGCTCACCTGTGTCGCCGCATCGATGGCCAACGCCCACTGGTGTCCACCATATCGGTAGCTCGCATGGCTCTGTCCAACGCTGTCTGTCGCTTGCTCCGTCAGAAACGGCGCCGGCAGCACCGTTTCCAGGGGAAGCAGGCTCTGCTCCAGAGCGACGGTGCCAACAAAGGGATGGTCCAGGACGAGCAGATCGAACTCTCCGGCAAGCGCTGAGAGGGGCTGGGCGCCAAAGGCGTGCAGTGATCGGGCCTCCCAGCGGATCGAAAGCGAGGGATCCGCCAGTTGGAGGACGTGGGCCGTGGCGACCAGCGGAGCAAGCCCGCGCGGGTGGTCCCAGGTTATACCGCGAAGTTCAATCATCGGCTCGCTCCTCCGGTCTGAGGTCGGCAGTGGATCATGGCCGCCCGCCTCACTCAACGTCGTCACTCGTGGTCGTCGAGCCTAGCTTCCGCTGACGGCGTGGCTTACCAACCGACGCTCGGGTGATGAGCTCCACGGGCAGCACGATCTCCTGCGCTTCCAGCGGCCGGCCCACCTGTATCCCCTGCTTGAGCAGCCGACCCGCCAGTTCGCCCATCAATTCACGAGGAGTGTGGACACTCGTGAGCGCAAAAGGGGAGAGCGCCGCGAGCGGACCATCATCGTAGCCGACGAGACTCAGATCGCGCGGAACGCGCAGCCCCTGGCGCCAGAGTGCCTCAATGATGCCGACCGCCTGCGTGTCGCTATCGGTGAAGAGCGCGGTGACCCCCGTCCTCTCAGCAAGCAGGCGCTCACCCAGACTGATGCCGTCCGGTATACGTAAACCGGCCTGAAAGCTCCATTCAGGTAGCGGCGTGATGCCGGCCTCGCCAAGTGCTTGCAGGTAGCCATCGTGCCGACGGCGCGACGTCGGCAAGTCAAGGGCGAGGCTGACGTGGCCGATGCGCTCGTGCCCGCTCTGGAGCAGCAGATTGGTGGCGAGGTAGCCGCCCCGGAAGTTGTCGGATACCACCACGCTGTGCTTCGCCTGGCGGGGCCCGCGATTGACAAAGACGACCGGCGTGTCGCGGCCGAAGTGATCCAGCGAATCCACATGCACGGTCGACACGATGACACCGGCCACGCGGGATTCTTGAAGATGCGCCAGGGCGCGGCGCTCGCGCTCGGGGTCGTCGTCGGTCGTCATGACCACGAGCGCAAAGTCGTCCGCGAGCGCCTTTTCGACGCCGCGGGCGAGATCGGCATAGAAATCGTGACTGATACTCGGCACCACGATGGCCACCAGCGTGGAGCGGCCAGACACCAGTGAACGGGCGACGCCATTCGGGTGAAAGCCCGTCACCTGCACGGCTTGTTCGACAGCGTCACGGGCGCGCCGGCTGACATTCGGGTGCTCCGTCAGCACCCGTGACACCGTGGACCGTGAGACCCCAGCCCGTCGCGCCACATCAAGTATCGTCACCCCTGGTGTCTTCCGTCGTGCTCCATCGCGCACTGGTGCTGCTCCTTGCCGAGGCGGTCCTGCATGGCGTGCCTTTCTAGTTGTACCAGTGCTGGCCGTGGGTGCCAAATGCCCCATCCGTAGCCAGGATGACGCCCACCTTAGACATGGTTCAAGCCAGGCGCGGTACGATGTGACAGTTTGGGGCCGTGTACCAGAGGGAAAGGCCGTCAAACTGTCACACCCGATTGAACCATCCCTTAGGCATGGTTCAAACCGACTTTACACTTTGGCCGCCCTTCCCTCTGGTAGACCGTCCCAAACTGTCATGTCCGTCCGAGCGCGGGCTGAACCTTGTCTTAATGGTGGGACCGATCCCAACGATTATACGGCATGGTGCAGCGCATGGCAAGGCGCCGGATACGATACCCGTCGACGCCGAAGCACCTATTAGGCGTGAACCCCCTTGCCCCCTTGCCGAGGGGTCTTGACAGAACTGGCCGCGGCTGTTATTATCCGCCCAAGTTGTCCAAGATGATGGGAACGATCCCATTTCAACGGCGGACGTGGTTGCATGGGTTCCGTTTCCTCTGTCGTGAAAGGCAGTCAACCGTGGACGAGGCGATAGCGCGAACGGGGCTCTGGATTGATCCGTCCTACGGTAGCCGTCCCCGGCGGCCATGGCGGAAGATCCACCTCGACTTTCATAACAGTCGGCATATGCCGCATATTGGGGAGACGTTCGATCCCGATGCCTTCGTGGAAACACTGCGTCAGGGGCACGTCGACGCCGTCACCGTCTTCGCCAAGGACATGCATGGCTACTTCTACTATCCGAGCGTCTTCGGTCCCGTTCACCCAGGGTTAAGCCGTGATTTGCTGGGCGAGCAGGTGGCAGCATGTCGAGCGCACGGCATACGGGTGTATGCCTACTACTGTGTGACATGGGATAACTACCTCGCGGAGCATCATCCAGAATGGTTGGTGTGGAAACGCGACCGGACGACCTACCTGCCACGCTTCGGTGAACCACCGAGCTGGACCGCGCTGTGCCTCGCCAACGACGACTTTGTGCAACTCGTGCTCGAGCACTCTCAGGAGATTCTCCAGCGCTACCCGATTGATGGCATTTGGTACGACATGCCGATGCCGCGCGGTGGAGAGTGTTTCTGTCCGACGTGTTTAGCGGCATTTCGCCTCACCGGCGAGTCGCCCTTCGACGAGGCCGCCCAACGCGTGCATAAGCAGCAACTCCTGACCACCTTCCTGCGACGCAGCGCGGAACTGGCGCATACGCTCCGGCCGGGCTGCCAGGTGGACCAGAATAACCAGACCAACCTCGGTCTCCCGGAGCGTGCTACCTTCCTCGATAACATCGACATCGAAGCGTTGCCGACGGGCGGCTGGGGCTACCTCTACTTTCCGGTGAATGCCCGCTACGCCCGCACTCTTGGTACGTCGATCTGTGGCATGACCGGGCGTTTTCAAAAGTCCTGGGCGGACTTCGGCGGTCTGAAACATCCCACGCAATTACGGATTGAACTGGCCGGCATCGTCGCCCAGGGTGCGCAGTGTGGTATCGGCGACCAGATGCCGCCGTCAGGCCGGCTTGATGCGGCGGTCTACGAAACCATTGGTCAAGCCTACGCCGAGATTGAGCGCCTGGAACCGTTCCTGGAGGGAGCCGCGCCAGCGGTCGAAGCGGCGATTGTCGTCGGCGGGCTGCCGCTCACCGATATCGGCCGCCCCACGACGCCACTCGCTCGTAGCGTTATCGGCCTCACGAAACTGCTGATTGAGCAACGCCTGCAGTTCGACGTGGTGGAAGTGGACGCACCCTTTGAGCGTTACCGCCTCTTGCTCCTGCCGGACTGGCTCCGTGTCGACGTTCGCCTGGCCGAGCGGCTCAACCATCATCTGGCAGTCGGCGGTGCGGTGCTGAGCCTGGGCCGGTCGCTGCGTTGTGAAGAAAGTACCCAACCCTGGCTGGCCGACCTCGGGCTGACATTTGTCGGCGAGTCACCGTACCAGCCCTGTTACCTGTGCGTCCGAAAGGACAGTGGGCTGGACGTGCCGCCCTACGAATATGCCCTCTATTCCGGGGCAGACTACTGGCAAGAGAACCGTTCTGACGCGAAGGTGCTCGCCCGCCTGGGCGAGCCCCTCTTCCAGAGGAGTGGGGAGCACTACACGAGCCATGCGCAGACGCCCTTTGATCATGCGACGGAGTACCCGGCCATCATCCAGCGCGACCGCTTTGGGGCGGTGACGTTCCCGCTGGGGACGAGCTACGATCAATATGGCTACTGGGTGTATCGGAAGCTATTTCAACAGCTCGTCCAGGCAGTCTACCCCCAGCAATTTGTGCGCAGCAGCGCGCCCCTCAGCGCCGAACTGAGCGTGACCTATCAAACTCGCGCCGCGGGCCGCCCGGCGCGCTACCTGGTCCATATCGTCAATTGCTCGCCGTTGCCGCGCGTGGGCGAGCATCCCCAGTACTTCGAGGATCCCACCCCCTTGCCGGCCTGCACGGTGGACCTGCACCTGGAGGCGCGCCTCACGCGCGCCTACGAGGCCGTGACGGGCGCAACCTGTCCCCTCGAGCCGACCCCAGATGGCTGGCGCGTCCACGTGTCGCCGATGACGACCAATGCGCTGCTCGTCCTCGAGGAGCAAGCACCGGAGGGGGAGCTGTGAGTCGGGGTGACGTGCGGATGGGCGCCAATAGAGCGATGGAGTGGGAATGATGCCCATCGCCTTACCGCTTGAAGGGTTACTCGTCGTTGACTTCAGCCAGTTTCTGGCTGGTCCATCCGCCAGTCTGCGCATGGCTGATTGGGGAGCACGCGTCATCAAGGTGGAGCGCAAAGTCGGCGGAGATGCCAGTCGCCAGTTAGTCCTGGCGAAGCAGCGCCTGGGCCAGGACAGTTTGCTCTTTCATACCATCAATCGCAACAAGGAGAGTTTGGCCGCCGACTTCAAGGATCCGGCGGACCTCGCCATCGTGCGCAACCTTGTGACACAGGCCGACGTCCTGATCCAGAGCTTTCGGCCCGGCGTGATGGAGCGGCTCGGACTGGGCTACGAGCAGACGCTGGCCGGGAACTCCCGGCTGGTCTACGCCTCGGTCAGCGGCTACGGCTCGCATGGGCCTTGGCGAGCCAAGCCGGGACAGGACCTCCTCGTGCAAGCGGTGTCGGGCCTCGCCTGGCTCAATGGGCGCGCGGAGGATCCACCCACGGCCATCGGGCTGTCGATCGTCGATACCCTGGCCGGTTGCCACCTCCTGGAGGGGGTACTGGCCTGTCTCGTGCGGCGTGGCATCAGCGGCCGGGGCGGGCGGGTCGAGGTGAGCCTGCTGGAGTCAGCGCTCGACTTCCAGTTCGAGGTCTTGACAGCGTTCCTGAATGATGGGGATGCTTCGCCGCGACGGAGCACACTCGCGGCGGCCCATGCCTACATCCCTGCGCCCTACGGCATCTATGCGACGGCTGACGGCTACCTGGCCCTGGCGATGACGCCGGTGCCGGACCTTGGCGAACTCATCGACCTACCGATCCTCCGGAACTATACGTCACCGGACTCCTGGTTTGACAAGCGGGACGCCATCAAACAGTCCATTGCGCTTCGCTTGCGGCAGAAACCGACACGGCATTGGCTCGACCTGCTCGAACCTGCCGGTGTCTGGTGCGCCGACGTTTACGACTGGGAACGGCTCGTGAAAGAGGAAGCCTTCCAGGCCATCGATATGGTGCAGGAGGTTGGTAGTGGAGAATGCCGCTTCCGCACGACGCGTTGCCCGG
Organism: Chloroflexota bacterium; assembly: GCA_036734945.1. Taxonomy (GTDB): domain Bacteria; phylum Chloroflexota; class UBA4733; order UBA4733; family UBA4733; genus UBA4733. The sequence goes on from DAIMXP010000040.1 coordinate 41,660, forward strand.
TGCGCATCGATGGCGAGGTCCTGAAATCGCCGGTCGCGGCGCCACGGCTGGATCAGCACAGGCCACTGGCGGGTGAAGATACATGAGCGTTATCACGACCTACTTCGAGGACTACGTGATTGGCGCCACGCGCCAGACGATCGGACGCACCATCACGGAAACCGACATCGTTTTGCACGCCGGTCAGACAGGCGATTTCTTCCCGCATCATATGGATGCCGAGTGGTGCAAGACGCAGCCGTTCGGGCAGCGTATCGCACACGGGACGTTGGTGCTTTCCGTTGCCGTCGGCCTCACAGCCGATCGCATCAACCCGGTAGCTTTCAGCTACGGCTATGACCGCATTCGCTTTGTCAAGCCGGTCTTCATCGGGGACACGGTCCACGTTGAAGCGTCCATTCGGGCGATGCGCGACGATCCCAAGCGGCCGGAGCACGGTTTCGTAGACGAGCAGTGCATTGCTCTGAACCAGCGCGACGAAACGGTGCTGGCCTTCACCCACATTCACCTTGTCAAGAAGCGGCAATCATGCGATACTCTACCCGCCCATGGAACTGATTCCACGGACTGATCCCACTTGCTACGACGGGTCGGCGGTCGCCGTAGCTCTCAAGAAGGGGGGCAACTGCGCAGAATAAGGGATGCCAGCTTGATGCTGGCCTTCGGCCGGATCACCATGATGCTGGCCAGTTTCTCCGTTCCGAATGTGAAAGAGAGGCAGTCGAATGAAGCACCAAGTCCATAGTCGGCGCGCGGTACTCCGGGCGTGTGGAGCGGCCGGTCTGCTCCTGACCACGTCGTTGCTGGCCGCGTGTGGGGTCGGCGGCGCGGCCAACGTCGCCCCCGCCCCGGCCACCAGCAATGTGACATCGAGTGCAGCACCCCAAGCCGTCGCATCGACGGCGCAGTCGTCAGTCGCCACGGTAACACAGAGCTCGGCGGCAGCGAAGGCGCCCGCGTCCGGCCAGACGGTCATCCGTACAGCGCACTCCTGGGATGCCGTCTTCTGGAAAACGCAGCAGGCCTTCGACACCAACTTCATGAAGGAGCATCCCGACATCAAGATCGAGGCGGATAACGTGCCCTGGGGGCAGCACGTGACCAAATTCTCCACCGAGCTCGCGGGCAACGCCGCCCCGGATGTCCAGTACTGCCAGTTCGCCGACGCCCGTCACTTCATCTACGAGGGCGCGTTCATCAACGAGCAGCCCTACATGAACAAGAACGCGGAGTTCTCGCTCGACAACTTCACCCAGGTGTCCCTCCCCACCTACCGCTACAAAGGCGACATATACATCGTCCCCTACGACACCGGGCCGCTGATCATCTTCTACAACGTCGACATGTTCAACAAGTTCGGGGTCCCGCTGCCGAAGACTGACTGGACCTTCGACGACATGCTCGCCGCGGCGGTGAAGCTCACGCAGGGAACCGGCGTGAATCAGACCTGGGGCTACGAAGGGAGCCCCGGCAACTTCGGCGGCGAGGCCAACACCAACTACACCATGCCGTTCGGCGCTCGCTTCCTGGACAAGGACGAAGTGACCTTCATGGCCGACACGTCGGAAGCGGCCACGGCGTTGCAGTGGTGGGCCGATCTGCGCCTGAAGTCCAAAGTGAACCCGACCCCCGCCGACACCAAGGTCGTCGCAGGCGATCCCTTCGCCTTCAACAAGACCGCCATGATGTATTCCGGCTCCTGGTCGGTGCCCTGGCTGCACGAACAGGCCAAGTTCCAGTACGATGTCGCGCCCTTCCCGGCCGGCCCCAAGAAGCATGTCACCGCCGCGGAAGGCTCCGGCTACGGCATCACCAAAGACAGTAAGGATCGCGACGCGGCCTGGACGTATCAGAGCGCCTACCTGGGCGAGAAGGGCGTCGAGTTCATGTGGGGTGAGACCGGCCGGGGCAGCCCGGCCCGCAAGGCCGCCTGGCAGTCCTACTTCAAGTCCCCGCTCGCTCCCAAGAGCGCCAAATTGATCTACGACGCCCTGCTCACCTATGGCGACGGGGCCGACGTGATCCAGAGCCCCAACGGCGCGGAGATCAGCCGTGTCGCCGGGCAAAGCTGGGACCTGGTCCTCCTCGGGCAGATGGGCGCCAAGGACGCGCTCAGCAGGATCGGCACGGAGCTCGGCCCGGTCCTCGAAAAGAACAAGCCCTACGTGGGGCTCTTCGGCTAACGGCCGCAGCACCATCGCGCCCCGAGACACGGCCGATCGGCCGCTGCTGGTCACGCTGGTGGCGGGAGGGGGACGGAGCAGGTCCTCTCCCCCCTCCCGCCGGGACGCTCTAACTCAGACTGCCGGCCATTCGACAGAGAGGGCAACACATGCACGCGATGGCACGCCCGGCGGCGACGGCCCGCGCCCGCCGCCGCGGCATAACGCTGCGCGAAGAGGTCGAGTTTTTCCTGTTCGTCGGCCTGTGGCTCATCGGCTTCCTCGTCTTCAATGCCGGACCGATTCTGGCGACGATCGTGCTCAGCTTTACGCAGTGGTCCATGGTCAAGGCGCCGGTGTGGATCGGCCTGTCGAACTACGTCACCCTGATCACCAACGACCCACTCTTCTACAAAGCGCTGCTCAACACGATCTACTACACAGGCGTGAGCGTGCCGCTGGGGATGATCCTGGCCCTGCTCATCGCCATGCTGATGAACCAGAAGGTGCGGGGCATCTATCTCTTCCGCACCATTTTCTACCTGCCCTCCGTCATCTCCGGCGTGGCCGTCGCTATCCTCTGGGCCTGGCTGTTCCACCCCCAGTTCGGTCTTATCAACTTCTTCCTGGGACTCTTCGGCATTCAAGGCCCGGAGTGGCTGTTCAGCCTCACCTGGTCGATGCCGGCGATGATCATCATGAGCCTGTGGAGCATCGGCGGGTCGATGCTGATCTACCTGGCCGGGCTGCAGAGCGTCCCAGGGCATCTCTATGAGGCGGCGGCGATCGATGGCGCGGGCGTGTTCACCAAGTTCCGGCACGTGACCATCCCGCTCATCAGTCCCGTAATCTTCTTCAATCTGGTGCTGTCCATCATCGGCTCCTTCCAGGTGTTCACCAACATCTACGTCATGACCCAGGGTGGGCCGGCGAACTCGACCCTGGTGTACGTGATCTACCTCTATCAGAAGGCCTTCCAGGACTTCAACATGGGCTACGCGTCGGCGCTGGCCTGGATCCTATTCCTGGTCATCATGTTCTTCACGGCCATCCAGTTCATTTTCGCGCCGCGCTGGGTCTATTATGAAGGCGAGCAGAGGAGATAGGCGATGCAGAACATCCAGGCCGCCGCCACGTCGTCCGCGGCGACGCGCCCCCGCGCGATCGCGCGGCCGCGGCTGGTGGCTACCCTGATTACCTACGTGTTGCTCGTCGCCGGCAGTATCGTGATGCTCATCCCGCTGATCTGGATGGTCTCGACCGCGCTGAAGCCGCAGAACGAGGTGTTCACCTTCCCGCCGCAGTTGATACCGTCGCGCTTCGTCTGGAGCAATTTCCTCGACGGCTGGACGATCCTGCCCTTCAACACCTATCTGAAGAACACGCTCATCATCGTTACCAACAATGTGGTCGGCAATCTGGTGTCCTGTAGCCTCGCAGCTTTCGCTTTCTCGCGCATGCGCTCGCGCTTCCGCGGTGTTTGCTTCGCGCTCATGCTCTCGACGATGATGATTCCGCAGCAGGTGACGCTGATCCCGACGTTCATCCTGTTCAAGTACCTGGGCTGGGTGAATACGCTCAAGGCGCTCACCGTGCCGGCCTGGTTCGGTTGGCCCTTCTTCATCTTCCTGCTGCGTCAGTTCTTCATGACCCTCCCCCTCGACCTCGACGATGCCGCCCGCATCGACGGCTGCTCGACGCTACGCATCTTCTGGAACATCATCTTGCCGCTGGCCAAGCCGGCGCTGGCGACGGTGGCGATCTTCTCCTTCATGGCGAACTGGAACGACTTCCTGGCGCCGCTCATCTACCTCAACTCGCCAGACAAGTTCACGCTGGCGCTGGGGTTGCTGCTGTTCCAGGGGCAGTACTACACCAACTTCCCGCAGATGATGGCGGTCTCCCTGCTGGTCCTGCTCCCGCTGCTGGTCGTGTTCTTCGTCGCCCAGAACCTGTTCATACGCGGTATCGCCCTGACGGGGATGAAGGGCTAATCAGCGGCTGGCGGGCCACGTATGGCTAATCGAACACGCCCTGAGCAAACCAGACTTCGCCTTCCCGGTAGACCAGATACACGCGGCCCAGGCGGGTTGCGACCTGAAAGTAGTCGCGTGCCGCCGCGCCGGCACCCCACCAGCGCTCGTCCAGCCGCCAGGGACCGGCGCAGACGGTGATCGCTTCCTGGCCGCGGCCGGCGCTGAGCGCGGTCAGCGCGCCGTCCTGCTCACGCACCTGCACAGCATAGGGCGGATCGAACAGCCGGAGCGCCGGCGCATGCCGACCGGCTGTGCCGTCCCATGGCGAAGGTCGGCCATCGGCCATCACAGGCAGCGGCAGTGGTTGGACACGGGCAGCCGCCGGGCTGGGGGGGCCGGGCGATGGCAGGCGGCCTGTCCCTGTCGCGTGGGCGCCTGTTACGTCCGACCGGCGGGGCGTTTTACGCGGGGCCAGCGCTTCGGGCCGATATGGCGCCCAGGTGAAGGATTCTTCCGGGCGGCGGCCGGCGGCCGGTATGGCGCGGCGCACGCTCTCCGGGCCGAGCAGCGCTTCCAGTCGCTCGATGGCGCCCAGGACGTTGCGCTTGCCGGCCCGGCCGGCGCTGAACAGGTCGAGCGCCTGCCCGACCGCGGGGATCAGGCCGTCCAGTTGCAACTCGAACTGCGTGATGCCGCCGCCAAAGAGGCGCCCACCGGCTTGCTCCGCTGCCAGCAGGCGTCGCTCGAGGTTCCAACGCAGCAGGTCGCGCAGCCGCGCTGCCGAGGCCGAGGGTTCTGCTGGACGCAGGGTGAGGGTCACGTCCCCCCCTCCGTCGCAGCGGCAGCGCAGGCGCAGCAGACCGCAGAGCCAGCCTGCATGCGCCAGTTGCGCGCAGAGGTGGTCCAGATGGCGCTTCAGCGTGAAGACCAGCGGCTCCAGGCGTTCCTCTGCCGGCTCAAAGCGCTGGGTCGCCGTGGGCGGCTCCAGGAGGCGTCGCGGCTGTAACGGCGCCGGATCAAGGCCGCGCGCCAGCATATGCGCCTGCGCCGCCGCCGGACCGTAGCGCACGACGACATCGTTGTAGGGCAGGCGATCGGCGTAATCGCCGATGGTGCGGATGCCCAGGAACTGCAGTCGCCAGCGCCAGGGTTCCAGGTCGGGCAGGTGCTCAACCGGCAGGGGGGCCAGAAATTGGCGTTCGCCGCCGGGCGGGACGACCAGCACCGGCGCACCGTAGGCGGCGGCCACACGCGCGCAGAAGCGGCCGCCGGCCAGGCCGACGCGCACCTGCGCCGTCAACTCGCCTTCGACAGTCGCGACAATCTTCTGGGCCAGGGCCTCCTCCGAGGCGTAGTGCTGCTCCAGTCCGGCGGCGTCGAACAGCAACACACCGGGCCGGATGCTCTCCAGGTTGGGGCTGAACAGTTCCAGCAGGGCCAGCAGTTGCTCCTGGACCGCCTGTTCCGCCTCCTCGGCGGCAGGCAGAAAAACGGCGTCGGGGCAGCGCAGTTGGGCCTCGCGCAGCACCATGCCGAGGCGCACGCCCACCGCCTTCGCCTCCGCCGAAAAGGCAACGACCGTCCGCCGCGCGTCAGCCGGCGTCCCGCCGACGATCAGCGGTCGCTGCTGCAACTCCGGCCGCCGTCGGCGCAGCACCCAGACGGGGAACTGCGGAACCCACAGGCAGCCGATCCGGCGTGCGACCATGTGTTTGCCCCTCCTGGATAGAGAGTATAGAACTATAGTTCCACAACTCAAGGAGGGGTGAGCAGGTAATGCGTTGTCTCTTTGCCTGACAAGCGCAGCCATGCGGGCAGCGGAGGAGACCCCTTCCGGCTCGCACTACTCGCCAGGTTTCCCCCTGACGGGAGAAACCTTGGCTGCAATGCGGGTGACGGTCGCCTTCGGGACTGCGCGGTTGGATGGGAGTGTCGTTCGGGCGGCATGCTGCGACAACGGCACGGCCGCTCCGCGTCGGCGCGCCCGGAACCCTGGGCCGCTCACGCGGCAGGCCATTGTCCGCTACCTCCGTTCAGGCCGCACGTTCAGTGCCAACGCGGTACTGTCAAACACATCCAAGCCAGGGGTCCGCGGCCGTCGCCTGAGTCGCAGGCAAGGTTTCTCCCGTCAGGGGGAAACCTGGCGAGTAGTGCGAGCCGGAAGGGGTCTCCTCCGCACCCAACGAGCGCAATGTTTACACGCCGCAGCACAAGCAAGGACAGGCTGTACTTCAGCCGACGATCGTCAGCGGGCCGTCGCTTGGCGGCACAACACCAAGCCGAAGAGTTGCGGAACCCACAGGCAGCCGATCCGGTGCGTCGCCATACCTTTGCCCCTCCCAGGCCGAAACTTCCAGTTCCACGCTTGCTCCCGGCGCTGCCAGTTTGTGTTTGATCACCGTGACGCCTAACCGATAACCGGCCAGTTCCAGCGGCGCACCGGCCGGCCCTTCCCGCCAGAGGCAGTCGCGGCGCTCCACCAGCAGGCGCACGGAGGCGAAGTAGCCTAAGGGTCGGTTGCCGGCCGCGGCGGCCCGAGCGCGGCTGGCGCTGCTGAGCATGAGGAGCAACGTGCCGGTATGCGCCGCCGCCGCGGCGAGGCGGGAGAGTTGGCCGGCGTTCGGTTCCTTGCCGCCGCGCGGCAGGTCGTAGACCAGGGCAGTAAACCCTTCGGTCTGCAAGAGCGTGGCGATGGCCTCCAACGCCTGGGGTAGTCCAGCCGGTTGCACCACTGCCAGGTTTGCCAACTGCACGCCGGCCGCCGCCGCCGAAGGTGGGTAAAAGGCGCGAGCCGGATCGACGATGGCGGCCAGCCCGCCGACCTGGGTTGCCGTCGCCAGCACGCCCAGGGCGATGCTTAGTTTGCCGGAGTCATCGCCGGTCAGTTCGACGATGCGCCCGCGCGGCAGTCCGCCGATGCCAAGGGCGGCATCCAGCGCCGGATAGCCGGTGCTGAGCGGCGTCCCCGCTTCCGCCGGCATGAGCACGCCTGGCCCGTAACGGTCAAGCAGTTCCAGCCGTACCGCCGCATCCCGCGCCATCGCCCGTTTCCCCCGTATAGGGACAGTATAGAACTATTGTTCGAGTAGTCAAGAGGGTAATGGGCAATACGATCTGTTAAGAGCAGGCGTAGACAATTACCGTTTCGTAACATCGTTCAGTCCTCCTCGTGCGCTGGCTATTCCAGTAGCGTCCATGTAGAGGGGCGCACTTTGGCACCATCATTGCTCCTTGTTTCCAGATCAGGTACAGTCTGGCTGTACAGATCAGGGGAATGACATGGTCCACGCCAGTTACACCGAGGCGCGCGCGAATCTGGCCGCGCTGCTGGATCGGGCGACGAATGATCGGGAGACGGTCATTATCGCGCGCCGTGGCACGCCCGATGTCGCGATGATTGCGGCTGATGAGTTGGCGAGCCTTCAAGAGACGGTGCATCTCCTGCGCTCGCCAAGAAATGCTGCGCGTTTGCTCGCGGCGCTGGAGCGTGCCGAGCGGGGCGAAGGCATCCGCATGTCGCCCGATGAACTCCGCGTGGAACTGGGTCTCATCGAGCGATAAGGTGCGCGATTGCGTCTTGGATCGAAACTTCCTGGAGGATCTCCAGCACTGGATCGCCGCTGAGCCAAGAGTTGCCAGACGCATCCTCGATCTTATGGAGGCTGTGCTGCGCGATCCATTTGCCGGCGTCGGCAAGCCGGAGCCATTAAAGCATCTGGCAGCCGATACCTGGTCGCGGCGCATCACTCAGGAACACCGCCTCGTCTACCGCGTCTATGCTGATCGCATCGCCTTCGTGCAGGCACGCCATCATTACTGAAGTGCCCCACACGGTCACGATAGGTATACTTTTTGCATGAGAAGGTCTACCCTGGTCGTCAATGATGCGCTCTTTGAGCGTACCCAAGAGATACTCATCAACGGAGGAACCCGGAGGACGAGGATGAAACGTTCAGATACCACGGATCTCTTCACGACCATCGAGCGTGTGGAAGACATCCCTGTCTTTGCCAGCGAGGACGAAGAGCATGTATTCTGGAAAACGCACGACTTAAGCGATGCGCTGTGGGATGCCGCTGAACCCTTCGATCTGGAGGAGCTACCTGCTCCCCGCGCGCTGGCTACTCCAGTGGTGATTCATCTTGATGGACACACGCTCAAGCGACTGGAAACGCTTGCTCGCCAGCAGCAACGGGATTACCATGCCCTGCTCAAAGAATTTGTAACCGAGCGGCTGTACGAAGAAGAGAAGCGTTCGGGGATCGTTTCGGGCATCCACAGTCGCTGAACGAGGAGAGGAATAGATGAATCTCGAGACGGATGAAGCCCTTGCTCCCCAGCGCCGGATTCTCGACCGCTGGCTCTCATCGTTGCGACAGTTGCCGGCGGTTGAGCTGGTCTGGCTCACGGGTAGCCTGGCCGCCGCTGACGCCGCCCCTGGCGCTGATATCGATATGCGCTTCGCCGTCGCTGACACTGAGTACGATCATCTCTGGAAGGGCGACAAGGCGCCGCTCCTGGAGGGGCTTGGCGAGTACCTCGTTCTGTTGGACCGTGGTTTCGTCATCCTCCAGACCGCGGAGGGGATCACCATCGATCTCTGGGCCGACAAGTCCAGCGAGGCCGCCAGGATCCAGGCCTACGAGTGGAAGGTCCTGCTCAACCGCCTGCCGTCGGGCCAGCCGATCTTTGATAAACTCCCGGAGCGCAGCGCCGCCGAGACCTGGCCGGCGCCACCGCCGATGCCAGACGACGTTCGCCAGCAGGCGCGCATGGTCTTCCTCTGGATGAGCTACGTCCCCAGTCTCTTCCACCGTGGGGAGATCGTCTCCGCCGCCGGCCACCTCGCCTTTATGCGCGAGGCGCTGGACCGCGTGATGTACCAGCGGCTGGGCATCCAGTATCCCAAACGCAGTCGGCACCTCAACGACATTTGGCCCCAGGAGTTCCTCGACGATTTCGCAGCCACCTACCAGCGCAGCGCCTCCGCGCTCGACGTGGCCGCGCTGGCTGCCGCCTACGGCCGGCTGTTCGACATCCTGGAACGGCACTTCCAGGCCCTCAGCGAGCAGGTGGGCGGAGGCTTGGAGCAGGCGTGGTACCGGCGGCTGTCCGCGCAGATCAAGCAGGAACTTGTGCCCTTCGCGCGTCACGTAGCTACTGCGGAGTAATCGTCGCCCGCCAGCACAACATCACCTTCGCATGCTCCGGGCAGTATATACGTGCGTCTCCATCGGATATAGCTACCTACCCCCAGATCAGGTATACTCATCGCATGAAAAAGACTACCCTGGTCGTTGATGATGCGCTCCTAGAGCGTGCCCAGGGGGTCCTCGGTACTCGCGGTCTGAAAGCGACCGTCGATCGTGCCCTTCTGGACGTCATAGAGCATGACGCCCGCCGCCGGGTGGTTGCGCAACTCCAGGCGATGGATGGACTGGACCTGGACCGCGAGGACATCATGGCGAAAGCGTGGCGCTAACGCCGCGCTATCTTGCCGACAAGAGCGCACTGGCAAGGATGCCTCACGTCGCGGTGAACGCCGTTCTGGGTCCGTTGATCCTCGCTGGAGAGGTGGCTACGTGCGGCATCATCGATTTGGAAGTATTCTTCAGCGCACGTAGCCATGCCGATTTCGTTCAGACTCGCGCGTGGCGTGAGCAAGCATTTGCCAGAATTGCGATGGAGCAGAGCGACTTCGATCGTGCCGTCGAGGTCATGGAGGTGCTGGCCCGGCACGGCCAGCATCGCGCCGTGGCCTTGCCTGACCTGCTGATTGCAGCGGTCGCTGAGCGGGCCGGCCTTTGTGTTCTGCACTACGATGAAGACTATGACCGTATTGCAGCCGTCACTGGCCAATCGGTGCAATGGGTGGTCCCCCGGGGATCTGCGTGAGGCTTTGAATGGCCGCCTTTGGGAAGATCCAGAGAGTGCAGCCCCGCGACAGTTACTCCTGCGTCAGTGTCCACATGCGGCAAGTCCAGCGCGGATGATGACGCGCTTCCACTGGGTTATCAGGTGAATCTCCTCTATCGATAGCGGCCGGCCTGCATCTCGTAGAGCGTGGCATAGCGCCCTCCCAGCGCCACCAGTTCGGCATGGCTGCCGGCTTCGACGATGCGCCCTCCCTCCAACACCAGGATGCGGTCGGCCATGCGCACCGTCGAGAAGCGGTGGCTGATCAGGAGCGTGGTGCGGCCGCGCGTGAGTTCCTGGAAGCGCAGGTAGACGTCGTGCTCGGCCTGGGCGTCGAGGGCGGAGGTCGGCTCGTCCAGGATTTGCAGGGGTGCGTCCCGAAAGAAGGCGCGGGCAAGAGCCAACTTCTGCCACTGGCCAATCGAGAGTTCCAGGCCATCGTCGAACTGCCGGCCGAGCGGAGTGTCCAGACCACGGGGTAAGGTCGCCACGACCACATCGGCTCCCGCTCGCACTGTAGCGGTGGCGATGCCGTCCCGATCATCCAGGCGGCTCAAATCGGCCAGGCCGATGTTTTCGGCAGCAGAGAGGGCATACCGGGCATAATCCTGGAAGACGACGGTCATGTGGCGACGCAGATCGCGCAGGTCGTACTCCCGCAGATCATGGCCATCCAGCAGGATGTTACCCCCGGTCGGATCGTACAAGCGGCAGAGCAGCTTGACCAGCGTCGTCTTGCCGGCGCCGTTCTCGCCCACCAGCGCGACCGTCTCACCCGGTCGAATCGTCACGCTAACGCCGTGGAGGACTGATCGCTCCACACCGGGGTAGCGAAAGGTGACCTCTCGTAGCTCCAACCCTTCCTGCCAGGGCTGCGGGAACGGCCGGCCGGGAACTGCCTCGCGCATCGGTGACTCCAGCGCCAGAAAGTCCGGTAGAGCGGACGTTTGCAACACCTTGTCGTAGATGCCGGCTGCGTTGCTGAGGATGCTCACCAGGGTGGATTGGACCAGGAAGACCGTGCCGACGTACAGGACAAGGTCGCCCAGTCCGATGCGGCCTTCGGTCGCCTGCCGGACGGCGTACAGCAAAACCGCTCCTGCTCCGCAGGAGGAGATGCCGGAAAGCACCAGCAGGGCCTTCGTTTGCGCACCACGGAAGGCTTCCGCTTCTGCCAGCACTTTGCTATAGGTCCGGCGATAGCGCTCAAGGAAGAAGCCGGCCAGACCAAACAGACGAACCTCTTTCGCTGCCGTGTCGGTCGTGAGCAACTGGCTATAGTAGTCCAGTCGCCGCGAATCGGCAGTCTGCCCCTTGTAGACGTGCCAGGCGCCATGCGCAACGCGAAGTTGCCCGAAATAGGTGGGGATGGCCGTGAGGAAGACCACCAGCGACGCCAGGGGATTCAGCCGCGCTAGAATACTCAGGAGCGTGACGAACACCAGGACGATGGACGCCGAGCTGACTGTCTGATTGACCAACAGATAGAGGCGCGGCACGGCCTCCCGGGCGTTTTGCAGTTGGTCGTAGAAGCTGGGGGTGTCAAAGAGCGAAAGGTCCGGCATGGCCGTGGCCTTTTCCATCAGCCGCGTGTGCAGGGAGTAGAGCGCCCGATCTCGGAAGCCGGCGACCACAACCTCGTAGACGAATCCCTGCGCGTTGCCGACGAGGCGCAGGGCGACGTAAGCGCCGGCGATGACCAGCGCCATGGTCGTCTGGTTCGACCGCACCGCATCGACCAGCAGTTTGGAAAACCAGACACCGGCTGGTTGGAGCAGACTGTAGATGGAATAAATGCCAAACATCGCCAGCACCCGTCCAGGTGCGGCGACTGCTCCCAAGCGAAAGAGTCGCGGTAGGGAAGCGTAGACGGAAAGGCTTTGGCGGAGCCGGACAAGCCAGGGCGAAGCACGGAATCTAGGGAAACGGGGTAGGTACTGCATAGAATCAGGTCACTTGCTTCCCGGAACGACCGGCATATCGGAGGGCGCCGTTGTTATGGACAGATAGTAGGAAGGGGCGCCTTGCACGTCAAGGTGGTTGGAGCCTTGGACCTTGGGTATCTACGGTATAGCTACCGCCGCTCGGTTGAGCTGGACGGCTTCCTAAAAGCCTTCTGCCGCTAGGTCCTCCTGAACACGCTGTCACGCCGACTGGACGCCACTCAGCAGCACCGATGATCGCTCGTAGACTGCCGCCCCGCGAAACGCAGCGAAGGTTTCTCCCACGCGTTTGGGAGAAACCTGGCAAGCGAAGCGCGCCGGGAGAGGGTCTGCCCGCGCTGTACGGGCTACACTACACTGTGAGCGACACGGGGTAGGGACCATGTAGGCCGACCCGGCGCCGGACGTGGATTGCCGACAACGGGCAACGGGGCGAGCGAAAGAGGAGAGTCAATGCTGACGGCGGAACAAGTTGCATCGTTTCACGAGCACGGGTACTTGCGCATCCCTGCGCTCTTTAGCACGGAAGAGACAGCGGCGCTGTCGGACTCGCTGAACTGGATCATCGACACCTGGGCCACAACCTCCGCCGGCTGGAGCGGCCCCTGGCGGCAGAAGTACATGACGCCGGAGGTGGAAAAGCAGTCGCAGTTGGTGGCGCTGCACGACCTGCAATTCTACTCGCAGGAGTGGCTGCACGCGGTGACGAACCCTCGCCTGACCGAGGCGGTGGCCGGCTTGATTGGAGCCAATGTCGAACTGCACCATTCCACGCTGCACGTCAAGCCGCCGGAGTCGGGCCATCCCTTCCCGATGCATCAGGATGATCCCTTTTACCCGCACACCGATGGCCGCTACGTCGATGTGCTGATTCATCTCGACGACACCTTCCACGAGAACGGCGAGATCCGCTTCCTGGATGGTTCGCACAAGATGAGCAAACTGCCGCACATCACCCAGACGGAGAGCGGACCCTGCACGCCGCACCTGCCGACGGACCAGTACCGACTGGAAGACACCGTGCCGGTGCCGGCGAAGGCGGGGGATGTGGTCTGTTTCAGCATCTATACAGTCCACGGCTCGTATATCAACACCACCGCCAAGAACCGCCGCCTGGTGCGGGTCGGTTACCGTGACCCGGAAAACACACAACTCGGCGGTCAGAGCAATGGTCGGCCTGGCCTGCTGGTCCACGGCCAACGTCCGCGCGGCGAAGGCCAGGCGGTGCTTCCCAACAAGCAGGTGTAGGTAGGCGTTCGTGCCAGAGTAGGCGCCCTGTTCGCTACAATGTCGCGGCGGCCGGAGTCGGTCGTTTGACTTGTCAGTACGGAAGGCACCGCAACTCCATGACGCCCGATCAAACGACGACCTCAGTGTTTACAGCGGACCCGCGCCTCGTCGTGGTCACGCAAGCGCCGTTCAACGCCGAAACACCGTTGCCGGAACAACTGGGCGTGATCACGCCAACGCCGCTGTTCTACGTGCGCAGCCATTTCGCGGTGCCGCAGATCAACGTCGACGAATGGCGGCTGAGCCTGGAGGGCGAGTTTGCGCGGCCCATGCAGTTCAGCTATGGCGACCTGCGGGCCTTGCCCAGTCGCACGTTGCTCTCCACGCTGGAGTGTGCCGGCAACGGCCGCACCGGCCTGCAGCCGCAGGCGGATGGCGAGCCATGGAACTACGGCGCGGCCAGCACCGCCGAGTGGACCGGTGTCGTGCTCGCTGAGGTGCTCAAGGTGGCCGGACTGAAGGAAGTCACCACCGAGATCGTCATTGATGGCGCCGATCAGGGCCACGTCGCGGCGGCCGGTCGCGTTGTGCGCTACGCCCGGTCCATGGCGCCCGCGCAAGCGCTCCATCCCGACACGCTGCTGGTCTACGCCATGAACGGGGAACTGCTGCGCCCGGAACACGGCTTCCCGGCGCGCTTGCTCGTCGCTGGCTGGTACGGCATGGCTGCCGTGAAGTGGGTCACGCGCATCGCGGCCACGACACAACCATTCCAGGGCTTCTATCAGGTGGATCGCTACGTCATGGCGCATCCGGAACGGGGCGAGACGACGACCACGCCCCTGGAAGCGATGCGCGTTCGCTCCCTCATCACCGATCCGCAGCCCGCGGCCAGCGTGGCGCGTGGACCGCGGCGTATCCAGGGTGTCGCCTGGTCGGGCGCGGCGCCTGTCAATCGCGTTGAAGTCAGTGTCGACGGCGGGCAGCAATGGCGACCGGCGGAACTGACCAGTGCTGCCGAGCGCTATGCCTGGCGACGTTGGGAGTACCTGTGGCAGCCCGACGCCTCCGGCAAATATGCGTTGCGCAGTCGGGCCTTCGACGACGCCGGCAACAGCCAGCCGGTGGAGCCGGAGTGGAACAAGCTTGGCTACGCCAACAATGCCATCCAGGTGGTGACGGTCACCGTCGGCGACTGACCGGAAGGGGACTGTCCGTGGCGCACTACCTGATTACCGGTGGCGCCGGTTTTCTCGGCATCAATCTCACGCGGTACCTGCTGGCGCACGGGCAGCAGGTCGTCGTGTTCGACATGGCGCCCTTCGACTACCCTGATGTCCGCGATCAAATCACCGCCATCCAGGGCGATATCCGCGACCGGGCGGCGCTGGATCGGGCGATGTCGGGCATCGACATCGTCGTCCACACCGCTGCCGCCTTGCCGCTCTACAGCAAGGAAGCGATCTACTCGACCGACGTCACGGGTACGGAGAACGTGCTGGCGAGCGCGTCGCAGCACCGCGTGCAGCGCGTCATCCATATCTCCTCGACGGCAGTGTACGGCATCCCCGATCATCATCCGCTGCTGGAGGACGATCCCTTGCAGGGTGTCGGTCCCTACGGCAAGGCCAAGATCGCGGCGGAGGAGCGCTGCCGGCAGTACCGCGAGCAGCGGATGTGTATCTCTATCATCCGACCGAAGAGCTTCGTCGGACCGGAACGGCTGGGCGTCTTCGCGCTGTTCTACGACTGGGCCTATAGCGGCAAAGGCTTTCCGCTGATCGGCAACGGCAAGAATCGCTACCAACTGCTCGACGTAGAAGACCTCTGCCAGGCGATCTACCTGGCAGCGACGCTGGATTGCGCCATCGTCAACACCACCTTCAACATCGGGGCGGCGGAGTACACCACATTCGCCGAGGACTACCAGGCAGTGCTCGACGCCGCCGGCCACGGCAAGCAGATCGTCCCGCTACCGCTCGTCCATACCATGATCTACACCTTGCGCTTTCTGGAGTTGCTCCACCTTTCGCCGCTCTACAAGTGGGTCTACGAGACGGCCGCTAAGGACTCCTTTGTTTCCATCGAAAAGGCCCAACGCCTGTTGGGCTACATGCCGAGGTATTCCAACAAGCAGGCATTGGTGCGCAACTATCGGTGGTACGTCGACCATCTTGAGCAGTTTGCCCACGCCTCCGGCGTGTCGCACCGCGTGCCCTGGAAGCAGGGGGTGCTGCGGCTGGCGAAGGCCTTCTTCTAACCGCTACGTTTGCGAGGAGGCTGGCGACTAAAGTCGCCAGGCGTGCGTTGCCAATGTGAGCCGACATTCGTTCATGCATAACTACGTCGCCGCAACAGTCGGTAGGGCGACGCTGGTCTCGCCTACCACCGCTGGTTGCTCTGCCAGCAACTGGTAGACGTGGACCGGCTCCCGCCGGCCTGGTAGCTCCTGCTGGTCCAGATCGCGCAGGGCGAAGCTCGCCGGCAGCGCCTCAGCAGTGGCGGCGCCGAGCAGGATGCTGGCGCCAAGGCGCTTGGTCAGGCTTTCCAGCCGGGAGGCGACATTTACTGCGTCGCCGATGACGGTGTAGGCGAAGCGAGTCCGGCTGCCCATATTGCCGACCGCCACGTCGCCGGTGTTGATGCCGATGCCGATACTGAACGGCGCCAGACCGCGGGCGACCCAGTCGCGATTGAGTTCAGCCAGGCATTGCTGCATCGCCAGCGCCGCCTTGCAGGCGAGGGCTGCGTGATCCGGCTGGAGGAGTGGGGCGTTCCAGAAGGCCATGATGGCGTCCCCCACGTACTTGTCGATGACCCCGTCGTAGGCGAAGATCACGTCGCCCATGGCGGTGAAGTACTCGTTGAGCAGGTCGGCCAGCGCGGTGGGATCGAGGTGTTCGCTGGCCAGGGTGAAGCCGCGCACATCGGCGAACAGCACGGTCATGTAGCGCTTCTCCCCGCCCAGCCGCATGCCGGAGCCGTCGCGCGTCACCTGCGCCATGACGCTGGGTGAGAGGTAGGCGCCCAGCAGACCCTTGAGTTGTTGCTGTTCGTGCTGTTCGGCGTAGGTGCGCGCCGCCAGCGTGCCGAAGGTCGTGGCCGCCAGTGTCAACAGCGGGGAGAAGACGTCGGGCAGGGTGCCCAGATCAAAGGCGCGGTAGCCGCCGGCCACGGCAAGGGCAGCCAGCCCCAGACTGCTCAGGACCACCGCGGCGAGCTGCAAGCGCGCCACCAGTACGGCGCTCGCCACTGCCATGAGGAGCATCGTGATGACGGTCGCCAGGGTTGTTTCCGGCGTCAGGAAGCGGTTGCTCAGGATGGTGGCGGCAGCGGCAGCGTGGACCACGACGCCGGGCGTCTGGCTGACCAGGGACGCCGGCGTCCAGTAGTCGTCACCCAGTGCAGCGGCGGTGCCGCCGATGAACACCAGCTTGTCGCGGAAGGCGCTCGCCGGCACCTTGCCCTCGGCCACGTCCACGTAGGAGTAGCGCGGTAAGGCCGCCAGACTGCCAAAGTTGACCACCATGCGACCGGAGGCATCCAGCGGGATGCGCCGCCCGGCGATCACCGCCAGGTTGGGGGAAAGAGGGGCAGTGGCGTCGCCGGGACGGCGCAGGTAGGCCAGGGTTGCCAGCAACGACAGCGAGGGATAGCGCTGGCCGCCGGCGTCGATGAAGAGAGGCACCTGACGCACCGAGTTGTCGTCGTCCGGCAGCACGTTGACGTGGGCGAGGCCGCCGGCCGCGCCGGCCAGCAGCGGCGTTGGCACGTCGCCGCGAGCAAATTGCAGCAGACCGCCGGTTGTCGCCTGGGGGTCAATCCCTTCGAGCGCCAGCAGCGTGTCGGCGGCGGGGAGGCCGTTTGTGGCCGTGGTGTGCAATGCGGCAGCGAACTGGGCATCATCGCTCGAAGGCGCGTCGAAGAGCACGTCGTAAGCGACGGTGCGTGGCTGCCCAGCCAGTATGTGCGCCAGCGCCTGCGCGTGCAAGCTGCGCGGCCAACTGGGCAGCCGGCCGTACTGTTGCCAGGCCGTCAGCGTCTTGTCGTCGATCGCTACCAGCACGATCGGTGAGCCGGGCTGGCCGCCGGCCTGGGCGACACCGGCCTGTTGCGCCTGCCAGAGGATGCGCCCGAAGAGCAGGTCGCTGCTGCCCAGCCGGGGCCGTTCCAGCAGGCCGAGCAGCAGCGCCACCGTCAGCAGCAGCCAGGCGATGAGGGCGGCGGCGAAGGTCAGCGCCAGGCGCCGACGTGCCGGTGAGCGCAGGTAACGGTCCATGCGCCTCCTAAGAGCCTATCCTAAAACCTGGCATAGTTGATGCGTCGTACCTGGTGTGAA
>DAIMXP010000041.1:0-58679 GCA_036734945.1 Chloroflexota bacterium
ACGTTCCTCACCTTAGCAGCCTAGCAGTGCCAACAGAGGTGAAACACACCCATATGGGATGCCCCTGTCGCCGGAACAACCCGGCTGCCTGGACCAGGCGGGACCCGCTGTCCCTGCCTGGACTTTGCTGTGCCGAGCAAGTCGCTCGACCTGCAGGCATCATCCGGGACCGGACCCCACCCTGTCGTCCGCCGTCGGGCGGCTCTTTCGCCTACTCCCAGCGGCGTAGATGGCGGGTGGACGTACCACTGAGGCTGAGCCTGGGCGGAAAGTTTTCGGCGACAAGGCAAGCTTCACTGGTATACTCTTTGTAGACACAATGGTGAAAAGGGACGATGATGGAAACGCGTGTTCGACGTTGGGGAAACAGTCTAGGGGTACGCATCCCGAAGGCGTTTGCGCAGGAGGCCGGGCTTCAGGAAAACGCCCCCATCACGCTGTCGTTGGTCGACGGAAAATTGTTGATCGAGCCTGTTCCCGTCGTTGGCTTCACACTCGACGAATTGCTCGCGGGTGTGACCGAGCAGAATGTGCATGCTGAAGTCAACACGGGCCCGGCGGTGGGGGCCGAAGTGTGGTAGGCCCTCTGCCGTTCGTGCCGGACAGGGACGACGTGGTGTGGATCAGCCTCGATCCTCAGGCCGGCCACGAGCAGGCCGGTCGGCGGCCGGCGCTCGTGCTCTCACCGGCAGCGTATAACGAGCGAACGCTATATCCAGTCATGTCCCCATACCCGCGCCGGCTTCCCAGGGGAAACGCTGACTATTCAGGCGCTCCTGTAAGCCATACGGCCCGGCGACCCAGGTGCGATAGCCATCGGTGAAGGCGGTCCAGTTATCGGACTTGCGCCAGACAAGCAGCCCGCCGGTCGTGTGCTGCACGCTATCGCCGTTGGCGGCGTAGGCCTCATTGTCCAGGCAGTCGCCGACGATGGTCGGTATGCGGTCGTACAAGGCGGCGAAGCCGAGCTGGTAGTGGCAGGCGGGCGAGCCGCCGGCCGCCAGCACCGTCACCGCCAGACCATTCCCCACGGCCTGTGTCCAGCCAGGCGCCGTGAGGAACCAGGCTCCGGCGACAGGAAAGGTCAGCGTGCCGGTGAATTGCGGCGTGTTGCCCGAACCATCGGCACGGATGACAACGCTGGTCGAGACAGTCTGGCCGCTACCGGCAAGGGTCGCGGTGACCGGGAATTGCCCAACCAGAGCAATCGGGGCGTTGGGCACGACACCCACGGTCACGGTCGCCGGCTGCCCCGCCACCGGCTGCGTCGGGTCGATCGAAAACGACAGGACGGGTACCCCGAAACCGGCCTGGGCATGGGCGACCAGCGGCGTCAGCACTGCGCCCGACAGCAGGGCGAGGAGGACGAAAAGTTGACGCATCCGGTACACAGCAGTACACCTCTCTCACGAAAAACCGCTCCATCTCCGAACGGCGCGGTGGCCGGATCAGTCTCCGCGGTAATGCTCCAGGCTGTCATGGAAGACGCCCACGAGCCTCACAATGTTCCTCCCCGTGCCGCCGTGGTATCTTGGTCATCAAGCAGAAAGAGTGACACCCATGCAAGTATCCGGCTCCATCACGATCATCACTGGGGCATCGGCGGGCATCGGCCTGGCGACAGCCCGGCTTTTCGCGGCACAGGGCGCTCGGGTTGCTCTGGCCAGTCGATCCGCCCAGACCCTGGCAACGCTGGCTGGCGAACTGCCGGGTTCGTTCGCCATCCCCACCGACATGCGCGATGGAACGTCAATCAGGCAGATGGTGGAGGCGGTGCGCCTGTACTACGGCCGCATTGATCTCCTGATCAACAATGCCGGACAGGCCCTGTACTCGCCGGTGGAGCAGATCAACCTGGACGACTACCGTCAGATCATGGAACTGAACCTGTACGGCCCACTCCTGGCGATGCAAGCCGTAATCCCGGTGATGCGCGAGCAGGGCGGTGGGATGATCGTGAATATCAGCTCGAACGTCTCGAAGATGTACATCCCCGGTCTGGCCGCGTATGCCTCCACGAAGTACGCTCTGAATTGAATAGCCGGGACGCGGAGTTGGCCGGTGCTCGTCGTATCGCACCGGCACGCGCTCACGCGAAGGAGCCATCCGTGAACACAGCAAGTATCCGCTGGTCCAGTCTCATTCCAGGCATCATCTGCCTGCTCCTTGGCACAATCTGGGCGCTGCAGGGGCTTGGTCTGATCGGCGGCAGCTTCATGTCCAGGCAATTGCTCTGGACCGGTATCGGCAGCGTGGTCGCCATCGTCGGTCTCTTCCTCGTCTATCGCGGCGTATCCCATAGGCCGTAGCCGGAATCCGTGCCTACGGTCCTCCTCGGCGCTGAGACCGATGCTGGTTCTGAAGAGAACCATATTGTACTATCGCTTCCTGCATTCATCTCTGGATAGCGTGAGAGGAAAGGGTCAACGTCATGAAGGATCAAGTGTACGACCGGCGAACGCTGTTACGCCTGTGCGGCACTGCCGGCGCCCTGTTATCTACAGCACTGCTCGCGGCCTGCGGAGCCGGCGCAACGAGCGGCGCCGGCAGCAGTGGCGCCGTCACCACCTCGGCGGCGGCAGGCGCCGCGACTGCGACGACAACGGCGAAGGCGACTGTCGCCAGCAGCACTGCTGCCGCGGCGGCGAGCAGCAGCGCCCCCGGCAGCAAGGTTCAGCTCAGCCTCTGGACGACCTGGGGCGACAAAGATGCCGTCGCCGAGCAGGCGCTGGCCGATGCCTTCGCCAAGACGCAGTCCAATATCGCCGTCACGGTGACCACGGTCACCGACGGCAACAAGTTCACCGCCGCGATGGCCTCCGGCGCGCCGCCCGACCTGTTGCAGACCTGGAACGCCGCGCAGGTGGCGACCTGGGCGACGAGCGGGGGCGTGGTGCAACTGGACAGCCTCATCGCCTCCGGCAAGCTGGATCTCAGCACGCTGGACCGCAGCGGTTTGGCCGCCGGGCAACTGTTCGGCAAGCAGTACGGCATGCCGATGCTCGTCTACACCAACACCCTCTTGTTCTGGAACAAGTCAATCTTCCAGGATGTCGGCCTTGATCCCAACACGGCGCCTGTAACCTGGCAGGACCTCACCACCGCCGCGCTCAAGATCACGAAAAAGCAGGGCGATACGCTGACCCGCATCGGTTTCGTGCCCAACAACGGCCAGGGCGGGGTTCCCGCCATCATGTGGTCGTTCGGCGGTCAACTCTATTCCGACGACGGCAAACAGGTGACGCCGGACAATCCTGGCGTCGTGAAGTGCGCGGAATACACGCGCCAGCAAATCGTGCAGCTCGGTGGCCCGGCCCTCATCGCCGCCTTCACCAAAGGCTTCGGCAAGAACGAGAACGACCCCTTCTATATCGGCCAGACGGGCATGCAGATCAACGGCGAGTGGGTACCCACCTTCGTCAGCAAGTACAAGCCGGACCTGGACTACGGCATCGGCTTCATGCCCTACGATGAGTCGACGCCCGGGGCCAAGAACTCGGGAAATATCGCGACGAATCTGATCATCATGCCCAAAGAAACGAAACACCAGCAGGATGCCTGGAACGTCATCGCCTTTGCCAACACCCCGGAACCGAATCTAGCGCTGGCGAAGGCCCTGGGCAACACCCCCCAGGTGCTGGCGGCCGCCGACATGCTGGAGCAGGCTGCTGCCACTCCTCAGCTCAAGTTCATCTTCCAGGCCCACAAGAGCCGGAATATGAAAACGACGCCGATCAACCCGATCAGCACCGACTACAACAAGGAGTTCGGTGCGGCGATCGGCAAGATCATGAGCGGCACGGCCGATGCCCCTTCGGCGCTGGCCCAGGTGAAATCGGTCATCCAGCCCAAGCTCGATGCCATCGTCAAAGGCGCATGATCAGTCCGCGGATTGATTCGGCGGGCTGATCTGCCTGGACCGGCAACCCCTCGCGCGCTCCGCCAGCCACTGCCTTTTTGGTCAACGCCTCGAAATCCCAGGTGAGCCGGCCCTCGCACAGATCGTCGCCCACAGCCCGCACCCAGTCTCGTTCCGCCTGCTGCAGCGCTCGGGTGCATTCCAGGTCCAGCAGTTCCAGGACAGTGCCCAGCGCTGGTCGGTCCCTGACGGCGCCTTCTGTTATACAGTACAGTCTCGCTCACGTGATGCAGGAAGGAAGTCGGTGATGGTAACAAGTGTGCGGGCGGAGCGGCAGAACATCGCGCTCCCAGATCAGCAGGAAGAGTTGACGATCTACGTGGCGCGGCCGGAGGATGACCGTGCCTATCCAGCCGTGCTGGTCATTCACGAGGCATTCGGGCTGGATGAGCATATTGCTGATGTGACACGCCGCCTGGCGGCGGAAGGCTTCGTGGCGATTGCGCCCGACCTGTTCTCGCTCGACCCTTTTGGACGGACGGTCACTCCCGAAGAGATGCAGGAGAGCATGCGCCTGCGCATGGCCTTGCCGACGGAGCGCCGGATGGACCCTGCCGCCATGGCGGAGGCGCTGGCACAGTTGCCGGAAGCGCGGGCGACCCGTCTACGCCAGGTGATCGCCTGGAGTGCGCAGCGGGATATGGCGGCGCTGGTGCCGCCGCTCCAGCAGCTCGTCGCCTGGGCACGCGGACGCGCGGACACGACGACTGCCGTGGGTGTCACCGGCTTCTGCTTCGGCGGCGGGATGACGCTACGCCTGGCCTTCGCCGGCGCCGCCATCGACGCTGCCGCACCCTTCTACGGCCAGAACCCGCCGCTGGAGCAAGCCGGCCAGGTGCGCTGTCCGTTGCTCCTCATGTATGGGCGCAACGACCCTTTCATCATGCCGGGCGTGCCAGCGCTGCTCGGCGCGTTGCAGGGGGCCGCGCTCACCTACGAACTGCACGTCTACGAGCAGGCCGGCCACGCCTTCCTCAACGATACACGCCCCGATATGTACGGAGCGATTGCCGCTCAGGACGCCTGGCGCCAGCTCACCCGCTTCTTTGGGCAACATCTGCAGGCGCGATGACGCGGTGTAGATAGGTCTGCCACGTTCGCCGCCGCTCAATCTTGAGTATTTATTGACCTCGAAGGCGCATATCTTGAGACCATCTTGAGCGGTCGCGTCCGACACTTCCCAGGCTAGATAGCGATGTACTGAAGGAAGTGTGGCGCATGACCACTCTCGTCCTGGTGCCCTTCGATGGCGGGCCTGTTGCGCAGGCCGCGCTACGTGCGGCCTGCCTTGGCGCTCGGCGCGACGGCACGCTGGTGGCCGCCCTCTACGTGGCGCTGATCCCGCGCCAGTTGCCGCTGCGCGCCGACTTGCCCTGGCTGGCCCGCGAGACAACACGGATCCAACTCCTGGCCGAACCGATTTTTCAGGAAACGGGCGCAAATGCCTGGGCGGAGTGGGTGTGCGCCCGGGAATTGGCGCCGGCGATCGCCGGTGTCGCGCGGGAATTGGAAGCAAGCCGGATCCTGCTCGGCATCCGCCGGGCATCAAGGCACCCGGCCTGGCTGCGCTACTGGTCCGTATCGGAGAGCCTCCGGCGCCTCGCCCCCTGCCCGGTAGACGCACGCGTCTTTCCACTGTCAGAAGCGGTGGGCGCGCGCATGTCCACCGAGGCACTGTCCTAATGGCAAGCGAAGACACAACCACGTCGTCGGCCCCGCAAGGCGAACAGCAGCACGGAGCACGACGCCTGGGCGCCTTCCTCTGCTGGGCGATCGTCTTTGCCGACATCGGCACATCCGTCTATTACACGCCCGGTATCCTCTTCGCCCAGCCGGGGGTGGGTACCCATGCTGCCCTCTTCGTCGCCATGACGCTGGTGGTCTTTGTCCTGTTGACCCGCAAATATGGCGAAGTGGCAGTGCGCTATCCCGAGGGTGGCGGCGTTGTCACCGTGGCGACCCGCGCCCTCCATCCCTTCGTTGGCGTGGTCGGCGGCATGTTCATCCTCGTCGATTACTTTTTGACGGCAGCGCTCAGTTCGCTATCCGGCGTCATCTACCTGAGCGATGTGGCGCCGGCGCTGACGGCCTATGTGCTGCCGGCGACGATCGTCGCCCTGATCGTGTTGGGAACGTTGAACCTTATCGGCATCAGCGAAAGTGCCAAGGTCAACGCCACCTTCGCAGTCGTCGCAGCAGCCAGCCAGATAGCGGTCGTGCTGGCCGTCATCGTCCACGTGGGGCCGGGGCAGCTCGTCGCGGAGCTGCCGCGCGTGCTCTCCGGCCCACGCCTGACGTCGCTGCAGGTGCTGACCGGCTACGCCGGCGCCTTCCTGGCCTTTTCCGGACTGGAGAGCATCTCCCAGCTCTCGCCGGTCATGGCTGAGCCGCGGCGCCGGGTGACGCGCCTGGCCATGGGCACTTTGATCGCCACCATGGCGCTGACCAGTCCATTGCTCACGCTCTGGTCGACCACCATCTTGCCGATCACGTCCTCCACCGATCCCAACCAGTTCATCTCGCTGCTGGGCGGCTTCGCGCTGGGACGCGCCTTTGAAATAGAGGTGGCGATCAGCGGCGCCTTGCTGCTGGTGTTTGCCAGCAATACCGCCATCATCGGCAGCTACCATGTCTTCCTGGCGCTCGCCCGGATGGGCTTCTTGCCCCAGGTGATCGAAACGCGCAACCGCTGGCGCGACACGCCGCACTGGGCCATCCTGACGGTGGTGGCGATCCCCGTACTGGTGCTGATTCTGGCGCAGGGCAGCGTGAGCTTGCTGGGCGACCTCTACGCCTTCGGCTTGCTCGGCGCCTTCAGCCTGACCTGTCTGGCCTTGGATATTGTGCGCTGGCAGGAGCGGCATCCAGGGGGGAAGCCACAATCCGGGACAGACGGGGTCCCCTCGGAAGCCAAGGACGGTGAGGCGACGCCCGTCGGGCCGATCACCTTTGCGCTGGGCATCCTGACTACCATCCTGGTGGTGCTGGCGTGGTGTACCAACCTCGTCGCCAAGCCGCTCGCCACCGAGTTTGGTGGTGGCGTCAGTGTCATCGGCATGGTGATCGCGCTGACCACCTACGCCGTGCAGCGCCGGCAAGGGCGCACCTTGATCTTCCCCACCGTCCTGCGCGCCGACCCGCCCGTCGTCCCACCGGCCTGGCGGGCAGCGGCACGCGACCACGGAGCCGTGCTCGTGCTGCTCCCGCCCGGCAATGATGCGTTAGGCGCCGTGCTCCATGCGCTGGAGCAGGCGGCGCGTCACCGTCCGGTCGTCTTCGTCTACCGCGGCCAACCGGTGGTACGGGCGCCGGGCAGAATGTTCGAAGTCGTCGATCCCTACCTGGAGGACCGACCGGCGCAGGCCGCCTTCACCAAAGCGGAAGCGTTGGCCCGGCGGTTGCAGTTGCAGCGCCGCTTCGTGTACATTCCTAGTACCGTCGGCATTCAAGGCGTGCGGGAAGTGTGGTTGGCGGTCCAGCCGGAGGAGACGGTGCTGGGCCCGAACAGCGCCGACGCGCTCACCGGAATTCCCGTCGATTACATTCGCCGCGAAGGCGCCGGCCCAACCGCCGTCCGCCACTACCTGAAGCGCTGGCCGGTGGCCTGAGCAAGCGTCGGGGTGCCGGTCTACTAATCGCGCCCGCTAGCTCACCCGCCACGGCCGCCCTGCGGGCGTCGGCGCGGGCGGGCTACGAATACCAAGCACCCTGAAGGGCGCTACGCTGCAGTTGAGCAGCGAAGGCCGAAATGCTGGGCAGAGATTGCTGGCTCTTTCTTGGTCCGGTTCAGTGGACCGGCGCTCCAGGGTCGGGGGTGAAATGACACTGCCGCCCCCGGGTATCGTTCGACTGATACGCCCATCTCGCGTCATACTGAAAGGTAGGACTGGATGATGGGGAGAAACAAGGCGAATGGGTCAACAGAACGACGAGACGGCAGAGCCACCGGACGAAGAGTCGGCATCCGCTAACGGTACAGGGACGACAGCAACAACAGAAGATACAATTGGTCAGGCTGAGGAGTACCGGGCGCTGCTGCAGCGGGAACGTGCCGACTTCATCAACTATCGCCGACGCGTGGAAGCAGAAAGGGGCGCCCAGATTGGGCAAGCCCGCGCTGATGCGCTCATCCCAATCCTACCGCTGCTCGATGACCTAGAACGCGCCACCGGTGAGGTCCCGGCAGACCTACGCGACCAACCCTGGGTGAAGGGCGTGCTGCTGATCACCGGGAAGCTGGATTCTGCCATGCGTGCCGCCGGCCTGGAACGGATTGACGCCCTCGGCCAGCCCTTCGACCCCTATCTGCACGAAGCCTTTCTGCACCAGGTCCACCCCTCCATCCCCGCCGGCCACGTCAGCCTGGTCATGCGTCCAGGCTACCGGATGGGCGACCGCGTCCTCCGCGCCGCGCAGGTAGCCGTATCGCAGGGAGCAGAGGACGGGGAAGGTTCAGCGGACGAGTCCTGAGATCAATCGTTATACGTCTCGACCGGAGAGGGGAGCCGGTTAATGAGCACGGCAGCCGAGCCAGCAAATGGTTCACAGTAGTGATGGGCTTCCGGCAAGAGGGGCAGCAACCAGTCCAGGTGTGAGTACTTCCCGCCGTACCAACCGAAAGCGATGGCCTTGCCCCGCCGGGGACGCACGAGCGGATCGACAGACCGTCCATGGAGCTTGGGCGCAGTCAGAAAGGAGACATCCCGTACCTCTGCATCTTCCGCATTAATTACCCTCGTGACTCGCATGCCGTCCTCCTCAATGCCTGTCGTCATATCATGCCACGTCGCCAGGCAGTTCTATGCTCTCCGGGCAGAACGGCGGTCCGGTACACTGCTGGAAAGTGTCTCTCACTGATGGAAAGATCGGAGAGCTACCGATGGCGGCACTGACTGGTTCCGGGCACCGCGCCTGCTCGCGGCGCCGGCTGCTCCAACTGGCAGCGCTCGCGCTGCCAGCCCTGGCGCTGGCCGGCTGCACCCTGCCCATTCCAGGACGTGGGAGCGGGCCGGGGCGCGCCCCAGTCGCCTTACATCTCTATTACGGCCCTTTTACAGTGGTCGGGGACGGCACGCCGCCGGAGGATACGCTGCTGGCAGGTATCCTTGACCAATTCCATCAGCACAACTCCGGCATCAGCGCCACAGCGACATCACTCGATGGCCTGGACGCCGGCAGTCTGACGCAGTTGTTCAACCCCTTCTCGGCCGACCACGGCGACCTGTTTCTCAGCCTGGCCATACTGCCTTCAATGGCCGTCGATAAGGTTCCCGTCTCGCTGACCAATGTGTTCACGCCGGTCGACGCGTACCTGAAGCGCGACCGCCAGGTGACAACCGCCGCCTTCTATCCCGCTGCCATTGCGCGCTCCACCATCAACGGACACATCATCGGCCTGCCGCGCGACATCCAGCCCGAGCAAGTTGTGCTCGTCAACCGCACTCTGCTCCAGCAGGCCGGGCTGCCGGCGCCGTCCGACGGCTGGCTGTTGGACGAATTCGTGCGCCTGACCCAGGATATCGGACGTGCCAACGCCGGGAAACAACCAGCGGCGCTGCGCTATGGCTACGTCGACGAGTCGGCCGAAACCAGCTTCTACGATTTCATCGCGCTCTCCGGCGGGCGACGAACCACGCTGCCACCGGCCCCACCGCGCATCACCCTGGACACTGCGGCGGCGATTGCCGGCGCTCAAGCCTACGTCGACCTGTATACCCGTTACCAGGTGGCGGCAGCCCCGTTGGAGCGCGGCGGCCTCTACGAAGGCGACCCGATGATCGACTTCATGCTCGGTCACGTACACCTGCTGGTGACGCCGGTTTCCGCGCTCAGCACGCTCCACAGCATGAAGCGACCCCTGGATTGGGACCTCACCATGCTGCCGATGGTTCCGGGCACGAAGGAAGCCTGGTATGGCGCCGGGGCCGCCGTCTACCTGGCCCGCATCTCCCGTCATCTGGACGAGGCCTGGACGCTGGCCAAGGACCTTTGCGCCGGTCCCGGCATGACCCAACGCGCCCAGGTCGGTGACGTTCACCCGGCGGCAAAAGCGGTGGCCGAGAGCAGCGCCTACCTCGGCAACGGAGGCCCCGCGGGCCGTCGCCTCTTCAACAGCGTCGGCATGGATCACATGATCCCGGTTGACCCGGCCGTATCGCTCGCCCGGCTCGGCCTCACCGGCGGTCCGCTGGGAACGCACCAGCCGAACTACCCGGCGGCAGCAAGCATCATTCACGCCGCCCTTGCTGATTTGCTGGCAGGGAAGCAGCAGGTCGCCACCGTGTTACGGCAGGCCAGCCAAGCGGGCAATGCCGGGCTGACCTCCTGAGTGCGAAGAGCTGATCAGGCCGCCATGCGGTGGTTCGCTCCCGGCAATCTCTTGCCTTGCCGGGAGCACACACGCTCTCTACCCGCCGCCCTCCCGGGGCTAACCCTTGATGAGGCCGATCACGTTGCCTTCCGGGTCGGCGAAGCTCGCCAGGGTCACCCCCGCGCCGGGAACCTCGTCATGTGGTATGAGCGTTCGTCCGCCGAGCTTTTCCACCTGATCCAGCGTGGCCTGCAAATCCGGGACCTGGATGTAGAAAGTCACCTGATTGGGGCCATCCGATGGCCCGATTCCTCCATTGATGCCTTCCCCACCCGTGTTCACCATGCCGTAGCTCATGGGGTTATTGGTATCAATTTGCCAGCCGAAGATGCTGCTGTAGAACGGTTGCAGTTGCGCTGCATTCTTGCCGGTGATCTCCCAATGGACGACAGGGTTGGCCAACTGAGTCTCCTTTGTCTATTTTCCCTCGGCAGCCGGGCCGAGCGGAACAGAACATATGTTCCAGTTAATCGGCGCCAATGTCAAGCGGACGCCGATATTCCCATCCGCATCGCCAGATGTGTCTGGCGAGCCTTCGGCGTTTCGACACTCATGGCGCACGCTGCCGGGCGTAGCACATGAGATACCTACGCTAAGCACGTAACCAGAACAAAGGCATGCTTTTGCAGCCGATCCCCTCTGGAGCGACCCATGCCAAAGTTATGGCCACATGCTTAGCTACCATGCGCTGCCGGGGCGCGGTAGCATCGGCACAGCAGAACGGAGACGCAAATGGCGCCGCGGCCCCAACCGAAAGAACACATCGTTACTCCGCCGCACCTGCCGCCCAGGCTGACGGCCGCACTGCCCCAGGCCGGCTCTCTGCGCGACGAGGACATCATCCGGCAAGTCTTGCTCACAAACGTCGACATCAGCGGCCAGCGTGCCCGTGATGTACGGCTCGAGCAAGTCCACTGGCAGCGGGGCCTGCTGCGCGCCACCCAGTTGCCGGCCGCCCACCTGCTGGATGTGTACTTCAGCCATTGCGATCTGAGCCAGGCCGTCCTCGACAAGGTCGCCCTCCAGCGCGTCGAGTTTGTCGATTGCCGCCTTACCGGCCTGCAAGCGAACGACGGCCGCTTTCAGGACCTGCTCCTCCGCAATTGTCAGGGGCAGTATGTCGGGTTCGCCGGCGGCGTCTTCAAAGGAGTCCGCTTCGAACACTGCATCCTGCGCGACAGTTCTTTCCTGGAGGCAGACCTGACCGGCGCGCTCTTCCTGGACTGCGACCTCACCGACGCCGACATGCTGGGCGCCAAACTGCACGGTGCAGACATCCGCGGCTCGACCATCGACGGCCTACGCGTCGGCCTGAAGGATATCCAGGGCCTCAAGGTAGACCTGATCCAGGCTGCCCACCTGCTAAAGGGGCTGGGGGCGACGGTGATTTTGGACTGACGCACAGGTACCTTTCGGTAGGCGCCGACGCGGGCTGGACCGCCGAGAAACGATTCGACAACGAGGCGCTGTAGACCCACGTCACGCCGCTCGGCCGCCTCCGGCCAGGCTGCTGGTATAGCGCAGGGCGTCGGCCAGACTGTCCGGCGCGGCGACGCCCTGCCCGGCGATGTCGTAGGCGGTACCGTGGGCAGTGGTAGCGCACGGCACCGGGAGGCCGAGGTAGACGGTCGCGCCGCGGCGCGTCGCCAGCAGCTTGCGGGCGATGTTCGCCTGGTCGTGATACATGCAAACGACGCCCTGAAACTCGCCCGCCCGAGCGCGCACGAACACCGTGTCGGCAGGGATGGGTCCCGTCACCGACAGCCCCAAGCGCTGCGCCGCCACGACTGCCGGCTCGATCACCTCGATCTCCTCCCGACCAAACAAGCCGCCTTCACCAGCATGCACGTTCAGGGCGGCAACGGCGAGGCGCGGCGACGGCAAGCCAACCATGCGCAGCACATCGTGCAGCCGCTGGACATCCCGGACGATGCGCTCAGTCGTCAGATTCGGCACGATCTCCCGGAAAGGCAAGTGCTGGGTGACGGCAACCGTCCACAGCGCCGGGGCAATGACGCCAAGGGATACGGCGTCGGGACACCCGGTCTCGGCGGCGAGGTAGGCCAGCTCGTCGACGTAGGGGTAGCCGGCCAGATGGAAGCCCTGTTTGTTCATCGGCGCCAGTACCACCCCTACCACCGTGCCCTGCCTTGCCAGTTCGAACGCCAGGCGCATGCTGCGGGCGGCAGCCTCGCCCAGGCGCGCCTCCATTCGTCCCAACTCCACCGCGCCGACGTTGAGTTCGGGAGGACAGAACACATCAATGGCATCGGCAGCAAAGACCGCCTCCCCCGGATCGCTGATCTCCCGCACTGTCCGTTCCACACCCACCACCCGGCAGGCCCTCCCGATGACGCCCGCAGCGGCGATCACCAGCGGACGGCAGCACCGGTACGTGTCTTCCTGCGCCAGCACCTTGACGATCAACTCCGGGCCGACGCCGGCAGCGTCCCCCATGGTCAGCGCAATCACCGGACGATCCATCATCGGCCTCCTCTCTCGGCGCGAGTATCGCGCCCTTCTCATCTGCCCCAACTCGCTGCGCCACCCGGCGTCCCCGTCGGCGCGCAGGCGCTGGAGCAGCAACGGCAGCATTGCCTGGCTGCCCCGATAGCATAGCAAGGGAGGTCCTGGTACGCGCCGCCAATCGACGCTCGTGCTACGGTGGAATCGGCGCGCCTGTAACTGTGCAGCAGATCCCCGTGCGACGCTGCGGTTCCGGTAACACCCGCAGGTCCCGCTGCCGAGGGCGGGCGCCAACCGCTCCTCAGGTTGCGTCCTCCGCCAGGGCGGAATAGCTATAAATTCTTGATGGTATTCTAACCCTACTGGCGAGAGACGTAGAGAGAAAGGACAGGGCGAT
Source organism: Chloroflexota bacterium (assembly GCA_036734945.1). Classification (GTDB taxonomy): domain Bacteria; phylum Chloroflexota; class UBA4733; order UBA4733; family UBA4733; genus UBA4733. The sequence continues at coordinate 13,153 of DAIMXP010000041.1, forward strand.
GGCGCGCCGAGCGAAGCAGACAGACCTGCTGGGCCTGGAGGCCTTTGCCTTGCTCCAGCACGGCTACTTCCACCGGCGCGATGCACACACCTTCGGCCTCTCCGATGCCCTGCTCTCCTATCACACCCGAACCGGCCGCTTCGAGCGCTGCCTGCCCGCCGTCTACCGCCTACGCATCGCCCCGCTCGATGTGGACGACAACTTCGTGCAGGCCTGGGTCTGGACCGGCTACCGGGGCGCGCTTTCCCACGAGAGCGCGCTGGAGATCTACGAGTTGAGCGACGTGGCTCCTTCCTGGCTGCACGTCACCCTCCCGCCCGGCAGCGAGCGAACCGCCATTCCGCCGACCTACCGCCTGTACGTCGCGCCACTCCCGCCGGACGAGGTGCAGGATTACGCCACCATCCGCCTGACCGCGCCGGGGCGATCCATAGTGGACGCTGCTATCGCCGGCACCGAGCCGCGACAGATCATCATGGCGGTGTGGCAGGCCCTCGACCGCCACATCACAACGCCGGAGGAATTACGTCGGCTGGCCGAGCGCGGTTCCGACACGTCACATCGCCGATACGTCCAGCGAATCATCGACGAGACCATCGCCGACCATGCCGCCTAGCCCTGCCCAGACGCCGGATAGCTGGCGGCAGATGTCTCACATCTGCCGGGTCGTTGGAGACATTACGCCAGCGTCCGCCGCCGCAGCGACAGCACGCCCAGGGCCAGGGTGACAAGCGCCGTACCCGCCATCACCACGGCGTCGCGGCCATAGCCGTCGGCGGAGCTGTAGAAGATCGCCATCTGCAAGGCGTGGACGCCGTAGAAGGTGGGGATGACGTGGGCGATGGTTTGCACCCAGTTGGGGAGGAAGGCAGCGACGCTAATGCCGCCGCTGAGGAAGAACAGGTAGAAGGCCAGCGGGATGCCGAGGGCAGTGACGCGCTGGAAGCTGCGGGTGGCCGCGCCGAGAGCGACGCCCAGGCTGGCGCTGGCGAGAGCAATGAGCAGGACCATCAGGAGGGTGAGGAGCCAGTAGATGCCGACGGGACGCAGATAGCCGGTCAGGGCGCCGATGGCCAGCACGATGGCGCCGATGAGCAGCGTCGTCAGCCAACCGGCCAGCAGCTTCCCCGCGATCAGGCTGCCGCGCGAGATCGGCGCCAGCAGCAGCTCTTTGATCGTCTGGTCCTCCCACTCCCGCGCCGTCGCCAGGCCGGCGTTGATCATGCCGGCGATGGTCAGCAGCAGCACCAGGTCGGGCACGAGGTCGAACTGGAGGAGGTTGATGTCCTGGCGACGGAGATCCGTCTCCTGCACTGTGACGCGGATCGGGCTATCGGGCTGCTCGCCATAGAAGGCGGTGATGGCGGCGGGTAGCGAACGGCGCAGGTCGTTAGTGAAGTCCAGGTTGAGGTTGTTGATCCGGATCGTCACCGGGTCGGCCCGGTGCGCGTCGTAGGCGCTATCGAAGGCAGCGGGGATGGTGATGATCGCCGAGACATCCAGGTTGCGCAACTGCTGCGCGGCCCGGGCAGCATCGGCTGTGGTGATGATAAAGGCATCATCGTGCTGCAGGATCTGCACCAGTTGCTGAGCGTGCGGTCCGTTGTCTTCGACCACCAGGGCCACCGGGTTGCGACCAACGGCGCGGGCGCCGAAGTAGAGGACGATCAGGAAGACGAGCGCCGGCAGGACGGTGGCGGCGACCGCCGACGGCTGCCGCAGCCAGACGCCGATGTCCTTGCGGGCGATGATCCAGACGGCTTTCCAGTTCGGCATCAGTGCGCCACCCCTCTCCCGCGCAGTACGCCGGCACTGAGGGCGACGGCGGCCAGCGTGAAGGCCAGCAGGATGATCGTGTTGGCCGCCGGGCTGCTCTGAGTGGTATTAAAGCCATGGAAGGCCTGCTGGAAGACGGCGATGCCATAGTACACAGGCTCAAAGCGGGCCAGGGCCGCCACCACCGGATCGCCCCAGTTAACGGGACCAAAGGCGCCGCTCAGGAAGAAGACCGGCAAAGACAGGCCGATACTGAGCGGCACGACCGCCTGTCGCCGTTGCACCAGCGTGCCGACCAAGGTGCCCAGGGCCACGAACATGATCATCAGGAGCAAGGAGTAGCCCAGCGTCGCTCCCCAGTGAACCGGCCGGACGCGCAGCAGCAGGACGATCACCGCCAGCACCACGATCACGCTCAGCGCGTTCAGCGCCAGCGCCCCCAGCACCTTGCCGGCCTGGATGGCCCAGGGACTGGCCGGCGCCAGCAGCAGCTCTTTGATCGTGCCGCGCTCGTACTCCCGGGCGGCATTGGTGCCGGCCTGCAGTAGCCCGCCCAGCATCAGGCCGACCACCAGGATGCTGACGGAGAGGTAGGCAATGTAGCCGGTGTCCTGCCGGTAGTTGTCGATCTCCTGCGCCTGGACCACCACCTGATCGGGGAAGGCGCTGGCATAGAAGGAGGTGATCGCCAGGGGCACGGCGCGCCGAATGTCGTTGGTGAAATCGACGTCCAGGTTGTTGATCTGCACAGGCAGTTGCACCCGGCGCCCCGTCTGCAACGCGCTGTCGAAATCCACCGGCACGGTGACGATGGCGACGATCTTGCCTTGCTGCATTAGCGCCGCTGCCTTGGCTGCTGTCGTCTGCTGGATGATGAAGGAGTGGGCTTGCTGCATGGCCGCGAGGAACTGTTGGGCGGCGGGGCCATGCTCCTCCAGTATGACGGCGGTAGGGGCCTCACCACCGGTGAGGACGAAGAGCAGGAAGAGCAGCAGAAAGTTGAGCGGGATGATGACGCTCACCAACGTAAAGGCGCGCTCCGTGAGCGAGCTCTTGATATCCTTCACCGCCACAGCGCGAATCACCCGCAGGTTGTGAACGAAGCCGAGCATTGGGGACCTCCTCTTTCGTCAATGTTCCCGGCGACTGAAGTCGCGGGCTAACGTTGCCAAGCCGCCCTTCGGCGGCTGAACCAGTCCGCGAAGGCGGACTTCGCATTGTGTAGCCCGCGACTTCAGTCGCCGGGCCGCCGCGCCGAGCATCAATCGCGCAGCGCACTCCCCGTGAGCCGCAGGAAAATCTCGTTCAGGTCCGGCTCGCGCTGGGCAATGGAGCGCAGCGCCGTCTCCTGCGTGACGAGCATGACCACCTGGCCGGTCACCTGCTGCTCGCCACCGATGGTTACCCGGAGGAGGCTATCGTGCTGGCTCACCGCGCTCACTCCCGGCAGGGCGCGCAACCGTTCAAGGAGCACTGACGAGACCGGCGGCGCCGTCTCCATGTCGATCACGGTGTCGCCGAAGGTGCGTTTCAGGTTGGCCGGCGTGTCCAGGGCGACGAGCTTGCCGTGATCGATGATCGCCAGCCGGTCGCAGAGGGCGTTGGCCTCTTCCAGGTAGTTGGTGGTGATCAGGACGGTCTTGCCCTGTGTTTTCAGGGCGAGGATATAGTCCCAGAGGGCGCGGCGGCTCTGCACGTCTACACCCAGGGTCGGCTCGTCGAGGTAGACGAGTTGCGGATCGTGGAGGAGGGCGCGCGCCAACGCCAGGCGGCGCTTCATGCCGCCGGAGAAGGTACCCACACGGCTGTTACGGCGGTCGGCCAGTTGGACAAGGTTGAGCAAGTCGCTGATGCGGCGGTCCCGCTCCCGACGCGGCACGCCGTACAGCTCGGCGTGAAAGATCATGTTGGCCCAGGCGGTCAACTCTTCGTAAAGCGCGGTCTCCTGCGGCACGGCGCCGAGGACGGCACGCACGGCCCGAGCCTGCCGCGTGATGTCGTAGCCAAGGACGTGTACCTGGCCGGCGGTCGGCCGGGAGAGCCCGCTGACCATGTTGATAGTGGTCGTCTTGCCGGAGCCGTTCGGTCCCAGTAAGCCAAAGATCTCACCCGTGGTGATGCGCAGCGTGAGGCGATCGACGGCAACAAAGTCACCAAAGCGTTTGGTGACGTCAACGAGCTCGATGGCAGGCGCCAGGCCCGGCGCCGCACGGCTGTCGTGCGCTACCGGGTCTTGCCGGAGTACTGATGCTTGGTGCATAGATGGTTCTTCCTCAATCCGCTCTTAATTAGCGAACAGCGTCGACAAAAGCAAGTCCTACGTAAGGCGCCGTGCCCAGCCACTTCGATCACCACACCGGATGGAACGGCGAATCGCGCTCGCTTCAGAGGGCGTCCATTGACGGCCGTTCCGCGTAAAGCGTACAGTAAAGCCGGACGCGAGGAGAGAGCATGGTGCGCGCGGTACTAAGCCTTGTCGGAACCTAGGGCCACGCCCGAACGGAAGGACGCCGTCCTCCAAATGGAAGTCGTCATCCTGATCGGCCTGCAAGCTTCCGGCAAGAGCACTTTCGCCCAGCAGCACTTCGCCACCAGCCACGATTATGTCAGCAAGGATCGCCAGAGCAATAACGGGCGACCGGGCCGCCGGCAGACCCAGCTCATCACGGCTGCCCTCTAGGCTGGCCGCTCCGTCGTGGTCGACAACACCAACCCGACCATCGAAGCCCGCGCTGCCCTCATCGGCCTCGGCAGCGCCTTCGGCGCCAGTATCGCCGGCTATTACTTCCCCACCTCGGTGAGCGAGGCCCTGGTCCGCAACCGCGCCCGCACCGGTAAAGCGCGGGTACCGGATGTGGCCATCTACGTCACCCGCAAGCAACTCGTCCCACCCAGTTACGCTGAAGGCTTCGACGCCCTCTACTCGGTGCGCTTTGGCGCGAGTGGGGCATTCGAGATATGCTCCTGGCAGGAAGGGGAGGCCGACCATGGACAGTAACGCCTTCGAGCGGCGCATGCGGTCGCTGGAGGCCTTCCACGCGCTGCGCTGCCTGCCCGGCGCCTGGATCGTTCTGCGTGTTGATGGCCGGGGCTTCTCCCGCTTCACGGCAACACGCTTCCAGAAGCCCTTCGACGCAGCGTTTCACGCCCTCATGCTCCAGACCGCCCAGGCGCTGCTGGAAGACATGCAAGGCTGCTACGCCTACACCGAAAGCGACGAGATCTCCGTGCTCTTCCCGCCGGGCTGGGACCAGTTCGACCGCGAGGTGGAGAAGCTGGTCTCCATCTCCGCCGGCATCGCCACGGCCGCCTTCACGCACGCCGCCGGCACGCCGGCCCACTTCGACAGCCGCGTCTGGCTGGGCACGACCAGCGAGGACGTGGTGGATTACTTCTGCTGGCGGCAGGACGACGCCACGCGCTGCGCGCTCAACGGCTGGTGCTACTGGACGCTGCGTAAGGCGGGGCGGAGTGCAGGGCAAGCGACCACCACACTCAAGCAGCAAACCATCGCCTTCAAGAACGAGTTGCTCTTTCAGCACGGCATCAACTTCAACGAGCTACCCGCCTGGCAGCGCCGCGGCGCCGGCCTCCTCTGGCAGCACTACGAGAAGACGGGCCACGACCCCATCCGCAACCAGCCGGTGACCGTGACGCGACGACGGATCGCCGTGGACGAGGAGTTGCCGGTGAAAGTCGAGTATGCAGCATTCATCCGACACATACTTGAAGCCGCGCGACCGCCTGACTCGTGACCTGCGGCCGGCCAGGACATCTCGTCCATGCTGCCGCCCCGCGCCATCATCAGCGTCAGCCGCCGCAGCGCCTCCTCGACGAACAGTTCCAGCGAGAACTCCCGACCGGCTGCTTCCGACGGCGCCTGCACCGTCATCAGCCCGTCCCCTCAGCGTCATCCGGCGCAACGTAGGCCAGCGCGTCGGCAAAGGCCGTTTCCAGCGGCATCGTCAAGCCCTGCGACCAGGCGGCGTCCGCCTGTGCCGCCGGCAGTTGCTGCCGTGCGGTCGTCATCCAGTGTGCGAAGCGACCGCGCTCGCTGGGCTGAATGGCGGTGTCCCGGGCGGTTGCGCAGGCCGTGGAGGCGCCGCCCAGGCGCAACGCCCGTTCCGCCTGCCCCTCAGCCGCCGCCAGACTGGCAATGTCGGCGAGCGCGTAGTGGTCCCAATTGACATCCCGGCGTTGCCAATGGACCTGGACGGGGGGCGAGAGCTACTGTGCCGTGCGAAGAAGCATCCGGTAGGGAAGCAGTCAGCGACGATGTTCCTCCTCCGGCCACGGCGGTGGCTTTCCCGGCGCCGAGAGCGCGCTCATGCTGGTTCCCGATCTCGGCTACTCGATCGCTGTACTGGCGAACTACGATCTGCATGCCGCGAGTGAGGTATTGTTCCCGACCGTCCAGCTTGTCGTACAGGCGCCAGCCGCATAGCTTGGTTCGGTCACGCTGGCGAAGCTGCAGGCGCGCAGTCGGCTCGCCGCGGTCGTCAGGCGAAGGCCTGTTGCCAGCGGTCGATCTCATAGACGACGTGAAGCGCCCGCGCCACATCAGCCGGCAAGCCGGCTGCGTGGCCACGGGCGGCCTGCGCGTCGTCCAGCGACGCGACCCAGCCCCCGATGCCCCACAATGGCTGGCGCGCCATTGCCCACGGCAGCGCGGCCAGTTCTCGGGTGGTGAGGGGCTGGTCGAGTCCGCTGGCGTAGGCGTCCACCAGACGCCGCAGCCGAGCGAGCCGGCTCCCGTCGGCTTCGTCGTGCCCGAAGCTGGAGTCGGCGAGGTACAAGGTCAGCGCCAGGTCATCGATGCGCGCCCGCTCGCCCATGAAGTCGAGGTCGGCCACGAGTACGACGCGCTCGTCCCGGAACAAGACGTTGTTGTCCCAGAAGTCCCCGTGGACCAACTGGCGGGGCAAGGCCGCGACGAGGTCGCGCTCGCCGGCGCTCACCAGCTCCGCCAGTTCGTCAGCCATGCGCGCCAGGTGCTCCTCGGTCGGCGTCGCCTGCCAGCCTCGGATCCGCGCTGTGCCCCGCGCGGTCGTCGGTAGGGTTTGCCCCGGCTCCACGTGATTGGCGAACATGGGTATCCGGCCCTCGACCGAGACCTCGACGTTTTGCAGGAGCGAGTGGATGCGTCCCAGCAGCGGCAGGCCTGCCTCCAGGCGGTCCCAGGAGTCCATGTTCGCGTCGTGCTCCACGAACTGCTCGACCTCGAGCAGCCGGCCGGCGACACTTACCCACGGCTGGCCATCGCCAGTGGGCACGACCGGCGCACTCGGCACACCCCCACGACCAAGTTCCCGGCGGACCAGGTGGATGTCGGCAAGGCGGCCTGCCGTCACGTATGGTCGGTAGACCCGAACAACGTAGCGAGTATGATCGTCAGCGACCAACAGATTGAGGTTCGAGGAGCCCCCAAGATCGCTGATCCGGCTCCCAGCGATGCCGTAGTGCTCCTGCAGTGCTGCTAGCACGGTCGCTGTCGGGCTTGCCCGGAGGCCACGCCGCCCGTTACCGGCGTTGTCCATTACATCTCCCGACTCTGCTAAAGACGACGGAATCCGGCTGGCGGTAGGCGGCCCCTACTTACTGTACCGCCTTCACGGCCAGCAGATGCCACCGTAACAATCGGTCACGCTGTACTGGGCACGGCGTGCCCCACACTCTGGAGCAGCGGTGCGGCGAGGTCCCCTCGCTCCGCTACCTCGATCCGGTTGAGTCCGAGCCACGCCTGCATCTGCTGAAGTTCGTCGGCCAGAGCCGGGGCCACACGGCGCGCGTCCTGACCCGGCTCGAGGAAGGCGCTCTGCACCAGCAGGACCGCGCGCTGGCGGTCGGCTTTGAGGTCGCAGCGAGCGACGAGCGTATCGCCGAGCAGAAACGGGCAGACGTAGTAGCCGTAGACGCGCCGGGGCAGCGATGTGTAGAGTTCGATCGTGTACTTCATCCCGAAGAGTCGCTCCATGCGGCTTCGCTCCCAAACGAGCGAGTCGAACGGCGTCACAAGCGCTCTCGCCTCGAGGGTCCGGGGGACGCGGGCGCCGGGGTAGAGGAAGGCAGGTTCCTTCCAGCCGACCACCTGGGCGGCCAGTAGCCGTCCTTCCTCCACCAGTTCCGCTACGAGACGTCTGGCGATCGGTCGGGCGCGCCGGCCTACGGTGCCCGTCGGGCGCTCCCACCACGCCTCTGGTGGCATGCGATCGCGCCAGCCATCGGTCCTGAAGTAGTCGGTGATATCGCCGAACGTTCCGACACCGCAGGCCTTCGCGCCAAGACAGATCAGTTGCTTCATTGCTTCCTCGCGCGGCGGCGCCGGAGCAGTTCGGGCTGCCTGGGGGATCACACGCTCGGCAACGTCGTAGAGCCGCTCAAAGCCGCGCCGCCCGGCGATAGCGACGAGGCCGGCGTCGTACAGGTACTCGAGCGTTGCTTTCCCCGTGCCCCAGCCCCACCAGTGCCCCGAACGCTTGCCGGGATTGGCGAGCTCGGCGGCGGCGATGGGACCGCGTTCCGCCACCTCAGCGTAGACCTGTGCCATGGCCGCACCGCGCTCCGACCGCATATACTCCTGCGTCTGCTCGGTGCGCATGCGATACCGCAGGAGCGGATAGAGCGAGATTGGCAGCAGACACGCGGCGTGTCCCCAATATTCGAACAACTCGCGGGTGCGGTAGGCCAAGGCGTCGAGCGCATCCATCGGATACGGGCCAAGCCGTGCGAACGCCGGGACGTAATGGGCGCGGACGAGCACATTCACCGAGTCAATCTGGAAGGCGTGCACCAGCGCCGCCAGCTCGCGCAGGCCCCCGACAGAGGGGGCGCCCGGCCGCGAACCGAATCCCTGGGCAGCGACAGCGAGGCGGCGCGCCTCCGGCAGCGAGAGCGTGATCGGTATGGCGTTCGCCGCTCCCTCCAGCGCCGTGCTTACGTTGCTGTCGGCTCGCAGCTACCGTAGCATATCTCGAGCGCCGCTTTCCTACTCCGTCGCCTCTCGCGCTGCCCAGAACTCGCTACTGGCAATCTTGCCGGCGGCGCGGGCAAGGCTGAGCGCCGTGTGGCCCTCGTGATCCACCAATGTGGTATCCGCACCACGTTCTAATAGCAGCGTTATAGTGCTGGCATAGCCGGCAGTGACAGCGTAGTGGAGCGCCGTCTTGCCATTAGGACCGGCGGCATTGATGTCGGCTCCATGGTCGAGGAGCAGGCGCACCTTATCCGGCCGTTCCCCCTTGTCGCCACGCGCCACGTAGACCAGCGGAGGCATTTCCGCACCGGGATGCCCATGGGGTGACACGCCTCTATGCAGCAGGTATGCCAGGAGGTCCAGATTGGCGACCGTGACGAAGATGCCGGCGCCCACCGCACGCGGGTCGGCGTCGTTGGCGAGCAGCATATCAACAAGGTCTCGGCGCGCCAGCCGAGCGGCGAGGTGGATGAGTTGCGCACTGTAGTGACCGATGTCGGCGCCTCGTTCGATGAGGAACTCCGTCAGGTCGGCGTGCCCGCCTGCCACCGCAAACGACAGCAGGGGCATGAAATAGATGTCATCGTGCGGATCCTCTGCATGCAGCAATTCCGGGTGCTGCCGAAGCTGCTGCTCGACCAGACCACGGTCCCCTAGGAACGCCGCCCGAAAGATGTCCAGGGTTGAGCCGTGTGCCCAGAGGTACTCCACAATCGCCTGATGCCGGTAGTAGCGGGCAGCGCAGTACGGCGTCAGTTGGACGTGCGTCTCGCTGTTGTAGCAACCAGTGGCATTCACCTCAGCGCCGCGGTCGACGAGCATCGTCACTGCCGCCATTTTGCCGCCACGGACGGCTTCCCAGAGCAGGGTGCGACCGTGACTGCCGCGTTTGCTCAGAAACTCCGGGTGCTCGCGAAGCAGCACGATGAGTTGCTGCAGGTTCCCTTTGCGGGCAAGCTGCAGATACTTCGCCGGCAACTGCTGCTTCCAGTGGCCCGGCTCGACATGCAGTGGGCGCACCCACCGTTGGGGAACCGGAATAGACGAGCTGTCTGGCGCTGCCATTCGTTCCTCTCTGCCTCCTATAGAGACTCTCAAGCAGGTTTTGCGTCTTCGGCAGCAACAATCGTTCCGGCACGGAGCGTCGCACAATGGCAAGTATCGCTTCGGCGTCCACGCCAACGGCATCGTCCTCGATCACTTCCTCCCACCGTCGTGGAATTAGCGCAGCAACTCGTTCTCCGTTTGTGCCGCGAGGGCCTTGTCGAAAAGGGCGTTCAGCGCCTCTTCATCCTCGGTCCCGCTAATCACCGCTTCCACCTCCGGCGACAGGCGCCTGAAGCGCGCCTGCACCACCTTCCTGATGTCTCTTCGGAGGGTGCGCAATGTCGCATCCAGGTCCAGCCGACTCATAAAGGTCAATTCGGTCACGTCCAGTGCCATGATCTCACCCCCTTCCCCCTCCAGTTGTTGTTGCAATGCGGCGCGATCTTCCGCCGCGACCGCCAGGTAGGTCTCCACCACATCGCCCAGCAACGCTCGCGTGGCCGGGTTGATCTCTCCCGTCTGCTCGGCATCAAGGAGCCGCCGTAAGCAGCCGTAGTACAACCGCGCCCGCGCGGCCCCGCGTAACGATCGTCCCATGATACCGGCCAGGGCCGCGGCCAGCACATTCCCGCTCTGCAGGTACGCTTCGGCACGCGGGGCGAGGCGCGCGAGGCTGATCTGTAAGTAGCAGAAGGCGACGATGGTACGCCCGAACAGCGTCTCCTGGTACACCTCCCACGCGATCCCCTCTGCCATCGGGTAAAAGAGGAGCGCGATCGGCACAATCGGCCTGTTCTCGCGCTGGGCGAGCGCGATGTAGTAGCGCCACATGCGTCGGGGGAAATCCTCGTCTTCCCGCTCCCGCTGGATCTCGACATGGATGATGACGAGTTCGGGAACGCCCGCCCGCGTGCTCACCTCCGCGACAATGTCGGGCACGAGGAGCGCACCCTGCGGAAGGTCGGTAAAGGTCTCCGCGTTGCGGAAGGTCACTCCGGCGTCCAGGTCGAGCCCGTCGGCTGCCTCGGGAGCAAAGAGGCGCAGAAAGTCGGCAAAGCGCTCCTGTAGCGCCTGCTTCATCAACTGGTCGTGCGAGATCCGCGTCATCGGCTCGGTCCCCATACCTCTGCCACATGCCGCCCCTTCATGCGCGTACGCGGCTCTGTATATTGCCGTGCTGGAGGTCGCCATCGTCCGGTGGGCGAAGACGCGTCCTGCGGCGTTGACCCGGCCTTGGGATACCACAGTACCGGCTCGTCATCGCCCAGCAACGGCGTCCACAATCGCCAGAGTGCGCGTGACCACTCGCTCGTACTCCGACCAATTGCCCAGAAACACGTTGTAGGCGAAGTGGGCCAGCCCGATCTGGATCTCGTAACAGCGCAGACGGGTGGCGGCATCCGGCAGATCGAGTCCAATCGCTCGCGCATGGCGCAGCGCTTCGTCTTCAAAGTCGATGTCGCGCCAGGCTGGATACCAGGGCGCCCAGAATGTCAACCAGGCGATGTCGTACAGGAAGTCGCCATACATCAGGCAACCCCAGTCGATCACGCCGGTGAGCCGGTCGCCGTCGATGAAGACGTTGCGGTTCAACAGGTCACTGTGGATGACGTGGCGCGCATTCGGGCACTGCGGCGCCAGGGTCGCCAGGCAGGCGTAGGCCGTGTCGAAGGCGGCCAGCCCATAGGGTGAGAGGCGCAGGCGCTCGCGCCAGCCATGGGTACGATGACCGACCGGGTCTTGCCCGACGTCGAGCAGCACCGCCGGCCAACTCGGATGTGACCCGTTGCCGGCGACGTCTACCCCGCCGTAGCCTGTGGAGGCGGACAGGTCGATGCAGCGAGCGGCGTCGAGCGCACGGAACAGCGCGGGCAGGACACGGCGCAGTTGGGCGCTGTCAGCATAATCGAGGAAGTCGCCGTATACCCGCTCCGTGATCGAGTAGTAGCCGCCAAAGGCTTCGCCAATGTCGATCGTCTGCGGCACCGGCAAGGCCGCGCTGGAAAACGTGGCGGCAAGCCTGTCTCGCTCAAAGTCCTCCCGCAGCGCGCCAAAGCGGACGACGTAGGCTCGCCCGCCGCGAGAAAAGCCGTAGGCCTGCGACCAGGCGCCGGCGCCGATGGCGGCAACGTCCGGCAGCGCCTCGCCGTAGAGCGCGGCGAGAAAGGTCGCTGCTGCCGGTTGGTCGATGCCCGAACCAGACGCCTCAGTCACGGCGAACGTGGTCCGTGCCGGCGTCAACCTGACCGCGCACCCGCTCCGCCAGCTCCCGGCAGCGCAGAAATTCCACGGAGCCAAGGGAGCGGGCGAAAGCGATAAGGCGCTCCAGAAGCAGCACCCGCGACGCCCGACCGATCAGTTGCGGGTGCATCGTGAGGACAAAGCAGGTCTCCTCTTCCCGTGCCAACCCAGCCAGTTCCGCGCTCCAGGCTGCATAGGCCAGGTCCGGCGGCGTCTGCCCCAGCATCCCCCGCTGGGGGTTGACGCCGAAGTACGGGAAGTCATCGAGCAACCACTGCACCGGCAGTTCAACCACTCCGGTGGACTTGCCGCCGCGTTGGTGGACGTATGGCCGATCGTCGTCCATGTAGTTGCTGGAATAGCGGAAACCGTGGCGCTCCAGCAGGTGGAGGGTAACCGCACTGAACTCCCAGGAGGGCGAGCGATAGCCCACGGGAGCTTGCCCGCTCGCTCTGCGAATCGCCTCGCTGCCGGCAACCAGGGCCGCCTCCTCTTCGTCGGGGGATTGGTTCGCCGGGGGGACGTGGTGATAGCCGTGATGGGCGAGCTCGTGACCATCCTGCAAGATGGTGTCGACCGCCGCCGGGTACTGCTCCACCACCCAGCCCGGAACGAAGAACGTTGCCGGGATCTGCTCCCGGCGCAGCAGCGCCAACAGCCGGGGCAGGCCGCGCTGCGGTCCATACCGGCCCCGTGAGAGCGTCACGGGGCGGTGCGCATTCTCCGGGTCCCGCGCCAGGATGGCGGACTCAGCATCCAGGTCGAAGGTGAGCAAGATCGGGAAGGCGGTCTGGGTCAATTGTGACGCTCCTCATCGGCTGCGGGAGACGGCGACCCAGGCATTGTACCCAGGCTCGCGGGCGGGCGTTTGTGGCTGCCGCCATCGCCACGGTTCCACTGGTCTGCCTGTTTCCGAATTCGGCCGGGCCACGCCGTCGATGGTCGGTTTAGGGGCGACCGACAAGAAAGCCATTCTTTCAGTAATGGTAGCGCGCCTGGAGGAACTCAACGCGGTCGGCCTCCGTGAGGCGATGCTCCCGAAGGCGAAGCCAGCTTCTCCCCAGGGCTACGCTTCCTCGGCAAGGCCCAGTTCTTTACGCACCTCAACGAGGCTGAGCGGTGTCCCTTCGCCGCGTTTCGCCTGGGCTAGGGCTGCCAACAGGCGCTCACGGTTGCGCGGTGACCGAAGCAAGTAGTTCGTCTCGTCCTCGGCAACAGGCGGGTCACCAGCAGCCACGCCACTCCCTTTAGTGCCCGACCCGCTGGGACGTAACTCCAGGGCAACCGCCTCGCCCTCCCGTAGGTGCAGGCGATCCACTTCCGCACGGGGCACTTCCACCATGTAGCGATCGCCCTGCCGGCGAAGCACTCCTGTCACCATCAACACCGCTCCCATGCCATGTCGCACCGCCTTTGCCGTGCATGCAGCGATGAATGATGATACCCCGAAGAGCGAGTTGCCGGACGTATCCCGCCGGAACGTCGGGTAGAGTATATGGCGTGCTTCCTTGGCGCTCGTCGCGACGACGCCGACCAGGATCAGGGCGTGGATGTCGACTTTGGTGACTGGGAGGGTCTGGCATTCGAGGATATAGATCATAGGTGGCTGTGGGATCCCCGTTTCGACGGCGTCGGCTACTCCGACGATACCGCGTTCTTGAGGGTCGCCAATCTGCGCTTCGAGGAGTGGTTCGTCCCGTTCAATCCTTCGCGGGTCGTGCATCCCTACGGCGATGACGGACCGCGGGAGGCATGGGTGTGGGATTACGCCGCCGATGAGTCTGAAGCGGCAGAAGAGGACAGCGACCCGCCGTGAGAGGTGGGTGGCGCGAAGCTCCGGTCACCGTCCACCGGTAGACTAACCCGTCCCATCGCGACGTACACGCCGGATCACGCCACCGCGGCGGCTGAACAGCGGCGATGCTGGGGCACGATCGGCCGGCTCAACTGCCGGCGCACTGACCAAGGAAACGGGCCGCGGTGCCGGCGCTGTGGTGACTGCTGGCTGATGCACCACAACATCAAGCGCAGCCGTGACGAACTGCACCGCCAAAGGTCGCCCGGCGACGGCGCTGAGCTCGGTGGTGATGGCGTCGCGCAGGTGGCGCTCAATCCAGCGTTGCGCCAGCGCGTGGGGAACTTCTACGAGCGCGGTATCGGCGTCGACCGCCTGCAAGCGCGTCGGCGCAAGCCAGGTGCGATGACTCACCGCACCAATCGTATCGGCCAGGCGGTCCAGCACTTGCTGCCAGATCACCTCGACCGTTTGCTGCGCGTTCCCTGCATGAGTAGTGGTCTCGGTTTCCGGCTTGCCGGCCCGCACCGTCCGTTTCACTCTCTCAGGCGGACTATCTCTCTCTTGTTTAACTGTTGATTGTACGACTGTTGGTTGTGAGTGTAGCACGGTACCTGGGGCTGTTGGCGCAAGGTGACTAGCCTGGTGCTGCTTCTCCCCTCCCCCAGGGTACATTTCGCTACCCCCCTGGTGTGGAAATGTTTCCGGCCCATTCGTGGCCTGGCCGCGGAAGCGCAGCGCGAAGGTGGTGGGTAGGTTGCCCTTTTCCGGGCTGCTCCGGCGCTGGCAGAGGATGACGCCCTTGCCTTCCAGGCCCTGGATGGCGGCAACCGCCGTCTTGCGGGCGAGGCCGGTTCCTTCGTCCAGCACGCTGCCGTCGCGCCGGGTGATGCCGTTGCAGATCTGGTCCAGGCTGATGGAGTCGCTCTCCTTCTTGAAGCCAAAGGTACGGCGGACCACGTAGGCCAGCACCTTGAACTCGGCGCCGCTGAGGTGCGGCATCACGCGGTCGATCAGCACGTCGGGGAAGATGGTGCCGTTGGGACTCTCGACGCCCTCGAAGAAGAAGGCCTCGTGGTTGCCGGCGTTTTCTTCGCTCGCCGCGTGCGGGCTGGTCACCGGGGCCGTGTCGCCGGCGGCAGGGGGGCGGTGCGTCCGTAGCGTGGTGCTCATGGCAGGGGTACCGCCCGCCAGCGCCGGGCAGCCAGGGCGATCTGCAAGCGGAATTCTCGCCGCTCGGGGGCAGGGATGCGCTCGTCGCTGAGGATATCCAGGGCGGCGCTGAGGGTGGGGTCCAGTGGACCGGCCATCGCCAGCGCGACCAACTGCAGGAAGGTGGCGCGTTCCGCCGCGCTGCGTTCCGGGGCTCCCAGGTAGACAGCGATCTGCAGCAGCGTCGGATTATCGAGGCCGACGGCATCGTAGGCCTGCGGCGCAAAGCCGGCGGACGCCACCAGCCGGTTCGTCTGCTCTGCATCCAGGCCGATACCGCCGGCTAGTTGCAGCACCTGCTCGCGGCCGGTCGGTTCCCGTTCGCCTGTCTCCAGGCGGTTGATCGTGCCGGGGTTAATGTCGATGCGCCGCCCGAGGGCGTTCTGCGACAACCCTGCCGCCTCCCGCACCTGGCGCAAGAGTTGAGGGAATACCGTCATCGTCGCTGCCCTTTCGCAATGGCCCTCCCTTAGCATACGGCAACTATTGCCGTTCGTCAATGGTCATTGCGAATAGCCGCGCAGTCCATTGCGGAACGGCAAAGAATCTATCCAAACCCGCAATGGTCATTGCCAGAAAGCAGTAAATGGGTAGGCACCAGGGTTCGCGTTGGACGAGTTGCTTGCACCCGCACCTGGCAGCGTTTACGATCCCGACGGCGGAAGAGTCCACCAAGATCGAGACCTCGGTGGCGTCGAATAGTGGGCCCGACATTTTCGGGTTTGGTTCGGCCGTCGTGCCGACAGCGGCGGTCACCGGCGCCTTCGTCGTGCTCACCGACGCCCTCTGGAACACCATCGGCGGCAGTGAAGGCAAGGCAAGTTCTTCCAGGCGCAACTGAAGATGAGCGGCCTGACGCCCGACGCCTTGATCGCCGTGCCGGAGTACATGCTGCCCTTTGCCCTGGTCTACAACACCGACTTGCTGCAGGCGACTGGTGACCAGCCGCCCACGACCTGGACGCAGTTCGTCAATACCGCCAAGAAGATGACCGACCCGACCAAAGACCAGTGGGGCACGGTCATGGACCCTTCCGACTCCTTCGATCCCTGGCACATCCTCTGGGTGCTGGCCAAGCAGTTCGGCGACGACTTTATCACCGCCGACATGACGAAATCGACGATGACCAGCGAGCCCGTCTACAAGGCCTTCCGCTTCTGGTTCGACTGGATGGCCAACTTCAAGATCGCCAAGACCTCAGACGCGACGTTCAAGGGCCCCGACCTGCTCAACAAATTTGCCAGCGGCAAAGTCGGCTTCATGGTGATGCAGGGGCCGACCACCATCCCGACCCTTGACAAGTCCGCCGTCAAAGGGAAGTATGCCTTCTCACCGATGCCCACCATACCCTACGGTCTGACCAGCCTGCCGTCGGGCGGCGTGCCCGTGCAGACCTTCGTCTCCGGCCAGTACCTCACCATCGCCAAGTTCAGCAAACTGCAAGACGACGCGATCCTCTGGATGAAGTATGTGACCGACGTCACCCAGCAGATGCAGTTCCTCAAGACCTATGGCTACATGCCAGGCACTGTCGACGCCTATAAGCAGCCGGAACTGCAAACGCCGGTCTGGAAAGCCTTCGTCAACGCCGAGAACAACGCCTTCGCCACGCCACTCACCGGCGCCTGGGGACCGATCGAAACGATTGTCGGTGGCGTCGCCAGCAAGATTGCTGCTGAGTACGCCACCAACAGCTACAAGGCCGGCGACCTCAAGACCGCGCTGACGGCGACGAACAGTTCGATTTGTGATCGTTGCCGGTGTTCATCATTTATGTCGTGCTGCAGAATGCCACCCACCTGCAGTTGATCGGCACCTATCAGGGGCTGGTCCTGACCTATCTGACCTTCGCCCTGCCCTTCTCTATCTGGATGCTGGCCGGCTACATCGACGGTTTGCCGCGGGAACTGGAGGAGGCGGGCATGGTCGACGGCTGTTCCCGCCTGCAGTTGCTGCGCTATATCGTGGCGCCGCTGACGATCCCCGGCATGATCGTCGCCTTCATCTTCTCCTTCCTGCTCTCCTGGAATGAGGTGCTCTTTGCCAGCGTCCTGACCTCGTCGGCCACCAAGACGCTGGGAGTCGGTCTGCCGGGCTATCTCGCTTCCGGTGAAGCCGGCGGCCAGGTCTTTTGGAACCAGCTCATGGGCGCCAGCATCGTCAGCGCGGTGCCGGCGGTGGTGCTCTTCCTGCTCGTGCAGCGCTTCATCGTCAGCGGCCTGACGCACGGGGCGGTGAAGGGATAGCTTGAGGGCGAGCCGGGCGATGTACGGGTCGGCACGCCCTCCCCTGTGTTTACGCGCGCACGCGCGGGCGAATGAGCATCTCCTCTATCGAGGCGCGTTGCGGTAGGCGGCAGACCAGCACGATGGCCTCGGCCACGTCCTCCGGCTGCAGCATGGTAGCGCGGTGCGCCTCGGTTGGTGGCGTGGGTCGGGAGAAGACGATCGGGGTGTCCACCTCGCCGGGTTCGACCACGCAGGCCCGGATGCCGTTCTGCCACTCCTCCAGGTTAATCGATTGGTTGAGCGCGATGACGCCCGCCTTGGCCGCGCTGTAGGCCACGCCGGAGAGCAGCGATGCCTGCCGCCCGGCATTGGACGACACGTTGACGATGGTGCCACTCTGCTGCCGGCGCATCGCCGGTAAGACGGCCTGGATGCAATAGAAGCAGGCATCAAGGTCGACGCGGATGACCTGTTCCCAGTCCTGGCGGGACATGTCATGGAAGTGACGAGTCGTCGTGTTCATCCCCGCATTGTTGATGAGGATGTCGATCCGGCCAAAACGGTCCAGCGTCGCCCGGACCGCCGTTTCTACTTCGTCAGCGTTGGCCACATCCGCCGCTGCGACGAGCGCCTGACCGCCTGCTGCCGTGATCTGGTCAGCCAACCGCTGCAACTCCCCCGTTCGTCGCGCCGTCAACGCCACGGAGGCGCCAGCCTGTGCCAATGCCAGTGCCGTGGACCAACCAATGCCGCTAGATGCCCCGGTGACGAGCGCCACTTGCCCGTTCAGTGCCATCTTCCACTCCTCTGTCATGCTTTTGGCGTCATCCGGTCGGCGTCATGCCGGGCGGTTCCGTATCAGGTCGCCTTCTGACCCGATGTGCCACGTTGGCTAGGAAGCCGCTCTCTGTGGGGTTTAGAGTATAGCGATCCGTCCGGGAGTCCCCGATGCCGGTATGCGACCACGCTGCCTGGTCGGTAGGAAACGCTGCCTGCCCACCCGCAGTACGGCTCGTGGTACACTACCGATGCTTCGCCGACGTAGCTCAGGGGTAGAGCAGCTGTTTCGTAAACAGCTGGTCGTCAGTTCGATTCTGACCGTCGGCTCTCTCGCTACCAGAGGGAGATGACCCTCCAACGTCACTCGGAGAGCCGTCATCAGTACCCTTAGGCCCAATGTTGGGACCAATCCGCCCCGGGCTGCCATCTGGCTGGCGCGGCGTGTTCGGCCGGATCAGCCGCTGCACCTTCGCGGCCGTGTCGTCATCCAGCCCTGGCACGTAATGGGTATAGGTGTCCAGCGTGAGTGCAATGCTGCTGTGACCAAGCCGCTCCGACACGATCTTCGGATGCTCTCCGGCCTGAAAGAGCATCGTCGCATAGGCATGGCGCAAGTCGTAGGATCGGATCGTCCTTGGCAATCCGGCGCGGGCGAGGGCCTCCTTGAACTCGCGTGTGACATTCCGAGGATGAAGGAGCCCGCCCGTGTGCGTAGCGAAGATGAGATCCTGATCGTCGTAGTCTGGGCCGAGCAACAGCCGTTCTTCAAGCTGGCGCTGACGGTGCGCCTTCAAGGCGATGAGCGCTTCCGACGGCACCGGTACGCGCCGCTGGCCACGTTCCGTCTTCGGCTCCTGAAGCGCGAGCGGCTGGCCCAGGACCGCCGTCACGTTCCGCCGAATCAGGATGGTGCTTGTCTCCCACTCCACGTCGCGCCACTTGAGCGCCAGCAGTTCACCCGGACGACAGCCGGTGTAGACACCGATAACCCATAGTGCGCGAAAGCGGTCCTCGGCAGCATCGGCGCTATCCAAGAGCTTCGCGAGATCATCGGGAGTTGGTGGCTGCAGCTCTTGCCGGCGGCGCTTTGGCGCGCGTACCGGATCTGCCACATTGCGGGCCACCAATTCCATCTGGACGGCTAAGCGCAGCGCTCCGTGGAGCAGATGCCGGACGTAGCGAACGGTCGTTGCCGATAGGCCGCGTTCCATGAGGTCCGCGCAGAGCTTGCGCACGTGCTCCGGCCGCAAGGTGGTGAGCTTCACCTTACCGATCGCTGGTGTGAGGTAGAGGGTGCCCATCTGCCGATAATTGGTCGTCGTCTTCGGCTTGAGGCCGCGCGCCACACAATCCTGGAGCCACTGGTCGAGGAATTCGGCAACCGTGATATTGTGACGCTCCGTAATACCGCCCTGGTCGACTTGTCGCTTCAGTTCGCGCAACTGCCGTTGCACATCCGCGCGGGTTTTGCCGTAGAGAGTCCGCCGGTCGGGTTTGCCGTCCGGCTTATAACCGACCATCAAGCGGCCACGCCAACGTCCATCTGGTGTTTGGTCTATGCTGCCTTCACCGTGCCCACGCTTGTGAGCCGGGCGCTTCGCTGCCGGCTGCCTCGCTTCAGTCATGACTGCCTCCTATCTGGCTATTCGATCCTGCGCTGGCTGCGCTTGCCGCAACCAGGACGCCGCGCACGGCGGGCGGGAGGGGCTGCCGAGGGGACTGCTCAGCACCGACGCTCTCGATACCTGAAAGCCACGCCTCCAGGACGCGCCGCCGCACGAGGAGTCGTGCTCCAGGCAGGCGGACGAGCCCGGGTAGTACACCGGCTGACGCCAGTCGGTAGGCCATTGACCTGGTAAGACCGGCTAGGGCCGCGGCCTCAGGCACGGATACCAAGGGGCGATCTTCCGGTTCCTGTGCAGTGTGCATCAAGGTTCTCCTTTCGCTGTCGCCATAGCCGACTCCGAACCCCGCCTGCGCGAGCCGGATCAGCCATCAGTTCTTTGGCTGCCGATCAGTCCGTTGCCGAAGGAAGGGCGCTGAACTGCGCAGCCATGCGCCAGAATAGGAGAGCGTGCGCTACTTTTACGCTACTTCTGCGCTACATGGGTCGGCCTAAGGAAGTAGCGCATATGTAGCGCACATGTGGCGCTCTTTGATCTCCCACGGCGCCATTGGCTGCACGCACCGCCGCAGGAGGAGAACGGCGGCGGCCGCCATCCTCTGGGCGGCGCCGATGAAATAGTGGTGCTGCTGGGTTACCGAGCCGTGCTTCCACCAGGGGAGGTTGGCTCCGGGGGCCACCCTGGAGCCAACCTGGCTATGATGCCTCGCGCTGCGTCAGGTCGAACAGCGACACCTGCCCGGGCGTCGGCTTCCGGATCCGCGCCTTCGGCAGCTTGGCGCCGCGTCGTGCCAGCTCCGCCCGCAGATCCAGGAAGCTGAGTTGACGCGACTGCACAGCCGGAGAGGACTCCGCCGGCGCTTCCGGCGCGGTGTCCGGCTGTTCGGCTGCCTCGCTCTCGATCATCATCGGGCCGACCACCCGCTCCGGGAACGGGATGAGCGCCGGCACCTCCGGCTGGTCGGCGAAGACCCGGGCCAGTTCCTCCCTCGTTTCCTCGGACAGCAGGTCGTCGTTGCCCTCCGCCTCCAGGGTGGACAGCTCCTCCAGCGCCGCCTGGGCGTCGGGCAGTTCGTCCTCGGCCTCCTCGGTCAGGCGGCGAGCCAACTGGACGAAGGTGTCGCCCTCGTCGCCCTCCAGCGCCGCCAGGCCATCCGTCTGCATGTGCCCCTCCAGCAGCAAGGAGGAGCGTAACTTGGCCGAGACCAGGGCCAGTTGCGCCGTCTGCAAGGTGGCGTCGTAGGCCAGGTGCGACACCTCCACGTCGCTCACTTGGCCTAACCTCCATGATCGCCGCGACGCTTGCCGCATCGTATACACGCTGTACTCCCCCTGATACCAACAGATGGATGGGAAATGCAGCAGGTCCAGGCCGGTCTGCACCAGACGCGGATGCGCCAGGCAGGCGTCAACGCCCTCCTTCACGCGGTCGGCCAGCCAGGCCTCCCTTTTCTCCGGCGAGACGGTATTGGCGCGCAGGACGGCGGCCCGGATACCCTGGCGCGCCAGGATCGACTGCAAGCGGGGCAGGATGTCCCTGGTGCCGGTGTGCTGGACGTAGATCATCACCCGGCGACCGCGCCGCTGGTTGTCCCGGCAGAGATCCAGCAGGGCTTGCTCCTTGGGGTAGAGCCGCTCGTCCGGCAAGGCCGGCGCCGTGGCGATGGGGATCGCTTGCAGCGGCGCTCCCGGCAGTTCGGCCTGCAACTGGGCGATGCGCCGCACCTCGCGCGGGTCGTAGACGGCCTCTTCCCGGAAGGGGCTGTCCACCCAGCCCAGCAAAGCCTGCAGGTACGCGCCCAGCAACCGTTTGGAGTTGTGGACCAGCGCCTCCTTCACCGCCTCGTGCAGGTCGTGGGCGAACTGCTGGTAGATCCCTGCCTGCGAATCACGCATGACCTCACCCCGCTCGTCGCGGCGAGGCTCGCCAGTCTTCGGATCGAGCAGCGGCAACGCCTCCGTGTCCATGCGCACGGCGATCACCCGTTCCCGGTAGGGCGGCAGGTCGTCGGCCACATCCTGTAGGTGCAGGAAGACCGTGTTGCGGATCAGCCGCAGCAGGATGCCCGGCGTGATGCCGGGGCGCTCCTGGATGCGACTCGCCGTGACCTTGCGCTTGGAGGTGCGGCCATCCGCATCGTCGTCATCGTCGAGGGTGTCGATCTGCTCGGAGATGCCGTAGCGCGCCACCCACTTCGCTTCATCCTTCCAGCCGTACTCGGCCCGGATCAGCGGATCGGCGCGGTACAGCAGGTAGAACAGCGTGGAGCTGTACCCGCCGAAGAGCGTGCCGGTCAGCGCCAGGACGCGGCCGCATGCTCCAATCACCGCAGCAACAGCGATTCCCTGGGCGGAGCCCTTTGCCTTGAACTCGTGCCACTCGTCGGCGATCACCACGTCGAAGCAGCCGGGCATGTGCTCGCGGATGTAGTCCGCCAGCGCCGCCCGCTTGGGGGTCGGGGTGACACTCCAGAGCGCGCCGCCACAGAGCCGGTGCTTGCCCCGGGGCTGGTGACTGACCTCGGCGGTGCAGTGCAGCCGCTTGCGGGCCAGCGCCTCCGGCCGGCTCAGCGTGCCGTCGTCACACTTGATCAGCGCCCCACAGTCGGGGCAGGCCGGCTGGCGGATGATCGTGCGGCCCACCGCGCGCAGATCACCATTGATCTTCTCGGTCAGCGTCTCGCGCAGCGCCGCACGCTGCCGCCAGTCGAAGACGTGTCGCCCCGTCCAGCCGGGTCCCTGCCGCCTGGGAATGTGGAAGACAGCCGGCTGCCAGTTTGGCCCCAGCTTGGCCTTCTCCCGGCTCATGATCGTCGCCACGAAGGGACTCCTGTCCCGGCGCACCTGCTCCAGGTCGGTGATAGACCGCACGATCACGGCCGAGGCGCCGGGGATCGTCTGCAACACTTCTCGCCGCCACTTCTCCGGCAACTGCGGCGGGCAGAGGATCAGTGGCCGCCGGAAGCCCGCCTCGCGCACGGCGGCGATGCCGATCAAGGTCTTGCCGGTGCCCATCTCTCCCACAATCGTCGTCGCCACGTCGCGGCGCAGGGAATGGGCGGCGGCCCGGATGGCGTCAGCCTGCGCCCCCTTGGGCCGCCGCACCAGCGGCTGCAGGTCGCGCGCGTCGGGGCCCTTCGGCAGCACGATCGGCGGATACATGCGGATAATGGCCTGCGTGATCGGCTCACGAAACTGGTCCAGCAGTTGGCTAAAGTTCACGATGCTTCCTTCCTGTTGATTACGCCATTGTCGGTCGCCGTTGCTCCGGCGCCGTTGTCCACCCGGGTCACCCGGCCGTTGGCGAGGTCCAGCAGGGTGATGTTGGTACGCACCATCTCGCGGGAGATGCGGTGCTTGGGGTCCTCCGAGGGCACGTACACCAGTTCTTTGACCGTCCGACCCTTGACGATCACCCGACGTTCCCCGTTGTCCAGCACCACGTTGTCCAGAAAGCCGGAGGCCATCAGCAAGGCCCGGTGTGTCTTCTTCAGCGGCAAGAGCGGACGCACCCGCGCCTCCTCCGGCGGCCAGAGCTGGTCACAGAGCACGCCCTTCGCCAGCAGACCACGCCGGGCCGCCTCCGCCTCCGCCTGGCTGGCGTCGAAGTGCTGCGCCGCGAAGAGCACCTCCGTGCGCGGCAGCAGCGGCAGGTCGTAGACCGTCTCCGGCTGCGCCGTGATCGGGTCGATGGCCGCTGGTCCCTGCTGGGCGATCTCCGCCAGGAACGCTTCCGCCACCCGGTCGGCCTGGGTCGTGGAGCGGCGGCGCCCGATGAGAATCACTTGCTTGAAGCGGTCGTAGCCCTCCGGGCCGTCGGGGAAGCGGTAGAGGGAGAGCTCCTCGTACTGGTTGCTGAGGAAACGCGCCGAAAGGGCCAGGCGCTCCTGGGGCACGAGGTAGCAGAGGATGCCGCCGGGGGCGAGAGCGCGGTGGAAGGTGGTGAGGAAGTGGTGCTCCAGGCGGCGTTGCTCCTGGTCATCGTCGTAGGGCGGGTTGAGGAAAAGCAGGCTGAACACGCTGTTGGTCAGCCGCACGCCG
Source organism: Chloroflexota bacterium (assembly GCA_036734945.1). Taxonomy (GTDB): domain Bacteria; phylum Chloroflexota; class UBA4733; order UBA4733; family UBA4733; genus UBA4733. Next base: position 36,870 of record DAIMXP010000041.1, read on the forward strand.
AAGGCGCTGCCGTGCAGCAGGTGATCCAGGACGGAACGCGCCATACGCGCCCGTTCCTCCGACAGCTCGATGCCGAAGGTCTCGCCGCCCAGCGCCTGGCCGAGCTGGGCTAACGCCGCGCCCTGGCCGGCGCAAGGGTCCAGCAAGCGGATGCTCTGCCGGCCGCTGGCGGCGGGGGCGCGCAGGTGTTGGGCCAGCAACGCCACGATCTCCGGTGGGGTTGGGTAGTACCCCAGGCGGATGACCCCATCTAAACGCATGGCACATCTCCTTCCTCGCTGGCCGTGAGCACCCCGGCGCGCACGGCGTCGCCGACGTCGGCAGTGAGCCGGGCGAGGTCGGTCCGGCAGCGGTAGGCGCACATGCCGTGGCAGCCAAGCGGCTGCGCCTCGCCCAGCCGCAATGCTCGCTGCCAGAGCCAGTCCGCCCAACCGGGGGCCAGCGGCAGGTCGGTCGCCCGGTTCAGCCGCCGCCAGTAGCTGTGGGGGGCGTCCTCCAGCCGTCGGGGCAGCAGCAGGAAACTGGCATCGTCGCTGGTCGCCAGGGCCTGATCCGGCGCCAGCACCAGTTGGTAAGCGGCGGCGCTCGGTAAGGCCAGCATGGAACGATGCCAGCCGTCTTTGCCCAGCGGCGCTAAACGCGCCATGCGGGTCAGGTGCGCCTCGTCCCAGGCGATCGTCATGAGCTGTCCCTTGATCAGCTGCGCCCACAAGGACTTGACGCTCTGCTGGGGACCGAGCAGGGAGAGGAACCAGAACTCCAACTGGCCGGCCCAGGTCTCGTGCTCGGCCAGGGCGAAGGCGTTGCTGTAGGCGGAGACGCCGCCACCGGCAACACGGGGCATCTCTGCCGGCAGGATCAGCACACTTCCCACGGCGGCTACTTCCGGTGGAGAGGCATGATGACGTGCTGCGTGTCTTCCGCACCCTCCGGTTGCACCAGCAGCGGCAGGGTCCGTCCCGACGCCGCCCCGATTGTCAGGCGCGTACTGCGGATGGCGCCGAGCACATCGGCGAGATAGCTGTTGTCCAGGGCCAGATTCGTCGCCGGGCCGGTAATACACGCCGCCACCTCCGTCGTGTTCTCGCCGACCTGGGCGGCGGCGGCTTGGAAGACCAGCGTGCCCTCCGCCAAGGATTCACCCGGCGGCGGCGTGTTCGCTGGGCCGGGCGTCACGGCGATGCGCAGGGCGTTGCTGTCGTCCCGCGCCACGATGGCGCTGAAACGGGCGGCGCGCAGCAGGTCGGCGGTGGCGGTGCTGATGCGCACGTCGTGCTGGGCGGTCTGACCGAGCACCCGCTCGAAGTCGACGTAGGCGCCGTCGATCACCCGCGTCGTCAGCTGGAGCGCGGAGGCGGCGAAGACGACCTGACCGCGCGTCGGGGTGGCGGCGATGCGCACCGGCTCTTCCAGACTGCCGAAGCCGCGCGCGACCTCCAGCATGGTGGTGCGGGGGATGATCAGGTCGGGGCAGTTGCCGCAGGCGGGGGCGGTCAGGGCCACCCGCCGGACGGAGAGCCGGAAGCTGTCGCAGCCGACGACGGTCAGGACCGTGCCCTCCGCCCGCAGCAAGAGGCCGCTCAGTTGGGGCCGGGTCTGGTCTTTGGCGGCGGCGAAGACGACGTCGTCGATGGCCTGGCGCAGCGCCGCTGCCGGTACACGGTAGAGGACGACGGCGTCGGGAGCTTCGATAGCTGGGAACTCGCTTGAGTCCAGGCCCTTGACGCTGGCCGCCGCTCGCGTGGCAGTGACGGACAGTTCCGGCGTCTTCTTTGGGCGACGGAGTTCCACTTGACCATCGGGCAGCGAACCCACCAGGTCGGCGAAAAGACGGGCGGGGACGGACATGCCACCCGCTTCCTTGACCTCCGCGTCGATCAAAGTGACGATGGCGAGGTCCAGGTTGGTGGCAGCCAGCTTGAGCTTGCCGGCCTTGGTCGCGAGCAGGACGTGGCCGGTGATGGGCAGGGTGCTGCGCGGGGCCACGGCGCGGCTCACGATGCCAAGGGCCTTGGCGAGCTGGGATTGGGAGACGGTCACGAACATGGTGCGTTTCCTTTCGACTGGGTGATGCTGACGTTCGTCAGGGCACCGTTCAGAATGGGACGTCGGGCAGCACCCGAGCGGGACGGGCGACGCCACGCTGGTCGTGCGGGAAGGACTGGCCTGCGTGCGTTAGCGGGGTTCGCCCGGTGCCAGCGGCGACCCGCCGCCTCAGGAGGCTTCCTGTTGCGCAGCACCGCGCTGGGCTGCCGTGAGCGCCGCCAGCAGGTCTTCGCCCGGCTGCTCGTCCAGCGGCGCCTGGGCGATGGCCTGGATCAGCGCCTCACGCTCCAGCGTGCGGTGGACCAGCGCCGCCTGCGCTGTGCGCACCGCCTCCTGCCCGAAGACCTGGGCCAGTGTGGCATCCCGAGGGCTGTCGCCCTGTTCCTGGTAGCGCGCCTGCCCGTCGTGGCGATCGACCAGCGTGTTGGTGTGCAGGCCGCTGATCCTGGCCACCAGCCGGGGGTCCGCCGGTAGGGTGTGCAGCACGCCGTCAGTCAGGTTGATGGCAGCTTGCAACCAGGTACAGGTCCCGGTCAACAACTGCTGGACGAAGACCGCGCCCAGCATCGCCATCGCCTGGTTGATGACGGGACTCTGCGCTCCATTGTCGACGGCCTCGGCACAGTCCGCCGCCGGTTGCTGCTGGGGAGCGGGTGGCGCAGCCAGGAGGGCGGGCGCCTGCAGGCTGGGGGCAGGCAGGACTGACACTGTGCCGGCAGCAAGTTGGAAGGCGCCGCGCAGGCTGCGGGGGTAGGCGGCGTTGCCGAGGAAGGCCTGGCCCTCCTGCTCGCCATTGCCCAGATCGAGCCACCAGGGGGCGGGCCGGGACGGCGTGGCGCCGTAGCCGGGAGCGCCGCCGTCCCGGCTGTCGAACAACGACCGGGCGATGGCGGCGCGGGCGGCGGCGTTGTCCACGCAGCCGATCAGCAGCGGCAGGTCAGCCCGGGTCGCCTGCCAGATGCCGCCGTGCGTCTGGCAGTCGTAGGGCCGCACGTCGTAGCCAATGGTGCGGTGGTACATGCGGGAGAGCCGCCGGGCCAGCACCTCCGCCTTGAACTGGCCCACCTCCTCTTCGGCGAAGGCCTGACGCAGGCAGTTGTGGGGTTCGACGCGGTCGGGGTCGATCAGGAAGAGTTGCGCCTGGCGACCGATCAGCAGCCGGCAGACGGCATCGGCCAGGAAGCCGCCGGTGCCGCCGCAGCCGGCGATCACGATGACCGCCTCCGCCTCCGCCTCCTGCCGGTCGCCGGTCGTGGCGTTGGGGTTGGTGACGATACGATAACTCATCGGGGGTCGTGCTCCTCTCGCGGTGTATCCCCTCGTTGTGCATCCAGGTGTCCAGGCTGCCCGGGACCGTGCTCGTCGCTCGGGCGCTCGGCAGCCGGCTGGCTGAGGTCGCGGACGTCGCCCAGGTCGCCCGCGAAGACGGCGGCCCAGGGCAGCGTCTGGTAGTGGCCGTAGACGCCGACGCGCAGCAGCACTTCCGGCTGCTCACCGGCGACGCCCAGGCGGCCCAGGACGCCGTACAGCCCCAGACCTTGCTCGTCCTGGTCGTCGACAGCACTGAAGAAGGCCGGCATGCGGTGGTGGCTGTGCAGTTGCAGCAGGGCGCGATCCTGCCGCTCGTAGGCCAGCGCGCTGACGCCGGCGAGTTGGCGGGGCCGGCGCAAGCCGTAGCGCTGCTCGGGCAGCCAGCACACCTCACAGAGCGCCTCCTGCTGCTCGCTCGCCGCCTCCTGACAGATCGCCAGGATCGCCGGCCAGAGGGCGTGGGGGAGGCGTCCCTGCGGCAACTCGATGCCGGGGTGGCTGGCCCGGAGGCCCCGGATGGATCCTGCGGCGACCGGGATGTTGGCCTTGAGGGAGGCATTCTCGGCGTTGACAACGACGCCGCCGGCGGCCAGGCGGTAGGTGTAGGCGATGCCGTCGGTGTTGAGCGGCACGTCGCCCTTCGTGAGCACGGCATAGCCGACGATTGGCCTCATCATTGCTGCCGGTCACTTGAGGAACGATGGAATGGGTCGCTCATGAGGCTTTCCTTTCATGGTGTAGCAGCAGGCCGGGCTGGCTGGCCAGGCGAGCGCCGGTGCAGTAGCAACAGGCCCAGACCCGCGGTCCAGCTTGCGTTCGTTGCTGCCAGCCCTGCCGGGAGGCGGTGCGCCGGGCCTCTGCCAGCGGCAGACGGGCCAGGGCGGCGTGCCTACAGTAGGCGCAGCCGATGATCCAGCCGGTGACGCGCATCAGGAATGGCTCCCATCGGGGGAACGCAGCCACCATTTGGCGTGGGGCGGGCAGCGCCAGCCGAAGCGCGTCTTGCTCCAGCCCTCCTCCCGTCCTTGTTGGATCGCGTACCACGGTCCGCTGTTGCTGCCGAGACGCAGCGCCGTGCAGCCCGGCTCGCCGCAGAAGATGACCCCGCAGCGACGTATGCGACCACGGAAACGCGGGGCAGTGCCCCACTGCAAGGGGTTGTCGGCCCAGTCGTCGCCCAATGGCTGGTAGGTCGTGTGGGCCGGGCAGCGCCAGCCGCAACGCGCCGGGCGCTTTTTGTAGCGTCGCCAGCCGAGCTGTTGCAACTCCTGGTAGAGCTGGCCGATGGCGTCGCCGTACTGGATGTGCATGGCAATGCATTGCGGCTGCAGACAGATCGCCACGAGCAGCGGCCAGGCCTCACCCCGATAGCCGTCGGGCGTCTGGCGGTCTTCCTGGCCGGTGGCGTCGGGACTCACGCCGACCAGGACCTGGTCGGTCGTGGTCAGGCGGGCAGCGGATGCCATCGCTACTCGCCGATCCGCATGGCGTCGGCGACGGTCAACTGCGGTATGAGGTCGTCCAGTGGGTAGGTCTCCTGCCCGTCCAGTTCCGCCCAGAGCCTGCCGATGTCGTCGGGGTGACGTCGGGACTTGCCGGATGCCGTGTCCAGCGCGACGCTGAAACGCGACTCGAAGAACGCCCGCGGCAAGAGTTCCGGCTCAGCGGGGAAGGCGTGCGTGCCGACACAGACCCGGCCAGAAGGGAAAACGTTGTAGGCCGGACAGTGCAGCAACCGGTCCTCACTGCTGGTTGGGCGTGCCCGGGCGGCAAACACGTAGGGCGCCCGGTTGGAGAGGTGGACGAAGACCAGCGGCGGGAAGGGCAGGCGCAGTTCCCGGGCCTGCTCGCCGTACATGGTCGCCAGCCGCACTGTCTGGACCTGGGCGGGGACGTAGAGGCCGCTGTTGACGGCGGTGGCCGTCTTGGCCCACCAGAGGCAACCCGCCGGCAGGAGCGGCGTCGCCATCTCCAGCTCGCGGGCCAGGGTGCGGGCGATATCCATTGGCGCCACCAGGCGCGTCTGGATGCAGCCGCCTGCACCCTGGTAGTCGGTGAGGACGCAGGACTCCTGATGGAAGTCCAGGCGCAGGAGTAACGGGTCGGCGTCGCGTTCATCCCTGGGCAGGGCCCAGCGGTAGGGGCCGCTGGCCAGGATTGGGCTGGTGGAGCGGTCGGTCGTCAGAGTCGTTTGAGTCGTCGTGGTCATCGCTGTTGTGGTCCTTTCCGTAGAGTGCCTGGATCGTCCGGGCAAAGCGTCGGGCCGGATCGAATTCCAGCCAGGCGGCGAAGTCGTCCACCTGCTGGCGCAGGGTCAGCGCTCGCCTGTACTCCTGGCGGAGATGGCGGATGCTGTCCGCATGCCAGGACCAGCCGCCAGCGTACCGCTCGGGTGGGTCGAGGAAGGGGTTGTTGGTCGAGCCATCGACCCAGTGCAGGAAGGTGACGATGGCCTGGTAGCGGCCGCCGCGCAACCGGACCTGCCAGGTGTCCACGTCGGCCGGCGGCCGGCGCGGGACCTCCCGCCAGACTGCCGCCGGCAGCAGGTCCTGCACGCTGGCGCGCAGCAGCCCGGGGCCGACCCGGTCAGCGATGAAGGGGGCGAGGGCGGCGAAGAGCAGCCGCTCCCCCGGCGGACGATGAGCAAGTGCGTGCAGCTCCTCGGCCTCAATGGACATGCGCTGGATGGGGATGTGCGCCATGAACGCGGCGAAGCCGGCCTGGCGTTGCCAGACGGGCTCCAGCGGGAAGACGTCCCGGCTGAAGCGTTCGCCGAAGGCCCGCAGGCGAGCGGCGGCGGCGGACTCCCGGCCGGCGGGCAGGGCCGAGAGGATCTCGTCGGCCTGCTCCGGGTAATGGGTGCGCACCAACACGGCAAACGCCGCTGCGCCGTCGCGGTCGTGCAGCCGCTCCAGCAGCGCCGAGGGGCGGACCGGCCAGGGCGTGATCGCCCCGGCCAGCCGCGTGAGCCTGATGATGGGAACAGCTACGGTCGCCGCGTCTCCACCTTGGGACCTGACAGCGCTCATCGCGCCGGCAGCTGGCGCAGGGCCTCGCGGACGCGAGCAGTCTGGCTGCTGTAGCCCTGGGCTTGCAGGCAGGCGAGCGAAAAGTCGGCTTGCTCGGGGATGCCGACGAGTTGGCCCTCGGCGTCAAGGCACTGCTCGGCCAGTTCAAAGAGGCGCAGGCGCAGAGCGGGGACCTGGCGCAAGATACTGGTCAGGTCCTGCCGGCCTTTGGTGCCGATGCGCCGGGAGAAGGTGATCACCTGGGTATCGCCCCGCAGCTCGGAGCGCTGGTCGGCGTTGACAAGCTCGCTGAAGAACTCGACCATCTGCTGGCGCACCTCGTCGATGCTGAGCGTCGGATCGGGGTCGGGGAACTCCCGGTTGTCGTAGACGAAGAGCCGCCGGGCGGCCTTCGTCGGGGTCGTGGTATCGGCGATGGGGGTAGTCGATGCAGTCATGGTCGCGTTGTGCTCCTTTGGTGCGGTTAGAACAGGGTGAGCTTCTCGACGCCGGCAGCGGACGCCGGGTCGGCAGCGGGGACGGGCGGCGGCGCGCTGGCGGCGACGGTGGTCGCTGGCGGGGGAGCTGCGTTGCTCTTGCCGGCTGGCTTGGCTTTGCCGGCGTCGCCACCGGTCTTCGCCGACGGGCTCGGCGGCGCGCTGGTGGCGGCGACCGTCCCGAGAGTGGTGGACACCGCCGGGCGGGGGTTGCGCGGCTGCTCGGCCCACCTGGCTTCGGCGGCGGCATGCACCCCCAGGACGCTGTCCAGCGCCTCCTGCCAGTCGTCGACGTCGCTGCCTTCCCAGCAGGGGTCGCAGCCATCCCGACCGATGCCGATGGTGGCGTGCCAACGCTTACCTGCGACCGGCTTGAGGCGCAAGACGACCTTGAAGGGCTGGCGATCGTCCACGGTGGGCGGCACGGCAGACGATGGGCTGGCGGCTGCGGTGTCCGGCGACGCAGCCGGCGCAGCGGGTATCGCTGCCGGCGTGACGGCGCCCGGCGGCGCAGCTTCCGCAGCAGGCATTGCCTCCGCCGGAGGGGAATCGGCATGGGTCGGCCGTTGTGCTGCCGCCAGTTGCCGCGCGAGTTTGTCGGCCGTGGCTGTCCCATCGTCTGTCGTGGCCACCGCGCCAGCCTGTATGCGGGCCAGCAGTTCAGGGCCTGGGGCGACAATGCTGATGGTCTCGCCGTCCTCGCCTTGCAACTCGACGACCGGCTGTACTGGCGTCGCTGCGTCGTCTAGCGGGGATGCCGGCAGCGGGACTGTTGCGGCCGGTGTTGTTGTCGTCTGGGTCACGCTGGGGATCTTCACATGGTCTCCTTCTCTCAAATGCTGGGGGCATCGGTCCGGTTGATGTTTTCGGCCTGCCCCTCGTCAGGCCCGCTGTCATGCGATCTGACCTGACGATCGGTGGGCCTCGACCACGTAGCCAGGGTGTTGGTCTGGCCCCGACAGATCGGTTCGGTAGCGTGGGCAAGTCTGCGTAGCGGCACGGCTCGCGGCCTACGGTCTGAGCGGCTCAAACTGGCCCCGCAGTTCCGTCTCGATGTAGCGTTCGGCCGTGTGCAAGGCGTGCTGCACCTCCATCGCCTCGGCGTCCGCCTGCACCCACCGGGGGCTGGCTGTGGAGCGATCCAGGTCTGCCGGAAGGAAGCGCACGGCCCGCACCACCAGGACCGGGGCGTCCAGGTTGCACGGCGCTCCCGGCCCCAACCGGAGCAACCAGAACGCCGTGGGCGCGGTTGGAGCGCACTCCTGCTCGCTGTACCAGGACAGCACCGCCGTCCAGCGGTAGCCTGCGACGCCGAAAACACGAAGGTAGCGGCGATTGCCGGTGACCTGCCAGCACGGCATCGCCGGCACTCGGGCGTTGTTTTGCTGACGCATGCTCATCGCGCGCTCCCGACCGACGCGAGCGCGCCGTTTGCCACGTTGCCAGAGGCATGCGCCAGTGTAGTCGTAGTGACGTGGGGTGAGCTGACGGCGTGGTTGCACTGCCAGCGGATGGCGACAGTCTCCACGATGGCCCGAAAGTCGGCCCGCGCCTCTGGCGACAGGCGATCGTTGGTCAAGAGGCGCGTCACTGCGGCGATGGTGGAGTCGGCCGGACCGAGCTTCTGCAAGCTGGGCGGCACGTGGCCGGCCGAGAAGAGGAGGCGGTCCACCTCCTCGGCGGAGAGGCGCAGGGCCTGGGCGAGCGCCTGGGCAACGTCCCGCGTCGGGGCCTCGCGCTCGCCGTTCTCCAGGCGGTTGATGTAGCTGGCGTTGATGCCGACGATCTTGGCCAGGGCGTTCTGGGAGACCCCGGCGCGCAGGCGGAACCGGCGCAAGGTGCTCGCGAAGTCTTCTGTCATCATCGCTATCCTTTCCTTTTCTTGGCGACACGGCTGCGTGGGAAGCCGCACCGCGTCTTGCGGTTGCCTCCCGGTACCGTGACCGCAACTCCAGACCGGGAACGATCAGCGCCCGGTCTGTTCGTAGTGCGCGAACTGGTCGAGGCCGCTCCACCAGCAAGCGACACGGCGGGCGGCGGCGGCCGTCGCTGTGCCGTGGCAGCGCCAGCATGCAGACTTCTGCCGGACCCCGTGCTATCCCGGAGTGATGGGGGACCGGATAGTCGGGGAGAAGAGGCCGCGTTCGCGGAGACTGACGTGCCGGCCCGCGTGGCCGACGATCACGTGATCCAGTACATCGACCCCCAGGAGGGCGCCGACCCGAGCGGCGTCCACCGTCAAGGCAACATCCTCTGGTGAGGGTGTCGGGTCGCCGGACGGGTGGTTATGGGCCAGGACGATGGCCGCCGCACCGGCGCGCACCGCCTCCCGAAAACAGTCGGCGATGCGGATGCTGACGGCATTGATGCCGCCCTGGTACACCAGGCAGCAGCCGATGATCTGGTGCTTGGTGTCCAGCAAGACCACCCGCAGTTGCTCCTGCGCCAGGTCGGCCAGTTCCGGCGCCAGGTACTCCGCCACGTCGAGCGGCTTGCCGATGGTGCGGCTGCTCACCGGCGGTCCCAGCCGCGCCACCTCATAATGGGCGGCCAGGTCGGTGAGCAGCCGCAGGTTCTGCCGGACCAGGTGCAGCAACTCAGCCGCATCCGGTGCAAAGGGCAGCATCGGTTGTGTCTTGCTTTCGCTGCTCATCCGGCATCCTCCTCTCGCAAGGGTCCCGTCTCCCAGGCCACCGCTGGACGGAACCGCTCACGCAACTGCCGGTCGAGCCGGTGCCGGAAGCAACTCGCGGACACATCGCTATCCACGGCGTAGAGGGCGTACACCTCCCGGGCGACCGCATCAAAGGGTGCGCGGTCGTAGAACTGCCCGGCGTAACTGGCGAACGTCTGGGCGACGTGCGCCGGGCCTTTCGTGCGCACGGCCAGCGCCAGTTGCTGCTGCCGGGGCAGGAGATCGAACAGCGTGGCCATCGTGTTGGCGACGGGTTCAGGCTGCGCGAGGCGCATCGCCGGGCGGCAGGAGGATCTGCCGCCGGTACAACCGCAAGCGCCTGAGGAAGGGCGCGCGGGGACTGGCGATGAAGGCCAGGGCGCAGGCGCGGTCGTTGTCGGCCGCCGCTGTGGGGGGGCGCAGCAGGCAGATGAGCTGCCCGCGCAGCGCTCGCAGCCGCACGGTGGGCAGGCGGGAGGTAATTTCAGAACGGCAGATCATTGCCGCTCACCACCTGTCCGTCAACGGCGTCGGCGGCTTCGCCGCTCGGGCGGCGGTCCAGCAGCACCACGTCGCTGGCGACGATCTCGGTACTGTGATGCTGCTGGCCGTCCTGGCCGGTCCAGCTGCGATAGCTCAGGCGGCCGGCGATGTAGACCAGGCGACCCCTGGCCAGGTACTGATTGGAAAACTCCGCCAGCGCTCCGAAAGCCACGACACGGTGCCAATCGGGACCGGCGCTGTCCTCGCGCTTGCTCGTGCGGCGATCGGTGGCGAGGGAGAACGTGGTCACCGGTTGACCGTTCGCGGCGTAGCGCATCTCAGGTTCACGGCCTGTACGGCCAATTAACTGGACAAGATTGAGAGAATTTGCCATCGAAAAGCTCCTTGTCACTGCTCCGTTTCGCGCCGGCGGGAACATCCCGCCGGGCGGCGCTGCGTTCGCCGCACCTCAGGCGGCGCGCTGGCGGCTCAACGCCTCTGCCATGGCCCGCAATACCCGAGCGAGGTCGCCCGCCTCCAGGCTGGCGAAGGGTCGCCCGGCTTTGCGGGCGGCGTGCTCGCGCGTGGCCGCCGCATCCAGCCCGAATCGGGCGCCGAGCGACAGCGTGGCGGCGCGCAACTCCTCGAGGGCACGCGCTCCGGCGACACGGGTGGGGTCGGCGCGGTCATACAAGCCGTTACCGAACTGCTCGCCCAGTTGCCGCAGCGCCCGCTTCAGCCCATCCGTCACTGCCGCCTTGATCGCCGTGTCGTGGCTCTCCGGCGTGGCGTCTTCCGCGCAGCCACAGCCTACGTCGGTCTTCGTCGGCCCCAGATGGACCTGGACGCGGACGGTGGCCCAGTAGAGATCCACCGTGTGGGTTTCGCCCGACTTGGGGTCAAGGCGGCGCAGTTCACGTGTCTGCACTGGCCCCAGCACCGCCGAGGACCACCCGCCGAAACCGAAGATGCGGTTGGCCTGGGTGATCGCCTGGTGTCCCTCCAGGTAGGGCAGCAGCTGGCCCTTGCTGCCATGGCGCCGGCAGACCAGCGCGGGATTGAGCGGCTGCCGCAGCAGCGCGACGATCGCCGCCGGCAGCGGATCGATCACCGCTGGTGTGCTGCTGTCCGGCGGCAATGGTTCCGGCATGCGTTGCTCCTTTCTTGAGCCGACGTGGTCGCCGCTCATGCGGCACGAGCGCCGGCCGCTGGCGCCGCCGGCAGGCGAGACACGATCCCGGCGAAGATCGCCTGCCCATTCGGACAGCGGGCGAGCTCGGCGACATCCTTCACGCCGATTGGTAGGCTGACCTGCTGCGTGCTCGGACCGAGCGCCTTCGCCAGATCGCCGGCCGCCGCCTGTCCGGCCTCGTCGTTGTCGAGGACCAGAGTGACGGTCTGGAAGCGATCAAGGGAGCGCAGCACTTCCGGTCGGACGTGGGTACCGACCAGGGCGAGCGCAGGGTAGTCCCACTGCCGGAGCAGCAGCCAGTCAAACGGCCCTTCGGTGAGAAAGACGACGGTTGCGCCGGCCGTGTCCTCCCAACCCAGCAGTGGCTTTGGTCCCGACAGGCCGAGGTAGCGGCGGCCGGCAGCGTCAGGAGCGATCGTGCGACCGATGAGCCAGATTGGTTGCCGGTTGCGCAACTCCGGTACGACCAGGCGGCCGGCCAGACGTTCGTGGCCGTCCCGGTCGAGCAAGCCCACCCGCCTGGCCGCGGCAACGGACAGCCCCTGACGCCGCAGCTCGGGCTGCAAGGTGTCCCCGACTGCGTAACCCAGGCGGTAGCGCACGATGGTGTCCCGCGTCAGGCCACGCTGCGCCACGTAGGCTCGGGCGCAGGGCGCAGTGAGCAACTGGTGGTGATACAGCGCCACTGCGGCGGCAACAGCGGCCCGTTCCGCCGTTTCCCAGGGCAGCGAGCGCCGGCGTGCCCCAGGCGAAACGCTGTTCCGCCCGGTCGCTCCGCAGGTCGTGGTCGCCGGCCGTGGCGGCGCGCCTGCCAGCAGTTCGACGGCGCGGCGGAAATCGATCCCCTCCATCCGCTGGACGAAGTCCAGCACGTCACCGTGGGCGCGACAGCCGAAGCAGTGAAAATGGTCGTCGCGTGGATCGACCAGCAGGCTGGGCTCGTGATCGTCGTGGAAGGGGCAGCAGCCCAGCAGCACCCAGCCGCCCGGACGGAGCGCCACCCCATAGCCGGCCACGACAGCGGGCAGGGGATGGGCGCGTTTCAACTCGGCCAGCTCACTCCGCGAGCGCATGACGCTGCGCCTCCGTGCTCACGCCGCCCGCGCGAGCAAGCCGGCCGGCAACCCCGTCAGAAAGCGGGAGGGGCGGCAAAGGAGGCGCCGGTGGGTACCCGCGCCGACGCCCGCAGGGCGGCCGTGGTGCTGCCGCCGCTGCCGGCAGCAGGTCAGGTACAAGCGCATGCGTGGCCGCGTGACCGCCACGAAGGCCAGTCGCAGTTCCGCGAGCAGGTCTTCCTCTGCGCCGCTCTCGATAGCGTGGTAGTGCGGCAGGAGCCGTTCCTCCATACCCACCAGGAACACCACCGGCCACTCCGCGCCCTTGGCCTGATGGATCGTGGAGAGCCAAACGGTCGCCTCTTCGGCAGCGTGCTGGACGGGCGCCCCGGCTTGACGGAGCGTTCGCGCCAGGACCTCGCGCTGCTGGTTGAGGCGGTACAGCACGGCGATCTCGCCCGCATGGGCGACCGCGCTCGTCCGCAGCAGTCGCCGGATCTCGGCGGCGACGAAGCCGGCCTCGTCCTCCTCATCCGTGGCGACGAAGACCCGGACCGGCTCTCCCGGCGAGTTCGTCGTCCAAAGCGGACCCTCCGCGCCGAGCGGCGCCCCAAGCGCGTTGGCGAAGGCAACGATCTGGCCGCTGGAGCGGAAGTTCTGCGCCAGACGCACGACCCGGCGTTCCGGGAACTCCACGCCAAAGCGCTGGAGCACTTGGCCATCCGCTCCTCGCCAGGCGTAAATTGATTGTCGGGGATCCCCCACCAGCACCAGCTGGCGGTGCGTCGCGGCAAGTTGCTGGACGAGCCGGTATTGGGCGAGACAGCAATCCTGGGCCTCGTCACAGAGGATCACCTGGTAGCGGTCACGCACCAGCCGCAGCGTCTCCGGCTGTTCCCGGAACAGGCGCAAGGGCCAGGTGAGCATCGCCGGATAGTCCACCGCCCCGTACCGTCGGAGCAGGCCTTCATAGGCGGTCAGCAGCGCCGACCACGGGGGAATCGCCGGGACGCCGTCCTCGCTGCGGCGAAGCTGCTCCAGACTGGCGGCCAGTTCGGCCGGCGACCAGCGCGTGAGGTCCAGGCCCACGTCGTGCGCGGCACTGTGCAGGAGCTGCGTCGCCTGGCTGCTGGTGAGCACCGAGACCGCTCCCGGCGCCAAACCGAGCGCCGCAGGCCACTGGCGGATCAGGCGCAGTCCCAGGGAGTGGAAGGTCGCCACGTCTACGCGCTGTCCTGGCTCGTCGAGCACCCGGACCAGGCGGGCGCGCAGTTCCTGCGCCGCCCTGGCGGCGAAGGTCAGGGCTAGGACGTGCTGCGCCGGAATCCCCCGCCGCCTGATCAAGTAGGCGACGCGGGCCGCCAGCACCAGGGTCTTGCCGCTGCCCGGCCCGGCCACGATCAAGAGCGGGCCGGGCGGAGCGCCAACGGCGGCCTGTTGCTCGGTGGTCAGCCCTGGCAGCACGGGTCCGGCCCCTCCGGTGTGCCATCCAGCTCCTGCCAGCGCAGATACAGCGCCGCAGCGCGGATCGACCAGGCGGGTACCCGCTTGCGGGTGCTGTTCCCGGCGCCCGTCCCATCGAGCAGGCTGCGGATACAGGCCAGATCCTCGGCCTGGGACATGTCGTTGCCGCGCAGCAACTCCCAGCGCGTGGGATAGCGGCGCAGCCGGGCGAGCGTTGCGTACAGGGCAGCCTCCACGTAAACCCGGGGGTAGCCATTGCGCAGCACCAGGGCGTGCTGCCCATGCCAGCCTTCGACCTGCAGACGATAGAAATACCTGCGACGAGCATCCATGCGGTTCTCCTTGCCGAGTCAAGTCCTCACCTCCTGACTGATCGCGCCCGGCCGCAGCCCTCGGAGCAGGCGCGCTCGCTCCGGGGGCCGATGACCATGCGACGTCGACCTTCAGTGGCCGGCAGCGCGCAACGGACGGGCCTGGCGCAGGAAGGCCTCGGGGACCGGGCTGCCCGGCGCCCAGTCGCGGGCGCCGAGCGCGCTCACGACGCGATAGCAGCCTTCCTGCTCGCGCGCCACCACGACGCCGTGGGCGGGCGCGGGCAGGTAGCGCAGCAGCGGCGCGGTGACGCCGCGCGCCTGGCAGAGGCGGGCGCAGGCCGCCGCCCAGACGCCGCTGATCTGGTGCAGCAGGTCCTGCGGCAAGCCCTGGAGGTCCAGCCCCTCCAACCGGGCCACGGCTTCGGCCGGCGTCTGGCGATAGGCGCGGCGCGCCGCGCGTAGCGCCTCGTCGGCAGCGCTGATCTTGACCGCCTGCGCCCGCTGCCGGATGATGTGCTGGAAGGAAGTGACATCAGCGCTGTCGGGGTTGTCTTTGGCAAGTGGCCCCAACATCGCCTCAGCTTCCTGAAACCGGCCCGCCGCCAGTACCGCGTGTACGGTGGCGAGGCTATCCTGTAGCCGCTGAGTGCGTTCCGCCTCGGCGGCTGCGGCGTCTTGGCGCGTTGCCTCCTGCCGGCGCTCTTCCAGGAGCCGCTGGAGCACCGGCTGGGCGAGCAGTCGCTCGGTCTCCTCCTGCCGTTGCGCCAGCAGACGAGAGGCGTGCGTTTCGACCTGGGCTGCCGTTTGGGCGACGGCGCCGGCCGCGACGCCCGCTTCCTCGGTGAAGGCGGCGGTCGCCAGAGTGTCCGCGTCCCGCCGCACCTGCTGGGCCTGGGCGAGGGCCTCCTCGGCCTCCTGTTGCCGGCCGACGAGCGTGTCGTAGGCTGCCAGTTGACCAAGGGCGACGGTTCGCGCCTCCTGGTCCCGCGCCGTCGCGGTGGCCAGAGCGGCGCTCGCCGCCTGAAGTTCCGCCAGCAGCGTGGGGAGATCCACCGCCGGCATCGCGGCGTCCTGGTCGGCGATGATGTCGAGCGTGGTCGTCAACACGTCGACCGGGGCTGGTGCAGACGCTGCTGTCGGCTCTTCCTCGACCGGAAGCTCGTCGAGCAGTTGCGCGAGGTCAGCAAGACTCCGGAACACGACTTTTGCTTGTGCCATGGGATTGGCGCCTTTCTCAATACTAAGTGAGCAGTGGAGTGGTGGAGCGACGGCAGCCTGCCCGCAATCTGCCGTCACGCTGAACCCGCGTCGAGCCTTCCCTCACATGGGAACGCCGTTGCGCGCCGCGCCGAGCTCCGTGAACAACGCCTCCAGCCCGGCGGCATTCGGCGTGGGCTCGTGGAGCGAGACGTATTCGTCCACGAGCGCGGCCAGCAACTCGTCGACGGTCAAGCGGTGCTCACCCAGGGTGAGCGCCAGCCGGATGACGGTGGCCGGGGTCCCGTCCGGACGCTGGTGAACCATATGGCAACCGGCGCGCTGTCCACCGTCCAGCCGTTCCTGGACGACAACGGTGAGCGGTTGCGGGCCGAAGGTGCGCTGGAGTTGGCGCACTCCGCCCTGAAGGCGGCGCTGCAGACGATGGCGCTGGCGCCGATCGGCGATCACCACGATGATCGACACCGGCATGGCCTGAGGGACCAGCCGGCGCCAGACACGGCACGCTACCCGGCCGCCGACCGCCTGCCCAACGGCAACGAGCCGGTGCAGCCCCGAGGGATAACGCTGGGACATCTGACCTTCTCCTTTCTGAAATGACTGCTGCCGAGCGCATGAACGCTCGGCAGCACCACAGCACGTCGCTGCGAGGCGGACCAACCGGCTCGCAGGCTTCACCGCGAAGGACAGCGCCTCCTTTCTCGCGCACGCCCACTACCGCGACCGCGCGGCAGCGCCGGTGTCGGACCGGCAGGCGGCATATCGCCTCGCACGCCTACGAGCAGGAGGAAGAGCTGGGGTGAAAGGTTGGGGGATGCGGAGGGGACCTCAGTCGCAGACCATCCTGCCGGCGCTGAGCAAACAACACTGGCGGCAGGGGCGACGTGGTGGAACAGGGCGCCCGGCGGGCGTTCTGTCGGCACGCTCCGCGAGCGCGACGTCGCCTTTCCGCCGGCTGGCGCTACATCGCTGCCTGGCAAGGAGCAGCTGGCCGTTGTCGCTGGACTGTTCTGGACACGGGCGCGCCGCTCCGACCGCCAGTGTGGTGCGGCCGACGTTTACCGGGCAATCAGGCCGTGGGTGGTCGTTAAGACCGCAACTGGATCTGGCGCGAGCGAGCGTGCTGGGGACGTGTCGGTCAGCGCTGGAGGCGCGCTGACGAACTCGAAGCGCGGCCCGGGCGCGTCAGGGTCGCCAAGGTTTACCTTCCCACCCGTACCGCGGCCGTCGCCTCTTGCACCAGCCGCAGCAGATCGGGCTGCTGGTGTTCCTCTGCAAGCGCCTGCCAGTCTTGCAGGGAGGCGGCAACGGCACGGTCGCCGTTGCGGCGTGCGACGGCCTGCATGATCTCTTCGATCCACAGCCCGGTTTCCGCTGCCAGTTCCGAGTAGGTCGCCTCCTCGCGCAGCCAGCGCTCGGCAGCGTCGTCCAGCAACACCTGGCGCGTCACCGCCTCCACTGCCCTGGACAGGAAGGCGCCCGGCGCCTGATGGGTCAGGCGGGCCGCACGCTCCACACGCTGGACAGCGGGAGCGTCGAGCTCAATCGTGACGACTTGCTTCTCATCCATGCTCCGCCTCCTCTCTTTGCATGATAACGGTCGCCAGGCGCCGTCGTGCTCGCTGCAGCAACACCGGACTCATCGTGCCCGGGGCCGTGAGCAGGGCGAGTAGGCGCTCGGCTTCGTGCACATCCAGTGTTCCTGCCTGAAACCAGGCGACGACCAGCAGGGGACTGCACACCACCCGAATACCGTGTGCTTCCGCCCAGTCGAAAGGCCGGCGATCATCAAGGAGCAGCACCCAGTCAGGATGCTCCAGCACCAGGTTGATGGTCGCCCGTTCGCCAGGACCGAACATGCCCACCCGATCACCGTCCGGCTCTTCTCGTTGCAGTTCTCCGCTCTGAGCGAGGCGGCGGAACTCCCGACCGCTGGCGAAAGAGATCGGCAGTTCCAGCGCCACCGCCGGTGCGTACCGGAGGGTGTAACGCGGCAAGATCATCGGCAACAGTCCGGCGCCGAAGACGTGGACCCAGAACGACGTATCAAACGCTGCCGGTGGCTCGCCAACCATTGTCGCTCCTTCCCGGTGGTTTCGGCCTTCCACGCCGCCGTGCCAGGGACCATCGACTGTTGACCAGCAGCAGTCGCGCATTCGCGGTCTGCTGGCAGGGAGCACGCCCATCGGCGCGAGGACAGAGACGCGACGGGACGGTCGAATGACTGCCGGTGAGTACCGTGCAGGCGGAGATCACCGAGGCGATCTGGAACCTACTCAGCATCCGGCGTGACGGCATCTCGGTCGTACTGCACGTGGGCCTGGGCGTCTTTGCCGCTGATGGGACAGGGGATCATTCGCACGCTCTTTCGCTTGCCGTACCGGTGTCCTTTCTCTAGCGCATTTCCAATCCCGTAACCCTGATCGCCGAAAGTGGAGAGCACGCTCGTTTTCGATCCACCTTGCAGCGCGGCCGAGCCGTGCCGTTGGTCGCCTTGTGGAGGAACTCCCGGGTGGGCGACCATCCCGACGGCTTTGGGGAGAAAGCCGTAAACCATACACTCGCGCTGAGGATACCGGGTCTTGCGCTACTTGCGCGCTACATGTGCGCTACTTGTCGTCGCCAGGCCCGGTCGCCCTGTTGAACGGCGCGAAAGGAGACGAAGTAACTTTCACGCGATCAGGGCTGCTGCACTGGTCAAATAGTCGGACCTTACGCACGGGTAGCGACGAACGCCCCCGATTGCAGCACCGGGGCCGCGGTGGCCCTGGTGCTGCAATCGGGGGCGATGACGATGTCCCGCTGCAAGCCGCGCTGCCGAAGTTCCTTGCCCGAACTGCACGCATGGAGTTGCGACAACAGATCGGAGGCAGCAGCGCGGAATGCGGCGGCGGCCGCGACGGCTTCGGGGGAGGGCGCCGCCGCTTGCAACGCCGCGATGACGGCGCCGGCTCCGACCAGATCCTCGAAGCAAGGATGCAACGGTCCTTCGCCCGCGCCCCAGCGTTCGCCTGCCGCAATTACCGTCACCGCGCCGCTCGTCCGCCACGCCGCCTGGTACCAGAAGACCCAACCTATTTTTGCAGATGCGCTTACCCTGGTGCGCCGCGAACTCTGGACCCTCGGGCGCTTTTATGCCTTGTTCGCGCGACCCCGATGTCGTGAAACTCCTACGGAAGTTCCTGGAGTATCTGACCGAGACCCTCTGCTACGCCGCTTAAAAGGCCAAAGTCGAGCTTACATGCGTAAGACTCCCGCGGTTCCTGGATACTACCGTAACAGCAGGAAGACTGCCGCCGGCACCGCCGCGCCGATGATGCCGCCGCCGACCACCTGTGCCGGAGTATGCACGCCCAACTCCACCCGGGCCCAGGCTACCAGGGCAGCGAGCAGTTCGAGCACCAGCAACGGCGGACCGAAGATGATCGCCAGGATCAACGCCGTGGCGGCGACCGTGCCGGTGTGGATGGACATCTTCCAGATGAGGGTGATCAGCAGACAGACGGTGGCGCCGACGATCATCGCGACAAGCAGGACCACTAACTCACGGGGAGCGCCGAGCCAGATCAGCAGCAGCACACCACAGAAGATCGCGCCGAGCGCGACCAGCAGCGGCGCCAGGCGCTGCTCGCGCAGGCGGACGTGGCGATCGGTCAGCCGGCCGCGGCGCACGCGCTGCAAGACGAAGGCCAGGGGAACGGCGCAGACGACCAGGACGGTGAGGGCCGCCCAACGCAGACCGGCAGCCGGGGAAGCAGAGCTTTGGAGGGAAACGGCGACTAACAGGATCGCGGCGACCGGCGCGGGGGCCAGGATCTCCGTGATGAGGCGCGCGAGTCGCTGACGGCCGGGCATTCGTGAAGGTGACGTGGCCGTCATTGCGAACGGCGTTGCATGGACAACGTACCGCGCTGCTCGAGGGCGAATGCGGCGACCACTTGTCGCACAATTGGTGAGTGCCGAAAGCAGCGTGCGAGACGCTCCAGGGAAGCGATCTCACTTGGTAGGTCGGCGGAGGCGAAGGAGGGAATGCCGGGCAGAGCATCCACCACCGCCGTGCCGCGAGCACAGGGTGCACGCATGGCGACAGCGAGTTCCGCCGCCTCCAACACGGCCTGGATCTCGGTCTCTGGAAGGCCCGCTGTGCCTGCAAGTTCCCGAGCATACGCTGCTGCTCCCGGATCCATGTGGGGACGCAGGAGCAACACGCCGTCGCGGATCTCCACGACGCGACGGTAAAGCCGGAAGTCCACGCGCCGCCAGTTCAAGAGGTCGGACAGACGCGATGCCGGGGGATCCAGGGCAATCGCCGCATCGAAGCGGTACAGCGTTTGCCAGAGCGGGTACAGGCGCTGGAGGGAGCGGTACTGGCCCAACCAGGTGCTCAGTGCTTCCAGTCGGAGGCGGGAGCCCCAGAAGGCGACCGTCGTGCTGGCCAGACCGACCACGATGAAGGTCGCCAGCAAGATGGCGGAAACGGCGGCTGGATGCGGCAAGGGATCGGCGTGTCCGAAGCGAACGCTTGCCACCCGCAGTCCCTCATTCATCACGTAGGCCAGCCCGAGAGCGGACGATGCTGCCGCGAGCCGGAGGCTGAGACGCAGGACGGCCCGGCGGGCGAGGGTGGCATAGCGCCAGAAGAGGCGCGCCGCGTTGACCATCCCCAGGCCGAGGAAGGCGAGGAAGACCACACGATACTCGAAGATGAAGGGCGTGCGCGCGTAACGCCCCGTGAAGTCGAGCGCCTCATCAGGCAACCAGGCCAGCGAGAAACAGACCGCCATCAACAGCAGAACGAGCAGGAGGACCAGACCTAGGATGCGCGTCCGCCGGGTTGCCGCTCCCAGCGGGAAGGTGAGATGGAACAACAACGCCTGCGCGCTCCAGGAAGCAACCAGACCAGAACCGTCGCCCAGTAGCCGAGCGAGATTGGGCACCCTGCTCCAGCGGTCGATGGTCAGATACGTCTGGGGGAGCAGAACAGTCAGCGCCAGCGCGAGGCAGAGCAGCGTCAGCCAGTGATAGCGGCCAGCAGGATCAGCGAAGCGCCGGCGCAGTGTCCCCGCCTTGTAGGCAACCACGACCCAGGCCAGAGCGGCGATGGCATCCATCGGCGTCAGCGCGATCATGCCCGGGCCTCACTATCACCGGCCATGATGCCGTCAACCCGGTGGAGTTCGTCTGTCTCCGCATCGCGTGAACCGTTTCCAGCGGCGAAGACGGCTTGCTTCAAGATGAGTGAAGCGAGCGCCTCTACCTCCCGCTCTTCGTCCGTCGTGTAGTTCGCGCGGCGGAACACGAGATGTACGCTGGCCGCACAGACGTCCGGACCCAGGACGTTGGCGATCTCGTCCTCCAGCACCGCCACTGGTTCGTGGCCGAGCCAGAGATGACAGAGTTCGTGCAGGATGATGTGCTCCCGGTGCAACGGCGACGTCTCGGAAGAATAGACGATGACGTCGATGGGACCACTGGGAACGCACAGGCCGGCGAGACGCGGCATGCGCCGCACCGGCTGCAGCCTGATCGGGCGGCCACGCCGGGTGCTGATGGCACGGGCTAATTCCTCGATGTCGAACGGCGTCGGTACGGGCAGCTCGCTCAGACCGTGCTCACAGCGCTGGAGGAGCGCCTCGAAGCGCTCGCGCCGAGCATGCGGTTCTGGGCGAGCAGCGGATGCTGATCGGCGGAGAGGCATTGGCTCACGCTTCCTGCGCCGGCTGGCGCGGTGGCCGGCCACGGCGTGGCCGGGGCGTTTCCGGCTCCGGCAGCCCTTCCAGCTTCCGCACATTCTCGACGATATCGGCAATGGCACGCAAGCTTTCGGCCGAGAGGCCGAAAGCCCGTAGGGCAATGTGCCGCACGGGGGCGTCGCGTAATGCTGCCAGCAAGTCCAGTTCGGCATCGATGCGCTCGACCGCGCTCTCGTCGAAGAAGTAGGCCGGCGTGACGCCGAAGAACTCGGCGAGCGCCTCCAGGTGATGCTTCGTGGGGTTGTCCCGCAGCCCCTTGCGCAGTTGCCAGAGGTAGGTCGCCGAGATCGTTGGCCCGCCGCGCGTCCGGATCGCCTCGGCTACTTCCTCGAAGCTGTATTCACCCCGGTTGCGCGGGTGGATGGTATGAAAGAGGCGATCAAGCTTGTCTGCCAAATTCTTCGAGCGTGCCGGTTCCGGATTCGTCATCCTCGCACCTTGGATCCCCGCTGCGGTCGTGCTCCACCAGGGTCGATTCGCCAGTCGTGATGTTGGTGGGACTATACCACGGCCACAAACTGGCGCGTGTAATGCCGGCCTGATCTCCGTATGCTTGTTGACGTAATCCTTCACTTCCGCCTATATTACAAAAATCATTACCTGCTTTCCTGAGTCTTAAGGAGCCAGCCATGGCCGCGCGAACGCTCACGCCATCCCGCGCGCTGCACCGTTCGCGTCAGGTCGACCTGCGTGCCGTGCTGGGTCTCTTCATCCTGCTCGTTGCCACAGTGGGGGCGGTGGTCGCCTGGAGCGGGGCCACCAACAGCCGTGCCGTCCTCAGTGCCACGAGGGACC
>DAIMXP010000042.1:0-57941 GCA_036734945.1 Chloroflexota bacterium
GCGACAAATTGAAGTCCACAGGCATTCCCGGACCGATGCCGTCGTGAACGGCAACTTCCTTCGTGTCCCATGAGCTGCGTACACCGCTCACCTCCATCAAGGGCTTCGTGGAACTCCTCCTGGATGGCGCCGCCGGTGAGCTTTCAACGCAGCAGCGAGACTTTCTGAACATCATCCTGCACAATGCGGAACGCGAAGTGACCGTGGTCAATGACCTGCTGGACCTCTCCCGCCTCGACGCCGGCAAGGTCGACTTGCGCCTCGCGCCGCTGCAGGTTGCCTCGCTGTTGCGCCAGGTGGTTCGATCTTTGACCCCGGCGTTGGGAGCGAAAGATCAACTCCTGGAACTGCAACTGGCCGACGAGTTGCCGCCACTGCGGGCCGATCCGGTCCGACTCTCCCAGGTGTTCACCAACCTGATCTCGAATGCGCACAAGTACACCCCCGCCGGCGGGCGTATCACCGTCGTTGCCGAAAGCAATGGCGCCACATTGCGTGTTTCGGTTGCCGATACCGGCATTGGTATGACGCCGGAGGAACAGGCCTTTCTTTTCACCAAGTTTTTTCGGGCGCGCAACCGGGTCACCAGTTCCGTCGATGGCACCGGTCTCGGACTCGCCATTACGCGAGCGCTTGTCGAGCAGCACGGTGGCAGTATCACCGTGGTCAGCGCGCCGGGTCAGGGCAGCACGTTCACCGTCGAGTTGCCGGCGCTAGTCGGCGCGGCTACCGTAACGGCTAGCCTTACGAGGGCGGTGGGTAAGTCCCCCACCTGACCCCCCCACCTGTGACCAGACCGGGCTATGGCAGGGCGCCCGTGGCGAGCGTACACTGGTGGTAGCGTTAGCAAGGGAAAGGAACGGCGTATGGTGCTTGATGCGGTCCGCGCTGCGACGAACGGTAACGAACGAGGGCAGGGCCTTGTCGAGTACTCGCTTGTTCTCACCTTCGTGTCCATAGCGCTCGTCGGCGCACTTATAGTGTTCGGAAACCAGAGTAACGGCCTCTACGGGCACATCCTGACAGCGCTTGCGGCAGTGACGGCCTCGCTCTGAGCCGTGCATACGTCGCGTTGGCGGCGCGGGCCTGGCGACTGAAGTCGCGACTACCATGGCAAAGCCCGCCTTCGCGGGCTGACCTAGTCCGCGCAGGCGGACTTCGCCTGGTATAGCCGCGACTTCAGTCGCCAGGCCCCCGTCACTGCCAGCCTGAACCGTGCCAGCAGCTTGAGCGCATCCGCTGCCGACATGCGCCGGTTGTAGCAGGCGGCGTAGAAGCGCAGCAGCTCGACCAACGTAAGGCGCTCGAACAGCGAGGTCGACTGCAACGCCACGCCGATGCGCTTACGCACTTCGCCGGCCTGGTCGGCAATGCGCAACCCCAGAATGGACACCTGACTGCCGACCTCCGGCACGCATCCTGCCTCACGGGCTGGATGCTCCGGCTGCACAGTCATTGGGATGTGCGTAGGGCGGAAACGAGGACGCGACAGTGCCATTATTTGGGGTGTTAGGGCGATTGGCAGCGCGCCGGTTTGGCGCGGTCGTCTCGTCGGCTGACGCACGACGACATCAACGGCGGGAGCCGGCGCGTCAGCAGGCGCCGGTCGATGCCTGGTGGGGCGGTGAGGCTCGCTGGTTTCCAGGGGACACGCCGCCCCGCCAACACAACCGGGTGACGGCGCTGGTCGATGGCGAGTGCTACTTTGCCGAACTGTGCGCCGCAATTCGCCAGGCTGAACACTATGTCTACGTTGCCGGCTGGTGTCTGACGCCGAACATGCCGTTGCAGCGCGCGGACCGGCAGGAACTGGTCGAGCATCAGATCGTCGCGGTACTCTCGGCGGCGGCGCAGCGCGTGCCCGTGCGTGTCTTGCTCTGGGCCGGGGCACGAGCGCTCTTCCAGCCGGAAACGCTCACGATGCTTGAGGTTCAGAAAGAGATGCAGGAACAGGGGAGCGGCGACCTGCAGTGTCGCCTCGACTACAGCGCCATCGCCAGTCATTGTCACCACCAGAAGGCTGTGGTGATCGACGGCCAGGTGGCCTTTGTCGGCGGACTGGACCTGACAATGCTGGCGGCCGACCGCTGGGACACGCCACAGCACCCGTTGCGGGTTGGGCCCAACTGGCACGACGTCCAGGTGTGCATCGAAGGGGAGGCCGTGGCCGACGTGGAAGCCAATTTTCGCCAGCGCTGGGAAGCGACGACCGGCGACAAGGGGCTGCCGCACCGCGAGCCACGAGCAGAGCCGGACTGGCAGACGCCGCTGCAGATCGTGCGTACCCTCCACTCCAACACCTACGCCTTCGCGCCGGACGGCATGCGGGGAATCGAGCATGCCTACCGACAGGTGATCCGCGGCGCTCGGCGGTTGATCTACCTGGAGAACCAGTACCTCTGGTCCGATGAGATCGTTGATGACCTGATTGCTCTGGTGCAGCATCCGCCGACACCAGAATTTCGCATCGTGATCGTGTTGCCGCTGCGGGCCGCCGACGGCAAATGGGACAACGATCAGCGCGTCGAAACACTGCGGGCAGCGGACCGAGCGGGCCGTGTGGTGTCGATCTATAGCCTCTATGCTTCCGGGCCGTCCTCCGGCAAGAAGGCCTTTCATTACCGGCCCATCTACGTGCATGCCAAGGTCGCGGTGGTCGACGACGAGTGGGTGCTCGTCGGTTCGGCCAACATCAACCTGCGCGGCTTTGAGACCGACAGCGAACTGGACGCCTTCATCCACGACGCGGAGTTTGCGAGGGCGTTGCGCGTGCGCCTGTGGGCGGAGCACCTGGCGCGGGCCGAAGAGCAAGTGGCGGCGCTGCCTCCTGCCCATGTGGTGGATGCTCTCTGGAAGAGCCAGGCCGAGGAGAACGCGCGCCTCATGGCCGAAGAGCGCCGTCCGCTCAATGGCTCGGTGATGCAGTATCAGGTTGGCCACATACCCGGCGCCTGGCTGTTGGAGGCGTTCCAGGCGTTGACGCTGGAACGTTAACGCTGAAGAGGGCTATCCTGCCCATCGTCAATAGCGTCATTACTGGACCGGCCCGCTTGGCACGCTGCTGACAGGCGGGCGGGCGAGCGCGTATCATGCGGGGTGATGGAGAACTGCGAATCAGCGTCTGCCGGCATCGGCCGTGTGCCGTGGCATAATCGAGCTACCCTCGGTCGTTATCACATCGGTCAGTATGCCGCGGCTTAGCGCCACCGGCCCAGCGTTGAGCGATGCGGCGGCTACCGAGAACAAGTTACTGGCGGTCCACCGTTGGGTGCCCTGGATAGCGGGGTATTCTGCCGACTTCGTGCGCGATGCACTCGATGCCTATCTCCCAGAGCGCTTGCGCCGGGAGGCGTTGGTGCTGGACCCGTTTGCCGGGGTGGCGACCACGCTGATCGAGGCGTTGAAGGGCGGTTGCGACGCCGTTGGCTACGACGTGAACGCCTGGGCCATCCTGGCGGCGCGAGCCAAGTTGCAGTGCGTTGACGTGCCGCCCGACCGGTTCGCTGCAGAGATTGCCGAGTTCCGCACGGCGGTAGCCCAGTTCGAGGTCGAGGTTGATCGCTGCTGGTCGGTAGGCGGCGACGAGGCCATCGCCGACCTGATGCGCCAGCACCGCCTGGCCCGACCGGCCGCGTTTCGCAGTCGCATTCCGCTTTTGGGCGCACCAGTGGAGGCCAAGTTTCTCTTCGCTTTAGGGCGAGTCGCGGCGCTGCCCCAGCCCGACCAGTTGCTCTTTCGGGCCGCCCTCGGCGCGACGCTGATCGTCGTGTCCAACTACAGTTACGAACCAAGCCTGAGCACCCGTCCCAGCGCCGGAAAAGCGTTGGTGCGCAACGCCTCCGTGGTGTTACCACTTGGTCGGAAGCTGATGGACATGCTGGAGGACACGATCTGGGCGAGCCAGCGCTACGGTGAGGTCTGGCGTCACCGGCGGCGCGAGGTACTCCATGGCTCCTATTTTGACAGCACGGTCGCGCCGGGCAGCGTGTCGTTGCTTTTGACCTCGCCCCCCTACATGAACAACTACCATTACGTGCGCAACACGCGCCCCCAACTGCACTGGCTGGAACTGCTCAGCCGGCCGGGTGAACTGCGCGAGTACGAGGCCGCCAACTTCGGCAAGTTCTGGCAGACGGTACGGCAAAGCCCGCCCGTTGCAGCGTGCTTCGACCTTCCTCCCTTGCAGGCAACGATCGAGCAACTGCGTGGCCTCAGCATAGAAAAGGGCCAGTACGGCGGGCCGGGCTGGGCCAACTATGTCATGACCTACTTCAACGACGTCAGCCGACTGCTCGCAAAGATGCACCCACAACTCGCGCCAGGGGCCGCCGCCATCATCGTGGTCGGCAACTCGATTATCCAGGGGCTGGAGTTCCAGGTGGACCAACTGCTGGCGGAACTGGCGCCGGCGCACGGTCTGCGGGTAGAGGAGGTCCGCATCGTTCGCACCAAGCGTGTCGGCAACAGCATCATCGGCTCCTCCGTCCGCAACGGCGCCAGTCCGGGGCCGAAGATGCAGCTCTACGACGCCGCAGTGATCCTGCGGCGGTAAGTTCGCGCACGGGCAGCCGCGCCGGGGTTGCACGATTCGCGTGGATGGAGGATAATGGACCGATGAGTATCGTAGCGAATCGAGCAGCGCCTCCTTTGGCGCCCTGGGCCGAAATCGTGCCCAACATGCCGCCGATGACGGTGGACGACCTGCACGCCATCCCAGATGACGGCTTCGTCTATGAGCTGGTTCAGGGGGTGCTTTTTCGTATGCCATTGAGCGGCCTTCGGGCCTCCAGTACCGGGTATCGCCTGGGTATGCGCCTAGGCGTGTATGTTGAAGATAACGGACTG
The DNA here is from genome assembly GCA_036734945.1 of Chloroflexota bacterium. GTDB lineage: Bacteria > Chloroflexota > UBA4733 > UBA4733 > UBA4733 > UBA4733. The sequence continues at coordinate 4,846 of DAIMXP010000042.1, forward strand.
GGTATCATCACCGGCGAGCAGGGGGGCTACCGTCTCGATCCCGCCCACCCGCGCGATACGGAGCTCGCCCCCGATGTGGCGTTTGTGCGCGCCGATCGTCTGCCGTCGCCCACCTCGCCGGACTACGACAAGGCGCCCCAACTGGCTCCTGATCTTGCAATCGAGGTGGCGTCGGTGAACCAGTTTGCACCCGGACTGGCTGCCAAGGCGCAAGCGTACCTGGGTTTTGGCACCCGGCTCGTGTGGGTCATCTGGCCGCGCTATAAGCGGGTAGACGTGTGGCGCCCAGGCGACACGACGCCGACTGCCTTCGGTGTTGAGGACACCCTGGACGGCGAGGACGTAGTACCCGGTTTTACCTATCCCGTTGGCCGCCTCTTTGCCTAGCCTGCCGGTGTGAACGATCCTCGCCCAGCGGACGAGGACAGCTCGCCGCGTCAGTGGTGTAACTCCTCGCGCAGCCGTGTGACTTCCGCCGTCCGCGCCGACCCAGGTCACCACCCAACGTCCAGCGTGTGCTGGACCATGCGGGCGATGGCTTCGGGCTGCGTTTCGCGGAGGCGGAAGAACTCGCGGACACGGTCGATGGCTTGTTCGCGGGAGCGCGTCGGCTGTAGGCGGCGGGCCCAATCGCGGCCGGGGTGGAGGGCATCCCACCAGGAGACCTCACCGGCAGGACGGCCGCTGCCGGGCGGGTGGTTGCCGAAGCCATCCATGCGCACGTTCCAGAGCGGTTGATAGTGCTCGATCAGGAAGCGTTCGGCCATCGTGATCCAGAGAGGCGTGACGACGAGGTAGCGACAGGCAAAATCGGCGAGGTTCAGGTGGACGGCGGCATCAATGGAGCGGCCGTGCTCGGTCAGGCGCTGAAAGAGGGGGCGGCCCAACTGTTTGCCGGAGGTCCCCTTGCGGGCGCCGGCGGGCACGGCCTTGCCGACGTAGATCGGCGTTTCCAGGCCGGCTGAGGCGATTGGGGCATAGAACTCCAGGTCGCCGGTGTAGAAGAGCGCATAGACGCCGGCGCCGAGGAACTGGCGCAGGGGAGGCAGGTCCGTGGGGTCGCGGCGCATCAGTTCTTCCACCACGTTGCGCGTCAGGTTCTTGTAGTCGAGCGGGTTGTACTCCTCTTCCCGCACGTACCAGCCCTCAAGCATCGGGGCGTCGCCCGCCGCTTCGGCGGCGTGTCCTCACGGCTGCTCGCCTTGTCGCACCGGCACGTCGTCGCGGTTGCCCCATTCATTCCAGGAACCGTCGTAGTTGGCCAGTCGCTCCAGGGGGTAGCCGCGTAGCGCGAGAGCGAACAGCACGCCGGTGGCAGCAACGCCACCGTTGCAGTAGGCAACGAGCCGTTCGTCGCTGTCCTTACCGACTTCCGGCAACACCGCCGAAAGCGCCGGGTCGTCGCGGAAGGTACCGTCCGTGGGATCCATGAGTCGTTCACGCGGAATGCTGATCGCGCCCGGGATATGGCCGCCGCGCTTGCCGCGGCGTAGGGCACCCGTGTACTGCCGCTCATCTCGCGCATCCAGGAGGCGCACTCCCGGCTTGCCGATGAGTTGCAGCACTTCGCTTGCTTCCACGCGCAGCCCTGGCTGCAAGTGCGGGGTGAACGTCGCTTTGGGAAAATGGGGAATGTCCGCCGTCAGTGGGCGCCCCTCGCGCTGCCATTTGGGCAGCCCGCCGTCCAGCACCAGCACACGGTCGTGGCCGTACAGGTGGAGCAGCCACCAGAGGCGGGTGGCGAACTGCGACGTCGGGGCGTCGTCATAGGCAACGACGGTATGCTGGTCACCGATGCCACGGGTCCCCAGCGTGGCGGCCAACTGGTCGGCACGGGCCGCTTGCGCCGGCACCGGATCATCGGAGTCAACCAGGTCGCGCGTCCAGTCCAGATAGATAGCGCCGGGGATGTGGGCTTCCGCGTAATCCGCCGGTCGCCCGCGATAGATTGCCTCCTGCACGCCGGGCTCCGGCTCGCTGGTTGCCACCTGGCCGCGCATATCCACGATGCGCACGGTAGGATCGTCCAGATGCGCCGCCAGCCAGCCCGTCGACGCCAGCATCCCCGCGCGGATGCCTGATTCTACATTCACCGTTGCCTCCAATCTGCGTCCCCTGCGCCGCCGGCTCGCGTGATTGCCGGATATGCAAAGCATTGTAGGGTCTCGATTGCCTACAATACACGGGGGCGGTCGGTGTCCAACGTTGCTCGCCATGCGCGGGCGCATGGCCGGGGTGAGGGCAACGGAATTCGGAGATAAACAGAAGAATGGCGGTGAGTCATGACGAAGTCACTTGAACTGGCTTTCGCGGAGGCGGCCAAGTTGCCGGAGCGCGAACAAGACTCTGTGGCTGGGTGGATACTGTCTGAACTTGCATCCGAGCGCCGTTGGGATGAAGCCTTCGCCACCTCGGCGGACGCCCTGGCTGTGCTTGCTGACGAGGCACTTGTCGAACACCGCGCCGGCAAGACGAAGCGTCTGGTACCGGAGCGCATGTGATCTCGCATACGACGCCACGCTTCTGGGCCGCGTTTGAGCGATTACCGGAACGCGTCCGCCGTCACGCTCGGCAAGCCTATCACCTGTTCCAACAGAATCCGCAACACCCGAGTCTGCACTTCAAGCCGGTTCATCCGAACAGGCCTGTGTACTCGGTGAGAATAGGCAGTGACTATCGCGCGTTGGGTGTATTGGACGGTGACGAAATCCTTTGGTTCTGGATCGGCACGCACACTGACTATGATCATGTAATAGCGGCGCGCTGAATCGTTATAAAGAGACAGGGAGCAACTACGGCAATGGAGCAAGGAACTGCTGTCGAATTACTGGGTAGCGAGAGCGCCGGCGCCGACGCACGGGTGCGGCAACTGGCGGATGACGATCTCCTGGGCCAGTTGCTGGAGCGGCGGGGCCGCATGCGGGAGCTGGGCGATGAGGGCGGGGACATCAAGCTGGACTGGGTGGATGCCGTCGAGCAGGCGCTGGAGCACCCCGAATGGCTGGAGGACCTGGCAAACGAGGCGCGCGATATCCTGGCGGCCGGCATCCGGCACATCATCTGGTCCGCCATGGGTGGCTCCGTCCAGACGGTCTATTGCCTCAAGCGCATGGGCTACCTCGACCTGCCGGGCTTGACGATTCATCCGCTGGATAGCACCGATCCGGCCTCACTCAATCGCACGCTTGAGGAGATCGCGGCTGCGGAGGGTATCGACTTGGGTGCGCTGGAGGGGCAGACGGAGCTACTGCGTGCCGCCATTCGGCAGGTGTTGGCGACCACCATGATTACCGGTGTGAGCATGGGCATGACCAGCGAAGAGCCGATCACGCACTTGCAATGGTTTGATGGCCTGTTGCAGGAGTACGCCATCCCCCAGCCGGAGCAGCATCTGCAAGTGATGACGCTGCCCGATTCCTACCTCGACCGCTTTGCCCGCGAGCGTCAGGCCCGCATGGTACCGATCCAACTGGACGGCGAGAGCCACACGCCGGGGCGCATGAGTGCGCCGGCAACGCGCGTCTTCCTGCGTCCCGTGGCGTTAGCCCTGGCGGCCGGCGCCACAGCCGACAGCGCCAACGTGGCCGGCCAACTGCGGGACCTCTTGCTGCGCTGCCAGGCAAGATACGGCGTCTCCCATGGCGAGAATGCCGAACAACGCCGCTTGAGAACAGCAGGCGACCCGTTTATCCGGCTGGGCGCTTTTATGGCTGACGAAGCGATTGTGCGGAGGCGTAACAAGCTGGTGCTGGTACTGCCGGCGGAGTGGCGCGGCCTCGGCCCCTGGATCGAGCAACTAGTCGAAGAGAGCCTGGGCAAGGGCGGCAAAGGCTGGCTCGTCTTCTACGACCAGGACCTGGCGTCTCTCCGTGACAGCGGGGATTGCGTGTTCCTGGCCCTGCAGCCGGCCGGTGAGCCTGAGCCACAGGCAGGAGATCTGGCGATGCTGCGACGGGCAGGGCGCCCGGTGCTGACCATGCAGGTAGCCCAGGAGGCGAGCAGTTCCCTGCCGGCCCGTTTGCCCGAACTGGCCGGCCTCTTCGCCTCCTGGAAGCTGGCGGTGACGGCGTTTGGCTACCTGAACGGCATCGTCGTGGTCGGCCAGCCGGGCGTGGAAGGCTACAAGGCCTATGCCCGTGAGCTCCGTGACGGACCCGGCGTGATTACCTTTGGTCCGAACGACGGCGCGGCGGAACTAGAGGCGACCACCACGGTGGCGGAAGTCGGAGCCCTCGGCGCACCACGCGATGCTGCTGCCCGCACAGTAGCCGTCGTTCGCCTGGCCCGGCAGGCGGGCTGGCTGCGCTACCTTGACGTGACCTACAACGGCGAGGTGACGCCCGAAATCGGCGCGTCACTGGAAACGGCGCGGACCGGCATCGGCGTCGGCATCCTGCGCCTACCGGTCAAGCTGCGCACAGGGCCGAGCGACTACCACTCCACCGAGCAGAGCGAAACAGACGGGCCGCCGGAGTTGGTGAGCATTCGCATCGTGGCGCTGCAGCATGCCCGTCCGATCGTCGGCGCGTATACCGATCGCTTTCTCCTGGCCCAGGCGCGCGGCACCTGGCAAGCGATGCAGGATGCGGGGCGCTGGGTGGTGATGGTGACGCTGCCCGATAGCAGGAGCGCGGCGGTGAGACTTCAGGAGTTCTTCGGGGCGGTGGCGGAGCAACTGTGAGGCCACCCTACGATGAAGCGTAGGGCTAACAGAACCGAGCCTGCATTAGCAGGCTGAGGGTATCGCTGACAAAGGGCCAGGGGACCATGCCGTATTCCGATGCATCGCCTGAGGTATCCGTCGGTGACGCAGCGGCGAGGCGACGGACCGAAATCTTACTTGATTACCTCTTGGCGGAGTCGTCCCTGGGCGAATCCCCCCCTGCTCAACCGAACCTATGACGGCGCCCTGACACCGGAGGAGATAAAGATTCGAGAGTTGCTGTAGGAGCTCCAATCCAAGGCGCTAGAGCGAGGCGTTCGGGAGGCGGCGGATCGAGCGGCTCTTGGACGAGTTTCGCGCCGCGCCCGCGGACAACAGCGCCGGTGTAGGCTCGCGTCGCGAAGGCTCAGGCGAGACACGATAAGCGTTGGGGAAGGCCCGCGCCCGTTTATCCGCTCCTCTCGAAAGGGACAACCGCGATTGGGTCGGCGGTCAGCCGCATCCGGCGGGCCGCCCACGGGCAAGGCTGCCGGTGGGAGTTCCGCGCGGCATGCCCGCCTTCCTACTGGCCGCTCCAACTCTGGTTGGCGGAACTGGTGATGTGCAGCCAGTAACCTTGATTTGGCTGCAAGGTTGCGAGGTTGTTGAACGGTTGCATGCTCTGCGCAGTGAAGTAGCTCAAAGCGCCGCCCTGGCCGGCATCGAAGCCGAGGACGATGTCGGCCTGATTGGACACGTGGCCGAGCGCCGTCGTCACCGGTTCGGGGCCACTGCCGCTGTAGCCGACGAGATTCCCGCCACTGACTTCGCCGCGCTCGGTCGATTAGGGACCCAGCGGCGCTCAAATGGTGGCGAAGCTGCCACGATATGGCCCGGAACGAGTGGGGATTCGTTGCTGAACACCGCGCGATACTGGTGGCCGCTCATCGCATTGGTGACGTTGGCCAAGCTGGGCGTTGCGGCGGTGGCTCCACGGATGTTGCTGTTGATCATACCGTCATCGGTGCTCTGCTGCCATTGCACGGTGGGCGCTGGTGAGCCGCTGGCGGCTGGCGCTGAAGCTGGCCGTGCCGCCGCCATGGCGGCCCTCCGCGGAACCTGCGGTCGTCAGCACACCGGAACATGGTCGGCGGACCGCACGTGTCTAGCTCAGGCAAGACCCAACCGCACGCGCACCTGTTCCCGTGAGTCGGTGGCGATATGCGTCGCCAGCATGCGTAACTGCGGCTCTACCACCGTCTGCAGCGCCGCCACTTCCGCGGCGTCCAACTGCCCAAACCGACTCTCCAAGATCGTTTGCACCAAGGTACGCTGGCCCTCAGCCAGCCCCCTGGCCAGCCCCTTGGCCTCACCTTCGGCCAGCCCCTTGGCTTCGCCCTCCTCGCGCCAGATCTCAGCAACACTGGACTCTCGTAACAACTCACGAAGCATCGGGTTCCTCCTCAACATCTGTTCTACTATCGGACGCGGCAGGCGCAGCCCCGCCAACACCGCCAGCATGCCCGTCAACACCTCGCGTTCGCTGTACGGCAGCGGCGCCTGGGCAAGCCGCTCCGCCACCGTCTCCAGCGTCGTGAGCGCCTCGCCTTGCATCAGCGTCGCCAACGGCCACGCCCCCGGCTCCGCCATCGCCAGCACCTGCTCCGCCGGCTCCTCCCAGAGCCGGATCACCGTGTACTCGTAGCGCAGCCCTTCCCGCCCACCACCGCGTTCGAGCACGAAGGGACTCGCGGGAATGCCGCCGCTCTCTCGCAGGTAGATAACCACCGAATGCACGGGCAGGCGCAAGTTCCGCCAGAATCGCAAACCATACTCGGCCACGCGCTCGCCAATCAAGTGGTCCGGGCTGGTCTGGAGCTCGATGTGCAACAGCAGGCGTTCCCCGCCGGCCAGCGCCACGTCCCAGACCAGGTCGGCCTGGCGCAGCTCCGGCGTCAGTTCCGTGATGCGTTCGCCCAGCCAGTGCGCGCCGGGCAGCAGCAAGGCCAGCATGCCTTCGTGCGCGCGGGCGAACAGCCGCTTCAGCGTCAGGTCGTAGTTCTGTCGGTTGCTGGTCGGCGCCATCGTGTCCTGTCCTCCGAGCACTCCAGTGTAAGGCATGACCGGCTTGCACTACCAACCGTGTGCGTCGCCCCGGCGGTCCCGTTCCGGTCCGAGTCGTTGGGCAGGCTGCCAGCGCTGCGCTCCCTCGCAGATGTGCCGGTGACACACGGCCGGTCTTTGGCGCGCTATACGTTCCTGGTTCCCGTGAATGCTGACCGGTTCCACAGTCCCAGTACGATCACTACGTAGGCGCCGAGTGCCGTACACTTCTACGAGAGAATGGACATTCTTGAGAGGCCGGAACATCAATGGCTTCGACCCTTCCCATTCAACTCAATCTGCCCGCCGATCTCTATGCCCGGATTGCGGAAGTGGCCGCCCGCGTTGAACGGCCGGTAGAGGCGGTCTTGATCGACAGCCTGGCCTTGCTCTTCAACGCGCCCATAGTTGATTGGGAGCACCTGGCAACCACGCTGGACACGCTGAGCGATGCGGAACTGTGGGCCCTGGTGTATCGCCGGGCGGCCTGGATAGCGGCGGGGCGGCTGCACGACCTCACGACGCGGGGTAAGCAGGGGCCGCTCTCGGACGAGGAGCAGGACGAGCTCGCGGCTTTGGTCGACGAGTCCGATCGTCTGACGCTGCTTCGCTCCCACGTCCTGCTCATTTTGCAACAGCGGGGACACAACATCCGAAACCACCTCCAACTCAGCGCCTAAGTGGCTTACATCGCGCCAGCACTCCGGCAAGAGGTGATCGAGCGAGCACACGGCCGTTGTGAATACTGCTTGACCTGGCAGGCCATCGTCGTCGAGATGGAAGTCGATCACGTCAGGCCCGAGTCCATGGGCGGCCTGACAGAGGCGAGCAACCTCTGTCTGACCTGCGCGGGCTGCAACGCGTTCAAGTTGGCGTTTCAGAGTGGACGTGACCCCGAGACCGGCGACCAGACGCGCTTGTTCAATCCCCGCGGCGACCGCTGGGAAGAGCACTTCCGCTGGAACGACGATGGAGTCTATCTTCTGGGGCTGACGGCGGTGGGGCGCGCAACTGTGGGGAATGGACAGAGATTGCTCGCCTGCACAGTCGCGCAGGTACAATGAACGGAGGTACGCCGCTGGCAGGCGCTTGGGCGCGGCGTTCATGGTCATGCTGCCACGCGCCGTGCTGCTTATGAGGTGCTGAGTACCGATGGAATGGTTTGAGGAACACATCGCGCATTACGAAGGCGTGCAGGGCGGGGCAGCAGTGATTCGCGAAACCCGCACGCCGGTTAGCACGATCGTCTCAATGTTCCCTGTCTACGATGAAAACGTGGCAAGGATCATTGATGCCCTCCCGCACCTTGTCGAGGATGACGTGTACGCAGCCCTCGCCTATTACCGCAGACATCAACAAGAGATTGATGCCGACATCCAGCGCCATGAACACGCCTTGCAGGCGTATCTCGCAGCAGCGCGTTGACCGACCTCGGAATCCGACTGTACACGGACGAGGACGTTGACCGGCATCTTGCCATCCAACTTCGGCGTCATGGACACGACGTCGTGAGTTGCTTCGAAGCTGGTCATGCCGGACGAAGGCTCACTGACGAGTGGCAACTGGCGTTCGCCGCGGAGGGGGGACGAGCGATCCTCATTCATAATATCGTCGATTACTTCCCAATTGATGCTGCGTGGAAAGCGAGAGGCCGTGAGCACGCTGGTATTATCGCCGTGTCACAGAACACGTCGCTCGGCGAGCTCGTTCGGCGGGTTCGTCTGCATCTCGACACAGTGCCACCCGAACAGCAGCGCAACCTCGTGCGCTTCCTCGGACGATAGGTGTATCGCTCTGGATACGATGCCACGGCCGTGGCCTGTCGCCGGGGAATGGTAGGCAAAAGCAAGAATCCTATGGTCAGCAGCGTGGCCTGACAGGGCACCCGGAAGCCAAGCGCCTGGGTGAGGTCCGCTGATTCTCAGCCCTTGATCCCCGTTAGCGTGATGCCCTGGATGAAGGTGCGTTGGGTCAGGTAGAACAGCAGGATAATGGGCACGGTGGCGGTCGTTGAGGCCGCCATGAGGAAGGCCCATTGCGTGTTGAACTCCTGCTTGTATTGCTGCAGGCCAACGGAGATCACGTAGAGCTTGTCGCTGTTCAGGTAGATGAGCGGGCCGAGGAAGTCTTTCCAGGCGCGGATGAACTCGAAGAGGGCGACGGCGGCGAGCGCCGGGCGGATCAGCGGCAGGATGATCCGCCAGTAGATGCCGAACTCGGTGGCGCCGTCCATACGCGCGGCTTCGCTCAGTTCCTTCGGGATGGTGAGCATGAACTGGCGTAGCAGGAAGATGTAGAACGGGCTGCCCAGGAAGGTGGGGACGATCAGCGGCAGGTAGGTGTTGACCCAGCCCAGGTGCCGGTATATGACGAAGAGTGGGATAAGCGTCACGGTATAGGGCAGCATCAGCGTCGAGATGGTGATGATGAACAGCACGTTGCGGCCGGGCCAGTTGATACGGCTGAAGCTATAGGCTGCCAGCGGATTGGAGAAGAGGGCGCCAACTACGGCGAGGCCGGCGTAGAACAACGTGTTCCGCATGTACAGGAAGAAGGGCACGTAGGTAAGCCCCTGCGGATAGTTGCTCCAGACGAAGCTGGAAGGCCACCAGACGGGTGGATAGACGAAAATCTGAGAGTCCGGCTTAATAGAGGTGAGGACCATCCAGTACAAGGGGAGAACGAACGACACGCCGATGACAAGCAGCACTATCTGCAAAATGAGTTCGCCCACGCGGCCCCGGAAGATCGTCGAATGCCAGAAGCGGGGCCGCCGCGCCTGCGCGACAGTGGCCGAGACTGGTGGGGCCGTGGTGGCAACCTGGCTCACAGTACCCTCACTTCTTGCTGTCTCCACCGCCGTAGAAGACCCAGCGGCCCGATGTACCAAAAACCAATAGAGCGACGAGTAGGGTCACGATGAATTGGAGCCAGGCCATTGCCGATGCGATGCCCATGTGGAACAGACTGAAGGCGTTCCGGTAGAGATACATCGCATAGAACAGCATGGAATGGGCAGGGTTTCCAAGGCCGTCCGTGATGACGTAGGGAGCGTCAAAGTACGAGAAAATCCCGATCAGCGCCAGAATCAGGTTGAAGAAGATGACTGGCGTCATGATCGGTAATGTCACCCGGAGCGTCTTTTGCCAGACGTTGGCGCCGTCCACCGCCGCGGCGTCGTAGAGGTCTTGCGGCACGTTCTGCAAGCCGGCCAGGTAGATCACCATGATCTGGCCGACACTCCAGAGCGAGAGCAGGACCAGGCCGATCTTGCCCCAGTGCTCGTCGGCAAACCAGCCAGGGCCTGGAATGCCAACGAGATCGAGGACCCAGTTCACCGGCCCATAGAGGGGATTAAAGACCCAGAGCCAGACGATGGAAACGGCAACGGTCGGCAGCACGGTCGGCAGGAAGTAGATGGTTCGCCAGATTGCCAGACCGCGAATCTTGGTGTTGAGCAGCAAGGCCAGGCCCAAAGCGAAGAACACGCCAGCGGGGATGGACATGACGGCGTAAATTACGGTGTTCTCGACGGTCTGCCAAAAGACCTCATCCTGAAAGAGGCCGGTGAAGTTGTCGAAGCCTACCCACTTTGCCGGCTGAAGGACGTTGTAGTCGGTGAAGCTGTAGTACAGCGACAATGCCACCGGGATCAGGTGGAGACCGAACAGGTTGATGAGCCAGGGTGAACAGAACAGCAGCCCGAAGGCCAGGGAGCGGCGGTTTTGCCGTGAGGCCAGCACACTGCGTCGTGCTGGCCTCACGGCAGTCGTGGTAGCCATGGTCACCCGCTTTCCGCGTCAGACGCGACGACCGCTAGCTACCGGAACCCGTCCACTTGTCTTTAGTCAACAGGCCGTTGACCTTCGTGTCGATGGCGCTGAAGATGGTCTTCGGGTCGGACTTCTGGTGGCGAATCTGGTCACCGGCATCAGCGAGTTCGTTCCACAACTCGTTGCCTTCAGGAATGACGGGCCGCCAGTGCGAGACTGCCAGCAGCTTGGTGACCATATTCCAGGTCGCCCCGTTGGCCTGCGGGAAGTAGGGATCCTTGGCGGCCACGGTACTGGTGGGAAGGAAGGCGCCGGAGGAGTTCTTGGCCCAGGTGATCTGGCCTTGCGGACTGCCCATATACTGGACAAAGCTGAAGGCGTTGTCGAGATTCTTCACACCGTTGGGGATCACGTTGCTCCAGCCGCCGGACCAGGTGGAGGTCGCCGATTGGCCCGGCGCCACCGGCAGCACGGCCAGACCGTATTTCATGTCCGGTTTGTACTGCTTGATGCTGTTGACGGTGCCGTTGGTGCTGACCTGCATACTGACCAGGCCAACCAGGAAGGGATCCTGGGCGTTGCTGCCGAAGCTTGCCTGGAAGGCGTCAATGTCGCTAATGGCGTACTTCTTGCCGTAACTGCCATACCAGGTCGCGGCGTCGACATTCTTCGGGTCGGCGGTGGTGACCTTCCCGGACTGGTCGTTGTAGAAGCTGCCACCCCAGAGCCAGCCATAGGTGTACAGCCAACCCTGGCCGAGCCAGGGTATGAAGCCGATCTGGGAGTAGCGCGTGCCGCTTTTCTTGGTCAGCTTGTCCGCCGTGTCGTCCAGCTCTTGAATGGTGGTTGGCGGCTTTTCCGGGTCCAGGCCGGCCGCCGAGAAGTGGTCCTTGTTGTAGTACAGGATGCGAACGTCGGTACTGGTGGGGATTGCGTAGAGCTTGCCAGACAGCGAGGCTTCACTCCAGGAGAAGTTGTAATAGTCCTTGGACGTGACGCCAGCCTTCGCCGCAAGCGAGGAAAGATCAGCGAGGGAGCCGGTGAAGGCGAAGGAGCCGACGATGAAGCGGTCGAAGCGCGCTGCGTCCGGCGGGGTGCCGCCGGCAATGGCCGCGATCAGCTTCGGGGACTCCTGCGTGCCGGACGGCACCGGAACGTAGGTCGCCTCCACGCCGATGTCTTTGAGTTTCGTAAACTCCTGGATGTTGGCATTCAGTGGCGCGAGTTCAGTACCGCTATGGTTGTGCCAGTACTGAATCGTGCCGTTCTTGCCGGTGGACTTGATCTGCCCCACGGTTGCCGTCGGCGCAGCGGCCGTGTAACCGGCGGCCTTCGCCGTTGCTGCGGCGTCGGGCGTGGCATTCGCCGCAGCGCTTGCTGTCGTGGCGGCGCTGGAACTGCCGGCGGTGATCGCCGGGCGCGAACTGCCGCAGGCCGCCAGCAGGGCAACGACGCTGACCGATCCGAGCGAAGCGAGGACGGACCGGCGGGACAACAGGGGACCCGAGCTACCTGGTAGGTAAGACACCGCCTGACTCCTTCGTTTCCGGCTGTTCACAACATGGAACAGCGACAATCACCCGACGTCACCGTGGCGCGGGAGTGAGCACGTGCTCGACGGAGCGAACACCGTCTGGGGGGACTGTACCACGCCCGCAGGCAAGCGGCAAGATATCGGGACCGTTGGGGCAAGGCGGCGACTGCGGTCTGCCGCCAAGTATGGGTGGCGACTGCGGTCGCTCGCGCGGTGGCGCCAGAGGCAAAACGCGACCGCAGTCGCCCTCGTCGCTTGGCGCGGGTGCCCACGCAGTGGGCGGGCAGTCGCCGCCCTGTCACGCGTTGAAGCGAAAATGCACAACATCACCGTCGCGCATCACATAATCCCGGCCCTCCAGGCGGAAGAGGCCGCGGGCCTGCGCGGCCTGTTGGGAGCCGGCGGCGATCAGGTCGTCGTAGGCGATGATCTCCGCCCGGATGAAGCCGCGCTGGATGTCACTGTGGATCTTGCCGGCGGCCTCTGGCGCTGTGGCTCCCCGATGCACCGTCCAGGCCCGCACTTCCGGCTCGCCGGCGGTGAGGAAGGTCAGGAGGTCGAGCAGGCGGTAGCCGGCACGAATCACGCTGGCCAGGCCGGTCTCGGTCACGTTCAGGCTGGAGAGGTACTCGCGCGCCTCTTCTTCGCTGAGCTCCAGCAGCCCGGCTTCCAGGTCGGCACAGACAACCAGCGCCGGCGCCTGTTCCGCCTGGGCAGCTTGCTGGATGCTCCAGGGCCCCTGAGCATCCTCCGTGAAGGCTGTACCGTGTTCCGCCAGGTACGCCTCGTCGACGTTGGCGACGTAGAGCATGGGTTTGGCAGTCAGGAGGTTCAGTTCGCGCAGGATGGTCGGACGTTCGTCCCACTGTAAACTGCGCACCGGCGTGCCCTCGTTGAGCGCGGTACGGATGCGCTCCAACGCGGCAATTTCTGCTTCGGCGTTCGGGTCGCGGGACTTGGCCGCCTTGTGGCTGCGGTCCAGGCGGCGGTCCACCACCTGAAGGTCGGCCACCGCTAATTCCAGGGCGATGGTCTCCACGTCGCGCGCCGGGTCGACGCTGCCGTCGACGTGCTCGATGTTGCCGGCGCTGAAGCAACGCACGACCTGGGCCAGGGCGTCGGCGTCGCGCAGGTAGCCGAGGAACTGATTGCCGAGACCCTCGCCGGTGCTGGCGCCGCGCACCAGCCCGGCCACATCGACAAATTCCACGTCCGTCGGCGTGTTCTTTTTGGGGTGATACATCTCGGCCAGGCGGTCCAGGCGCGCATCCGGCACCTGTACCGTCCCCATGTTGCGTTCGCGGGTGGAGAAGGCGTAGGTGGCGACGGCGGCTTCGGAGCGCGTCATCGCGTTGAAAAGCGTCGTCTTGCCGACGTTGGGCAGACCCACAAGCCCGACTTGCAGTTGACTCATACGGCGTTCTGTATCCTGTGTTGGCGCGCGTTTGACTGTGTTGCGGCGTTCAGTCTACCGGCTGGATGGGTGGGACTGTTGAATTCCCGACGGGAACGGAGTACCGTAGTAGAGGCTGCTTGCCCCCTGCCGGAGGCGTCAAGCCGTACCGCTGGAAGGATCATCACCGATGTCGAATTCCCTGCGTAGCCGTCGTTCATTCCTTCACCTGGCTGCGGCTGCGACCGCAGCGTTGGGCCTGGCGGGCTGCGGGCTGTTGCCGGATGTCCTGCCGAGCCAGCCGGTGGTCATCCGTAAACCGGTCACGATTAACCTCTACTACGGCCCGTTCTTTGTCCAGGGTGGGGGCCAGTCGCCGGAACCCAAGCTCATGGCCGGCATCATCGACAACTACCAGAAGACCCAACCCAATGTCACCGTGAAGGCCACAGAGGTCACCTTCAACATCTTCAACGACTTTCAGACGTTGAGTGATCCCACATCCCCTGACCACATTGATCTCCTGGTCGGCCAGTTCGCCGGCCGCTTCGGCAACATTGACGTTGCCGGCGCGATCTCGCCGGTCGATAGCTACTTGAAGCGCGATAAGGCGGTCACGGCCGCCGCCTTCTACCCCGCTGCCATGCACCTCTGGTGGAGCCAGGGCAAGCAGCTTGGGTTGCCGCGCGACATCCAACCCAACGACGTGCTCTACTACAATCGGACACTGCTCAAGAGCGCTGGCCTGAAGGACCCCAACGACGGCTGGACCACCGACGACTTCTTGCAGTTCATGCAGCAACTCTCCCAGGCCGGCAAGTCGGTACCGGCCAACAACCCGGCGCACTGGGCCTACGTGGATATTGACCCGCGCACCGGCTTCGACGACTTCGTCTACATCTTCGGCGGGCGCACGACCAACTACCCGGCCCAGCCGCCGCGCGCCATGTTCGACACGGATCAGGCGATCAGCGGCGGTCGCTTTTATGCCGACCTCTACAGCCGCTACGGCTACGCCGCCGCCAGCCTGGGGCGGGCAGGCGCCTACAACCTCGGTCCGCTGCCGGACTTTCTGCTGGGCCACGTGCCCTTGCTCCTCGCCCCCAGCAACCTGATCTCCACGCTCCAGGGCGTCCAGCACCCACTCGATTGGGACATCACCCTGGAGCCCATCAAGGCCGACGTCAAGCAGTCCTGGTACGGCAGCGGACTGGGAGCGTTCATCATGAAGGCGGCCTCCGACGCCGACACCTGCTGGAACTTGCTGACGTACCTCGTCGCCGGCGACGGCATCAAGCAACGGGCCGCCTTTGGCGATGTACACCCTGCCTTCATGAAGGTGGCTGCCAGTTCCGACTACACCACCAGCAAGGCGCCACTGGGCAAACGGCTATTCAACACCGTTGGCATGACCCAGATGATCGACGTCGATCCCTCCACCCTGCCGCCGAGCAGCGGCACGCCGGCGCCCGGCACGACGCCCAACACCCAGGCCATGTTCCAGGAAATTGGTTACGACCTGGACGACGTGCTCTCGGGAAAGATGGATGTTGCCGCCATGTTGCGCAAGGCCAACCAGGCGGCGAGCACGCCGACGACCGGCGGGCGGTAGCGCGGGGAGGCCCCCACTCTGCCTTCGGCATCTCGCCCCCATGCGTGGGGGCGAGCCAGGGTCAGCTTACGGGTGGCGATCCCCGTCACCGTTCCCAAAACCGGTGTACGGCGATCAGGCTGCCGCTGCCGCCGATGCCGATGCCGAGGAAGGCGCCCATGGCCAGGAGCTTGGGCAGGAGGTTGGGGTCGACGCGCAGCGAGAGGAAGGTGAGCGAGCCGCGTAAGGCGTCGAGCAGGCTGTGATAGCCGGCGGCAACGACGGCCAGGGCGACGGCGGCGGCGAGCAGGCCGCAGAACATGCCTTCCAGGATAAAGGGCCAGCGCACGAACCAGTTGGAAGCGCCGACCAGGCGCATGACTTCGATCTCGTGCCGTCGCCCATAGATGGCGACGCGCGCCACGTTGATCATGACGAAGACCACGGCGACGGCAAGACCGCCGACGATCGCCAGGCCAACCAGACGGATGAAGTGTGAGGCCGCCACCAGGCGGTCGACAGTGTCCTGGTTCACCGTGATGTCGCTGACGCTGGGGTCGCCGCGCACGGCATCACCGATTTCGCGCGCCTGCATTGGGTCTTTGAGCGTGATGCTGATGCTGGCCGGCAAGGGGTTGCCTTCGATGGCGCCCAGCAGCTCCGGGTGGCCGGCGAACTGTTGGCGCAACTGGGCCATCGCCACCGCCTTGCTGACGTAGCTGATGGTGGCGACGGCCGGTTGGGCCTGGAGGCGGCGTTCCAGGGCCATTTGGGCCTGCGCGCTGGTGCCGTCCTTGAGATAGACGACGATGTTGACGCGCGATTGGACGGCGGTCACAGCGGCGTCCAGGCCCGCGACGAGGACGACCATGCTGGAGAGCACTAACAGCAGCATAGCAGTCGTGCCGATGGCGACGCCGCTCATCACTGCGTTGCGGCGGAGGCTCTGGACAGCGCAGAGGAAGGCGAAGCGCAGCATGGACAGGCTATCCGATCCCGGCGGCGACGAGCGCCGGGCGGGGTGAACGGGCGAGCGCTGCCGGTGCAGGGGGTATAGCTGACGGCTGGTCGTAGCCGGCGGCGTTTTCGTCGCGAACGAGCCGCCCCCCGTCCAGTTGCAGCACACGCCGCTGGTAGAGGTCGACCACCTCGCGGTTGTGGGTCGCCACCAGGACCGTCATGCCGTACTCATTGATCCGAACAAAAAGCTCCATAATGCCCAGCGCCGTCATGGGGTCCAGATTGCCGGTCGGCTCGTCGGCCAGGAGCAGTTCTGGACCAGTGACCAGCGCTCGGGCGATCGAGACGCGTTGCTGTTCCCCGCCGGAGAGGGTCTCCGGCAGACGCCCCGCCTTGTCGCTGATACCGACCAGTTCCAGCACGGCGCCGACGCGTTCCTGGATGATGCAGCGCCGGTGGATGCCGTGGACACGAAGGGCGAAGGCCACGTTCTCGTGTACCGTGAGGGCGGGGAGCAGCTTGAAGTCCTGAAAGACCACCCCCATGCGCCGTCGAAAGCCGGGGACTGCGCCGCGCTGGACCCGCGCCAGGTTGGCGCCGGTGACGTAGACGCGTCCGGTCGTGGGCTGCTCGTCACGCAGCAGTAGGCGCAACAGTGTCGACTTGCCGGAGCCGCTCGGGCCGACCACAAAAGCGAAGTCGCCAGCGTCAATGGAAAAGGAGACGTTGGCGAGCGCCTCCACACTGCCGCTGTAGCGTTTGCCGACGCGTTCGAAGCGTACCAGTGGTTCAGAGGTAGGCAAGGGGGTTCACCGCAGTTCCGTTCACGCGAACTTCGAAGTGCAGATGGGGTCCGGTGGAGTTGCCGGTCGAGCCTTCATAGCCGATGATCTGGCCCTGTTGCACGTACTGGTTGGCCGAGACGGTGTAGCCGCTCAGGTGGCCGTACAGCGTCGAGATTGTGCCGTTGTGGACGATGATGATGCAGTTGCCGTAACCCCAGTTCCAACCGCTAAACCAGCCGGTATGAATGACGACACCGGCGGCGGCGGCCCGTACCGGCGTGCCGTAGGCCGTGGAGATGTCCAGTCCGGTGTGGAAGTGGGCATAGCCGTTGAGCGGTGGTTCCATCGTCCACGACGTGGGGCCAAAGCCCTGGGTGATCTGCCCCTGGAGGGGCCAGACGAAGCGCAGTCCGCCAGTGCTGACCGGAAGGACCGTGTGCTGTTGGGCGGCGGCAGCGCGCTTCGCCGCCAGTTCTCTGGCCTGTTCCGCCGCTGCCGCTTTGGCCGCTGCCGCCTGCAGTTGTTGGATCAGGTTGGTTGCCGCTTGCTGGTCCTGTTCCGCTCGCGCGATCTCCTGCTGGGCCGTCGCCTGCTGCTGTTGCGCCTGGGACAGTTGCGTTTGCGTGCCCTGCTGGGCGCCGCTGAGCGCCGCCTGCTTGGCCAACAGCGGCGCCTTGTTGGCGGCAAACTGCTGCCGGTTGGCGCTGATCTTCCCCTGAACTGTCTTGATGTTGGCATCCAGCGTCGCCGCCTGTTGTTGGAAGCTGGTCTGGGCCTGTGCGAGTTCGGCGGCCACCTGTTGAATCAACTGCTCCTCATCGGTGGCGCGCAAGCTGATCTCCTCGTGCTGGGCGGTCAGTTCCGCTTCCAACTGCTGGGTCGCGGCCAGATCGGCGGTCAGGACTTCGTGCTGCCGCCGGGCGAGGTCTCGCTCGTTGGCGAGCTGCACCATCAAGTCCTGATCGTGCTGACTGACCATGCCGAGCATCGTCAGCCGGTTCAAGCCGTCGCTCATGTTGCCGGCGTTGAGCAGCAAAGTCAAGGCCGAGGTCTGGGAGAGCTTGTACATCTGGACGAGCACTGCGGCGATCTGCTGCGTGCGAGTGGCGATATCGGCGTCCATGCTCTGCAACTGGGAACTGAGGGCCGTCGCATCGCGCACGGTCTGTAGCCGCTGCTGGTCGGCGTCGCGCAACTGGGACTGGGCGCTGCGCAGGTCCGCCTGGTCCTGCTGCAGCCGTGCCTGGGCCGCTGCCTGCTGCGTTTGGAACTGCTGTTGCTCGGTCCCCAACTGCGTGCGAGCGGCTTGCAGGTCTGTCAGCAGGGAGTTCAGGTTGCCATTGAGGCCGGCTTCGCGCGCACTTGCTTCCTGCTGCATGGCGGCAGTCTGCTGCTGGACGCCAGCCAGGGCGCTGCGGTTGCTTTGCAACTGGAGGCTAAGGGCGGCGACCTCCTGCCGGGCTGCGGCCAGCCGCTGCTCGGCAGTGCTGCGCTGCGCCGTCACTTGCTTCAGTTGCTGCTGTGCCGTCGTGATCGCATCCGCCTGGAGACGCACAGCGGCCGGGAAGAGCACGATCCCGCACAGCAGCAGCGCCATCAGACGCATGACGAGTCGGCTTGACGGCACGCGCCATTCCCTTCGCTGCGCTCCGGCTGCCCCCGGTCCGCGGCACGGCCGTTCCCCGCCATGCCATTGCCTGGGAGGCAAACCCTACGCCTGATTTTAGGCGCTTGCCACCGGCCAGAGGGGCACACCGTGGGACCATTCTCCTAAGCGCGCTGCCCGCGCGCCTTCCCGTACAATAGGCGCAGGAGGTGAGCGAGTTGTCGGCGGTGCTGTCTCTCGCCAACCAGAAGGGCGGCGTTGGCAAGACGACCACTGCGGTCAACCTGGCGGCGGCGCTGGCTGCCTCGGGCGCCCGCGTCTTGCTCGTGGATATTGACCCGCAGGCCAACAGCACCAGTTCCTTCGGTCTGGCCAAGCGCGGCTTGCCGTCGGTCTACGATGGGCTGATCCAGGACGCGAAGGCCCGGAGCCTGATCCAGCAGCAGGTGCGCCCGCGTGTTGATATCCTGCCGAGCACTGTCGACCTCGCTGGCGCCGAGATCGAGCTGGTGGGATTGCCGGAACGGGAATTTCGGTTGCGTCGCCTGTTGCAGCCGGTTGTTGAAGATTACACCGTCGTGCTGGTGGATACTCCACCGTCGTTGGGCTTGCTCACCGTCAACGGGTTGGTGGCATCGACGGGCGTGCTGGTGCCGTTGCAATGTGAGTACCTGGCGATGGAAGGCCTCAGCCAGTTGCTGGACACGATGGGCCGCATCCAGACGCGGCTGCACCCGAAGTTAGAGCTGTTCGGCATTGTCCTGACCATGTTCGACGTGCGGACGAACCTCGCCACCGATGTGGTGGCGGAGGCGCGGCGCCATTACCCGCGCGAAACGTTCGTCACGCTGATCCCGCGGTCGGTGCGCGTGGCGGAGGCGCCCAGCTACAATCAGTCGGTGTTGGAGTACGCCTCCACGTCGGGCGGCGCTGTGGCCTATCGAGCGCTGGCGGGCGAAGTCCTCGCCCGCCTGCATCGCAGTCGCGCCGTGGAGCCGCGCGAGGCCGGCGCCGACCGTAGCGTGGCGCCGGTGCGGCCTACCGCTGCTTCCTGAGCACGGGCAGGCCCGAGCCGGCCCGCTCGCTTACCTCGTAACCGGCGGGCACCGCTTCCAACGCTTTCCCTTCCCGCGGCTCCTTGGTGAAGAAGTAGATCTGCTGGTTACGACCATTTTGCAGCGTCACCATCTGCGTATTCAGGAAGTAGGTGGCGCCTTTGCGGTTCTGGTAGCTGAATGACATCGTGGCTCCCCTCCAGTCGTTTGCTCGCACGGTTGAGCAAGAGGCAATCATAGTAGCAAACTTGGGCCGCGCCCGTGACTTTCGCGTGTACCCGTGTCGTCGGCGGGTGGATTCGATCGCCAACGGCGACTTTTTGCGGGGCTGGCGCGGGCAAGGTAGCATGGACGCCAAAGGCCGCTTGCGGCACGGGGTCGCTGTGTCTGGGCCGTGTGCCGGGGACGTTGCGCGCGCGAGGGAGTGAAACAAGCGAATGAGTCAAGACATCCTGATGCCCCGGCTCAGCGACACCATGGAGGAGGGTACAATCTCCCGCTGGCTCAAGCACGAAGGCGACCGCGTGGAAAAGGGCGATGTGCTGGCCGAGGTCGAAACCGACAAGGCGAACATGGAGGTAGTGTCGTACACATCCGGCCTGTTGAATAAGGTCATACTTGAGGAGGGCCAGACGGCCAGGATCGGGGATATCATCGCCGTGGTCGGGGACACTGCGGAGGATGTCGGGTCACAGACGGCGGCAGACGTACCGAGCGCCAACCAGCGCGCTCAGGCCGTGGCGGAAGGCGTCCTCGCCGGTGATGATACGGCGGCCGCGGAACCCAAGAAGTCCCCGCCCGCTCCCAGGCCGGAAGAAGGCGCGGTCACGCGCGAAGGCGGCGCGCAGACGGGCAGCGGGGGACCACAACGGAGCGGTGAAGTCACCACGGGACCCGTCAGCCCCGCCCAGGGGCGCCTCTTCGTTACCCCGCTGGCCCGGCGCATGGCTGGAGAGCGCGGCATCGACCTCTCCCAGGTGAAGGGGAGTGGGCCGGGCGGGCGCATCGTCCGCGAGGATGTCGAGTCTTTCCAGGCAACCGCCGCTGCCCCGACCGCCGGCGCCCCTTCCGACGAGGGCGCCAGGCGCGTCCCGCTCAGCCGGATGCAACAGGTCATCGCCCGGCGCATGGTCGAGTCGAAGACGCAGGTTCCCCATTTTTATGTCACCAGCGAGATCGACATGGAGGCCTTCAACGAGCTGCGAGCCCGCCTGAACGCCGGCGCGGTAAAGGCGCAGCAGGTTCGCCACGATGCCATCATGCTGCGCGCCTGCGGCGTTGCCCTGACGAAGTTTGCCGACGTCAACGGCAGTTACCGCGACGGCCAGTTTGAGTACCACGACTTTGTCAACATCGGCTTCGCCGTGAGCGTGCCGGATGGGCTGGTGGTGCCGGTGGTGAAGGACTGCGACAAGAAAGGCATCCGCGAGATCGACCAGGACATGCGCCCGTTGATCGAGCGCGCGCGCGCCGGTAAGTTGACGGTGGCGGATATGGAGAAGAGCACTTTCAGCATCTCCAACCTGGGCATGTACGACGTGGAAGATTTCGGCGCCGTGGTCAACCCGCCCAACGCCGCCATCCTCGCCATCGGTTCCACCAGGCTGGTCCCAGCGGTGGTCGATGGGCAGGTCGTGGCTCGGCCCCGCATGAAGGTGACGCTTTCCTGCGACCACCGCATCCTCTACGGCGCGCGCGGCGCGCTGTTCCTGCAGGAACTGAAGCGGCTGTTGCAGTCTCCCTATAGCCTCGTGCTCTAGCCCGAGCCGTGATCGGAGCCCGACCATGACCTTGCATATCCAGCCTTCGCCGCATGAGATCTCTGCCGCCGCGCCGGCCCAGCTCATCCCGCTGCAGCCAAGGCGACCGGAGTGGTTGAAGGTACCCCTGCCGGGCAGCCCCAACTATATCGACGTGAAGCGGCTGTTGCGCACCTACAAATTGCACACCGTCTGCGAGGAGGCGCACTGCCCGAACATCGGGGAGTGCTTTGAGCACCGCACGGCCACCTTCATGATCCTTGGCGAGATTTGCACCCGCGCCTGCCGCTACTGTGCGGTCACCACCGGCCGGCCGCTGCCCATCGACGAGGATGAGCCGCGCCGCGTGGCGGAGGCGGTGCGGCTGCTGGGGTTGCGCCACGCTGTCGTTACCTCTGTCGATCGAGATGATCAACTGGATGGCGGCGCGCACATCTTCGCCGAGACGATCCGCGAGATCCGGCGGCAGGCGCCAGGCACGACCATCGAAGTGCTGATCCCCGACTTCCAGGGCGTCTGGTGGGCCCTGGAAATGGTGATGGCGGCCGCGCCCGACATTCTCAACCACAACACCGAAACGGTGCCGCGCCTGGCGCGCCGCGTGCGACCCAAGGCGAAGTACGAGCAATCGCTGGAACTGTTGGAGCGCGCGGCGCTGTTGCGCCCGGAGGGCATGGTGAAGTCCGGCATCATGGTCGGGCTGGGCGAGGAATGGGACGAGCTGGTGGAGACGATGGCGGACATCCGCGCCGTCGGCACGCACATTCTCACGGTTGGCCAGTACCTGCGGCCGTCGCTCAAGCATGTGGCGCTCTCCCGCTATTACACGCCGGCCGAGTTTGCCCAACTGAAGCAGATCGGCCTGGAGATGGGCTTCCGGCACGTCGAGTCCGGCCCCCTGGTGCGCAGCTCGTACCACGCGCACGAGCAGGTCGAGCAGGCGCGAGTGGCGGGATGACCGGCAGCGGCGGGCCACCCGGCGCAGTCACCTGGTTGGGGCGCATGGCGTACCGCGAAGCCTGGGCCTTGCAACGCGGCCTGGCGGAGGCCCGGCGGGCAGACCTGGCGCCGGATACTATCCTGCTGGTCGAACATCCCCACACCTTCACCCTGGGCCGCCGCGGCACCCCCGACCATATCCTGATGGATGCGGCGGGCTTGCGCCGACGCGATATCACGGTCGTGCCGATCGATCGCGGCGGCGACATCACCTACCACGGGCCGGGCCAACTCGTCGCCTACCCGATTCTGCGCCTGGCGCGCTGGGGCAGTGACATCCTCCGGTACGTCCGGCTGCTGGAGGATGTCGGCATCCGCACAGCGGCGGCCTTCGGCGTCACTGCCGAACGCGAGACCGGCCATACCGGCGTCTGGGTCGGCAACGACAAGCTGGTGGCCATCGGTGTCCGCGTCTCGCGCTGGGTGACGACCCACGGCCTGGCCTTGAATGTCGCGCCGGACCTCAGTTACTTCGCCGACATCATTCCCTGTGGTCTGTACGATCGCGGAGTGACGTCGTTGGAACATTTGCTCGGCACTGCCCCATCAATGGACGAGGCCCGGCTGGAACTAACGCAGTCATTTCGTGAGATCTTCAATGTGTCGCTGGTCGAGCATTCGCCAGACGAGGTTCGAGGCTGGGCCTTGCCTGCGCCACCGGAGCCGACGCCATCGGCGGCGCAGATGGGGGGACCTCACCCCCTGCCCCTCTCCTGGGCGGAGAGGGGAGACGAAGCGCAAGGTGGCAGCGTCGGCCTTCGTCGTAGCCCCCTCTCCGCCCAGGAGAGGGGGTTGGGGGTGAGGTCCTCCTGATGCGCTGTGAGATTGGCGTCGATATCGTGGCGATGACGCGCATCCAGCAGGCGGTGGATCGCTTCGGGGAGCGCTTCCTCAAGCGCATTTATACTGCGGATGAACTGGAGTATGCCCTGTCCGACGCCCACAAGTGGGAGCATCTGGCGGCGCGGTTCGCTGCCAAGGAAGCGGCGAGCAAGGCGTTAGGCACCGGCATGGTGGGTGTTGGTTGGAAGGACTTCGCCGTCGAGCGTCTACGCTCCGGCAAGCCGCTGCTGCGGCTCAGCGGCCGGGCCGCACAGGTCGCCCAGGAGCAGGGCTTAAGCCAGTGGTCGGTGAGCCTGGCCCACGACGCAGAAGCGAAGGTAGCGGTGGCGACGGTGGTGGCGTGGGGAGCGGGGCCGGAAGATGAAGGGATGAAGGAGTGAACACCGCCTGGCTCTTTCCGGGGCAGGGAAGTCAACAGGTCGGTATGGGGCGAGACCTCTACGAGAGGGATCCCGCCACGCAAGCGCTGTTTGCTGAGGCGGCGGAGCGCAGCGGCATAGACATTGTGCGACTCTGCTTCGAAGGGCCGGCTGAGGTATTACAGCAGACAGAGAACGCGCAGCCCTGCCTCCTGACGGTGAGCGTGGCCTACGGCCAGGTGCTGGTCGCCCGGGGGTTGGCCCCCGCCGTTGTGGCCGGGCACAGCCTGGGTGAGTACAGCGCGCTGGTGCTGGCGGGCGTCCTTGCCTTCGGTGACGCAGTCCACGCGGTGCGTCGGCGCGGCGAATTGATGGCGATGGCGGCGGCTGGCGGTGGCGCCATGGCGGCGATCCTGGGGCTGGACGATGAAAAGGTAGAGGAGGCCTGCGCCGGCGCAGGCGAGGTGGCGCCGGCCAACTACAACGCCCCCGGTCAGGTTGTGATCTCCGGGACAGCGGAGGCGGTCGAACGAGCTTCCCTGGCGGCGCGGCAACTGGGGGCGACGCGGGTGGTGCCGTTGAAGGTCAGCGGCCCCTTTCATTCCCCGCTCATGCGTCCGGCTGCGACGGAACTGGCATCAGTGCTCAGCGCACTCCAATTTTCCCCCGCCCGCCTCCCGGTGATCTGCAACGTCGACGGCGCAATGCACCAGGATGCCGAGGATTTCCCCCCCTTATTGGTACGCCAGGTGGCTGAGCCGGTGCGCTGGAGTGGGGTGATGCGATGCCTGCTGGCGGCCGACGTTGATCGCTGCGTGGAGGTGGGACCCGGTCGGGTGCTCAGCGGGCTGATGCGCCAGATGGACCGGACGGTGGAGACGGTGAGCGCCGCGACGCTTGTATAGTCTCGATACGACGGTTCCCTTATGGCGTCGTGGATGTAAGGGATGGTAGCACCGGCCGCGCGGGGCGAGAGACGTCGTCGCCTGTGTAAATACTAAACCGCCGCTTCAATCCTTGTGTTGCAGATTGGCCAACTCAGCCTGCCGGCGCTGGTATCGCGCGCGCATCTGATCAATCCATTCCTGTAGTTGGTCGTCAGTAGCTCCGGGATCGATCGGCGTGTAGACCAGACGGCTAAGCACGTAGCCAGAACAAAGGCATGCTTTTGCAGCCGATCTCCTCTGGAGGGAGCCATGCCAAAGTTATGGCCACATGCTTAGGGGCTGTCTGCACCTCGTGCGCCGACGATGGCATCGTCAATGTTGTCGGCTACTTCCAGTAGGACCTGCGCCGCTGGCTCGGTGCCAGGACAGTTGAGTGGTCGTTTGCTGCGCGGTTGCAACCCTGTCCTGGTTCTGCCCGTTCGGCCTGTTCGTCCCCATAAAAGCGGACACGCGAGTAGTGTGTCCGATGCCAATGGTCGGCAGCCGTGCCGGGCCTTGAGCAGGCTGGACCTGTGCTGCGACTGGCCCCGCACCGTCTCCAGCCCCGTTGAGGGGGCTTCTCGATCGTAGCTGCTTTAGCGGCAGCCGGCCCGCGACGAAGCGCCGGCTGGTGAGTTCGCCAACAAATTCGTTTATCGTAGGGTGGCCTACCGGCGAGTGTGCCGGATTGCAGGACAGATTCAAGCCTCGAGGTGGCCTTCGAACTCACTGCCCCGTCGCCCCCTGCTGTATCCAAACGCGCAACGTAGTCAGTTGGTCGTTGGTGAGCGGGCTGCCTTCCAAGGGCATCTGGCCACCGACTGGTGGGCGGCTTTCGCTCACTTTCAGGTAGAGGTAACTGCTGGCCGGGTCGCCGGGGCGGACGCGCATCAGCGCGGGATCTTCCTGGCTGCGTACGTTCACGATGTTGGCGTAGACCTGCCCGGCCAGGAGGTTCATGCCCTGATTGGGCGGATGGCAGCCGGAACAGTAGCCGGTGAGGAGTTGCTGGACTGTGGCGAAGGAGACCTGAGCGCCGACGACCGTTGCGGTCGGCACCGGTGACGCCGTAGGTGTCGGATGGGGTGTCAGCATGAAGATGGCGCCGGCCGTGAGGGCGGCCGAGGGCGGCAGGTAGGTAACGCTGGCGGTCTGAGCGCTGGAACTGGTGGCCACGATCGGGGGCGTCGGCGTGGGTGGCAGAACGGTCGGCGCCACCGTTGGCGGTGCGACTGGCCGCGCGGCGGGACGCGGGGCGATGGCAGTCGGCGTGGGAGCGAGGATCACGACCCCTGCCGAGCGGGTCGGTGATGGCGGCGCGGTTACGACGACAGGCCGTGCGGTTGGTGTCGGCGGCGGCGTTGCCCCGGCGGCTTGCTGGGCACGGCCGCAGCCCGCCGTCACGAGCACGAGGACCAAGATGCCGGCGACCGGCCATCGCCACCGTACCGGGCGCTGCATCCGTACCCCATTCCGCACGTCGCTCCGTTATCCAATAACGTCCCCAAAGGGACTACCCAGGGAATCTGCCGCGCGCCGGCATGATGCGTCTACTACGTTGAGAAGTCGTCAGGTCGTAGAATAATGTATGGGACCTCCCTACCAAAGCAGGCTGCACGGCGCCGGGAGCGTGTTCCAGCCTGCTTCAGCAGGCTTGGTGATCGTAGCCCTACGGTTTACCGTAGGGTGGGCCAGCACACGGCACCGCTAATGCATGGAGAGCACACAGGAGGACCCATGGATTCAAACGCCGGCGCCTTGCGCCTCGCCAATCTGACGCTGATTGACCACCGGCCGTATCTGGAGCAGTACCAGGCGCAGGGGTACGACGTGGAGCCGGAGCCGAGCGGCGTGCTGTTGCCGGTCGGATTGGCTCCCGAAGAGATTTGCCGTCAGGCAGTGGATGCTGTGCGCCGGGTGGTGGCCGAGGGGTACGCCGGCGCTATCGTGGGCGGCCGCCCCGATGCTGTCTGCTACATGCGCGACGCACTGGCGGCCGCCGGCCTGCGCTGCTACGCCGCCGACACCGCCCGTGTGCTGGATCGCGAGGGCTATTTCGTGGCAATGCCGGTGGGACTGGTGGAGATCCTGCCGACCGCGCCCGCCCCTCTGGAGCGCGAATCGGGCGGATAACAGCCGCCGGGTGGTACAATTCTGACAAGTTTTTGGACACCTGTTCTAGCCGCTGTGCCGGAGTGCCACCCCATGCCCGACTTGAAAGTGGTCGCCCCCTTTGAGCCAACCGGCGATCAACCGCTGGCGATTGAGCAGTTGGTCAGCGGGCTGCGGGCCGGTTACCGGCACCAGACCCTGCTGGGGGCAACCGGCACCGGCAAGACCTTCACGGTCGCCAAGGTCATTGAGCAGTTGCAGCGTCCGGCCCTGGTCATGGCCCCGAACAAGACGCTGGCGGCTCAGTTGTGTTCCGAGTTCAAGGAGTTCTTTCCCAACAACGCCGTCGAGTACTTCGTCTCCTACTACGACTACTACCAGCCGGAAGCCTACATCGCCCGTAGCGACACCTATATCGAGAAGGACTCCTCGATCAACGACGAGATCGAGAAGCTGCGCCACGCCGCCACCCACTCCCTCTTTACGCGGCGCGACGTGGTGATCGTCGCCAGCGTCTCCTGCATCTACGGTCTGGGTTCACCGGAAGACTACAACCAGGTCATCGTCTCCCTCAAGAAGGGCGAGTTTCGGCGGCGCGACAAGGTGCTGCGCCACCTGACCGACATCCAGTACGAACGCAACGACATGACGCTGACGCGCGGTAAGTTCCGCGTGCGCGGCGACGTGCTGGAAGTGTTCCCGTCCTACGAAGACATCGCCGTGCGCATCGAGTTCTTCGGCGATGAGATCGAGCGCATCGTGGAGCTGGACCCGCTGACGGGCGAGATCCTGGCCGAGCGCGTCTCGATCGACATCTACCCGGCCAGCCACTTTGTCACGACCAAAGAGAAGCAGCAGCGGGCGGTCGTCACGATCGAAGAGGAACTGGAGCAGCGCCTGGCCGAACTGGACCGCGAGGGCAAGATTCTGGAGGCGGCGCGCCTCAAACAGCGCACCAACTTCGACCTGGAGATGATCCGCGAGTTCGGCTTCTGTACCGGCATCGAGAACTACTCGCGTCACCTGGCAGGGCGCATAGCGGGCGAGCGTCCCTGGACCCTGCTGGACTACCTGAGCGACGATTTCTTGCTCTTCATGGACGAGTCGCACGTCGGTCTGCCCCAGGTGCGCGGCATGT
The DNA here is from genome assembly GCA_036734945.1 of Chloroflexota bacterium. Lineage (GTDB taxonomy): Bacteria > Chloroflexota > UBA4733 > UBA4733 > UBA4733 > UBA4733. The sequence continues at coordinate 32,425 of DAIMXP010000042.1, forward strand.
TCGCCGGCGATCAGGCGCGCAAGGGCGTGCTGGTGGACTACGGCTTCCGGCTACCCTCGGCGCTCGATAACCGTCCGCTCACCTTCCCCGAGTTTGAGGAGCACATCCGCCAGGCCGTCTACGTCTCCGCCACGCCCGGCCCCTACGAGCTGGAGCACAGCCAGCAGGTGGTGCAGCAGATCATCCGGCCCACCGGACTGATCGATCCGAGCATCACCGTCAAGCCAACCAACAAACAGATCGACGACCTGCTGGAGCAGGTGCGGCAACGCGTCGCCAGTGGTGAGCGCGTCTTGATCACCACCCTGACCAAGAAAATGTCGGAAGACCTTGCCGACTTCATGCACGAGATGGGCATCAAGGTCCAATATCTGCATTCCGAAATCCAGGCGTTAGAGCGCATCGAGATTCTGCGCGACTTGCGGCTCGGCGTCTACGACGTGGTGGTAGGCATCAACCTGCTGCGCGAGGGGTTGGACCTGCCGGAGGTATCGCTGGTCTGCATCCTCGACGCCGACAAGGAAGGCTTCCTGCGCTCCGAAGGCTCGCTCATCCAGACGATCGGTCGCGCCGCCCGCCACCTCAGCGGGCATGTCATCATGTACGCCGACCGCGTCACCGGCTCCATGCAACGGGCGATCGACGAGACCTACCGCCGCCGCCGTATCCAGGTGGCCTACAACGAGGCCCACGGCATCGAACCGGCGAGCATCCGCAAGGCGATCAAAGACATCGGCAGCGCTTTGCGCAAAGTGGCGGAGGAGAAGGCCACTTACACCGCCGATGGCGTGCGCGAGATTCCCAGGGACGAGTTGGTGCGGCTGATCAAAGACCTGGAAAGCCAGATGAAGACGGCGTCCAAGAGCCTGGAGTTTGAGCGCGCGGCACTCCTTCGCGACCAGATCGTAGAGCTGCGCCGCGACCTGCAGGGCGATAGCCTGACGTTGGACCCCCGCAAGCTGATTGACGGCGTGCCCCAGGCGCTCGGCGCTCCAGCCGGCGCCGGCAACATGGTCACGATCAGCCATGCACCCGTCGCTGCCGGCACGGGCCGCCCCGCCGGTCGCGCCAGGCGGGGACGGCGGTAAGCGTCACTACCTTGCACACTTCCGCCAACTCCTGTAGAGTGACCGCATGAGAGTTTCAATGCGGGCCGATTACGGTTTGCGCGCCATGATTGACCTGGCGGAGCACTACGGTCAAGGTACCGTGCAAAGCGCCAACATCGCGGCGCGCCAGCGCATCTCCGACCCCTACCTTGACCAACTGTTGACGGCCCTGCGCAAGGCGGGACTGGTCCACAGCGTGCGCGGCCCATCCGGCGGGCACACGCTCGCTCGTCGCCCGGACCAGATGACGCTGGCGGAAATCGTGGTGGCCCTGGAGGGACCGAGCACCTTCGTGAGCTGCATGCAGGACGATCACACCTGCCAACTCGGCGCCAACTGTGCCATCCAGGAGATCTGGCGCAACATGGAAGACGCCAGCATGCGCGTCCTGCAAGGCACCACGCTGGCCGAACTCGCCGCCCGCCAGTCGGCAGAGCGCAGCCAGGAGATGTACTACATCTGACCTACAGCCCCGGCGCCACCAACTCCGCGTAGCGCCGCAATGACGCACAGGTGGCGTCGGAGGGTAGGTTCTCCCAGGTCGGCTGCATGGAGAGGTGGGTCAGGCCGGTGACGTCGCGCAGGTGGCGGAGGTGGGCCAGCACTGTCTCCGGGCCGCCGACGCAGAAATGAAGACGGTCCAGCAACTCCTGAATCGGCGGCTCGCCGGGGACGGCGAAAGGACCATGCTGGGAGAAGCGGCGGGTGGCGGCTTCCACGGTGCGGCGGGCCTCGGCGTCGTCGGCGCCGACGTAGAGGCAGCGGGCGATCGACACCCGCTGGCGGCGGTCGGCGCCGTGGCCGGCGGCGGCCCAGGCTTCGCGGTAGGCAGTGATGATCGGCACATACGCTGCAGCCGGGCGACCGCGCGGCAGCTGGAGGCCGAAGCCAAGCCGCCCGGCGAGGGTCGCCGTCGGTTCACTGGATGCCGCCAGCCAGACGAAGTCGGCCGGGGCCTGTTGCGGTGTTGGCACACAACGCACCTGCTGCGCCTGGTAGAAGCGGCCGGTAAAGTCCAGGCGTTCACCACTCCAGCAGTGCCCCAGGAGGTCCAGCGCCTCGTCGAAGCGCGCATGGCGTTCCGTCTGGTTGCTGCCGAAGACGGGGAAGTCAGCCGCCGAACTGCCACTGCCGAAGCCGATATCCAGGCGTCCGCCGCTCAGGAGGTCGACGACAGCGACATCCTCCGCCACGTTGACCGGATTGTGGAGGGGCAGGCAAATGATCGAGGTTCCCACGCGAAGCCGTTGCGTCAGGGCACTGACATACGTCGCCAGCAGCAGTGGCGTGGGCAGCACACCGCGTTGGCTACCGAAGTGGTGTTCGGCGAACCAGGCGCCAAAGTAGCCCAGCGTCTCGGCGAGCCGCACCTGCTCCAGCACCGCCGCCAGCACTTGCGCCGGAGGTTCCTCGTTGTTCCGTTCGACGTGATAGGTGATGACCGTTGGGAGCACGCGCTTGCCTCTCTCTCCATTGACCGGGCCAGCGTAGCACATTGCGGATTGCAGCAGCGTTGAGCGGCCGCGCCCGCCCGTAAACGAGCGGGCTATGATAACGAAGCACGCTGAAGCGCGCTGGGAACGGGTGTAACCGTGGGTGGCTGTGCCACATTGCTTGAGCGAACCAACCCCGTAGCGCCGTTTACGGTGCTTTGTTACCGTAGCCTGCCCGTTTACGGGCAGGTGAGCGCCGCCGCGAAAGCACGCGGAGGCGCAGCCGGGTAGAATCCAGGATTGCACGGTGGCCGGAGCCGAGGTGGTGAGAATTGACCCTGCTGCGTTACACTGGCACGTCGGTTGCTACGTAGTCCCGACGCCTGGAGCGCATGGGTCGCCAGCCGGGCGAAGAACAGGAGAAATGGCGATGAAGGGGCTGATCTGGATACTGTTGGGTGTGGCCGCCGGCCTGATGATTGCGCCGCGCAGCGGGGCCGGCACGCGGCAGGAAGTCATGGCTCGAATCAATCAGGTCTTCGGGAGCTAGGGCGGTCCCGAACGGCAGGGACGTGACGATAACGGGACGGGGAGAGTGTATGGACAGTGGCAGCACTGCTGCGAATCCGGGTTCGCCGCCAACGGGCAGCAACGGCGGGGAGATGGTTGACACCGGAACTGCCGACAGCGAGGCGACCGCGGGCGGTCCGCTGGGGGCGGTTCGGGACCGCCTGACGCAAACAACTGCGGCGGCTGGCTCGGCGGTGACGTCGGCCGTGGAGGCGGCGGGCAGCGCGAAGGATGTGGCTGCGACGAAAGTGGCGCAGACGGGTACAGCTATCTCCGCCACGGTGGCTTCGGCGGCGGGGGCTGCCGGTTCCGCCAAGGACGCAGCCGCCGCCAAGGTGACGCAGACCGGCATAGCTATCTCATCCACCGTCACGCAGGCCGCCAGCCAGGCTGCCGGGGCGACCAGCGACGCCGCCGGCCAGTTGGCGACGGGCGCCGCCCAGGTAGCTGGCAACGTTTCAGCCGGCGCTGCCCAGGTGGCGGGCAACGTCTCGGCCGGCGCTGCCCAGGTGGCCGGCAATGTCTCGGCCGGGGCCGGCAGTGCCAAAGCGGTGGCGACGGTGAAGGCGCAGCAAGGGATGGGCCGCGTGCAACGGCTGCTCATGCAGAAGCCGGCGATCCTGCTGGGCGGGGCGTTCGCGCTGGGCATCCTGATCGCGCGGTTGGTGTAGCGATGATGGACGACCGTTCCCCCCGCACGGGGAAGCGCGGCATCTTCAGCCTGGGCCGCACGCTGATCGACGAAGCGAAGACGCTGGTTCGTCAGGAGGTCCAGCTCGCCAAAGAGGAGATGCTGGCCAAGCTCCTGCGCGACGTAAAGGCAGCGGCGATGCTGATCGTCGCGGCGGTGATGTTGCTGCTGGCGCTCTTCGTCTTCGTGTTCATGCTCGTCGTCGACCTCTTCAGCTACCTCACAGGGCATCTCTGGTTGGGCCTCATCATCACCTGGTTGATCTACACGATTGTCTTCGGTATCGTTGCTTGGATCGGCGTGCGACGCATGCAATCTCCCAAGCCGGTCCGCACCATACAGACGTTGAGAGAGGATTTGGAGTGGCTGAAAAAGCAGCTCAAACGCAGCAAAACATAGCCAAAACGCGCGGTGACATGACGGCGACCCTCAACGAGCTAGAGGCCGCCGTGCGGGAGCTGCTGGACTGGCAGGCGCGCGTACGGCGTCAGCCGCTGCTCTACGCCGGCATTGCCCTGGCGGCCGGCTTTGTGATCGCCGGAGGGCCGCGTCGCGCGCTCAAGCACGGCTACTGGCTCATCCGGCCTAGCGCCAAACGCAAGGCGGAGGCGAATCAGTTCCTCCTGCAATTGCAGGAAACGCTGGACAAAACGCTTGGGGGCCTGCCCCTGAACGTTGCCGAGCAAGCCAAGAATTTACGCCTGACGATCAACCGCACTGACCCCAAGGCCAAGAGCGATGGCACCATCGTGATCGAGCGCAAGGGGACGATGCTAGAGCAGTTGGCGACCAAAGCTACCGAAGTTGCCGCTGCCACCGCTGTCGGCTTGATCACCAAGCGGCTGCTGGACGAGATGAACGGCGGCACTGCGAAGGGCTGATAGGGACGGATCACTGAGCAGATCGGCGACCGTGCAACGCCTCATCGGTCCGGCCTGCCTGTCGGCGGCGGCTGCCATTTGGGGCGGCCTGTACGTGATCAGCGCGGTCATTCTCGGCAGCATCCCGCCCTGGGTATTGCTTGAACTGCGGGTGCTGTTGAGCATCGCCGTGTTGGGCGCTGTGGCGCTGGCGCGGCGGAACTGGCGGGTGTTGCCGGCGGACGTCCCGGCGCTGGCGCTGGTCGGCCTGGTCGGGTATACGTTCTCCATCGGCCTGCAGTTCATGGGCACCGCGCGCAGCGGTGCGGCGCTCGGCTCCCTGATCACCGCGGCCGCACCGGCCTTCATCGCCATCTTCGCCTGGCAACTGCTGGGCGAGCGCTTGCGACCAGTAAAGGTCACGGCGATTGTGGTGGCCTTCGTTGGCGTCTGTCTGGTGATCGGCGCCGGCGGCAGCGTGACCGTGGGGAGCGACGTTCGTATCGGCAACCTGCTCCTCTTCGGCGCTGCGGTCACCTGGGCGCTGTACACCGTGCTGAGCCGTCGCCTGACACAGCGCTATACCGCGCTCACCGTCACGACGTGGGGCAGCGCCTTCGGGGCAATCTTTACCGCCCCCATCGCCGCCTGGCAGTGGCACAGTGCCGGCTTCATTCTGCCGACGCAGCCACTCGTCTGGGCCGGCGTGCTCTACGTCGGCGTCGTCTCGACGGCACTGGCCTTCTATTTGTGGAACAAAGGCTTTGAATACGTCGACGCGGCAACAGGCTCGCTGTACCTCTTCTTACAGCCCCTGGTCGGCAGCGTACTCGGGGCGATGCTGTTAGACGAACCGCTCGGCTGGGGCTTCCTGGCGGGGGCGGGGCTGATTGCGGGCAGCATGTATCTGGCGGCGCGATAACGTGTAACGCACGTTTCGGCGCCGCCGCCCGCTCACTGGAGTGTGCCCGATCGTCCGTCTGCCGGCGTACCCTACGATACATGCCTTCGTTGCGGAACTCCGTTGAACGGCAGGTCCCGAACCTGGGCGTATGCAATACGCCCCTACGCCGCCTGGTTGGACTGTTGTGCGCGCACACGAACGCCGCCTGTAGGGGCGTATTGCATACGCCCAGGTTCCTCGTTCGCCCGCTTGTGCGATACTGCCTGAGCGCACCGTCCGCGACCTGGAACGTGGCGTTGCTGGAAGGGGGAATGACGTGGATAGCACAGCCGAGTTTCCACTGAACGAACTGACTATCCAGGAACTGCAGCAGCGCCTGGAGCAGGGTGATCTCACGTCGGAGCAACTCGTCGACCTCTATCTGCAGCGTATCGCGGCGCTGGATCGGCAGCGGCCGGAACTGCGCGCCGTCCTGGAGACCAACCCGGCGGCCTTCGAGATCGCCGCTCAGCTCGACAGCGAGCGGCGCGAGCGGGGACCACGCGGGCCGCTCCACGGCATCCCGATCCTGCTCAAAGACAACATTGATACGGCAGATGCGATGGGGACGCGGGCGGGGTCGCTGGCGCTGGCCGGCTGGCATCCCGCCGAGGATGCCTTTGTCGCACACCAGTTGCGCCAGGCCGGCGCTATCCTGCTGGGCAAGCTCAACATGAGCGAGTGGGCTAACTTCCGGTCAACGCGCTCGTCCAGCGGCTGGAGCGGCGCCGGCGGGCAGTGTCGCAACCCCTACGCCCTGGATCGCACGCCGGGTGGCTCCAGTTCCGGCTCCGGCGTGGCCGCTGCGGCCAGCTACGCCGCCGCCTGCCTGGGCACGGAAACCAACGGCTCGATCATCTCGCCGGCAGCCGCCAACGGCGTGGTCGGCGTCAAGCCGACGGTGGGCCTGACCAGCCGCCGCGGCGTTATTCCGATCAGCGCCAGCCAGGACACCGTCGGGCCGCTGGCCCGCACCGTCACCGACGCCGCCATCGTGCTGGCCGCCATCGCCGGCATCGACCCGCGCGACGCTGCGACCGCCCGCAGCGCCGGGCACACGCTGCCCGACTACCCGCGCTCTCTGAGCATTGACGGCGCGCGCGGGGCGCGCATCGGTGTGCCGCGCGAACGCTTTTTCGGCTACAGCGAGAAGGTCGACGCGGTGATCAACGATGCCCTGCGTGTCTGGTGCGACCTGGGGGCGACGCTGGTGGACCCGGCCAACTTGCCGACCGTGGCGACCGAGAACACCAGAGAAGCCGAGATGAGCGTCCTGCTCCACGAGTACAAGGCCGGCCTCAACGCCTACCTGGGCGGCGTACACCCTGACCTGCCGGTACATAGCCTGGAAGACCTGATCGCCTTCAACGAGGCACATGCGGCGGAAGAGATGCCTTACTTCGGGCAAGAACTGTTGCTGATGGCGCAAGCCGTGGGCGGACTGGATGCCCCGGCCTACCTGGCTGCCCGCGAAAAGAACTGGGCAGCGGCTCGCCAGGACGGCCTGGACGCCGTACTGGCCGAGCACCAGCTTGACGCCCTCGTGATGCCGTCTTCCGACACGCCCTGGAAGATCGACTGGATCAACGGCGACCACGGGCGCGGCGGCGGCTCGGGTCCGGCAGCGCGAGCCGGTTACCCAGCCATCAGCATTCCTGCCGGCTTCGCCTTCGGGCTGCCGGTTGGCTTGTTGCTGGTCGGGCCGGCCTGGAGCGAGCCGAAACTGCTCCAACTCGCCTACGCCTTCGAACAGGCCAGTCAGGCTCGCCGACCGCCGCAGTTTCTGCGCGCGTCGTTCCCCTAGAAGCAAGCCGTGATGAAAACCCAACGCCCACAGCGTGTACCATTTGGGAGCGCCACTCCAGCGTCATAACGGCATGCCTTGCAGCAGATAGCCGGCGACCAGCGTCAGCAAGAAGAAGAAGCCTGCCGTCACCAGCGCCGTCTGCAGCGAGTGTCCCACTGCCGCACGGGTGTCGACGAAGTGCTGGCGGTACTCCTCGTAGGTGATGAGGTAGGCCATGATCCCGGCAAAGAGGCCGGAGATGATCCCAAGCCCGATGAAGAAGCCGGTCGTGGCAGACCTCCTACTCCGCTGGCGATGTCTTTGCCCGTCGCTGCACGAGCGGCTGCATCCTTCACCGTCCTTCCTGGCCGCGCTCTCGTAGCCGGCGCTCAGCCTTCGATCTCCGGCGCTCGCCGGAGGGACCAGCGCACGGCCGGCGCGCCGGCGAGGAGTTGAGCCGCCCGCGTCCACGAGGTCGCTTCCCGGCCGCGCGGCTCCCCGCGGAAGCGGTAGTCGCTCTTCCGAATCAGCTCGCTCAGTTCCTCTTCCAGGGTGATGAACTGGGTGAGCGCCATCTCCGTCAGGGCCTGGACGTGTTCACGGCGGCGCGTGCCGCCGAGTGCCGTGCAGAGATGCGGCAGGCAGAGGCAAGGCGGCGTAGGGGAGGCGGTCTCGAGCACCTGCTCCGCCGCTACCGTCATGGCCATGCAGAAGGGACAATCTTCCCGGTCGGGGCGCACTGCCGGAATTCTTCTCTGCCCAAAGCGTCCGGTTCCTACAGGTACACTTTCGTCGAGTCCTTGCGCGGCGGCCTGCAAGCGAGACACGATCATCGCTCGCACCGGTGCCGCCTGACGGACAAGCTGCCAGGCGTGGGCATTACAGACGCCGAACCAATTGAAGTCGCCCTGGAGGGCGGATGGGTTCGTTGCCTGCGTGAGCAAGGTGTGGACGGCTTGCTCCGCTGCCCGGCAGACCTGGCATTCCGGCGCGCCCTCTTCAACGGCTTCGGTCCGGTTCGCCGAACTCGCCGCCGCTTGTAACTGCTCGGTGATCATGGTCGAAGGCCCTTTCCACCGACAGCGACAGCAAGCGTCGATTGGAGCGCTGACGCCTCCGCCTGCTCGCTCTGCAACCCTTGCAGTAGTGCACTCCAGCAGCGCTGCTGGACCCGGCGTAGGAGGTCGCGACGGCCCCCCCGGCTCCGTTGCAGGGCCAGGTTGGCGTGGACCGTGCAGAGGCCGGACGACTGCTCGAAGGCAGCCGCAAATTCCTGGTTCCCCAGGTGCTGCAAGAACGTAGCCAGGTAATGCTCCTCCGACTGCTGCAGTCGCTGGCAGGCCAGGCAGAGTTCGGTCGGCGTCAGCGCCTTGAGGGCGTGGTCGGCGCCGCGCTGCCCGTCCGGATCGGTGAGCGCTCCCGCCATAGCGGCCACGCCGGATGACCTGGCCTCATTGATGGCGGGAAGGACGGTGTGCAGGAGGTCGCGGTAGATCAGCGCGGAGCCGAGCTCGTCGCCGAAGCTGAGGTACTGGAGGGTATGCCGGTTGCAGAAGCCGCGCGCCGCACGAACGCCGTCGCGGATACCGGGATCGTTGGTGTTCTCGTAGGTGAGGCTGTCGAAGAAGCGCTCCACAGCGCGCAAGGCGTAGCGACAGATGCCGCAGCCAGGCTTCTTGAAGCCGTCGAGCAAGTCAAAGTAGAGGCTGGTTCGTCCGCTTGTCACCACGTCCCTCCTTCTTTACGGAGCGATCTCGCCCAACAAAAATGGCTCCTGGGCCGCTACCACTGGTAGCAACTCAGGAGCCATTAGCGAAAGCCGCTGTTTGCGGAACGTACTGTTCCGCCGGTGGGGTCCATCACCGTGTCACCTAACTACTGGCGATGATACCATGCACCGGCATGATCAATACCGGGAGGGGCAGTAACAGCGGCTGCATGGCTTGCGCTGTCAGAAGCGTACGTCACGACAGCGCAGGCGGTTCGTCCGCCCTGTTGTGCGTCTGGAGCCCGCGCTGCAATCGTGCGAGTGCTGCCTCGGCCGCAGCGGCGTCGTCCGCTGTCGCGCCGTCCGGCCCGTACCGCACTCGTTGGTAGCGTTCCGTCAGTGCCGCAATTGCTTCGCTGTCGACGAGGCTTTGACGTTGGAGCCGCTGACGGTATTCCAGCGGCGTCTCCGTGAACTGGCGCGCCTGCCCGTGGAACGCGGCCAGCGTGAGGAAGCGGCGATAGGCGGCGCGCACGGCATCCACCGTCTCGTCAACCCCCACTGCCGAATGGGGCTGTCGCCGCAAGGGTGCCAGGATATCTGCCCACGACCAAACGCTCCGCCGCTCCTCCGGCACGTCCGCATCCGGCGTTGAACCGTGGAAGCGCCGTAAGGCGGCCCGCAGCAGCATGATGATGCCCAGCAAGGCGACCAGCGCGATCACGATGCCCACCATATGGGTGAGCCATGCCGGCGGTGGCGACGCCGTCCCGGACTGCTGCAGGTTGGCGAAGGGAGACTGGCCGGGTTGCAGCGGAGGCTGGGAGTGCTGTCCCTGCCGGAAGAAGAGCAGGAGATGATAGAGCAGATCTGCAGCCAGCGCGAACGGCAAAGCAACGACCACTATCAGGAAATCCACCACCGGCAGGAGGAGGTCAGCGCCGGCTTGGAGTGCGCGCAGCCCCTGGCGGTCAGTGAGGCCGGCGACCACAACGCCGACGACCAGCAAGCCACAAGCCATCCCGACAACCAGCCCCAGCCAACTGCGGCTGAGGGACCGCGCTTGCCGGTCGCGGCTGCCGGCGCGCACCTCCTCCAGGTCGGCCAGCGTGAGCGTCAACAACGCAGCAAACAGGAAGACGATCACGGCCCATGGAAGCATCGCCTGTTGCTGTGAAGGGACAGGCGACCGGCCGAAGACGGCTGCAGCGGCGAGCCCGGCAACGCCAATGCTGACCCGAGGGACCACGCCATGGTCGCCCGGCCGGCCACGGCCCAGCAGGGTGCCTTGCTGCCACAGCCCGCCAGCGCCGAGGAGGGCAAGCAGGTGGAACGAGACGCCTCCGGTTGGGATGGCAATCGCCTCCTTCACCAGCGAGGCCGGCCAGCCGGTCGCAGGCCCAGGAGCTAGCCAGGTGGCGGCGAGCGAGACGAGCAGGCCGGCAACGACCTGGGCCATGCGTACCCGTTCCGACAGTTCCTTCTGGTCGACCAGCCGGGCCGTGAGGCTCGCCGAGACGACCAGGATCAGGAACATGACCAGCGGCGGGAGGAGCGGCGTGCCGGTGGCGGTATCCCCAGCGAGGTACGACCAGGGTGTCAACCAGGCGATCTCCAGCACGGCCAGACTGAAGGGGACGGCGAGGCGGCTAGACAAGTCGCACCACTTTCTGCTCGCGCCAATGCACCTGGTGGTCGGCGAGATGGAGCAGCGGAATGTCCAGCGTGCCGACGCTCTCCTGTGTATCACCGACCAGGACGGCGACGACGCTGTGACCGGACCGAGCGAGAGTGCCGAGTGCATGGACTTTGCTGGCGTAGAGCAGGCCGGTGACGAGCAGCACAGTCGCGCCGCTGGGCCGGCGAATAGCGCCGGATTGCAGCGCCTGCGCGACGGGTCCGGTGGGATACGGCATCAACCGGCCGAGCAGCTCCAGCACCTGCCTCCGCCGCTCTGGTTGCGCACTCGGCGCGAGTTGGACAGCAGTAATATCCCCGTAGGGCTTGCCATTGCCATACAGACCCACGGGGACCCCTTGCTGGCCCGCCCACTCGGCGAGCGATGCTGCCACCATCAGGACCAGCTCTTGCAGGTCCGGATCGCAGCCGGCCCACCAGCGGCCTTCCGGGTTCGTGTCGATGTCGACGCACAGGGAGAGGCGACGTACACCGACCGGATCGTACCGCTTGATTTGGAGGCGTTGGGCCCGTGCGGTCGCCGGCCAATGGATCTGCCGCACGCTGTCGCCCGGCAGGTACTCGCGGACGCCGGCGACGCGGCTGGGATCGCTGAAGAGCGAGGCATGCACGACGTCGTCACCCAGCAGACGCCGGGCCGCGACGCCTGACACGTGGACCGGGAGGATGCGTGGATAGACGACCAGGCGGTCCGTCCCCTCTTCTTCCGCTTCGCGGCTCACCAGCCCGAACATGTCGCCGGAGCGCAGGGTCAGTGGGCCGAACACGTGTTCGCCGCGGCTGGTGCAGGCGAGGCGATAGTGCCGGCGCACCTCTTCGTAGGGCCGTAGCGCCAGGAGATTGGTGAGCAGGCAACGGTGCGGCCGGTGAGACACAGTCACTCGTCCGCGGACCGGCGCGAGCACGGCCGGCAACTCATCCTCCGTCTCGATCCAGACCAGCGGCAGCAGCTTGCGGTTGGTGATTTCGACAACATACTCAATCTCCTCGCCGAACGGCACGTAACGGCTGCTGAAGAGACGCCGATAGGTCACCTTCGTCAGACACCAGCGCCGCCACACTTCGGCCAGGAGCACCGCCAGCAGTAGCACCACCGCCAACGTGATCCATACCGCTTGCCGCAGGAGCACGCCGCCAAGCAACAGCAGGCTGAGGAGGAGCGCAGCAAGCCCGCTTTGTCGCTGGGTCATGGCGTCGTGACGGGTACGGGCTCGACCGGCGGGGCGATGGCGGCGATGACCTCGTCCAGCACGGCCGGAGCGGTCAGACGGCGCAAGCGGCTCTCGTCGGCTAAGACGAGCCGGTGCGCCAGGACCGGGCCCGCCAGCGCCTTGATGTCGTCGGGCAGCACATAGCTGCGGCCGTCAAGCAAAGCGCGTGCTCGCGCGGCGCGCACGAGGTTCACAGAGGCGCGGGGGCTGGCGCCAAAAGCCAATCCCCGATGCTCACGGGTGGCGCGCACGAGGTCGATGGCGTAGCCGGCGACGGTGTCGCTGGCGTACACGCTGCGGCAGGCGCGCTGCATCCGCGCAATCCCCTCCGCATCCACCACCGCATCTGTTGGCGGTGCCACCGGTTCGCCGGCGAACCGGCGCACGATCTCCAGCTCCGCTTCGCGCGTCGGGTACCCCAACGGCGCTCGCAGCAGGAAGCGGTCGAGCTGGGCCTCCGGCAGGGGAAAGGTGCCCTCCAGCTCGATGGGGTTTTGCGTCGCCAGGAGGAGAAACGGCCGGGGAAGGAGACGCCGACTGCCTTCCGTGCTCACCTGTCCCTCCGCCATTGCCTCCAGGAAGGCTGCCTGGGTGCGCGGGGTGGCTCGGTTGATCTCGTCCACCAGAACGATCTGCGCAAAGACGGGTCCCGCCCGGAACTCGAAGGACTGCGTCTTCTGGTTAAAGAAGCTGAAGCCGGTGACGTCTGACGGCAACAGATCAGGGGTGCATTGGATGCGGCTGAAGGCGGCGCCGAGCGCGGCGGCGAGCGTCTTCAGCAGGGTGGTCTTGCCGGTACCCGGCACATCCTCGATGAGCAAATGACCCTCGGCCAGCAGGGCCACGAGTGCGAGGTCGATGGTAGCGGCGGCGCCCACTATCACCTGGGCGATGGCCTGGCGCACCTGCTCCGCCAATTGCCGCGCCTCTGCCGCTTCCCTGCCTGTGGCGCTCTGTTGGTCTTGCTGATCGAGCACTTGCGCTGCTCCTCCATGTCCGGCTGACGCAAAAAGGCTTCTGCACGGGGAGATCATCCCCAACGCAGAAGCCATCAGCCGAAGCGATGGGCGGTGGTCGCCGCCCAGTGGGCCTCATCACTCGCGGCAGTCTTGTCGCCCATCCATCTTACCTCCCGGCTGCGTTCCTTGCTCGCGCAGCGCCTATGGACGCGGTTGATCGCCCCCCACCAGCATGATGGCGTGATGGCTGGCGCCTTCTTCCTCCGGACTCAGCAACTCCCGGCGTCGTGCATCGATCTTGAGGGCGAAACTGTTCAAGGCGGACGATGTCACCTCCATGTGACGAGCCGCCCCATTCAAGAGTATGCCTGTCGCCTGGTCTCCCAAGTCCTCGTACACAGCGGCGTGTAGGTGCAGCAGGCAGAGGGTGCGGGCGGATCCGTCCACGGCGGCCGCCTCCGCTGCGGCGAGCGAGGCCGAAATTCGGCCAAGGTGGCGCGCCGCTGCCTGTCGAGCGACAGTACACGCTGGGCAGCGCGCGGTGTTGGGCAGCAAAGCGTCTAGCCCCTTGACCGCCTCTCGTGCCGGCTGCGTGGCGAGTACGCGGAGCTGGCGAGCGAAGTGGTCAAGCAGGACGGCATAGCCCTCAGCCAGGCCGCGCTTCGAGGCGACTTCCTCCAGTTGCTGGGTATGGAGCGAGCAGAACCCGCCAGCTTCGGCGAAGGCGCGCTGCGCGGCCGGATTCTTGGCCAACTGGTATTGCCAATCACAGAGGAAATCGTAGGTCACTTGATCGACCGCCTGGCAGACGACGCAGCGTGCGTCGGCATCCAGCCGGTCTGGAGCGTCCTCTTCCCGCTGCTGCTCCTTGCTCTGATCATCGACGCCGGTACCTTCGTCGACGGTCTCCGGGTCCTTAACGGTGCTCTGGGCGAGCAGGCGGTCGCGGAGCGCTCTCGCCTGGGCGACCAGTTCGTCAAAGTCATCCACCGGAGCATTGGCGACTGGCTGCAGCGCCGCCTCGAGCCGGCGGAATTCCTGCTCCGTCACTTCCCTGGCTGCGCGTCCCAGCCGGTTGGTCGCCCAGGCGAGCGTGCTCTGGACGTGCTGCTCCATGGCAGCCACCGCTACAGCAACGTCGCGCTCGATTGCGGCCTCCAGATGCCGCTGCAGGAAGCGCCGAGCCCACCGGTCGGGCAGCAGTACAGGGGCGTGTCAGTCGTCTCGGCAGACGGCAACGCGAATCGATTCGTCAAGGCCGAGAGCACTTCTTCTCGTTGCTGGGGCAACTCGAGGCCTGGAAAGGACGCCGCTTGAACGTGCATGCTCGCTGCCAGGGCCTTGGGGGCCTGATCGAACAGCGTCTGCAGTTTGGCACGTAGGTCAACCATCTGCTGAGCGCTGAGCGCGTCCAGTGCGTCCCCCTGCTCACGCAACCAGCTTCGTCCCCGCTCGAGCAAGAGGGCCGCTGTCTGTTGCCGTGCGAGCTGATAGTAGTGGTCGATACTCTCGCCGGCGTGGGTCTCCTGCAGTGTCGCCAGGGTGGTACGGAGGGCAGCGGCGGTGTCGGCGGCGAAGGTTGCCAGCTCCGCTGCAAGTGCGCTGTGGACTGTTGCGGCTCCTCGGCCGCGTGCTGCGATGCGTCTCCGGCGAGTTCCATCGCCGCTGCCCTATAGTAGCAAACGTGGGACGAACCGGCAATCAGTCCACGCGGCGCTCCTTTGGTTGCGCCTGCGCCCACCGTCACGTACTATGAAAGAGGTGGCGATGGAACTCGCCAGTGACGGGGATCGCCCGTCCAAACCGCGGCACACCGCTGATAGCTCCTGCGCGATCGGCCTCGCGTTATCGGGCCGGGGAGTGTGCCATGCCGCGCGACGATGCCTTCGGCGACTTTCGCGAGTTGCTCTTGCTCCAGCAGACGCCGTTCCAGGCGCTGGTGGGCTCGGGCGCGCTTGGCTTGTTCCCTTTCACCGTCGCGGCCGCCGTTGTCGTGGCGGTGGCGCCGCACCACGATCCGGCCTGGGTGATCGCCGCCGTGGTCGGTTACGGCGCGGTGGTCGGCGCCGTCACCGCCTGGGCCTACCGCCGGGGCCAGATCCCGTATCGACGCGGTGACTGGGCGGCCGCCGCCGCCTTCACCGTCTTCCTGACACCAGCAGTGGTGATCGGCTCGCGGGCGGCGGGAGCCGAACTCGCTGTCGGGCTGGCCGCTGTCCTCAGCGTGCTGCCGAGCCTGGCCCTGGAAGTGTGCTGGCGTCCCCTGTTTCTTGCCGCCTTACGTCGGCTTTCGCACCTGAATCTGGATCTCCTGGTCCATGAGTCGTTGCGCGAGCATTACGGCGACGACTGGCAAGCCTACGCGGCGCACATCCGCGCCGACTTACGCGAAGCGCGGCGGCTACGGGAACTGGCCGAACGCGGACCGGCGAAGACGGACGAGCCGTGACTGCGATGTCAAGGACGCAGGGTGGCGGCCAGACGCGCCGGGTGCAACAGCAGGTCGAGCGCATCCGCAATCTGCTGGACGACAACATCGGCTTCCCGGAGCGCGACCGTGGCGAGTCCTTCCCGGCCGAGCACGACGATGCTGAGCGCAGCCGCGCGCAGCATCCACTGATCGTTGGCGCCGTTGCCGATGGCGACGACGCTATCGACGCCGAGCCGGTTGACGTAGGCTGCCTTCTGTTCGCCTCCCGGTGTCATCGGCCCCAGAATGGTGGCGACCAGTTGCAACTGCTCGTTGATCCGGTGCTGGGTGCCGTGCGTGTCGGCGGTGAGCAGATGCAGCCCCAGCGCTGGACGCAGTTGCTCCAGCCGCTCGGCAACCCCCGGCAGGAGCAGGCCATCCACCGCCAGCGTACCGTTGACGTCGAGCACCAGATGCCGCAAGTGCAGGGTACCTCGACCGGGAATAACGACTTCAAGCACGATAGGCATTCCTTTCCGATGACACCCCTGCCTGCGGATGTCTTGAGCGACGTCCAGCGGCAAACTATACAACGGCAAACCGGTTGCGCCTTTGCGCGCAATCCTGAAAGCGGTTACGATGGCGCCAACGGCGATGGAACTCGCCGGGGCGGGCGATGGACCGTCCGAACCGCGGTCCGCCGCTGATAGCTCCTGCACACGGTTGTCGTGACCCCCTTGGGGGGGCGGTACGGGAGACTATCCAGAGATATGCAACGCCTGCTTCTTGTTTTTCTCGGCGGGGGCATCGGGGTCTCCTTGCGGGCGCTCGTCCTCGTCCGGCTGGCCGGCGGTGACGGGTATTTGCCCGCGAACGTGCTGCTGGTCAACCTGCTTGGCGCGTTCGCGCTGGGCGTCGTCTTCGTCCTGGCCGATGAAGCAGCACCTTTGGTGTTGCAGCGCGGCGCCGGCGACGTAGCTATCGGCGGAGCAACCGTTGGAGGGAACGATGAAGCGCGAGACACAGGGACGGCGGGTCCGGATCTACGTCGCAGAGTCGGATCAATGGCACGGGCGGACGCTCTACGCCGCTATCGTCCAGGAGGCGCGCAAGCGCGGCCTGGCGACGGTGGCGCGCGGCGTGATGGGCTATGGCGCCAGCGCAGCGATCCACGAACCGCACCTGTTTCAGCTCTCCAATGACCTGCCGGTGGTGATCGAGATCATTGATTCGGAAGAGAAGATCGCGGCCTTCCTTCCCTACCTGGACGACATGGTGCAGGAGGGCCTGGTCACGACCTCGGCGGTGGAGATCCTGCGCTACGACAAGAAGTGATCGACTACAAGGAGTAAGGGAAGTGCGCCGCAAAGTATTTTATAGCAAGCGAACGATATTTATAGGCGTGTGCAAAGGGCCGCGATTGCGATCGGCGGCCAAGCGACCGCAGTCGCCCGCGTCGCTTGGCCGCCGATCGCAATCGCGGCCCTGTCCTTTGGTTTACAAATAGCGTCCGCTCGCTCCGTAAAACTGTGCGGCGCACTCTCGGCTCGACCGTTTCTTGACAGCCCAGCGTGAGGAACCGTAGACTCTGGCTCAGGGCGACGGCACAGTGTCGCCCGGCGTGATGAAGCTCGCGTGACGGCACAGCCGTCGAACCGCCGACACCGGCTGATAGCTTCTGACGGCGGTCAGAAGCGTGTGAGGTGGCGAGCGGTGGCGGGGGCGATCTTCCTCCAGGCGTTGCAGGTACTGAGCCTGCTCGTCATTGCCCCGCTCATTACCGGCATCATCGCTCGCGTCGAGGCGATCTTGCAGTCCAAGCGCGGCCCCAGCATCGTGCAGCCGTACTACGACATCCTCAAGTTTTTTCGCAAGGACGAGTTGCGACCGGAGGCGTCGGGCTGGCTGTTCGGGGCGGCGCCCATCATTGCTTTCTCCTGCTATCTGACTATCGCCACCCTGATCCCGGTGCTCACGACCTTCCCGCTGCCGCTCGGCTGGATGGGCGACATTCTCGGCGGAGCCTTCCTGTTCGGGCTGGCCGGCTTCGTGCTGGCGCTGGCCGGCTTGGATAGTGGCAGCCCGTATGCCGGCATCGGCAGCAGTCGCGCCATCACCGTCGCGGCCCTGACCGAGCCGACGCTGATCTTTGTTTTCTTTACCGTCGCCCTGCTCACGCGCACTGACCTTCCCTACGCCATGGCGGCCACCGTCCACTCCTCCGCCATCCAGGTCTTCCGACCCAGCCACCTTCTGGCGGCCTCGGCGCTGTTCGCCATGATTCTGGTCGATACCGGCCGCATCCCCATCGAAAGCGCTTCTTCCACGCTGGAGTTCGGCATGATCGACGAGGCGCGCGTCTTCGAGCATTCCGGCCCCTCCATGGCCTTCGTGCGTTGGGGCTCGTCCATGAAGCAGTTCTTGCTGTTCGTCGTCCTGCTCAACGTCCTGCTGGTACCCTGGGGGCTTGCCACCAGCGCGGCGCCTTCGGCTGTGCTGATTGCCCTCGTCACGCTGGTGCTCAAGATGGTGGCGCTTGGTCTGGTGATGGCCGCTATTGATACGTCGTTCTCTAAACTGCGGCTGTTCAAGATCCCGGAGTTCATGGCCGCCGGTTTCATGCTTGCCGTCCTGGCCATTCTGATCTTTTACCTGGGAGGTGGCTAGGATCAATACGGTTCAGATAAGCCCTCCTAGGACCGCGACTGCGGTCGCGGCGACAGACGGGGGCGACTGTGGTCGCCGTGTTCCCTCTGGCACCGCAGTGCCTATGTACTTAGCCGCGACCGCAGTCGCGGTTCTGGTCGCCTTATCGGAACCGTATTGGAGCTAGGGTGCCGAATGCATCGCTCACGTTGCCGGCGGCCATCACTGGTCTGGTCGTTGTCGCGGTTCTGCTAACCCAACTCGATCTCTTGCGCGCCTTTGAGGTCGGTGAACCGGTCACGTTGTACGCCATTCAGTCGTTCTTCGTCGCCGTTTTCGCGGCGGCTGTCGGCTTTCAGCGAGGGGACGTGAGCCTCTTCATCATTGCCGCCATGACACTGGTGGTGAAGGTCTGGCTCGTGCAGTTGCTGCTGCGCGCCGTCATTGCTCGCGCCGGGGTGGGAATCGTCATTCCCATGGTCGTCAACGTGCCGCTGTCCGTGCTGACGGGGCTGTTCTTGACCGCCATTGCCTTCATCGCCGCGCAGCCGTTGCCCCTGGAGGGACAGTTCCTGCCGCGGTCTGCGCTGGCCGCCGCTTTCGCGGTCCTCTTGATCGGCTTCCAGGTGATGGCGACGCGTCAGCACGTGGTGACGCAGATCGTTGCCTTGCTGACGCAGGAAAACGGCGGCTTCCTGGCTACCATCGCCATCGCCCCGGGCTTGCCGCCGCTGGTTGGCGTGCTGATCCTGTTCGATATCCTCATCGCTGTGGTGGTGTTCGGCGTGCTGGTGCGCCTGTTGAACGCGCGGGTCGAAACGGCGACGACCGAGCGCCTCACCCAGTTGCAAGGCTGAGCGATGGGCATACTGTTGATCCCGATCCTTGCCCTGCCGCTCGTGGCGGCCCTGGCTGCCCTCGTCTTGCCCCGGCGGCTTGTCGAGCTACTCGGGGTCGCGCTGGCTGTACTGGTCTTCCTCTGCGTCCTGGCGGTCTGCTTCGCGGAACCGCTGCCCAGCGGGGTGGGCGGCGTCTTACGACTCGATGCTATGGGCGCCGTCTTCTTGCTGACCGTCGGCCTGCTCTACGCCATTGCCGCCATCTACTCCGTGGGCTACCTGGCCGCTGAAGCGGGTCCGCACGCCCGCGTCTACGTTCGGCGCTACTCTGTGTTGCTGCACCTGTTCGGCTTCAGCCTGCTATTAGTGCCGCTGGTCGATAATCTGGCGGTGCTCTGGATCGCCATCGAGCTGACCACGATCAGCTCGGCCCTCCTGGTGGCGATCCAGGACACCGACCGGGCGCTGGAGGCGGCCTGGAAGTACGCCCTGATTGCCTCTGCCGGCCTGGCCCTGGCCCTCAACGGCGTCATCCTCCTCTACGCTGCGGGGGCGTCTGCGCTCGGCTCAACCTACGAGCCGAACTGGACCTCCTTGATGGCCGTGGCGCCGAAACTGCCACCCGGCCTGGTGGTGCTGAGCCTGCTCTTTGCCGCTGCGGGCTTCGGCGCCAAAGCCGGGTTGGTGCCCATGCACACATGGCTGCCGGACGCCCATAGCGAAGCGCCCAGTGCCGTGAGCGGTATGCTCTCCGGCGCCTTGCTGGCCAACGCCATGTACGCCATCTTCCGCTTCGCCACCATCGCCACGCGAGCGGCCGGGCCGCTGGCGGTGCAGCGGGTGCTCACGATCTTCGGCATCCTCTCCCTGCTGGCGGCCGCCTTCTTCGTGCTGAGGCAGTCCGACTACAAGCGGTTACTCGCCTATTCCAGCATCGAGCACATGGGCATCCTGGCCTTGGCCGCGGCGTTCGGTACGCCGCTCGCGCTCTACGGACTCTTCATGCACGTGATCAATCACGGCGCTGCCAAGTCGCTGGTCTTCTTCGGCTCCGGCAGCGTGCTGCGTAAGTACGGCAGCAAGGAGATCGACCACGTCGGCGGCATTATGGGACTGATGCCCTGGACGGGACCGGCGCTGCTGGCCGGCGCCTTTGCCATCAGTGGCTTGCCGCCGTTCGGCATCTTCCGCAGCGAGTTGCTGATCGTTGCCGGCGGCTTCGCGGGCGGCTCCTTTGTCGTGGCTGCCCTCTTCCTGGTCCTGGTCAACCTGGCCTTCCTCGGTATCGCCTGGTACTTCACCCGCATGGTCTACGGCCCTCGCCCCAGCAGCGCGGCGGCGCTGGTCCCCGGCGAAGTGAACCCCTGGATCGTGACGGCCCTGCTGCTTGATCTGCTGGTGGTGGTGGGCATCGGTCTGTACGTCCCCACGCCGTTGTCGCACCTGCTCAGCCAGGCTGCCGCAATTTTAGGAGGCCGCTGACGTGAGCGTCTTGTCCTACCAACCAGTTGCCGGGGAGCACTATCAGGATGTGCCAGTTGCTTCCTTGCGCGGCGAAGCGGCACAGCGCGCCGCCGCCGGCCAGCGCCTGATGACGATGGTGGGGCGTGACGCCGGTGACCGTATCGAGTTGCTGGCAGCCTTCGATGCCGGGCGGCAGATTGAGGTGTTGCGCAGCGCCGTGCCTCTGGCCGACCTCCGCTATCCGGCATTAACGCCGGTGCTCCCTGCCGCCGCCTGGTACGAGCGCGAACTGGCCGAGATGCTGGGTCTGCAGCCCGAAGGCCATCCCGATCTGCGGCCATTGCTGTTGCCGCCGGACTGGCCGGCGGATGTGTTTCCCCTGCGCAAGCAGGTTGCTCGGCAGCAGCGTCCAGCCGCCCAACCGCAGCCTCGCTCCAGCTTGCGGGTGGAGGGTACCGGCGTCTTCACCATCCCCTATGGCCCGGTGCGCTCCGGCATCTTCGAGACTACGCAGTTTGTGGTGGCGACGGCCGGGGAGGATGTGCTGCACGTCGACATGCAGCCGGGCTACAAGCATCGCGGCGTGGAGAAGCAGTTTGAGCAGTTGACCTTGCCACGGGCAGTGCTCCTGGCCGAGCAGGTCTCCGGGACGGGGACGATTGCACACAGCATGGCCTTCTGTCAGGCGGTCGAGCGTGCCCTTGGTCTGGCCGTTCCCCCCGCCGCCCGCTGGCTGCGCGTACTGGCTGCCGAATTGGAGCGCCTGTACAATCACTACGACGTGATTGCCCGGCTCTGCGATGACGCCTCGCAGAGCATCGCCCAGGCGCAGTTCGCCACTTTGAAGGAGGAAGTGCTGCGCTGTAATGCCCGCATCAGCGGTAGCCGCTTCCTGCGCGGCGTCAACTGCCTGGGAGGGGTGCGGCAGCGGCCCGACCCAGCGGCGCTGACCGGGCTACGGCGCGACCTGGACGCTCTGCGGCGGCGCAGCGACGATCGCCTGGCGCTGCTGGTGCAGACCAACTCGTTCATCGACCGCCTGATCGGTACCGCCGTGCTCTCCACGCAGCTCGCCGAGCAGTTCGCGGCCCTTGGGCCGGTGGCGCGCGCCAGCGGTTTGGAGCGTGACTGCCGGGCCGAGCGCCCCTACGCCGCCTATGACCACGGCGACTGGGATGTCGCGACCGGGCCGGCCGGCGATGCCATGGAGCGCCTGCGCGTGCGCATCCTGGAGATCGGGCAGTCTTTCAGCTTGATCGCGCAGGCGCTGGAGGCGATGCCCGCCGGTCCACTGGCAGCAATGCTGCCGGCGACGTGGCCGGAGGGAGCTGCCGCCTTCGGCTGGGCGGAATCGGCCCGTGGTGAGGTGCTGTACTGGGTGCATCTGGGGGCGGATGGGCGGATCGAACGCTGCAAGGTGCGCTCGCCCTCCTTTGTGAACTGGCCGCTGTGTACGCGCGCCATCGCCGGGAACGTGCTCACGGACTTTGGCTTTGCGGAGCACAGCTTCGGCTTGACGCAGGCCGGCTGTGACCTGTGACCGCGGACAGATAAGGAGCAGTGATGCTTGGCTGGATTTGGCGGGGAATACGTACCGGTGTGCTGACGACGCACTACCCGGCCGGGCGCCCTCAGGGCGCTGATAGCCTCCCCCATGCCTACCGAGGCCGGCCCGTGATCGACCAGGCGCGCTGTCGCGCCGGCGCTGGTGACGCCGCCGTCGCCATCTGTCCAACGCAGGCGTTGCAGGCGACGCCGGCAGGCCTGCGCTTAGACCTGGGCCGCTGCATTCAGTGTGGCCTCTGCGCCGAGGTTTGCCCCGAGGCGATCCAGATGCGTCCCGACTTTGAACTGGCCGCCCGGCAGCAGCCGGACCTGATACTCGGCGTGGATAGCCTACCGCGGGAAGAGCAGGTGTTGCCGCTGGTCCAGCAGGCGGTGGCAAAGCGTGTGGCCGATCTGCGCCGCTCGGTCCACATTCGCCACGTCGATACCGGCTCGGACGGGGCGGTGGAGCAGGAGATCTACGCGCTCACCAACCCCTACTACGACATCCACCGGCTGGGGCTGTTCTTCACGCCGGCGCCCCGCCACGCCGATGTGCTGCTGGTGACGGGGGCAATGACGCGCGCCATGGCGCAGCCGCTGCGCGACACCTACGAGGCCATGCCCCAGCCGAAACTGGTGGTGGCAGCCGGTACGGCGGCCTGCAGCGGCGGCATCCATCGCGGCAGCTACGCAACCCTCGACGGCGTTGCCGCCGTCCTGCCCGTCGATGTGTTCATTCCCGGTGCGCCACCGCCGCCGCTGGCACTGATCTACGGCCTGCTGTTGGGCCTTGGTCGGATGGTCCAGCGCGTGCCGGTGCAACGGCCTGAGCCGGGCGAAGGTGACGATGTAACGCACCTCCTGCCAAACCCGAACGGCGTGGCACACCTATCTTTCGCCGAGGATGAGGGGGAGCGACCGTGAGCCTCGCTTCCTTCGCGCTCGTCACCCTCGGCGTCATTTTTGCGGCGCGCCTGCTGGCCATCGCGGTGGCGCTCGCCGCTCGCGGACGGCTCCGGCTGCCGCAACTCACCTGGCTCTGTGGTGCCGTCGCCGATCTGGCGGCACTGCTGACCGGGCTGCTGGTGGTGCTGGGCGGCGTGCAGCCCCATCTGGCGGTCTTCGGCGGTGATGTCTTCGGTCCGGCCGGCCTCAGCGTCGATGCGTTGAGCGGCTTCTTCCTGTTTATCACCGGGCTGGTCGGCCTGCCACTCTCGCTCTTCTCGGCGGCCGGCCCGTGGGAAAATGGACCACGCGATTGGTTGCGCTCCACTGCCGCCAGTTATCACCTGCTGCTCTTTGCCACGGCGCTCGTCCTCTGTGCCGCCAACGCCTTCGTCTTTTTGTTCGCCTGGGAGTTAACCTCGCTGGCGATGTACCTGGCCATCGTCAACCGGCACGATCAGCCGCGCGTGGCGCCCGAGGCATACTTCACCATGAGCCTGGCCAAGGCGCCGGCGGCGGCGCTGACAGCCGCCTTCCTGCTCCTGGTTGCCGGCACGGGCAGCTTCGACTTCGCCGCCTTTGTCCACCTGGGGCCAACGCTCAGTGTTACCGTGCGCAGCGCCGTGCTGCTGCTGGCGCTCATTGGGTTTGGCGCCAAAGTCGGCCTCGTGCCGATGCAGGTCTGGCTGCCCCGTGGCTACCCGGCGGCGCCAAGCAATGCGGCGGCGGTGATGGCCGGTATCGTCCTCAACCTGGGCATCTACGGCCTGATCCGGCTGGATTTCACCTTTCTGGGACCGGCGCAGCCCTGGTGGGGGCTGGTCGTGATGCTGGGTGGCGCGGTGACCGCCTTCGTCGGCATCCTCTACGGCGTCGTCCAGAATGACATCAAGGTTTTCGTCTCCTACTCCAGTGTGGAGCATGCCGGCATCATGCTCATCGGCATTGGCGTGGCGCTGATCGGACAGGCCGATCACCTGCCGTTGCTGGCCGGCGCCGGCCTCGTCGCCGCCTGCCTGCATCTCTTGCAGCACGCGATGGCGAAGAGTCTCCTCTTTGCCGGCAGCGGTGCGGTGGAGCGGGTAGCCGGCACGACGGACATGGCGCTGCTCGGCGGCCTGGCGCGCCGCGCCCCCTGGCTGAGCGGCGCCATGCTGGTGGGTGTGCTGTCGCTGGCTGCCATGCCGCCGTTGGGTGGCTTCACCGGCGAGTGGCTGACCCTGGAAGCGCTCATGCAAGGTTTTCGCCTGGGCGGTGAGGCCGAGCAGTTGGGGACGGCCATTGCCGGAGCCCTCCTGGCTCTCACCGCCGGTCTGGCGCTGATCGCCTTTGTCAAGTTCTACGGCATCGTCTTCCTGGGCGTGCCGCGCAGTGAACCAGCGGCGCAGGCCGGCGATCTGGGCCGCGGCACGGGTGTGGCGCTGGTCGCGCTCGCCCTCCTGACGGTCGCTATTGGTGTGGGCGCCCCCTGGGCGGCGCAGTTCGCCGCCGCCTCCGTCGCTGCTGCGGCGGGCGCCAACGTGGCGACGACCATGACGGTCTGGCCACACCTCGCCATTCAGCCGGCCTTTGCCGACTTTTCCAGCGCGTCCCCCAGCGAACTGGCCATCGCCCTGCCGCTCTTCCTGCTGATCCCGCTGGGGCTACGAGCGGCGCTGCACCGACCCGGCCAGCGCCTGGCGCGCGCCAGGGTCTGGGCCTCGGCCAGCGGCTGGCCGGAGCCGGCCATCGAATACACGCCGCTTGCCTACTCGAACATGGCACGGGTGATCCTTCAGGTGCTCTACCGGCTGCGCCGCAGCCTGCACGTGACCGGGCCGGCGCTGTTCCCGACCGAACTACACTACCAATCGGCAATAACCTCCGCCTTTGAAGCCTGGTTGTACCGGCCGCTTGTCGCAGGAGCGCTGGCGATCACGGCGGCCGTCCGGCGGACGCAGTCCGGCGTCCTCAGCGTTTATCTCCTTTACATGTTGCTGGTGCTGCTGGCGATCCTGGCGGTGACGCGGGTAGTAGTTGGAGGATGAGGCGATGGCAGAAGAAGACACCTGGCAGACGAGCGGACCCTTCCGGCGCATCCTCGTGGGATGGGACGCCAAAGAGAGCAGTACCCACGCCTTCAACGTGGCGGTGCAGTTGACGCAATGTTGCAATGCTGACTTGCTGCTGCTCTCCGTGGCCCGAATACCAGATCAAGTAGAGAGCCAGGACGAGCGCGCCATGCAGTGTGTTGGTCGTGCGCTGAACGGTTTGTGACTCCCCACTTGCAGCCAGGGTCTTTTCACCGGTGCTGAGGCACGTATACTTTGTGGTGTTCGGAACGGTGCAGGGCTATCCGAGACGCCATGGCGAGAGCGCCGGTCAGCGTGCCAGGGTGGCGGCTTTCCGGTTCGCAGCAAGGGAGGGTGAATACAATGGCTGCCAGTCCGCAGGCAATGGTCTCCGACGACCTGACTGTGACCGAGGCGCACGTGGAACTTTTGACGGAAGATGAGGCCCGGCAGGCCTTCGATCACGTGGCGCGCTGGCGCCTGGGCGTAAGCGGGGAAGAGTTTCTGCGACGCTGGGATGCTGGCGACTATAACGATGACCCCGACCGCCCCGGGTTGATGGAGACGGTCATGGCTCTTCCTTTTGTTGGTCGCTAAGGAGCCGTCACGGAATAACTTTTACAATTGAGGGCGTCAGGGCGGGCGC
>DAIMXP010000043.1:0-54184 GCA_036734945.1 Chloroflexota bacterium
CGCCTGCTTCCTCCTCACCTATCGTATCCGCCAGGTTTTAGGATAGGCTCTTAGCGCCGGGTGAGACGGGACCGGCCGGATCCCGCATGTGTGGCCCTGGGCCTGGTCGCTAGCCATCGTCACTTGACATGGATCGAATATTCAACGAATATATTGAGTGATGGATACTTCCGCCCACCGGGCTTTCAAAGACCAACTCTACGACCAGTTCGCGCGGATCGGCAAGGCCCTGGCCAGCCCGCACCGTCTCGAATTGCTCGACTTGCTCGCCCAAGGCGAACGGAGCGTGGAGGATGTGGCGCGGGAGACGGGGATGAGCGTTGCCAACGCCTCGCAGCACCTACAGACCTTACGCGCCGCCCAGCTCGTGACGGCGCGCCGGGACGGGATCCACGCCTTTTATCGTCTCGCTGACGGGCAGGTGTTTCGCCTCTGGCAAGCCGTCCGGGACGTCGGGGCGGTGCGTCTGGCAGAGATCGATCGCCTGGCGATCGCCTTCCTCGGCGATCGCTCCACCCTGGAGCCGGTGGAGGCGGCGGAACTGCTGGAACGGCTGCGCCAGGGCGACGTGGTCCTGCTGGATGTGCGTCCGGAGGAGGAGTACCGCGCCGGGCACCTGCCGGGCGCCCGCTCTGTTCCGCTGGCTACATTGGACGCGCAGGCGTCACAGTTGCCCAGGGATCGGGAGATCGTCGCCTACTGTCGGGGCCCTTACTGCCTGTTCTCTGACGAGGCAGTCGCCCTCCTGCGGGCGCGGGGTTACGCGGCGCGCCGACTCGCCATCGGTTTCCCCGATTGGCGTGCGGCCGGCCTGCCCGTCGCTGCCTGACGGGGGCATTGTCGTTCCGCTCTTCGCTCGAACCGTCACCTTGACGCCGTCCCTATAATCAAGTAGTCTATTGAATAGTCCTTGGGTGGATGGTTAGCCTGGCAAGGATCATGAAAGGGACGAGATAATGGCGGAGACGACGGCCAGCGAGATCGACGTCGCAGCGTTGCGCGCCCTGCTGGAGCGCGGCGACCCTGTTACCGTGCTGGATGTTCGCAGCGCCGCCGACCGGGCGGAGTGGGCGATCCCCGGTAGCCTGCACGTGGCTGCCTACGACGCCCTGAAGGCCGGCGATCCCCAGGCGCTCGCTCACGTAGCATTGCCCAAGGGGCAGCCGATCGTCACGGTCTGCGGCATGGGGCAGACGGCGGCGCTTGCCACCGCCCAATTACGGGCGCGGGGCCTCCCCGCGCGGACCCTGGTCGGCGGGATGCGGGCCTGGAGCCTCGCCTGGAACGTCACCGAGGTCCCGGTCCCCGGCAGCGCGGCACGCGTAGTCCAGGTGCGCCGCACGGGGAAGGGATGCCTGTCCTACCTCATCGGTTCCGCTGGAGAGGCCGCCGTGCTCGACGCCTCGCTCGACCCGGCAGTGTATCTGGAGCTCGCCCGTCGTTACGGCTGGCGGATTACGACGGTTCTGGACACTCACGTGCATGCCGATCACCTCTCACGCTCACGCACGCTAGCCGGCGCGACCGGCGCCCGGCTGTACCTCCCCGCGACGGAGCGCGCTTCCTTCCCCTTTACACCGCTGCGCGATGGCGTGATGGTTGCCGTCGGTGCTGCCCACCTCGCCGTCCTGCACACGCCCGGCCACACCCCGGAGGGCGCCAGCTACCTGCTCGATCAGCGTGCCCTCTTCAGCGGCGATACGCTCTTCCTGGTGGGCGTGGGCCGGCCCGATCTGGAGGCCAGCCGGGAAGAGGCGCGCGAGCGGGCCCAGACGCTCTACCAGTCCCTCCAGCGCCTGCTGTCGCTGCCTGGGCAGACGCTGGTCCTGCCCGGGCACACCGGCACGCCGGTACCCTTTGATGGCCGCCCCCTCGTCGCAACCCTGGCCGACGTTCGCCAACAGCTCGCCGCCTTTCCGGCAGTCGAGGACGACTTCGTCGAGGCCATCCTGGCGCGCATCCCGCCCACCCCGCCCAACCACGCGCGCATCGTGGCGCTCAATGAGGCGGGGCTGCTGCCCGAGGGCGACCCGACCGAACTGGAAGCGGGAGCGAACCGCTGTGCCGTTGCCTAGATCGGTCGGCGCGCGTCCACAGCACGTCGCGGCGCCGGATGTTCAGTTGGGTCTGCGGGCAAACTGGTTCCAGTTCTCCCTGCTGGCGGTGCTGACCTTGCTGATCGGCATGACCGTCGGCGTCGAGCGGGTGGCGCTGCCGCCCCTGGCCCAACAGGGCTTCCACGTCACGTCCTACCTCTATACCGTCGCCTTCATCGCCGCCTTTGGCCTGGTGAAGGCGGCGATGAACCTCACCGCCGGGCGCTGGGCGGATCGGGTCGGCCGCAAGAAGGTGCTGCTCGCCGGCTGGCTGGTCGGGCTGCCCTTTCCCTTCCTCATCATCTTCGCCCCCAGTTGGCCCTGGATTGTGGCCGCCAACTTCCTGGTGGGACTCAACCAGGCGTTGGCCTGGACCATGACCGTCACCGCCAAGATCGACCTCGTCGGTCCGCGCAACCGGGGGCTGGCGGTCGGGATCAACGAGTGCTCCGGCTACGCCGGCGTCGCCTTTGGCGGCTATGCTGGCGGTATCCTTGCCACCGACTACGGCTTGCGGCCGGCGCCGTACCTGCTCGCGCTGGCCGTCCTGCTCCTGGGGCTTTTCCTCTCCGTCTGGCCCATGCGCGAAACGCTGCCCTGGGCCCAGGCCGAGGCGGGTCGGCGCGACGGGCCGGATACGCCAACGGTACGGCAACGCGTCCCCACCCTCGCCCAGATCGTTCGCTACGTCAGTTGGCAGGACCGAACCCTGTTTGCCGTGGCCCAGGCGGGCTTCATCGAGAAATTCGCCGATACGCTGGTCTGGGGATTCTTCCCGCTTTACTTCCTTTCGCTGCGGCGATCACCGGCGGAGGTCGGCCTCCTGACCGGCGTCTATGCCTTGACCTGGGGGGTGCTGCAGATCCCGAGCGGCGCGCTCGCCGACCGGGTTGGGCGCAAGCTCCCGATCACCGCCGGCATGCTGCTCGTCGCCGGCGGCATCGCGCTCCTGCTGCTCGTCCACGGCCTGCTTCCCTGGCTGCTCAGCGCGCTGGTGATGGGGGCGGGTATGGCCCTCCACTATCCCAATCTCATCGCCGCGGTCGGTGACGTGGCGCATCCCGTGTGGCGCGGCAGCGCGTTGGGCGTCTACCGCCTCTGGCGCGACGCGGGCTATGCCGTCGGGGCCATTACCATCGGCCTGGTGGCGGACGCCTTCGGCCTACGCGCCGGCTTCTGGTTCACGGCGGCGATGCTGGTTGTGTCGGGGGGCGTGGTGGCGCTGGTGATGGAGGAGACGGAGACCCGCTTGCGGACGGCAGCCCTCGCCTGGGAACGCCACCCAGAGTGGGTGGAGGGCTGAGCGCCGTGGGAGTCGGGGAGCGATGGGCAGGTGGGGCCGCACCTACCGCGCGACGCTATGCCTTCGCGTCATGGTAGATTGTTTAGTCTTTGGATAAGCGCCATCAACGCCACCATGCTCACCCGCTTGCTCGGAGGCGGCACTGCCAATCACAAGAAAGGACACGACCGTGCAACCGATCAGCCTCCAGCCCGTTGAAGCCGTGCAGATCACTATCCTCGTTGACAACGTAACGGACATGCTCGTCGGGAACCAGGGACCAGCCAGGCGGTTTGGCTCGAGCGGTGATGCACCTCCCGTTGTCGCCTCCCCGTTGCTGGATGGCGGCACTGCGTTCGACGCACCGCTGGCCGAGCACGGCTTTTCCGCCCTCGTCACGGTCAAAGCCGACGGACGCGACCGCTGTCTCCTCTTCGACGCAGGCGTCACTCAGGATGGCCTCGTGGAGAACATGCGCCGGTTGAGCCTCTCGCCGAAGGACATCGACACGATCGTGCTGTCCCACGGCCACTGGGACCATGTCATGGGGCTGCATGGGCTGGTTCGCGCACTCGGTGGGCGCGTTAACCTTCCCGTGCTGATCCATCCGGAGTTCTGGATGCGCCGCCGGGTAGTGATCCCCGGCCGGCAGCCCTTGCCGCTCTTCCCGGCGAGTAAGACAGCGTTGGTGGGGGCCGGGTTCGACATTGTGGAAGAGCGCCGTCCCTCCTTCCTGCTCAACGGCTCCGTGCTCGTCACGGGCGAGGTGGATCGGACAACAGAGTTCGAACGCGGGCTACCGGGGCATCAGGCCCTGCACAATGGGGAATGGCAGCCGGATCCGCTCGTCCTGGATGACCAGGCACTGCTGCTCAACGTCCGCGATAAGGGGCTGGTCATCCTTACTGGCTGCGGCCACTCCGGCATCGTCAATATCGTGCGCTACGCCCAAAAACTCACCGGCCTGGAGCAGGTCTACGCCGTGATTGGCGGCTTCCACCTACCCGGCCCTGTCTCTGACGTGACCAGACAGACGAGCAGAGCACTGGCGGCGTACGCGCCTGCGGTCGTCGTCCCAACGCACTGCACGGGCTTCCCGGCGATGGCAGCACTGGCCGCCGAGATGCCGAACGCCTTCATCCAGAGCACGGTCGGCACCCGCTTCGAGCTGTGACGCGCGACATTGTCGCGGTTCAAGACATTTTTCGCCGGGTGACCCCAACGCTTATTCCGGGCTAACTTCCCCGTACCCTCTCGCGCAGACGCCTTTACTTGGCCCTCATTGCACCACCAGCTTGCCGACCATGCCTTGCTTGGCGTGGCCTGGCACCGGGCAGAGGTAATAATAGGTACCTGCACTGGCGGCGGTGAATTGTACGGTCCGTCCGAACCACTGCTGCGCCGTCGCTCCGCGTACCGGCATGGCGAAGGCGCCGGGGAACGCCACCTGGGCGTCCATCAT
Source organism: Chloroflexota bacterium (assembly GCA_036734945.1). Lineage (GTDB taxonomy): Bacteria > Chloroflexota > UBA4733 > UBA4733 > UBA4733 > UBA4733. The sequence goes on from DAIMXP010000043.1 coordinate 4,841, forward strand.
GACCATGGACGGGTAGGGCGGCGGGGTGGACGTGAGCTCCCAACCGTGCGGCGTCCCGGTATCCGCATCAAAGAAATGCACCGTGACCTGCGCGCCCCTCGGGACGACGATGGTAGGATTCACCAGGCCGTCGACATTCCAGGTCATGTCCTTCTGCCCGTCCGGGCTCCCCAAGGCCGCCAATGCGACCTGCGCCGTGTGGTAGGTGACGGTGTTTGTCTGCCGATTGACGTCCGCGTCGGCGGCCAACTGTTGGGCGAGCACCTGCGCCGCGGCCGGGCTACTGGTGATCACGGGACCGCCGATGCCGCCGCCCATCATTCCTTCGGCGCCACCCATCATTCCAGAGCCGCCAGATCCCATCATGCCGGAGCCGCCGCCCAGCGTGCCGCTCGACCCCATCATCCCGTATCCTCGGCCCGCATCGCTGCCTTGACCGGTCATCCCGGACCCTGCACCCGGCATACCGAAGCTCCCAGGGCTCGCGGCAGATGAACCTGCAGTGGTTCCGTTATCCAGCGTCGGACCATCCAAGCCACGCGCCAACGCCACGCCCGTGCCGCCCAGCAGCAGCGGGAGCGCCAGCAGCCCGCCAGCCAATAACTCTCGCCTTCGTAATCGCCGCATCTCGTTTCCTCACTGTCGTTGTTCTTGCTTGGGGCACCCGCTGCCCTCTGCACTGCTTCCAGGCTACAGCCCAAAACTCAAGGACCGATGCCCGGCCGCGTCAAGATTTGCTCAAGCCGTGCGACGGGGCGGTCGACTGCGCGATGGGTAACGTGAACGCGAAGGTGCTGCCTTGTCCCGGACCCGGCGACTCGGCCCAGAGACGCCCGTCCATCGCCTCCACCAGCGCCCGGGCGATGGTGAGCCCGATCCCTGAACCGCCCAGCGCCCGTGAGCGGGACTTCTCCGCCCGGTAGAAGCGTTCAAAGAGACGCTGCCCTTGCTCCGCCGTGAAGCCGATGCCGCTGTCGCGGACGGCGATCCTGACGGCAGCGCCTGCCCGCTCGACCGAGAGCGTGACGTGTCCCGGCGTTGGCGTGTAGCGCAGCGCATTCGTCAAGAGGTTCGTCAGCACCTGAACGGCCCGGTCCTGGTCGGCGGCCACCGGCGGGAGGCCGGGTGGCGCCCGGCTTTCCAGCGCGAGCCCCTGCTCTTCGAACTGGGGCTGCATCCGATCCAAAGCGGCCTGGATGATCGCACCGGGCGGTACCGCCCGCACCGTCAGCGAGAGCTGACGGGCCTCCGCCCGCGATACCTCCTGCAGGTCGTCGATGAGGCGGCGCAGGCGTCCCGCCTCGCCGTGCAGTTTGGCCCAGATGCGGTCCGACGGCGCCACGACGCCGTCGAGCAGCCCCTCCAGATAGCCCTCCAGCGTCGCTACGGGGGTGCGCAGCTCGTGCGCCACGTCGCCCACCAGTTCGAGGCGCCGCCGTTCCGCTTCCTCCAGCGAGCGGGCCATGGCGTTGAAGCCGGCGGCGAGCTGGGCCAACTCATCGCCGGCGGCGGTCGCCGGGAGCGCCACGCGCTCGGCATAGTGCCCGGCGGCGATGCGCCGGGTGGCGCGGAGCACCGCCTGGATGGGACGGGCAATGTGGCGGGCCACGAGCAAGTTCAGCAGGAGCGCCGTCACGGTCGCGGCGACGACGGCCACCAGGAGCGCCTGGCTGAGGGCCTGCCGGAACGCTGCTTGCACGTAGGGATCCATCATCGCAGTGCCTTGCGCGCTGGGACCCATCGCCGTACCGCCCATGCCCCGCCCGCCCATCATGCGCGCCATCCCAGCACTGAAGAAGGCCGGCGCCAGGCTGTTCGCGGCGATGACCGTGGTCAGCAGCCCCACGAGGATGACGAGCAGATAGGAGAGGAAAAGCCGGCCGACGAGGGTGGTCCGCAAGCGGCGCATCCGGCTAGTCCTGACGGACGCCGAAACGGTAGCCGACGCCGCGCACCGTCTCGATATAGCACGGCTGGCCCGGATCATCCTCGATCTTGCGCCGCAGGTTGCCGACATGCACGTCCACGACGTGGTCGTCGTAGAAGTCATCCCCCCAGATGCGCTCCAGGAGCTGGTCCCGCGTAAAGACGCGCCCCGGATGCCCGGCCAGCGTCGCCAGGAGGGCGAACTCGCGCGGCGTGAGCGGCACGACCTCCCCTCGTTTGGTGACCTCGTGGCGGGCGTCGTCGAGCGCCACCTCACCGAAGCGCCGGATGGCGGGCGTGTCCGGCGCACCGGGCAGGGCCGTTCTCGGGCGGCGGAGCATTGCCTTGACGCGGGCGACGAGTTCGCGCGGGCTGAACGGTTTGGTGAGGTAATCGTCGGCGCCCACCGCAAGGCCCACGAGCTTGTCCACCTCCTCGGCCTTGGCCGTGAGCATGAGCACGTAAGCGTCGGAGAACTGCCGCACCTGCCGGCAGACTTCCAGGCCGTCCAGACCGGGTAGGAGGAGATCAAGGATGATCACGTCTGGACTGCCGCTACGAGCCAGGTCCAACGCAGCGCGCCCATCGCCTGCGGTCAGGACGGTATAGCCCTCCTGTTCGAGATATCCCTGCACGAGCTCGACCAGGTTCGCCTCGTCATCCACGACCAGCACCGTCGTCACGTCGGCATCCTCCCGCACCACACTGACGTTCGCCCCAAACGCCCGCCCGCCCGCCGTGAGCGCACCCGCTAGCGCTCCAGCGTTTGCTGCATTCGCTCGAACTCGTCGTGGCTGATCTCCCCGGCGGCTAGGCGCCGCCGCAGGGTCTCCATCGGCGTTTCGCGCTCCGTGCCGGTTCTCGCCGTACCCGTCAGCGCCCGCACGAGCCAGACTACTGCGAGGACGACCACCGCGATGACGGCGAGCATTGCCAGGAAGCCGAGCAGCATCGCCAGCCATCCCCAGCCCATCAAGCCATAGCCGGAACCGAATCCGCCCATCATTTCGAAACCCCCCAGTTCCTACGTCATTCGCGTCTTCGACATGATGTCACACCCCACGTCGACTGCATCCCGAGTGCCGGCATTCCTGCGGAGCGACCTGCTCCCAGCACCACGGGCCGATCACCAGTATGACGTGCCGAGGTCAAGGAATCGTGCCGGGTTCAGTCAAGATCGGCGCAAGGCGCACCCCTCCTGCCCGCGGCGCAGGTTCCACCCCGCACCTCCTTCGCGGTGCCGGCCAGCCCCTTCCAGAACGGCCGTCTGCTCGTCGCCATGAGCTTCCTCTTCGCCGTCGGCGTGGCGGCGGGTATCGTCGGCGCACCGGCGATCCTCGGGCTGGGCGCAGTATTCATGCACAACAATCCGGGCGGGTTTGGCTGGGGCGGCACGGTAGCTCGATGGACGTGCTCCTGCTGACCCAGGTCGGCCAGCCGCCTTCGGCTTACTTGCGCTGTGCGGCCTTGTCGGCGGCTCGCGCCACCTGCTCCGCCTCCCGGATTGCCTTGCTCGTGGGAACGGGCATCTCGGCCGTCTCTAGATTTTCCATCTGTAGCTGCAGCGCCGCCTGCTGGTCGCTCACCTGCCGGAGCTGTGCCTGCAACCGGGCGAGCTGCTCCTCACGGCTGAGCGGAACGCCGTTGGCGGTTGCCGGGGCGACTTGTGTCGGCTGGAGCGGGGTAGCCGGCGCCAGGTTCATCCCGCACTTCGCACAGCGTCCCGGCTGGTCCTGGCGCACGTCCGGATGCATCGGGCAGGTGTACTGCTGGCCTGGCTGCGCCTGCTGGCCGCCCATGCCGCCCATCTTGCCCATGCCGAACATCATGAGGCCCATCGAGAGGGGGCAGATCAAGATGGCCATAGTCGGCAGCGCGGACCAGAAAAGGCTCGGCTGGAAGATCAGCACTCCCACCGCCGCCGCCGCCAGCCCGATCAGCACCTTCGGGTTGAGACAACACTTCAGCATCGACATCGCGCAAGTCTCCTCTATCCCACAGTATACGCACACAGGGTACGACTGTCCATAGTACCAGCGGCAATAAGAAGAAATGGGCGAAGCGCTCATCAAGCAACAGGTGGACGCTGCGCATCCCGGCGGACCGGAGCCAGAAGCTGGGCAACCCGCTCCTCGTAAATCCTTCCACAATGGAGTTGCGTAGCGGCCCAGGGGGAAGCGGGCTTATCCGCGACGCAGGGTCATCATGGTTTGATTTACTCCTGCAGTTGGAGTTCGTCCCGGACGTAGCGGTCCTGCAGCATGGCTATCAGCGCGTCCTGATACTGCTGGCGGGAGAGCGCGCCGGCCGACAAGCCGGAGATCGCCGTCGTGGCGATGGCCGAGCACGCCGGTGAGGGGGCCAGCGTGGCGGCGCCGATCGCGCGGGCAGTCTACGAAGCCTATTTTAAGACGGCCTGGGCGCCGCACGTGGCGACGGACCATCAGACCTGCACGGAGCACGAATATCTCTGTCCGGCCCTCTGGCCGCGTGTGCCGTCGTCCATCAGCGGCATCACCTATCGGTCAACCTGACCGGCTTCGCTGCATCGGCTAGCCGGCAGAGTGTCGCGACAACTCTCCGCTGGTGGACGCGGCTGAAACGTTGCCGAACGCCCGATGCTGCGCTTGCCTGCTCGCCAGCCGCGCCACGTTCATTCGTGCCTGGCGCTGCCGGACGTTTCCAGGGCCTGGCGAAGCACGGCCAGCGGCAAGAGCGCACACTTGAGGCGCGCCGGACTGAGCGGGATGCCGAGCTCCGCCAACAACTCCTGCCGATCGAGATCGCGCGCCTCGTCGACCCCGCGTCCTTCCACCAGGTCCGCCAGCATCGACGCCGCCGCCTGGCTGATGACGCAACCCTGACCCGCAAACTTCATAGCCTCCACCCGCCCTTCGCGCAGCCGCAGTTCGATCCGCACCGCATCGCCGCATAAGGGGTTCATCCCTTCGGCGGCGGCATCGGGCGCGTCCAGGCTGCCTCGGTGCGGCGAATGGCGCCAGTGATCGAGGATCTGCTCCTGGTAGAGGTCGTCCATGGGGCGATGATCCTTACGCTACGGCAGTCGAAAGATGCGCGCCACGTCGGCCAGCCCCGCCACCAGCCGCTCGACGTCCTCCTCCGTGGAGTAGACGTAGAGGCTGGCCCGCGATGTCGCCGCCACACCCAGCCGGCGCATCAACGGCTGGCAGCAGTGATGCCCGGCGCGAATCGCTACCCCGTGCCGGTCGAGGATGCTGGCCACGTCGTGCGGATGCACATCGCCGACGTTGAACGACACCACGCCGCCGCGTGCCGCTTCCGGCGGCGGTCCGTAGACCGTGACGCCGGGCAGCGCCCGCAGGCGCGCCTGCAACACCGCAACGAGCGCCTGCTCGTGGGCCCGCACGGCCGCCATGTCGAGCGCCGAGAGATAGTCCACCGCCGCGCCCAGCCCCACCGCGCCGGCGATGTCGGGCGTGCCCGCCTCGAACTTCCAGGGCAGATCGTTCCAAGTGGACTGGCGCGGCTGCACCTCGCGGATCATGTCGCCGCCGCCCAGGAAGGGGGGCATGGCCTCCAAGAGGGCACGCTTGCCGTAGAGGACGCCAATGCCGGTGGGGCCGCACATCTTGTGGCCGGAGAAGGCCAGGAAATCGCAGTCGAGCTGCTGCACGTCCACCGGCAGGTGCGGCACACTCTGGGCGCCGTCCACCAGCACCACGGCTCCGGCAGCGTGGGCCCGCTGCGTCAGCTCCGCCACCGGGTTGATCGTGCCCAGCGCATTGGAGACGTGGCCGAAGGCGACCAGCTTCGGGCGCAGCGCCAGCAGTCCGTCGTAGGCCGCCAGATCCAGTTGCCCCTGGTCGTCAATCGGCACGAACTCCAGTATCGCCCCCTTCTCGGCGGCGAGGAGTTGCCAGGGCACCAGATTGCTGTGGTGCTCGAGCTCGGTCAGCACGATGAGGTCGCCCGCCTGGATGTTGGTCCGCCCCCATGTGTACGCCACCAGGTTGATCGCCTCGGTCGTGTTGCGGACATAGACGACCTCCTCGGGCGAGGCCGCGCCGATGAAGCGGGCGATCCGTTCCCGCGCCCCTTCGTAGGCGGCCGTTGCCTCCTCGCTCAGGCTGTACACGCCGCGATGGATATTGGCGTTCGTCAGGCGATAGAAGTCGTCGAGCGTACGGAGTACCACTTCCGGCTTTTGCGACGTGGCGGCGCTGTCCAGATAGGTGAGCGGCCGGTCCTGCATCAGGCGGGCGAAGATGGGAAAGTCGGCCCGCACCCGGCGGGCGTCGAGCGTTTCGGTCGTGGCGGCGAGCATGACGACACCTTCCCCTGCGATCTGGCTGGTCACAGACCAGCCGCCGACAGCGATGCATGACAGCATACCGCCCCTGGCTGCTATGTTGACTGGGCGTTGCGTCGCCGCTTCACATGCGCACCTTACCAACCGAGCATATGGAGGAGCGAACCGCAGCCCATCGGCACGAGCAAAAGCGCGACATTCATGCTCTGCATGCCCAGGATGGCAACGGCGGCCCCCCCGGCGCGCATGAGCGGTCCCGGCTGGTGGCCGGCGTCGCCGACCAATGGTTGCCTCTCCTCCATCAAGCGCCGGATGCGTCCCTCCACATCGGTGTTCGCGCCGGCCAGACCAACCCCCGCGACCAGCGCCAGTCGCAGGCCGAGCGCTGCTTGCCAGACCTTCGCGAGGGCGCTGGCCAGCGCTAACGGCCTGCCGGTCACGCCGACCGCCAGGTCGTCGCAGGCGAGCTCCTGCTGGTACTGGAACTTGCGGAAGGCGGCCCGACTGCTCGGCAGGTACCAGAAGGCGTCTCGCAGGAGCACGACCAGCCAGACCAGCGCATGGTCACGGCGAGCAATGTGCGCCAGTTCGTGGGCCAGCACCCCTTCGATCTCCGGCGCGTCGAGACGGGCTGTCATCCACGGCGAGAGCAGCAGCCGGGGCCGGCCGCCGGGCCATCCGCAAATGCATGCCCCTGGCTGATGGGAGGGGATGATGCGCAGAATCGGCGGCGCCAACCCGAACCGGTGGGCGAGGCCGTGGAGGCTTGCCTGAAGCGCGGACGGGATGGGAAGGCTCCGGCGCGCGATGACCCGCCAGAGGAGGCACAGCCGGACCAGCGCCAGGACGAGTGCTGCGGACGCCAGCAGTGCCATGCCGACCGGCAGCGCCAGATTGAGCAGCTCATCCCAGGGCGGCGCGCCGAGCCAGCACACCGATCGACCGAACGCCGCCAGCATCCACACGCCCAGTCCCAAACTGGCCAGGGGCGCAGCAAGCACCGCGAGGGGCAACTGCGGGAAGCGGTTCGCCCACGAAGCGCGCAGCGCCGCATCACCGAGCAGCGTGACAAGTAGCAAGCTCGCGAGAACGACGAGGAACGGCATCAGGGTTCCTCCGCTGTCCGTCGCCGGTCCAGCTCCGCCAACAGGCGCTCAGCGCGCCGCCGCAGCGCTGGATCGCTCATCCGGTCCAGCTCACGGGTCAGGGCGCCGCCGAAGTTCAGGACCAGGTCTTCCAGGATGCGGCCGACGAAGCGTGCGGTGAACTCGTCCTGGGTGAAGTTGGGGAAGTAGACGTAAGCCTGATCGGCTTTCTCGGCGCGCAACATATGCTTCCGCGCCAGGCGGGTCATGGTGTTCATCACCGTGGTGTAGGCGAGGTGGCGACGCTCGTACAGCACCTCGAAAATCTCCCGGACCGTGGTGCCCCGGCCGGTCGGGCGGGCCCAGATCAACTCCATGATCTCTGCCTCCAGGTCACCGAGCACCTTGCGGACCCCCGGCCGATCTGGACGAAACGTACCGATGTCCCACTCGGGTTCCATGCCATCCCCCATCTCACGCTATTGCGGAGCATCTTAGCGCGGCATCCGAGCGTCGCGTCGCAGCCTAGCGGATGCCGCGCGCCGCGACCCGATCACCATCGTCCTCGGCCGCGGCACCCGATGCCGCCAGCGCGCCGGCTTCCCTGGGCGGAACGGCGGCGAGTCGCTCTGCCGGGCGTCTCCAGGTCAACCACACCACCGCGACGGCGATGAGCAGTAATCCGGCCCCCTGGAAGACGAGCGGCACGCTTTGCAGGCGGAGGGCGACGTCGGCCAGGATGCCGGAGGCCCAGTGATTGAAGGCCAGCAGGAAGTCCGGCGTGTAGGTGCTCTGACCAGTGAAGGCCAGGTACAGCGCCAGCATCCCCATCGCCAGGAACATCAGCCCGGCTACAGCATCGGTGACCTTGATCGGCCAGGTACCCAGCACAAGCCGGCGCGCCCCCAGGCGGGTGAGGGTGCGCTGGTCCAGTCCCAACCGCTCCCAGAGGGCCGCCGCCAGCAGCAGCGGGAACACCATGCCGAACACGTAGGCCAGCCCCAGCCCGGCTGCCGTCAGGATGGAAGGGGAGAGCGCCGTCAGCGCCAGGATGCCTCCCAGGAAGGCGGCGACGAGCGAACTGCTGTAGATCAGCGCGTTCATGGGCGGGTCAATTCGCCAAGGCGTCGACGTAGCTTACCCTCCGACAGTCGACCATACCCGAAGAGTTCGCCGTTCAGATACATGCCCGGCGGGAAGGCGATCCCATCGCGAAGGGCCATGTTCGCGCCCTCCGGCGAATGCATCAGCACTTCCTCCACGGCCAGCGGCCACTCCTGGGTCAGACGTTCTAGGATCTGCCGGGCGCGCGCGCAGTAGTGGCATCCCTCGGCGGTGAGTAGGGTGATCTGTATCGTCGCCATCGCTCAGGCCTTCTGCAGCGCCGCGATGACCGAGGCGTCGGGGACGTGCATGGTGTCCGGGGCGAGTTGCTTCCAGACCACCGTCCCCTGCGGACCAATCACGAAGATGGCGTGGTTGTCCACCGGCCCCATGTCCATTCCACCGGCGATTCTGAAGTCGCCCAGCGCCGAGCCCAGTTGGTGATCCGTATCTTGCAGGATCGGGAAGGCGAGGTGCAATTGCTGCACCACCGATTGGGAGGTGGCGACGGGGTCGACACTCACGGCGAGCACGGCCGCGTTCAGACCCTGGATGGCCGGCAGATCCTGTTGCAGCTGCACGAGCTGCTGTTGGCAAGCCCCTCAAGTCGATCCCTCATAGAAGTAGAGCACCACCTTGCGACCGCGATAGTCGGCGAGCGAGATCGGCTGCCCGGCGGTGGACGGGAGCGCCATGCCGGGGACGGCAGTGCCGAGCGCCGTGCCGCCAACCGCGCTACCGGAATGGCTGACGACCACGGCGAAGGCGACGATGACGACGACGATAATTCCAGCCAGGCCGCCCCAGAGCCAGCGGCGCGACCGGCTACCGACATGCCGGGCAGTTCGTATCCGCGTCTTGTTCGCCATTCCCTCGCCTCTGCCACTCCAACAGCGGGTTGCGCCCGACACCACGAACCGGTCTGATCGCGCCAGGGTAGGAGCATCGCCGTCTCTGCGTGCATGCAGTATCGTGATCGTACCATGGGCAGTCGTATCTGCCGGCAGAGGGCGTACACCATATGGGGATAGGCGGTCAGTCCTCCGCATGCGGTATAATGTAGCAGTCACGCAATTGTATTGAAGGAAAGAGCAATGCCCGCCGTACCCGATAGTGTATTGAAGGAAAGAGCAATGCCCGCCGTACCCGAAAGCGGCGTCCTCTGTCAGACGGACTGTGTCCGCTCCGAGTCAGTGAGTCGTACACTGGGTTTACTGGAGCAGGCGCCGGTGTATCGGGATCTGGCCGAGCTATTTGGCGCACTGGCCGACTCGACACGAGTGAAGATCGTTCACGCGTTGCTGCATCAAGAGTTGTGCTCCTGTGACCTGGCCTCAGCGGTCGGCATCAGCAAGTCGGGCGCCTCGCAACACCTGCGCGTGCTGCGCAGCCTGCGCCTGGTGAAGTCGCGCCGCTCGGGCAAGTTCGTCTACTACAGCCTGGACGATGCTCACATCGCCCTTCTGCTTCAGATCGGCCTGGCCCATCTCGGTCACGGGGAGGCGGGGGACGTGCAACGCATACCGGCGACCGCCGGCGGAGTAGGGGTGCGGTGATGGCGGCGGGTCACGACCACAGTCACGGCATGACCGGCGCCAGGCTGCGCACTGCCTTTCTGCTGACGGCCATCATCCTGCTCGTCGAGGCCAGCGCCGGGTTCATCTCGCACTCCCTCGCCCTGCTCTCGGCCGCCGGCCACGTCCTGACGGATATCTTCGCCCTGGGACTTGCCTGGTTCGCGGCAGTCCAGGCCGAGCGACCTGCCGACGCGGGCAACACTTACGGCTATCATCGCACCGGCATCCTGGCAGCGCTGGCCAACGCCGTCACCTTGATCGTGATCGTCCTGGTGATCGCCTACGAGGCGGTCCAACGCTTTCAGCACCCGCAAGCGGTCACGCCCTGGCTTATGTTTGTCTCCGCCGCGGTGGGTATTGCTATCAACCTGTACATCGGTTTCGGGCTGCGCCAGGAGAGCGGCGACAATCTCAACATTCGCGCCGCCATGCTGCACGTCTTTGGGGATGTGGGCGCCTCGGTGGCCGTGATTGTGGCCGGCCTGGTGATCCTGCTCACCGGCTGGTATCCGGCCGACCCGTTGCTCTCCCTCGGCATCGCTGCATTGATCGCCGGGGGCGCCTGGAGCATCCTGCGCGAAACCGTCGACATCCTGATGGAAGCGACACCCAAAGATCTGAACGTGGCGCAGCTCGTGCGCGACCTGGTGCGGGTGCCGGACGTGGAAGATGTCCACGACCTCCACGTCTGGTCGATCGCCGGCGGGATGCGGGTGCTCTCCGCCCACGTTCAGGTGCGCGAGGACTGCCACCTGAGCGCCTGCGACGCCCTCCAGGCGCGGCTCAATGGGCTGCTCCAGCGCAACTACCAGATCGGCCACACGACGCTCCAGTTCGAGTGCGCCGCCTGCAATCCCAACCCGCTGTACTGCGCTCTGAACGGCGAAGGCGGGAACAGCCATCAGCACGCGCACGGGAACCACGAAAGTCATCACCACCACGACGCGATTGTCGATAGTCTGGACGTGCGGCGCGCCACCACGCCAGCTATGGAACGGAAACGATGATGGACGTTCCGTACCTGACAACACCTGGACGCCGCGCTGAGGTCCGGGCCGGCATCCAGATCGAGATCATCACGATCGCCTGGATGGTCGTCGAGGCGGCGGTGGCCATCGGCGCCGGCATACTGGCGCGCAGCGTCCTGCTGACCGCCTTCGGTATCGACAGCATCATCGAGTTGGTCAGCGGCGGTGTCCTGCTCTGGCGGTTGCGGGTGGAAGCGGCCGGTACGTCGGTGGAACGGGTGGAGTGGGCCGAGAAGCGCGCTGCCTGGATCACCGGGATCGGGCTGTCGCTGCTCTGTGTCTACGTCGTGGCGATGGCAGTGCTGGCGCTGGTCACGCGGACGAGACCGGAGGCGTCGTTGGTGGGGATCGGTCTGGCGGTCGTCGCCGTGATCGGGATGCCGGTACTAGCCCGGACCAAGCGCCGGGTCGCCACGCAGATCGGCAGTGCTGCCCTACGGGGGGATGCTGCCTGTTCGATCACTTGCGCCTATATGGCGGAGACCCTCCTCGTTGGCCTGTTGCTCAACGCCGTCTTCGGCTGGTGGTGGGCGGATAGCCTGGCGGCGCTGGCCCTGGTCTACTGGCTGGGCCGCGAGGCGCGCGAAGCGCTGGACGGCGCGCGGGCCGGGCGAGGCGCCTGCGCTTGCGGCGACGACCAGTGCGCGGGCTGAAACGCTACCGGCGGTCTCACCAGCCCCGTGTCTCCGAAGATCTCGCCTGAACGCCGGCTCCGTCGGCCGCTGGCCGACGGAGCCAGTCGTCTCTCTATGCCCGCTCTGATGCCTTGCCGGCTGACCATGCGACCTGCTCCGCCTCGCGGATTGCCCTACTTGTCGGGACGGGCATCTCGGCCATCTCCAAGTTCCCCATCTGTCGCTGCAGCGCCGCTTGCTGGTCGCTCACCAACCGGAGTTGTGCCTGCAACTCGGCGACTCGTTCCTCCCGGCGAAGCGGAACGCCGTTGGCGGTTGGCGGGACCAGATCCATCCCGCACTTCGCACAGCGTCCCGGCTGGTCCTGGCGCACCTCCGGATGCATCGGGCAGGTGTACTGCTGGCCCGACTGCGCCTGCTGGCCGCCCATGCCGCCCATCTTGCCCATGCCGAACATCATGAGGCCCATCGATAGGGGGCAGATCAACACCGCCAGGGTCGGCAGCGCCGACCAGAAGATCTGGGGTTCCACGATCAGGACTCCCACCGCGACTGCCGCCAGACCGACCAAGACCTTCCAGTTCAAACAGCACTTCAGCATGTCCATGTTTTCGCCCCCTAAAGGCAACGACGCGCCAACGTTCGAGCGACCATTCGCATCGAGACTGGGCGGCCGCTCCCCACTCGCCACTCAGACATCATCGCCGACACGACACGCCTCCTATCCCCTTACCGGCATCCCGCTACGGCACTCCCAACACCGTCAGGGGAACCGCCGTGCGGGTTGACTCACTACCTTAGTATACGCACGCGAGGTACGACTGTACATAGTACCAGCGGCAATAACGAGCGTTCTCGCGTCCCCGCAGTCCAAAAAGCCAGCGCAATGCGGCTGACGGCCAGGACGAGGATGAGTGCTGACGACCGGGATGGGGCGGTTGCAGCCCTGTCCGTGCCACGTCGGCAAGTCCAGCAGTCAATGGGGCCTACGCGCTGCTACCCGCTCCACGATGCCGAGTTTTGACCGCTCCAGCTCGAGAACCTCAAACCCCTCCGCTCTGAGGTGCTCCAGCGGCTCCCGCATCATGTGGTCTCCCTCGGTGCGTACCGAGAAGTAATCTAGCGCGCGCTGTCCGAGGCGGACGGGGAGCAGGGGGCTTCGCACGTGCTCCACGAGCAGAAATAGCCCACCTGGCCGCAGCACCCGCCGTACCCCCTGCACTGCCTTCCGGTCGTCCGGGATGGAGCAAAGAGCGAGTGTGCAGACGACGGCATCGAAGTTGTCAGCAGGAAACGGAAGCGCCTGCGCGTCTCCCAGCCGCAGGTGGATTTCCAGGCCGAGTTGCTGCGCCCGGGCTTTGGCCAGGTCGAGCATGGCCGGGCTCAACTCGATCCCGGTCAGGGTCACGTCCCGCGGGTAGTACGGGAGATTGCGTCCCGTCCCGATGGCGATCTCCAGCACGTCCCCGTGCGCCCGGGAGCAGGCCACTCCCTGGCGCCGCCAAAGAGGAGCTTCTCGTAGAAGCTGATCTGCCGGTCGTAACCCGGCGCCAGCTTGTTCATGATGCCGCGAATGCGCGCAGTCTCCGTATCCAGTGTCGGAGTCTCGACAGAATCAGCCTCCATCGCCATCAACTACCTCCTCGCTCGAGCCGTAGGCTTCAGACATCGATCGCTGTTATGATAGCAATCATTGTCCGAATCAAGGTGATAGTCGTCTGGGCGACAGTTCAATACCGCCCGTAAGATGGGGAAAGGCGCCCCACGCGTTATAGCGTCTTCGCTCCTGCAGCGAGGAACTCCACCACGTTCACCGCCGTGACAATGCGCGCTCCCTCGATCAGGTCCGCATCGCTGATGCCGCGGGGCTTCGTGCAGGCGGCACAGGCCCAGATCTGCCCACCGTTGCCCACGAATGCCTGCATGACCTCCAGGAGCGGCGGCAGACCGCTCTTCTGAACACCGTCCGCAGTGCCGCGGGTAGCCAGGCGCACCGCTTCGAGGGTCAAGAACACGACCGTCTCCTGTTCGGCGGTCACGGCGACATTGGCGATGACGAAAGGCAAGGTGGCCCGTTCGGCCTCGTCCCTGCCGGCACTGCACTGCACCAAGAGCTTGTTTGCCATGCAACCCTCTCCTCTCCAGACCTATGAAGCAATCAGCAGCACCGGCTTCAGCGCCGGCGTAACCAGAAGCGCGTGCGTTGTTCATCCTCCTCGTGGCTGAGCAGCAAGGTGTGCCCCGTCAAGCGGCACCACGCCGCCACCCCTTCGCGCGCCGCCGGGTCGTCGGTGCGCACTTCCAGGACCTGGCCGGACCTCAGGCTCTTGAGGCTGGTGGCGATGCGCGGCGTCAGGGTGGCGCAGGCGTCGCCCCAGCCTTCCAGCACGGTGTCGGGCACCGGCAGGTCGGTGTGCTCGATCACGCTTGCTGCGGCCGGCTTGCGCGCGACCAGCACGATGCCGTGGGCGCCGAACTCGGCCGCGCTTGCTGCGCCGGCCGGCGCGAAGGGGTGGGAGCGATCGGGGAGGAGCCGTGCCTCGGTGAAGCCGGCCTGGCGCAGCAGCACCACCAACTCTGCTTCCAGCAGAGCGCCGGCAATTCAACCGGCCCAGAGCGCGATGTCGGCCTGCGCTTCGGCGGGGACGCTTCGGTCCAGGGCGACATCGGCGATCTGCAGACGGCCGCCGGGCTTCAACACACGGAAGATCTCGCGGTAGACGCTCTCCTTGTCGGGACAGAGATTGATAGCGCCATTCGAGATGACCACGTCGGCGGTGGCCGAGTCGAGAGGCAGCGCCTCGGCGAAGCCATACGCGAAGGAGACATTGCGCTGACCGGCGAGCGCAGCGTTCTGCCGCGCCTTCGCCACCATGGCGTCGGTCATATCAACGCCGATGACTCGGCCGGTAGGTCCCACCTGCTGAGCCGCCAGGAGCGCATCGAGGCCGGCGCCGGAGCCCACATCCACGACGACGGCGCCTGGCGGCAGCGGGCCGGCGGCAAACGGATTGCTCACGCCCGCGAAGGACTCGACAACCACATCCGGCAGACGCTCGACCGCCGTCTGGTCATAGCCCAGGCGTTGCGTCAAGAGTCGACCGGTGAGAAAGTGAAAGCCTCGCCACGGACAGGCCGCGACTGCCGTGTATTCCTCCTGGACGGCTTCGCGCACGCGCGCGATGTCCACTGCCGGCTGCTCCGTCATCGTCTCTGGCATAACGATCCTCTCCCCTCGGGCGCTGTCACCGTCCGGCGGTGGTGCGGCGACGAGCCTGCACAATGCCAGCATGCGCGAGCGTTGTTCCCGCAGTGTTCCCGATCCTCGGAGCGACGACATGGCCGACGTGGCAAATTGACTGCGCTGGCTGACCCGCCGGCATTGCGCCCAGGGGCCGGTGATGCGCTGTTGAGTCAGGCGCGACGGGACTGGTCCAGCAGGAAGCGCAACGAGGAGCGCGTCTGAGCGACGGCAGCGCGCGCCCCCAGCCGGAGGAGCTGTCGGCCAGCGGCGCCGGCGAGTTGCGTGGCGGCGAGCCGGTCACCGACGGCGGCGCGCTGTAGGTGGACAAAGGAGCGGGCGAGGTGGACACGCGCCAACTCGTAGGGGAAGCCATGACGCTCTGCCTGAGCGCGGGCTACATCCAACTGCTCGAAGGCCAGGCTCCAGTGGTCCTGCAGGGCCGCGACCATTGCGCCGGCCTGGCCGGCCATGCAGCGGAACAGCGGGCTGGTGAGTTGGCCGGCCAGCTCGTTGGCCCAGGCCGCCAGTTCCTCGGCCCGCCGCACGTCTCCCGTAAAGGCGAAGGAGGCAGCGGCGACGCAGGCGAGCGAGGCGTTACAGATGCAGCGCTGGTGCAGCTCCGCCAGGGCCAGCCCCTGCTCACTGCAATGGCGTGCAGCGGCAATATCGCCGGCATCGAGTCGGTTGCGCGCCAGGGCGGCGTTGAGGCGGATGGAGACGTGTGAGCGCATCGTGCTGGTCTGCGCGACCGCGAGACCCGCTTCGAGCTGCCGGCGTCCACGGTCGAGCGCGCCCAGCGCCGTGAGTGTCATGCCGAGGAACTGCCGGCACACCGCCTCACCGGCCGGCGACCGCACGCGCTGGTAGAGCGCCAGCGCCTCCTGCAAGTGTGGCGTGGCGCGGGCAAACCGGCCGGCAAAGTACTCACTCGTCCCGAGATAATAGTGGCAGAGAGCCAGGGAACGCGGCGCGCCCGTTCGTTCGGCCTCCCCTGCCGTGCGGAGAAAGGCACGTGCGGTGTCAGCCGGCGTATCACCGTACAGGTGATATTCGCACAGTCAAAGGTGTACGTCGGCCACCTCAGCCACATTCCAGTCGCTGCCGGCCAGGCCGGCGTGTTGTCGCTCGCACTCGACACCGCGGGCCCAGTCACCGAGCGGCAAACAGGCCAGCGCTACCATACCCAGGGCGCGCGCCTCTTCGTCCGCGGCGCCAAGCTGCGCCGCCAGGCGAGCAGCCTCCTCAGCCGCGGCTAATGCCTGAGGGAAGCTGGCGTTGAGCCAGCGCTGCTGCGCCAGCACGGTGAGGTAGCGCACCCGTTCCTGGTCGCGCTCCGGACCGGCGTCGCAGCGCGTTAGCGCCGCCGCGACGCCGTCGAGCAGGTTGACCGCCTGGCCGGTCTCGCCCTCCAGCAGGGCCTGCGCGGCCCCTTTGCACAGCAGCCGCGCTGCCGCCAGAGCGTCACCAGCAGCAGACTGATCGCGCAACAGGGTCAGCGCGGCCGCGTACGACGCCTGCGCCTGCCGGCTCTCCCCTTGCAAGGCGGCCAGGTCGCCGAGGAGCTCGAGCGCCCGCCGCCGCAGGGCACGATCCGCAGGGGCGTCCCGGCCGGTTTCTGCTTGCATGGTCAAGGCGCGCTCCAACCGCGCCGCCGCCTCGGCCGCGGCGTAGCCCTGCGCGGCGTGCTCGGCGGCGGCGATGAGGTACGGCACCGCGCGGGCGGCCTCTCCCGCCGTGTCCCAGTGAGCGGCCAGCGCCTCGACCAGCTCAGGCCGCTCGCTCAACGACGCGCCAAAGAGTTCCTCCAGCGCGCTCGCTAGCGCGACGTGCCAGCGCCGGCGCCGTGGCGCCGACAGGCGCGCGAGCAGGGCTGCGCGGATGAGCGGATGCTGGACGGCGAACCCATCACCCTCGGCCAGCAGCAGGCGCGAGGCGAGCGCCTCGTCCAGCGCGTCCAGGAGCGGCTCCTCCGCCAGCCCACTCGCCCGATGCAGCAGCACGAAAGGACTCGCTCTGCCGGCCACGGCGGCCAGCGACAGCACGGTCTGAGCAGGTGGCGACAGCCGCTTCAGCCGCAGCTCGACCAGACTGCGAATGAGCGCCGGTACACCTTCCACCGCCGTCCGCCCGTCTGCCCACCGGAGTTCCGCATGCTCAGGCAGTTGACCGGCGGACGTCAGCACACCCACGCACTCGCGCAGGAATAACGGATTGCCCAGGGAGAGCGCAAATAGCCGGTCCAGTAGTTCCTCGTCGGCGGGCTGCTCCGTGAGGAGCGCCCTGGCCAGTAGGTCGGCTGCCGCCCGGTCGAGCCGTGGCAATACCAGGCGGGCGCAGCACCCTTGCTGGAGCAGCGAGGTCGCGAAGTGGTCGAGCGCACTTGCGGGCAGCGCTTCCTCGTCCCGGTAGGAAGCAACGAGGAGCCAACGTCGGGAACTTGCCAGGCGGGCGAGGGCGTGGAGCAGCTCGAGGCTCGCCTGGTCAGCAAGGTGCAAGTCATCCAGCACGAGCAACAGCGGCTGCTGGTCGCCGAGCTCGTCGAGGTAGCGCACCACAGTGGCAAGCAGGTGCGCTCGCTCCATCTTGCCGAGCCGGTTGGGCAGCGGAAGTCCAGGCTTCGCCGCCAAGGCCGGCAGGAAGGATGCCAGCAGCGGATGGCGGGTGGCCACAGCAGCACGCGCTGCCGCAGGGCCGCGGCGGGCCGCGTCGTCCAGCGCCTCGACGAGCGGCGCGAAGGGCAACTGACCGTCTACACCGTAGCAGGTGCCCCAGAGCACCAGCGCCCCCCGGCTGGACGCGGCTCGCGCGAATTCACGGAGCAGGCGGGTCTTGCCGATCCCAGCCTCGCCGGCGAGCAGCACGAAGCGGCCATTGCCCGCACCCGCCGCGCGCAGTTCCTCGCGCAGGCGCTCCAACGCCTCCTGGCGACCGACGAAGGGCTGCGCCGGCAAGCGCTGGAGCGCAGTTGGCAAGAGCGCTCGTTCGCTGTTGCCGCCGTCAGGCTGCTCGGCCCGGCCGCCACTGAGGGCCTTCCGGTAGAGCGCTTCTGTCTCCGCTGCCGGGCGCGCGCCTGCTTCGCGCTGGAGCACGGCGCAGCAGGCGTGATACTGCCGGATCGTCCGGTGCGTCTGGCCCAGGTCCAGATGCACGCGCATGACCAGACGGTGCGCTGCTTCATTGGCCGGATCGTCGCTCACCACCGCTCCGGCCTGCGTCAGCGCCTGCTCGTAGGCGCCCCGTTGCTCCAGGACCGTTGCCAACTGGAGGGCAACCGCGCTGCGCCGTGCGGCGAGCTCGTCGCGCACAGCGGCGGCCCAGTCCGCATAGCGATCCGCTGGGAGCAACTCCCCGTGGTAGAGCTGGAGCGCCGCGGCCAGCGCCGCTTCCTCGCCGCTTTGCAGCGCGTGCTCCGACGCCCGCCGGAACTGGTCAACGTCCACCCAGACCCGATCCGTTACCAGTTGCACGCAGCCGCTCGTCGTCTCGATGAAGGCGGAGTGGGCGCGCGCCGGCAGGTGTGGCTCCAGCGCACGGCGGGCATAGTGGAGCGCCTTGCGGAAGGCCGCGTCGGCCGCATCTGGCCCCAGATGCGGCCAGAGCTGCTCCATCACCTGTTCGCGGTGTAAGCGGTAGGCCGGCGCCAGGGCCAGCAGCTTCAGAACGGCGTCGCCCTTCCGTCCTTCCGGGACCGCGTCCAGCGCCACCTGCCTGGAGCATTCGATGCGGAAGCCGCCGAGCAAGTGAAGGCGCAGGGAAGCCTGTGCGTCAGGTTGCGCAAGCGTCATCGCCGTGATCTCCAGCATCGGCTGCCCCAGCCATTGTCGATGTCATGCCTCGAGACTGGCTCAACGTGCTACGGTGTAGATCTGCCTGATTGTACCAGTTACCAACTGAGCATGTGGAGGAGCGAACCGCAGCCCATCGGCACGAGCAGGAGCGCCAGATTCATGCTCTGCAAGGCTAACTGTCAACGACTCCCCCTTGGCCAGTGGCCGCCGACCGTGTCCAGCCAGAAGGCATTGAATCGGGCTCCGTCGACTGCGGTGACGACCTGCACCGGCCTCCCCACCGGGTCGACGTGTTCCTGCAACCAGCCGTCGCGCAGTTCTGTCCACAGCGGGAGTTGCTCGATCACGACCCCATCCCAGCCCAGGGCGACGGCGCAGGCGAGCGCGTCGTGCTGGAAGTTGATGATGTCGTCCGGCAGCCCGCTACACGTTTGGCCATATCTTGATTCGTAGCGTTCGTCCTGCGCGAAGGCCTCAGCCTGGCGGGCGAGTAACGGCCCGAGCGAGCCAGCGGAGCGCAAGGCCGGGAGGTAGGTGCGGCGCAACGCCGTCTGTCCGGTGATCTCCACCGGCACGATGTTGATCCGCAGCTGCTGAAACACGTGCAACGCTGATGCCACGTCGTACTGCACATTGAAGTCCATCTCGTTCCGCCACTGCGGGAACGCTGCAGGGGCCGGCCGGATATGGCCGCCCATCAGGTAGATCGGCACGCGAGCGAGTTGAACGGGGAACACCTGGTCAAACAGGGCCAGGTTGGTGTAGGGGCCGATGGCGACGATCGTGGCGCCCGCGGCGATGCTGTGCCGGAGCAACGCCAGCGCGTCGGCGAAAGGGTTGGGCGACGGAGGCACCGGCTCCGGCCAGTAGTCCGTCTCCTTGGGCAAGCCAACCGCATCCCGGTACGTGTACCAGGCGCCATCAGCGCCAGCCGCGACCGGGATGTCACGCCGGCCCGCCAGCCCGAGGGCATACTTCACATAACCCGCTCGCCGGCCCTGCTGCTCAGCGACGGTCGTGATCCCGGTGATCTCCAAGCCCGGCCAGCGCAGCAGCATGGCGAGAGCGCAGAGGTCATCGGTGTCGCCACCGAGGTCGGTATCGAGATGGATCTTGAGGGGATGGTCGCTCGGACCCACGTTTTCCTCCCAGGGAGCACATTCCGCGCTGCGCGGGATCACAAGAGGCCGCGATCAGCGCGCTTCATAGACGGCGGCGCGTCAGCTCTGCTGACAATAGGCGTAGAGGGCATCGTAGACGACTGATTCAGCCGCCAACTGCTGGAGATCATCATCGTGCAGGCGGCGGAAGCCGTCGGCGATGGCTTCCAGCCCCCGCGACTCCGGTGTCAGGTCCTTATCGGCCGTATCTGCGCCGCGCACGATCAGTGCCAGCTTTTGCAACGCCGGATCGGTCAGTTGGTACTTCTTGAGGATGGCGTCGAAGCTGCACTCGGCGCCATGATGCCCCAACTCCACACCGGGCGCATCAAACGGGATGGCGCCGTCGCGCTCGGCCACCGCGTTGACCTGATCGGCCGGCACGTACAGGAACTCGGCCTCCTGGTCCACGAAGCGCTTGATCAACCAGGGACAGGCAATGCGGTCCACCTTCGGCCGCGCCCGCGTGACCCATTTCATCTACGGCTTCTCCTTTGTTCGCGCCCGATGAAGGCGCAGTCAAGACGGCTGGCTGGGCACGGTGTGGACGAGGAGCAGCCAGGCCCTAAAACGACTTCGCCCCTGACCGCCGCTAAGTCGGTAGCATACCAGGGTTCCCGGCTGGAGGGCGGCCGTGACCCTGTTGCGCAAGGCGGTATGCACAGGCAACGGCGGCTGGCACAGCCTTTTCCTTTCGGGCGATTGGCACTCGCGCCCCCGCGTGCCGTATAATGTAGCAGTCACGCAATTGTATTGAAGGAAAGAGCAATGCCCGCCGTACCCGATAGTGTATTGAAGGAAAGAGCAATGCCCGCCGTACCCGAAAGCGGCGTCCTCTGTCAGACGGACTGTGTCCGCTCCGAGTCAGTGAGTCGTACACTGGGTTTACTGGAGCAGGCGCCGGTGTATCGGGATCTGGCCGAGCTATTTGGCGCACTGGCCGACTCGACACGAGTGAAGATCGTTCACGCGTTGCTGCATCAAGAGTTGTGCTCCTGTGACCTGGCCTCAGCGGTCGGCATCAGCAAGTCGGGCGCCTCGCAACACCTGCGCGTGCTGCGCAGCCTGCGCCTGGTGAAGTCGCGCCGCTCGGGCAAGTTCGTCTACTACAGCCTGGACGATGCTCACATCGCCCTTCTGCTTCAGATCGGCCTGGCCCATCTCGGTCACGGGGAGGCGGGGGACGTGCAACGCATACCGGCGACCGCCGGCGGAGTAGGGGTGCGGTGATGGCGGCGGGTCACGACCACAGTCACGGCATGACCGGCGCCAGGCTGCGCACTGCCTTTCTGCTGACGGCCATCATCCTGCTCGTCGAGGCCAGCGCCGGGTTCATCTCGCACTCCCTCGCCCTGCTCTCGGCCGCCGGCCACGTCCTGACGGATATCTTCGCCCTGGGACTTGCCTGGTTCGCGGCAGTCCAGGCCGAGCGACCTGCCGACGCGGGCAACACTTACGGCTATCATCGCACCGGCATCCTGGCAGCGCTGGCCAACGCCGTCACCTTGATCGTGATCGTCCTGGTGATCGCCTACGAGGCGGTCCAACGCTTTCAGCACCCGCAAGCGGTCACGCCCTGGCTTATGTTTGTCTCCGCCGCGGTGGGTATTGCTATCAACCTGTACATCGGTTTCGGGCTGCGCCAGGAGAGCGGCGACAATCTCAACGTTCGCGCCGCAATGCTGCACGTCTTCGGTGATGTGGGCGCCTCCGTGGCGGTGATTGTGGCCGGCGTGGTGATCCTGCTCACCGGCTGGTATCCGGCCGACCCGCTGCTCTCCCTCGGCATCGCGGCCTTGATCGCCGGGGGCGCCTGGAGCATCCTGCGGGAGACCGTCGACATCCTGATGGAAGCAACGCCCAAGGACCTGAACGTGGCGCAGCTCGTGCGCGACCTGGTGCGGGTGCCGGACGTGGAGGATGTCCACGACCTCCACGTCTGGTCGATCGCCGGTGGGATGCGGGTGCTCTCCGCCCATGTCCAGGTGCGCGAGGACTGCCACCTGAGCGCCTGCGATGCCCTCCAGGCGCAGCTCAACGGACTGCTCCAGCGCAACTACCAGATCGGTCACACGACGCTCCAATTCGAGTGCGTCGCCTGCGATCCCAACCCGCTGTACTGCGCCCTGAACGGCCGAGGCGGAGGCGCGCCCGACCATGCGCATGGGCATGTGGATGATGAAGGCCACCACCACCACGAGGCGGTTGTCGATGGACTGGACATGCGGCGCGCCACCACGCCGCTGCTGGAAAGGAACCGGTAGTGGACGTTCCATTGATGCCGACGCAAACCCGCCGCGCTGAGGTCCGGGCCGGCATCCAGATCGAGCGCATCACGATCGCCTGGATGGCCGTCGAGGCGGCGGTGGCCATCGGCGCCGGCGTGCTGGCGCGCAGCGTTCTGCTGACCGCCTTTGGTATCGACAGCGTCATCGAACTGGTCAGCGGCGGCGTCCTGCTCTGGCGGTTAAGGGTGGAAGCGGCGGGTACGTCGATGGAACGGGTGGAGTGGGCCGAGCATCGCGCTGCCTGGATCACCGGGATCGGGCTGGCCCTGCTCTGCGTGTACGTCGTGGCCATGGCCGTGCTGGCACTGGTCACGCGGACGAGACCGGAAGGCTCGTTGGTGGGGATTGGCCTGGCGGTCGTTGCGGTGATCGGGATGCCCGTGCTGGCGCGGACCAAGCGGCAGATCGCCACGCAGATCGGCAGCGCCGCCCTCCGGGGGGATGCCGCCTGTTCCATTACCTGCGCCTATATGGCGGGGACCCTCCTCGTTGGCCTGTTGCTCAACACGGTCTTCGGCTGGTGGTGGGCGGATAGCCTGGCGGCGCTGGCCCTGGTCTACTGGCTGGGCCGCGAGGCGCGCGAAGCGCTGGACGGCGCGCGGGCCGGGCGAGGCGCCTGCGCTTGCGGCGAGGACAAGTGCCAGGGCTGAGCTGCGGCCGGCACGCCACTCATGGCGTCACTCCGATGCGCCCGACCGCCTGACGCGGCCCCATCGTGGCGTCGCGGGCGGCCTCAACATCGGAAGGGCTATCCCCGACGCCGCCGAGCGCCGCTTCTGTTCGCACCGTTGGCAACCCGGCCTCCTGCCAGGCGGTTATGCCGCCCAAAGTGTTCCAGACCTCCTGGTAGCCCCGCTGTTGCAAGAGACTGCCGGCGATGCTGGAGCGGTAGCCGGAGCCGCAGACGACGATCACCGGACGGGTCGGGGCCAGGTGCAGCTCGTCCAGTTGCCCCGGCATGTTGCTACCGAGCGGCAGATGGCGTGCCCCCGCGATGTGGCCAGCTTCCCACTCCGAATCCATACGCACGTCCAACACCTGCACGCCGGGCTGCTGGCGGCGGCGGTCTACCTCCCGGACGTCAAGCTGAGGGACGCTTGCCACGTCAAGGCCCTGCTCCAGCCAGGAGGCCATACCGTGGCGATGATGCCGCCGCTCACGTTGCGCACGGTACCGCAGCCCTGGCCTTGCAAAAGTTGCTGCGCCCTGGCGGAACGGTTGCCGCTGCGGCAGAAGGTGAGGATTTCCTGGTCGCGCGGCAGTTCGGCAAGCCGCGTGGTCAGCGATCCCAGCGGGATGTGCTTGGCCCCGGCAACGTGCCCCTCGCGCCACTCTTCGGGCTCACGCACGTCGACGATCAGGGCGCCGGCCTGTTGACGGCGCTGCGCTTCGGCCACCTCGACAGCATCGCTGCTGCTGGTCGCCTTTGCGAATACGTTCGACAGGAATCCCATCGGTATCTTCTCCACTACTCCATGTCAGTGCCGCCCCGGCGGCTCTTCCGTAGTATATGCGAAGGTACGCATAAAATCAGGACCTGTCCGGTCTGTGCGCCTCCTGCTGACTGGACGACGCTGTGGCGACAAATCCCTTATGATGGCCATACCAAGAAAGGTGGTTAGACGCCATGCCAGGTTGTCCGGGTCGCTCGGTCAAGCCGCACTCTTGCTTTGCGGCGCTGTACAATCCGCTCACGGGCTGGGCAGAACGCCACGTGCTGGGCCGCCTCCGACAGGACCTGGTCGGAGCCGCGCGCGGTCGAGTGCTGGAAGTCGGGGTGGGTACCGGCGCCAATTTCCCCTTATACCGGCAGATCGACTCGCTGGTCGCCACGGAACCGGACCCCGCCATGCTGCGCCGGGCCCACCGCCGAGCACGACAACTCGGTCTGGCGGTCGCGTTGCAACGGTGTCCGGCGGAAATTCTTCCTTTTGGCGACGCAGCGTTCGATACTGTCGTCATCACTCTGGTCCTCTGCAGTGTAGCGGATCAGGATCAGGCCCTGGCAGAAGCGCGGCGGGTGCTGCGTCCCACCGGAACCTTGCGATTCATCGAACACGTGCGGTCTGACGATACCCGGGCAGCTCGCCTGCAGGACCTGTTGACACCGGCCTGGCGGCGATTGGCGGGAGACTGCCGGCTCAATCGCCCGACGCTGGAACGGGTCAGGGTAGCGGGATTTATCATTGACGAGCGGCAGTTGCAGTCCTTCGGCAACGTGCTTTTCCCCATGGTGGTAGGGAGCGCCCGACCGCGTGCCGGAGAGACCGGTGATTGGTCCCCGGGGGACGTGGCAACGTTGTAGGCTATGGCGCCGACCGTGCCGACAGATGCAACAGCCGTTCTCATAGTGAGACCAATGCGTCGGTCTGGCCTCAGGCGGCGCCGGAGACTATCGCCTCCTGGCGCTGTTGGGGCCACTGCCACTGGCCGTCTCGTTCCTGCATATTGGACTGCAAGAAGCGACGGATCGCCTGGTCGTGCTGGTGGTCATCCTCGGGCAGGAACAGGCGACCGCGCACCTGCTGCACGACGTCATCCAAATCGCCGGCAGCCTGGCCGCCGCCTCCGAAGGGGCGTAGGCGCACACTTGGGCGCAACCCCAATGCGAAAAGCAGATTGTAGAGGTCGAGGAAGGTCGGCTCCGTCGGGTAGGGCGTGCTCCAGATCTCTTGCCAGAGCGGCGCCAGCTCGCCGCCCATCGGTTCCACGCGAATCGTCAGGAACCAGGCCCGCCGCGCGTGGGCGACCAGCTTCTGGATGAAGGGCACGACGTCGGCAATTGGGTAGAGAATGTGCGACGCCAGCACCACGTCGTGTGGCGCGACCGCCGACTCTTCCCAGGTGCTGGCGACAACGTGCAGGTTGGATACGCCGGCCTGCTGGGCACGGTCTTCCAGGTTGCGGCGCATGCCCGCCGAGGGTTCGACGGCTGTGACCACATACCCTCGCTGAGCAATGGGCAGCGCATAGCGGCCGGCGCCGGCTCCCACATCCAGGAGTGTCCCATCGGTACCCAGCGCCTCGGCCAGCGTGGCGACGAGCAGGTCGTGGCGGGAGTCGTGTTGCTCGCTCATTCGGCGGAACTGGTCGGCCCGCCGATCCCAGAAGTCCCCGCCGGCGCGGTTCCCTTCCCCCAGCGCCTCCACACGCTGCCGCCGATCCTCCACGATCTGCTGCCAGTTGGCGACCCAGTCCACCGCTCCCCAACCGGCTCCTGAACTTGACATGGCCTGTTCCTTCCGCTCCTGGTGTTGATCACGATAATCCGGCGTACCAGGGACCACGGGCCACTGCTGGTCCCCCCTCGGATGCAATGGTGGTGCAAACGCTGGTCTCGCTCACCCGTCCTTTTCTTCGGCCGACCCACACATCGTAGTTTACTGGTAGCACCTCTGCGCGCCGCGCTGACGGCTCACTCGCGCAGCTTTGCCGTTTCCGCCAGGTTGGCGCGGGCCACCACGCACACCTGCACCGCAAGCGTGAGCAGTGCCTCCACGGTCTCGACACCGGACTGGCTGTTCATTTGATGAGCCAGTTGCGCAACAGTCTCAAGTTGCCCGCGCTCCGGCCGTGCATGTCTCGGGGCGGTGATGAAAAGACCTTCTACCGGTTGGTTGAGCGTTCCGGTGGCACGTTCTCGCCTAAACGGCGCAAACATTCATGCTTTCGCCGCTGCACCATGCGGCAACAACGCGGCGCTGAGCGGCCCGATCGTCCCGCCCTGAATCACAATCGACAGCAGGACCACGCCGTAGACCAGGGCCCGTACCAGATCGAGGTCAGGGCCACCTTGCTCCGCCAGGCTGAGTACCAGGGCGATGGCTACGGCGCCCCGCATGCCGCTCCAGAAGATGAGATGTTGCCAGCGCCAGGAAAAGGCCCGGCCCAGCAGTCGCGCCGGACCGAAAATGCCGTACACGGCCGCCGCCCGCGCCACCATGACGATGACCGTCGCCAGCAGGACGGCCGGCACGTGCGCAGCGATCGTTTCCCAGGGGATGTCGAGGCCGATCAAGAGGAACACTGCCGAGTTGAGGAGGAACGCTACATAGTCCCAAAAAGCTGTCACGGCAGCCTCGGTCCGTTCGGCCATGCCACGCGGTCGGCCGTAGTTGCCGAGCACGAGCGCGGCGACAACCACCGCCAGGATGCCGGACACCTGCAGCGCTTCGGCCAGGAGGTAACTGCCGTAGGCGCCGATGGCGGTGAAGGTGAGTTCGACGTGCGGATGGTCGATGCGCGTGGTGAGCCAGGAGAGCGCCACGCCGATTGCCAGGCCCAGCGCGAGGCCGCCCAGCGCCAGTCGGACAAACTGGAGCAGCACGACCGGGAACGACGGAGAGGGCAACGTCATCGCCGCGAGCGCAATCGTGAAGATGACGACGCCGGTACCGTCGTTAAGGAGGCTTTCCGCTTCTACGATGGTGGCGAGCCGTTCCGGCACGCCGAGACGCCGGAAGACCCCGACGACCGCCACCGGGTCGGTTGGCGCGATCATGGCGCCGAACAGCACCGCCAGCGGCAGTGACAGGTGCAGCGCAGCCACGCCCAGCACCGCCACGACCGCCGTGGTGATCAGCACCCCCACGGTCGCCAATACCACCACGGTCAGCAGGTCGACCCGTAGCCGCGCCCACCGCAGGTTGAAGCCGGCCTCAAAGAGCAGCCCGGGCAAGAGCACGAAGAGCAGCAGCGAGGGCGTGAGGTGCAGGTGCTGTGGTCCGACCACGGCACCCAGGCCGACACCTGCCAGGGCCAGGGCGGTGACGTAGGGGATCGGCAAGCGCTCGGCCAACACGGCGACAGCCGCCGCCAGCATGAGCAGGATCACGAAGGCGGTGACGTTACTCTCGATCATGGCAGACCGTCACCAGGCGCACAGTAGTTGGGCAACGCTGCACGCTGCGACCTCATTGCGGGGCGTGATAGGGCTGGTAGGGCGCGAGGTAGCGCTGGGCGATCCAACCAACCGTGCCGTCCGGCGCAATCACCTTCACCCAATCGTAGCCGCCCTCCGTCGCCGTGTGGTCGGTCACCTCCACGATCGTTCCGTCAGATAACGCCGTCAGGACCGGCGTCAGGCCGGGCGCCCGATGCACGTTGACTCCCTCGCGCATCGTACCGCCAACGACCGCATAGGCCAAGGGGGTAGCCGTCGGCGACATGGTGGGCGTGGCCATCGGCGTGCGTGTCGGCGCGACGGTTGCTGTGGGTGACGGCATCGCCGTCGGCGTGGGCGTTGGAACAGACGTGGGCGACGCAGTCGGAGTAGGGGTAGGGAACGCTGTGCCAGGAGGCGCCACGACCCGCACGGCAGTCGCAACGGCAGTGGGCGGCGTGGCGGTGGGCGGGAGCGCCGGGTCCAGACGGGTCATCGGGATGACCAGAAGCGTGAGTGCAACTGGCGTCTGCAGACGCGCTGCCAGATCATTCTCCATCTGCTTCGCAGCGGCAAAGGGGAGACTGTCGGCGGCACGCACGGTCGCCGTGATGAGGAGATGGTGTTGCTGTGGCTGCTGCTCGAAGCTCACCAGCGTATCGCCGCCGAAAGCCTCCAGACCGCCGACCAGGGTGCTCCGAATGATGGCGTTCTGCTGGGCGTTGCGCACGATGCGCGCCGTGAACAGCGTCAGCGGGACGGCCAGCAGCAACAGCAATGGGGCGGAGATCAGGACCGCGCGCCCAAGCACAAGATGGCGACGAACGAGGACCGTGGGCGCGAAGCCGCGCACGGCAAAGACAATGGCGCCGGCGAAAGTGATGGCGACAAAGTTGGCGAGAAAAAGCAGGAGCGCGCCTTGCCAGACGGGCGTTTCCCGGAGGGCGATGCCTAAACCGACGACGCAGAGTGGCGGCATCAGCGCCGTGGCGATGGCGACGCCGGCCAGCGTGGCGGAGAGCTTCGGTTCGGCAAGGGCATAGGCCGCCGCCGCGCCACCCGCCAGGGCCACCGCCAGATCGAAGAGGGTCGGTTGCGTCCGGCTGAGCACCTCCGCCGGCAATTGGGCGAGGAAGTTCCGGTCGCTGCCCGTGACCAGCAGTCCCAAGGCGGCGCTCAGGCCGATGGCGAGCGCGGCGCCCCGCCGCATCGCTCGCTTCCCTTCAGTACGCCAGGCCGCTCCAGTGTACCGTACAATAGTACGCATGTCATACTGATGGTCAGGCGGCAGGCGGAGGTGGTGTTGGCAATGACGATTGATGCAACCGGCCTCAGCGTCCTGGTCGAAGTCCGTGCAACAATACGTCAACTCGTACTGGCGCTGGAGCAGGCCAGCCAGGAGGCGGGACTCACCGAGCCACAGCAGCACACCCTGCTCTGCGTGGCCTATGGCGAAGCAGTGGGCGAGGATGTGACGGCCACGACGCTGCTGGACCATCTGGCCACCGACAAGAACACGGTGGCCGATATCGTCCACCGCCTGGAAGCGCACGGCCTGTTACAGCGCGAGCGCCAGGGCCGGCGGATCATCCTTACCCTCACCTCGGCGGGGCGAGAGTGCTTCGCGGCGTCGCTTGGCGCCATAGGCCGCGCGCTCTCCGTACCACCTGCTGCCCACGCCGCCACGCGGCTGCAACGGCAGCTTGATCGTTACCTAGCCCTTTACCGCGACCTGGCGCAGAACGCCCAATCGACCAGACCGAAACGCTCAGTCGCCGTTGCGGAGCGTTGACGTCGGGAACGGCTCTTGATTGGCAAGCAGAGCGCACTGGAGCGGGCAGTTGGAAGCAGCCTGCAAACATGGGAGTGGACGTACCCTCTCGGCGTTCGCGGGCGCTCGCACTAATTTTCGCGGGAAACGGCTTGGAGGAAGGCGCCAGCACATGAACAGCTCCGGACAGCTTGCCTGCAAGGTTGCCATCGTGACTGGGGGCGGACGTGGCATCGGGCGGGCCACGGCGCTCCTTTTCGCTGCCGAAGGCGCCCGGGTCGCCATCTGCGCCCGAACCGCCCGCGAGGTGGAGGCGGTGGCCCGCGAAGCGCCGGCGATCCTCGCGGTGCCGGGCGATGTCTCCGACGCGGCTTTCGTTGACGACCTCTTTGCCCAGGCAGTAGATGCCTTTGGACAGGTCGACATCCTGGTCAATAACGCGGCGATCCTCTTGCGACGCCCGTTTCTTGATCTCCAGCCGGCGGAGTGGGATGCGGTCATGGGCGTGAATCTACGCGGCCCGTACCTCTGCTGCCGCGCCGCCTTCCGCGTCATGAACAGCAGTGACCCAAGTGGCGGGAGCATCGTGAATGTCGCCTCGCTGAGCGGCGTACACGGCCCGGAGAAGTTTGCCGGCCTGAGTGCCTACAACGTCTCCAAAGCCGGCCTGATTGCCCTCGGCGACAGTTTGGCCGTGGAGGGACGTGCGAGCGGCATCCGCGTCAACACGGTGAGCCCCGGCGCCGTCGACACGGCAATGCTGCGACAGGCCGGCCACGGTCTGCGGGCCCTGGCCACCGCCGAGGATGTGGCGCGCACCATCCTCTTCCTGGCTGGCGAGGCCTCGCGACCGATGACGGGCGCGAACGTGGAACTCCTCTCAAACGCATGAGCCCACCCATGGTGGTGCGCGTGATCAGGGTTCCTCGTAGGTCGCTACGTTGTTCTCCGTTTCGCGGAGCGTGACCCGTAGCAGGCGTGCTCGTTCGGCCACCGGATCGCGAAGTTGGCGCCAGAAGCAGCGGGCCAACTGCTCGACAGTCGGATTGACTCCGTCAAGAAAGGCGACCTGCGTGTTCAAATTCTGGTGATCAACCAGATCAATGGTCTCGCGCTGGATCACTTCCTTCAACCACTTGAGATCCACAATCATGCCGGTCTCCGGGTCGACCGGACCGCCGACCGTGACTTCCAGCACGTAATTGTGCCCGTGCCAGCCCGGATTGGCGCAGGCGCCGAAGGTGGCGAAGTTCCTCGCGTCATCCCAATCTGGTCGGTAGAGCCGGTGCGCCGCGGCGAATGTCGCGCGCCGTGTGATGCTCAAGCCCATCGCTTTCTGTGCCCCTCAACTCGGAACCTTGCCCGCTACCCCTCGTTCGCCATTCTGCCGCGCGGGGCGAGCGCCAGAAACTCCGCTCGCGTGCGTGCGTCATCGCGGAACGCGCCGAGCAAGCAACTGGTCACTGTGGAACTCTGCCGGCGTTGTACCCCGCGCATTTGCATGCAGAGATGACGCGCCTCGATGATCACGCCGACACCATGCGGCGCCACCAGGCGTTGGATCGTCTCGGCGATCTGGCGGGTGAGCCGCTCCTGCACCTGCAAGCGCCGCGCGAAGACATCGACCAGCCGGGGCAGCTTACTCAGGCCGATGATACGACCGGCAGGCAGGTAGCCGATGTGTACTGTGCCGAAGAACGGCAGAAGGTGATGCTCGCAAAGGCTGGCGAACTCAATGTCCCGGACGAGGACCAGTTGGTCGTACTCTTCGGCAAACAGCGCAGTGCCGATCGCCGTTTCCGGCGTCACCTGATAGCCCTGGGTCAAAAAGGCGAGGCTCTCCCGGACGCGCCGCGGCGTGTCCCGTAAGCCGTCGCGCTCAGGGTCTTCGCCCAGCCGACGCAGGAGTGCAGCGACGAGGTCTTCTACCGACGGATCATCGCTGCCCCCCGGCGACGGGCGTGGTTCCTCCCGTTGAGGCAAGAGTACTCTGCCGTTGGTGGACGGCGCTCCACGGTATTCAGTTGGCACGAGTTGGTCTACCTCACGTTGGCGGTCCCGGCGACTCTCCCGCACAGCGCCGGATACGTTTCAGCCTACCGGGTCCGATGCAAACATGCCAATGCACAAATTATGGACAAGCGAATACTTCTGCTATGGGTCCGCATGAGAGGGAGCAGCAACCTACGCTCGCTCGATCGCCCTGCCGGACTACCCACCGCGGGCTAGCGGCTACCGCCGGTCCTCACGGCATCCCCTTGGGCCAACTGCTCCCGTTGCCAGTCGCTGTCGATGACCTCGCCGAAGCGCTCGGGATGGTCGGCGCGCCAGAGTTGCTTGCGGATGACCAGATTGGCAGGGTCGAGACGCAGCGCGGCGCGCCAGGCATCCAGGCCCGCCTGCCGGTTCCCGGCGTCCATCTGGGCAGTTCCCTCGCGGAGTAACGTAGCCGCCCGCGCTGCCGGCTCATCAATCTGGGCAGTTCGCTGGTGGTTGTCCGCCGACGACGGTTCTGACGCAATGGCGTCCTCGATCGCGCTGAGGTCTCCGGCGTTGGCGACGTCGAAACCGCCGAACTTCGTATAGCGAATGACGCCTTCGGGATCGATCAGGATGCCATTGGGAATTGCCTTGAAGCCGAAGAGGGCGCCGAGCCGGTTCTCCGGGTCCAGAAGCGTGGGGAAGGTAAGCCCCGCCCGCTCCGTCCAGATGCGTACCGCGTCCGCTCCACCAATGTCCACTGCAACTGAGAGCAGTTCAAGGGCGTCAGGACGCCGAGTCGTGTCATAGCGCTGCCACCCGGGCAACTGTCCGCGGCAGCGTCACCAACTGGCCCAGAGGTAGAGCAAAACGAACTTGCCCCGCAGCACGGCAAATGAGAACTCGTCCCCATCCAGACGCGGCAAGGTGAGCTCCGGCATACGGTCACCAACACCCAGGTAGGCCGTCCGTCGACCATCGTCCATGCCGTGCTCCTCTCGTCGACTTTTCAACCCGCTCCCTGGCGAAGCAGTGTTACCCATGCACGATAGCACACAGCATCCCGCCGTTCATGATCGGCCCACTCATAGTCGATGCGTCGTGAGGTCGCTCACCATAGCGATGAAGGCCCGGACGGCGCTCTGCTAACGGGCGTTCCACGACCAGGCGGAATGAGCGGGGCGAATCGGAACAGGTATCACCTTCCAGTGAGCGCTGGTGCGTGTGAACGCCCCTACTCTGCGCAGCAGGAGAGCTTGCTCGGGTCCTTGTAGCGGGAGATGGCGACGATCTTCAGCGCTTCGGCCATCGTGGGGTACACGTGCAGCAGATCAATGAAGTCCTCGATCTTGGCGTGGAAGCGCATCGCCATGGCCGCCTCGTGAACGACTTCACCCGCCTGCACCCCCAGCATGGAAACGCCCAGCACCTCGTTCGTGTCGGCGTCGGCCACCATCTTGATGAGGCCACGGGTGTCGCGGATGGCGCCGGCCCGCGGCACAAGCGCCATCGGCACTGTGTTGCACCAGCAATGGTGACCGGCAGCGTTGGCCTCTTCGTCGGTCATGCCCACGACGCCGATCTGGGGATCGATAAAGATGGCGCGTGGAATTACCCGGTGATCGACTTTCCGCAGAGCCTGACCGGACAGCGCATTGTGGGCGACGACGCCGCCGTCGCGGGCTCCCACCGGTGTCGCCATCTGGCTGTCCTGCTCCGTGCCGATCACGTCGCCCGCCGCCCAGATGTGGGGCACGTTGGTACGCAGGTACTCGTCCACCACGATGGCGCCACGCGCATCCAGGCGCACCCCGGCGGCATCCACCCCCACTTCCGACGTGTTGGGTCGCCGGCCCGTTGCCACCAGCAGCTTCGCTGCCCGGAACTCGCGCTGCCGTCCGTGGACATCGGCTGTCACCACGACGCTGTCGCCATCACGGCGTACCCGCGTCGCTCGGGCGCCCGTCTGGATGGTCAGCCCTTCCTCACGCAGGATGTCCGCCAGGGCGAGGCCGACTTCCGGCTCGTAGGAGACGAGCAGCCGCTCGCCGCGCTGCAGGATCGTCACCTGGCTGCCGAAGCGCTGGAACATCTGCCCGAGTTCCACGGCGATGTAGCCGCCGCCAACGATCAACAGGGACTCCGGCAGCTCGGTGAGCTCCATGTCCTCCTGGCTGGTCAAGAGGTCGCTGGTGATGTAGGGAACCTCCTGCAAACCGGCAATGTCCGGGAGCGCCGGGGAGGAACCGAGGGCGACGAGGAACTGGTCGCCAGTGAGTTGCCTGGTCCCGTCCGGTCCCTTCAGTTCCACCCTATGCGGGTCGAGAAAACGGACGCGGCCAAGCTCGATGGCGACCTTGCTCTCGTCGCCGAAGAT
This sequence comes from Chloroflexota bacterium, assembly GCA_036734945.1. Lineage (GTDB taxonomy): Bacteria > Chloroflexota > UBA4733 > UBA4733 > UBA4733 > UBA4733. Next base: position 37,977 of record DAIMXP010000043.1, read on the forward strand.
ACTGAGGTACTTCTTCTCCCGGTAGCCGGCGATCACCTCGTCCTTCTGTTCGATCAGGCGGCGGAAGTCCAGGCCGAGTTCGCGGCCTGTCAGGCCGGGGTAGCGCGGCTCCCGCGCGTCGTGCAGCAGCTTGGCCGCCTCGATAAGGTTCTTCGATGGCAGGCAGCCCCGGTTGACGCAGGTGCCGCCGACGGTGCGAGATTCCGTCATGACTGCCGTCTTGCCCAACTCGTCGGCGGTGATGCTGGCAGCAAAGGCCGTTGAGCCGCTGCCCAGAATCACCAGGTCGTAGTGGTTGTCAGCGGCGGCTCGGCCGATCATCGGTTGGGTTCGCGGCTCCAGATTCGCCGGGGTGTTGCTCTGCTCCATCATCCTGATCTCCTTGTTCCTCAATACATCATATCATGAAACTCTGATATCGGATGATTACCACGCATGGCACTTCCTAATCCTCGGCGCACATCTCCTGGGGCTGCACGCTGAGGAAGTCAACCAACCTGGCTGGCGGTTCGGCTTTCCATTCCTTCCGCCTCCATTTCCGGCAGCCGGGTACAGGAGGCAAGGGCGGCGGCGTGATCGGCCACAATCGTGTGGGCCAGACCGACCAACGTGCGCACGCGCGGATCGGTGATGCTGTACCAGACCTGCCGGCCGTCGCGTCGACCCTCGACGTAGCCGCACCACTTGAGACAGGCCAGGGCATTGGAGACGCGGTTCTGCCGCAGACCGAGGGCTGCCACGATCTCTCCCACGGCGCGCGGTCGCTCCAGGAGCAACTCCACGATCGCCAGCCGGGTGGGGTCTGCCAACCCACTGAAGAAGCGCGACGTCACCGACACGCCGGTCGAGAGTACACTCGGCTCAGCCATTCGCTCGGACTGCATAAAGGTGGGATACTCCTCGGTATTTACATCGTCGAATCGTGATACGTGATACATATAGTAGCAGGTGCTGTGGCCCAACTGGCGAACTGCCCGATCCTTCGCAGTGCCTTGCCGCACGCGGGTGTACGCTGCGCATGTGCCCGACCGTCGACGAACCTCCCGGATCAACCGTGACCGCATCGACTGAGCGCGCCTTCGCACCCTACGCCCGCATTCTACGCAACAGGGCGTACCGTCCGCTCTGGCTCGGCCAGGTCGGCTCGAACTTCGGCGACACCCTGCACTATGTCGCGCTAGTCGTGCTGCTCTTCCATCTCACCGGGTCCGGCGCGGTCCTGGCTGCGCTGTCTCTGGCCCAGATTGCTGCAGGGCTGGTCCTCGGGCCGTTGGCTGGCGTGCTCGTTGATCAACAGGACCGTCGCCAGTTGATGATCATCATCGACCTCGCGCGCGCTTTGCTGGCCGCCGCGCTCGCCTTCACAACGAGTACACCGCTCGCCTTCGGACTGGCCGTTGGTCTGACTGCCGTTGGTGTGCCGTTCCGCCCGGCGCTGCAGTCACTCTTGCCGTCGTTGGTGGAGGAAGATGACTTGTTGGCGGCGAACTCCGTCGGCTGGTCCACGGAGCAAGGTACGCAAATCATGGCAGCAGCCCTCGCCGGTGGCCTCTTGCTCGCCTGGGGCACGAGGCCGGCCTTCCTCCTCAATGCTGCTTCTTTCGCCTTTTCCGCGCTGCTGCTCGTCCGCCTACCAAAGCAAGGTCGTGTGGAACCGGTGGAAGGTCAAAAGCCAGCCGCCAGCTTCTGGCAGGAAGCGCGAGCAGGCCTGGCCTATGCAGTTCAGGATGCGTTCGTGGGGCCATTGTTGCTCATCCAGGGTCTCGCCGCGCTCGCCACGGGCGGGACCTCGGCGCTATTGGTGGTGCTGGCTAGCCGCCACTTACACCTGCCTCCTGCGGGCTTCTCCTGGTTGCTGCTGGCGATCGGGGCCGGCGCGCTGGTCGGTCCCTTCCTCTTGCCGCGCCGCTTCGGCGCCGACCCACGCCTGGTCTTCTGGCCCTACGTCTGGCGCGGCCTCGGCGACATCCTGCTGGCACTCTTGACGCCCTTTCCCATCGCCCTGTTCCTGCTCTTTACGTATGGCCTCGGCACCTCCACGGGGGCAGTCACCTACAGCACCGTGGTGCAACGGCGCATTCCAAACCACCTGCGCGGCCGTGTCTTCGCCACGCTGGACGTTGTGTGGGCCACGGGGGAGATTGCCAGCATTGGTCTGGCCGGACTGCTCGTCGATCGCCTCGGCATCGTCGCGGTCTACCTCGGTGGCGGCGCACTGCTCATGCTCGCCGGGGCGCTTGGCCTGCTGCTTCCTGGCACGCGAGGCGCGGCAAAGACGCAGTCATTGAGCTAGAGCCAATACGTTGAAGTTAGCGACGTAGGGCGGCGACTGCGGTCTGCCGCCAAGACGCGGGAGCACTGCCGTGCCGGAGGACGAACGCGACCGCAGTCGCCCTCGTCGCTTGGCCGGGGGCGCCCACGCAGTGGGCCCGCTGTTGCGGCCCTGTTGAAGTATGGGAGCTGAAGCACGATCGGGGGCAAGGTGATGAGATCAGCGAAGCGGCAGGCGCTGCTCATTCCTCCAGCGGGGCGAAACATTGCCATCGTGGCAAGCGTGCCGGGACCAGCATGGCTCGACCAAACGCTCCTACAACGTCCATGTCGAACTGGCGTCCGCTCTCCCGCTCCAGCTCAGCGAAGGCGCGGTCCTGGGGAATTGCCCGGTGGTAGGGGCGATCGGTCGTCATAGCGTCAAACGCATCCACAACACACACAATACGGGCTGCCAGGGGGATCTGCGGCCCCGCCAGCCCGTCGGGATAGCCTCGCCCGTCCCAGCGTTCGTGATGGTGACCGGCAATCGCGGCGGCCGTGGTGAGGTCGGGGAGGCTACGGAGCAGGGCCTGCCCGACTGTCGTGTGCGCGCGCACCTCCTCCCACTCCTGTGGTTCCAGCGTTCCAGGCTTTGTCAAAACCTGAGACGATACGGCGAGCTTGCCCAGATCGTGGAGCAGCGCTCCCCCGCTGACATCTTCGATCAGCCTCGCCGATAGGTCCAGTTCCGCAGCGACCAGGGCGGTGCGTTGTGCGACATCGGAGAGGTGTTGGCCAGTGTAGGCGTCTTTCGCTTCCACCAGCGCGGCGAGCTCGACGAGTCGTGCTTGCCCGCGCTGTCGCCGCCGTTCCTGCCAGGCAATTGTGGCCAGCTCGACCGCCACGAGCGCGCTGACCACCGGGGGACCGTAGACGGTGAGGGTGGCATCGCAGAGGGCAACGACGCCGTAGACGACGCTCGACCACAGCATGGCGTGGACCAGTTTCGCCGCAGGCGTCGAGCGATGGCCAATTCTTGCCAGGTGTAGTCAGCGATGCGTCCGCAGAGGGCGCTCGATGAGCTGACGACTGGCCTCCCTTTAGCGCAGGAGCAGAAACAGGGCGGCCGCGATCAGCCCGGCCGTCAACGGCGTGAGTGTCCAGGCGATGGCGAAGTCACGCAGCGTCCGGCTATTGAGGCGCGACCGGTTGAGACCGGCGGCGCCGACAATCGCCCCCGTGGAGACGTGCGTCGTGGACATGGGAAGGCCAAGATTGGCGCCAATGCCAACCAGCACCGCTGTGGTCAGATTAGCCTTGAAGCCTTCTTCGTGGTTCATCGTGACCACCTGCTCACCCAGAACGCGGGCAACACGTTGGCCGGCGAGCAAGGCGCCGCCTGCCATAGCGAGGGCAGTGACGAGCAGGAGCAACAGGGTCAGGAGGAGAACCATCACCAATGCGCTGTTCATGCATGGCCCCTTCCGTTGCTAGGGACGTCCCGTGCGGTGTCTTCTGTGGAACAGCGTTCGCCTCCCTGGACACCGGCACGCCAACCCGGCCGTGGAGCGGTTAGGACACTGGTTTAGCGGCAGTAATCGCCACATACGTCGCATTGCCGCTGGCAATCTGGGCCCGCACCTCCGCCAGCAGAGGCTTCGCCTTCGTCAGATCTACCGCGCCAATACGGGTACCCCCTGGGTGCTTGCCCAACGCCACAGCTACCTTCACGGCCAGCAGGCGCACGTCGACCTGCTTGACCAGCTCCCTCAGGGCCGGGGCGTGGTCCTCCACTTGGAACTCACCGAATCCAGCCGCCGCCAGCAACTCGACGTGCTCCTCGACCGGGCGCGCATCGGCGATGCAAGCGACGACTCCCAGAACGCCCTGCAAGGACGCCGGTAACCGCGCCGGGTCCAGCGCGATATCCGAAAGGCCGAGCCGCCCTCCCGGACGAAGCATGCGGAATAGCTCGCTTGCGGCCGTTGGCTTGTCCGGGAATGTGCAGAAGGCGCATTCACAGACGAGCGCATCGAATCGACCATCGTCAAAAGGCAACTGTTCTGCGTCCCCCTGCTGGAACTGCACCCGGTCCGCCAGACCTTCGGCCGCCGCGGCGGCGTTGGCGCGCGTTACCTGCTCCGCGCTGAAGTCAACGCCGCTGACGCGGCAGCCGAAGGTGCGGGCGATTTCCAGGGCGCTGACACCGGGGCCGGCGGCGACATCAAGCACGTGATCGTGCGGTCCAAGTCCCAGCAGCGTACCGAGCCGACGTGTGAGTGCTGGACCGCCCGGGTGAAAGGAATCACCCAGCAGCAGCCGCACCCAATCCTGGGCATAGAGGTCGGCGCAGCAGCTCTTGATCGGCGCGTCGGCAGCAAGAGATGCGGCCATCACGCTACCCTTGCACAACGGGCAACGACCGGCTCAGGCCGGAACCGCCGTTGGCGCTGCGCGAACCATTGGGACCTGCGCGGCCGTTCAGGCGCTCGATGCGCTGCCCCACCTTGCGCTGACGCAGTTGCGCCGTCACCTCTTCCCGGTAGCCAACGTTGTTGTAGGCGCAGAAGGGGATCTGGCGGCCATCGGGCAACAGAATCTCCTTGCAGCACTTCATCACGTTCTTGACGTTGAAGGTCCAGGGGTCCATGAAATCGGTCAGCATGATCATGAAGACCCGCTTCGCCAGGTCTCCTAATCCGGCCACGCCGGGTAGATCGCAGGTGGCGCAGGCGAACTGGTACTGCTGCGCCGTCTTGTCCGTGCCGGGCACAGCGGAGGCCGACCAGAGCAGCTCCAGGGCCGACTTCACCTCGCTGCCCAGGTCCGGCACTGCAAGGTTCGTGATGTAGTCCAGGTAGTCGTCCACATTCAGGATGCGCGGCAGGGGGACGGGAACGCCGGCATCGTCGATATAGGCGTAGGTGACGGAGTTGCAGGTCGGGAAGCAGCAGGGCACCGGCACGAAGTCGGAGACGGTGAACATGCCGGCGGTCTGTGCCTCGATGGCCTTAAGCAGATCAGGGATCGTTGTGCGCTGCAGCGGGTCGAACTCGAGGTGGCGACCGGAGTGAAACACTGGCTGGAAGTTGATACCTCGCACGGCCGGGTGCCCAATACCGAACTTGACGATCTCGCCGATCTCGTGGAGGTTGATGTTGGCATCGATGGCGGGAACCAGCACGACGTTGAGGTTCGCCGCTGCCAGGCGGTCCAAGGCCAGCAGTTTCTCCGCAATCAGGTTGTCTTCGGCCCGGATCTGCCGGTTGGTCTCTTCTGTGAAGCCGTCGAACTGCATGTAGATGGCCGGCCGGATCTCGGCAAGCTCGGCCAGAAAGGCGTCGTCGTGGGCGATGCGTTTGCCGTTGGTGTTGAGCATGACATAGCTGATGCCGCGATCAAGGGCGGCGCGCAGCATCTGGGTGATCTGCGGGTGGATCGAGGGCTCGCCGCCGCTGAATTGGACGACTTCCGGATTGCCCTCCGTTTCCACGAAGCCGTCGAGGATGGATTCCACCTCTTCCAGCGTCAGGTTGTAGCCGGGGCCGGCGTTGGCGAAGCAGACGGGACAGGCCATGTTGCAGGCAGTGTTGACCTCAATGATGCCCAGACAAGCATGCTGCATGTGGTCGGGGCACAGGCCACAGTCGTGGGGACAGCCGTCACGCACCTCCGTCGAGAACGTGAGTGGAATAGTGCCCGGCTTGTTGAACTTGAGTGACGAGGTGTACATTTGGGCGTCGCCATAGACCAGCGCCTCGAAGACGCCGTGCTCCTTGCAACGCTTGCGCATGTAGACCTTGTTGTCGCGCAGCAGAATCTGGGCGTCGATGATCGTCCGGCATTCAGGGCACATGCTGCGCGTCAACTCGTAGAAGACCTCCGGCCGGTCCTGCTTCGTAGGTGTCGTCAGCGCCGGGAGGGCCGGCGTCAGGTCAAGAACCACAGACTGCTCCTCTTGCTGGCGGTGTCGGGGCACGGGCGGGTCCTGCGACGCCTCTTCCGCATTCTGCTCCCCATGCCCTTGCTACAATGGCTCCGATAGTACGGATCATCGCCTTCTCAGTCTGTAAGCCAGGTTACATTGTGCTGGAACTGAGCGGGAACTGGTGTGCTACTCATCGAGGGCCTTCGTGAGGCCGTCGCGGTCGAGCAGGCGGATCCGGCGTCTGCCGAGCTCGACGTAGCCGGCCACCTGGAACTCGTCGAGCACTTTGGTGACGGTTTCGCGATAGGCTCCCACCATGTCGCCAAGCTCCTGGTGGCTGACCCCTTCGATGAGCTGGTCAGGCGCGGGAGTGAGCTGCAGGAGCACGGAAGCGAGCCGAGCAGGCACGATGCGGTACGCCAGGTGCTGCAAGCGGTCCTCAGCTTCCGCCAGGCGACGTCCCAGGATTTCCAGCATGCGCAACGCCACCTGGGGTCTGGCCAGGACAAGCCGCTCGATGTCGGCTTCGCTCATCACACAGACCAGGCAGTCCTCGACCGCTTCCGCCGAGGCGTGGCGCATGCGTACCCCAAGCATCGGCATCTCGCCGAAGAAGGCGCCGGGATCAAGGATGGCCAGGTCCAGTTTCTTGCCGCTCGCACTGTACTGGGAAAGCCGGACTTTGCCTTGCTTGAGGAGAAAGAGGCCCTGGGCGGTGTCGCCCTGATGATACAACACGCGCCCCTTCGGCATCGTGATCATACGCGTTGAGCGCTCCACCGCTGCCACTTCCTCCGGCGCCAGGTCGCGGAAGATGTCCATCGCCCGCAGAAATTCCAGCTTCTGCGTCCGCTTTGCCTCGACGCCGACAGGTTGCGGGGATGCGAGTCTCGGAGGCGTCCTTCCTCCGGGAAGCAACCGGTGTAGCATCAGGCTCCTCGTCTCGAGCGGCCCGGAAACAAGCCCCCTCGCATTACGTTAGAGTGTTCCCGTTTTTGAAGTGCGCTGAGCCGGCGCGGCCTCCCACACCTGGGCGGCGGCTTGCCGTACCCCCAGACTCAAGGTTGGGTAGACGTGAATGGCGCGGGCCAGCAGGCCTAACGGCAAATGGTTGGCCATGAGGAGGGTGAGCTCGCTGATCAACTCCCCCGCCACCGGTCCCACGATCTGCGCGCCGACCACTTCGCCCCCGGCCAGGCCGCGCATCCAACCTGGCGCCGTCACGATCTTGATAAAGCCTTCGTCTTCGCCCAGCGTGAGGGCCCGGTCCACGTGACGGAACGGCCACAGGAGCACACGGACCTTGTCCCCGTAGCGTCGTCGCGCCTGCGCTTCCGTCAGGCCAACCCGTGCCACTTCTGGGTCAGTGAAGGTACACCAGGGCACGGCGCGCGAACGGAAGCTGCCGCGTTTGCCAAGCGCCCTGCCGGCCGCGATCCAACCCTGGTCGCTCGCCACGTGCGTGAACTTGTAGCCGCCGGCCACATCGCCGATGGCCCAGATGTCGGGCGCCGTGGTGCGCATGTGGGCATCCACGTCAATCCCGTGCTCGTTGGTGCGGATACTGGCCGCTTCTAGATTGAGCGTCTCGACGTTGGGCAACCGACCGGCGGCCACCAGCACGGCCTCTGCTTCGACCGTGACGTCTTGCCCTCGCACGGCCGCGTGGAGGACGTGCAGATCACCGCGACGTTCGGCTGATTGTACGCCAGCGCCCAACCGGACGGCAATCCCTTCGCGCTCGAACACCTGCGCCAGCAGTGTACTTGCTTCCGGTTCTTCGCGCGGCAGCAGCCGTTCGCCGCGTTGCAGCAGCGTCACATGGCTGCCGAAGCGCCGGAAGACCTGGGCGAACTCGCAGCCGATAGGGCCGCCGCCGATGACCGCCAGCGACGCCGGCAGGTGATCGAGTTGCAAGATGCTGACGTTGGTGAGGCAATCCGTCTCCGCCAGCCCAGGCATAGCGGGGAGCTGGGGCCGGGAGCCCGTGGCGATGATGCACCACCGGAAGCGCAGTTCTTCCTGATCGACGCGGATGGTGTGGGCGTCGACGAAGCTGGCCGTGCCATGGATCACCTCGACAGCGGGCTCAGCGATATAGTAGCGCCGCTCCTCCGCGCCGATCTCGGCCTGCACCGCCGCCTTGCGCGCCATCACCGCTGGAAAATCCAGCGTTGGATCTCCGGTATGCAGGCCGAACTCGCCGGCGCGACTGATCTGGTGGCGCAGTTTCGCCGTCGCCACCAACGCCTTGGTCGGCACGCAGCCCCAGTTCAGGCAATCACCGCCCAAACGGTCTGCCTCTATCAACGCTGTGTACTTGCCCGCCAGCGCGAGCCGGCGGGCCGCCGTGAGTCCGCCGCTGCCGGCGCCAATAACCACAGCGTCGAACGTTTGCATCGATGGCTCCCTTCCTGTGGGTGGACCGGTCCGCTGGCACGGGCGCACGCTGGAGTCTACCGTTGCGGCAAGGTGGCATCTGTAAGAATGCTTACTAACATGTCATCAGTGTCGGCGAAGCACGGAGCGAGCAGTAAGGCGGCCCGGCGTCCCCACCACGCCACCGGTCGGACTGGTACGAGCGTCCGTAAGGAGCCACCGCCGGCGGAAGCGCAACCTACGACCACGATCTCCAGTGTGCTGCGCAGTAGCTGGATGCCAAAACCGCATGCCAATTTTCGACCCAATCGACCGTTGCCCAGCCGGTTCCTGGAAGAGCCATAGCAGTTCCGTCCGTGCTCTTCTCGCCTAACGCCTTACACTAGTAAATGCGTAGTTGCGACGCTTCGTGTACAGTTAGCAGGCGGACGATACCTGGCGCCGCCACCGAGAAGGGGAACCAATAATGGCAGATGGACCGCGAGCACTCCTACCCGACGAGTGGCCCCAACTGGACGCCCTGGTCTCCACCGTCTTCCGGTCGACCATGCTCCTGAACTACCCGCAACTCTTCAACGCGGAAAACCAGGACAACTTGCGGATCATTGCCGACGGGGGCACGGTCGTCTCCCACGTCGGCATGATTCAGCGACCAGCCAGCTTCCTAGGCTGCCGCATCAATGTCGCCTGCGTGGGCGCCGTCGCCACCTATCCTGAACAGCGCGGTCACGGCTACGCGTCGGCAGCCTTCCAGGATTGCTGTGACCTGGCTGCTGCTGCCGGCTGCGACCTCATCCTTATCTCTGGCGGCAGGGGCCTCTACACGCGGGTAGGCTGTCGCCGGGTAGGCCAGGACTGGACTGTTGTCCTTGATGCAGCACACGTGGACACCTCCGCACGCCTCCTGCTGCAAACGGAGCCACAGGAGCTCCGAGCCATTGGCGAAGAGCACATAGATGGCGTGGCAGCGCTCTACCAGACGGAGCCTGTCCGCTTTCTGCGTCCGCTGGAGGATTGGCAACGTGCATTTGCCTGCCAAATTGTCATGGCGGCCCGTGCCGACTTCTGGGGAATGTTCCTGCAAGACCAGCTCGTGGCCTATGTTGTCGTGCAGCCGCCGCGTCCGGGACGGCAGGCGACGGACGTCCCTACTTTACGGGTGGTGGAGTATGCGGGAGATCGAGCAGCAGTCGCCGGCGCTTTGCCACGTCTGGCCAAACAGTACCAGGCGCTGCGGGTCAATCTGCATGTGCATGGCTGGGATGGCGCCTTGCGAACGCGTCTGGTGAGCGCAGGTTGCCAGGCAACACCAAGCCCTACCTGGGGGACGCTTCGCGTGCTCAACTTTCCCCAGTTCATGGAGCGCTGCCGCCCGTTGCTGGCAGAGCGCCTCGGCACAACCGTGGCTGCGGCACTGCAGTTTGAAGCAGACGAGCAACCGGGAAGCGCTGCGGGGCGCTTCACCATCCGCTCCGGCAGACGGCAACTGCGTCTGCCCGACCTGGGCACGCTGGCCACCTTCTTGTTCGCCGACCCGCAGGGCTTGTCGCCGGAGTTGCCGGAAGCCGCCAGACTCTGCGCTCTATTGGCGCCTGCCCTGCCGCTGCCGACGCTCTGGTACGGTATCAGCTATGTTTGAGGAGCAGGAGTGAGCCTGAGTCGGGCATCCGGCAAGTTCGTCGCCCCCCCGGTGCCAGGGTTCCCGGCGCGAGTCGCGTACTGGCCAAGACGTGCCGGATGCACGAGTAAGTAGACAAGTACTACTAATTTGCACTCTGTGCCGACCTGCTGTACAATGGCGCCAGGCTGTCCACCTGCAAGCGCAGGCGAGATAGATGCTCCAGGTACCCTTTGCCTCGCGTCGTTTGTCTCGGAAGACGCAGCCACAGGCAGCGGATGCCGCGGCTGCTCGGCAGAAATCGTTGAGGAGTCAAGCTATGCATCATCCTGTGAGCCGTCGGAGTATGTTGCGCCTGCTGGGAGGAGGAGGCCTCACAGCCGTTATCGGTGTTTCGCTCGCCGCGTGCGGTGCCGCTGCGACGACCACCCTGACCAGTACCTCGGCCGCAGCGGTCACGTCGGCGGCTGCCACCAGCGCCCCAGCGACGTCCGCCGCCACGTCGTCCGCTGCGGCAACGGTTGCTGCTACCAGCAGCGCCGCCGTCGCGGCCAAGGGCTTGGCGCTCGATTTTTGGAACCCGGCGACCGATACGTTGGGCAAGGCGATCCTGGCCGGGTTGGTCGACACGTTCAATGCCCAGAACACCAGCTTCACGGTGAAGGATAGCCCAGTCGTCAGTGACAACAACTATGAGAAGTACACCGCCGCCATGGCCGGTGGCGCGCCGCCGGACGCGATCATGACGTATGACTACACGCCTCTGCCGGTCTGGGCGTACGGCGATGCTCTGCTCGCCCTCGACTCCTACGCGGCGCAGGAGAAGATCAATAAAGACGACTATTTCCCCATCGTCTGGCCCATGATCTCTTTGAAGGGGCACCTCTGGGGCTTCATGCAGGAGTTCGATTCCGGCACCCTCTCCTGGAACACCGATCTGTTCACCAAGCACGGTCTCGATCTCGCCAAGCCGCCGAAGACGATCAGCGAGTTGGACGACATGATCGCCAAACTGACGCAGAAAGATTCCAGCGGGGCGATCACCCAACTTGGCATGGTGCCCGGTGATGCCAACGGCGGCAGCGATACCTACTGGCTGGCGGCCTTTGGCGGCATGTATTACGACACACTCAAGGCGGAGTTCACGATTACCAGACCGGAGAACATCGCCGCCCTGGACTGGATGGCCGGCTGGTGGAAGAAGCTCGGTGGTCGTCCTGCCATCACCGCTTTCAAGAAGCTGTTCACCCAGAAGAACGATCAGAACGGCTTCACCCAGGGCAAGCAGGGGTTCGCCATCATCGGTGAGTACAACCCGGTCGTCTACAAGCAAGAGTTTCCCAACTTCAACTTCGCCACTGGCTACCTGCCGGTGCAGACCGGGGTGACCTACGGCACCGGCATCGCCGGCGGCGGCAACGTCTTCGTCATACCGAAGAACGCCCCCCATCCCCAGGAAAGCGTGGTCTTCATCAAGTCGATGGGCGGTCCCGCGGCGGTGCTGGAGTGGAACGTCAAAGAGAACAATCTGCCACCGGTGCAGTCGGTGGCGCTCAGCGCCGACTTTGCCAAGCAGGTGCCGCTAATGCAGACGTGGCTGGACATGCTCAAGCTGAGTAGCACCGAGAACCACCTGGTCGGCCCGATCACCCATCCATCGGTGCAGGAGTTCGGCAAGATCAAAGGGCCGATTCTGAACGACATCCTCGACGGCAAGACGGGTGCCCGCGAAGGGTTGCAGCAACTGGACCAGTTGCTCAAGCCCGTGTTGGCCAAGTACCAGTAGGAACGGCGGGTGTGACCGCACCGGCACGCTCAGATTGAAGCAATGTCCTATCTCCCCGCCAACCCCGTCACGGCGAGGAAGCGCTCGGACGGCAGGAACTGGACGACCTGGGCATAGTTACTCCACGTGCCATCGCTACCATGATGTCGAAGACACAGACTCGTGGCATCTGGCGATCCTCCTCATTGCTTCGGTTGAGCGCCTACCTGGGCGTGCGGACGCAAACGCGAGACACTGGTGTTACAAGTCGAAGGCCGGGCCTCCAGTGCTGCCGTACAGTGTCCCGTGGTCGCTGGATGTCGGCTACTGCGTCACCGGGTCGCCCGGCGCGCCGCTCAGCCATTTAACCGACGCCGAATCAAGCGCAGGAGGGTCTCGCGACGCGGGTTCCCGAGTGAAATCACGGCGCCATCGAGGAGGTAGGTCGGCGTGGCGACCACCTGCCTGGGGATCGGGCGATCACCGCCCAGTTCGAGCAGCTTAACCTCCACTGAGACGAACCGGCTCTGGATCTCTTCGGCGATGGCTCGCGCTTCCGCGCAGCCGACGCAATCGGGGGCCACGACGATTTCCAGGCACAGCACGCTCCACCTCCTTGCCGGGGAACATCAGGAACGCATGCTAGTTCGCCTGACGCCGGGCAGTCTGTAGCGCCGCTTACCATCGGGCCCGGGCATCCGCGCCGGTGAGTCTTGCTGCACGCGGCAAGCCGCTGAGCGATGTGTCTCACCCAGCCCCTGCGCACGCGGTGACTTTTGCGCAGTGTCGTAATGCTTGCAGTCCCGGTTAGGTGGACTTTGTAGCCAATGTAATGGTCCCTACAGTACCAGCCGGTCACCTTGGTTATACCTTCGATCACGCATCGTGCGTTTTACAGAAGCATATGCGTCGGATATGACACGCGAACCCCGAAGAGGAGGGTGTAGCCATGCGATGACCTGATCGCTCGTCGGACATGTTGCCGGTTTTTTGAGGTCCGGTTGTGGACCTCGACGATGGAGTAAGGAGGACCCATGTCTTGGAATCGAAGGTTCGGCTTGGCGCCCGGGGCCGAGCGGCACGGTGGACTCGGCCGCGCCTTGCTGGCGGGCTCGGTGTCTGCGACGCTGCTCCTTTTCGGTATGGCGACGACGGCGAGCGCCCAGAGTGGCCCGACGCTTACCGTCGACTCGCCCACGCCGGGGGCCAAGATCACCAGCACCGACATCCCGGTCAGCGTCAGCGTCGGCGGGCTGGACACCGCCTGCCAGTGGGTGGGGACGCCCGATAAGGCTGGGCAGGGGCACATCCACGTCATGCTCGACGCCATGAGCATGTCCCACCTGACCAGCATGATCTGCGGCACAGACCACTTCACCGTCTCCGGCGCAGGCATCCAGCCTGGTACACACACGCTGATGATCGATCTGGCCTCGAACACGCATATGGACATGCCGAGCACGGCCAAGGAGGTCACATTCGACTACGAGCCGGCCACGCCGGCGCCGCTTCCAGTGGCCGCCAAGACCAGCGCCGCACCGGCGCTGCAGATCACCAGTCCCCAGGATAACACCAGCGTCGGTCCCAACTTTACGCTGGACCTTGCTGCGACGAACTTCACGCCGTCCTGCGATGTCGAAGGGAAGCCGAACGCCGTCGGCGTCGGTCACTACCACGTCTTGGTCGATATGCAGCCCATGACGGCTTCGGCGAGCATGGCCGGGATGCTGAGTATGCCGTGTACCTCCATTCCGGTGAACCTGAGTGCCTGGCCGTCCGGCAAGCATACGATCACGGTCATGCTGGCCAATAATGACCACACGCCGGTGATGGCAGCCAAGCCGGCCATGATTATGATCAATCTGAACAACCCGAACTTGCCGGCACAACTGCCGCAGTCGGGTGGCGGCGGCCTCTTCCTGCTGCCGCGGCTGGCTGCGCTGGGCGTGCTGTTCCTTGCCGCCACGAGCTTTGTAACGTATCGGTGGCGAGCTCTTCGAAGCTAAAGCGAACGGCTGGACCGGGATGGCCCGCGATCGTGGACCATCCCGGTCCAGCAACCAGGTAGTGCAGAGACGCTCCCTTGTCCGGTCGTTGTATGCATCACTCGGTTTCGAGAGCAAGCGCCAGGAAGTGTGTGCCAAGATGCGGTCTCAATTTAGGCGGCTCGGTTCGCTGGTGGCGGCCGCCGCCCTGCTACTGGTGGCGTGCGGCGGCACGTCAGCGACATCGGCCGGTGCTCCGGTCGTTCAATCGGTGCCGACGTCCGCGATAGCGAGTGCCCTACCGACTGCGCCAGCGGTCCCGGCGACCGCTACGCCGACACTCACGGCCGCGCCGAGCGCCACGCCAGCACCACCCGTGACTCCCACCGCTGCGTTAGCCCCCTCACCCACTCCCGTGCCGTCTGCGGCGCAACAGGCTGCCGCAGCGACCCTCCAGGCGAAGATCATCGAGCCGAGCGCGACCAATTACCTGGGCTGGACCTATGCGCCCGATACGCTGACCGTCCACCTCGGCGATCACGTGGTCTGGACCAATATCGGCCAGGCGGCCCACACCGTGACAGCCGACGGCGGGGCTTTCGATTCAGGATCGCTGAACACGCACCAGACCTGGACGTTCGTGTTCAGCAAGGTCGGTACCTATGCCTACCACTGCACCTTCCATCCCTGGATGAAGGGCACGGTCACGGTGGTGCAGTGACCGTGTGCCGCGAGCCGGCGAGGAGGGAAGGCGCACTGCGCGGGCGCTGTGTCCAATGTGCACGTCCGCTTGCCGCGGGGCGCATCTTCGGCGCCGAGGCCGGCAAGCAGTGCCTCCGTTGTACCCTGGCAGAACGACCACTCTTGCGACGTGCGCTGCTTACCGCGCTGGCGGTGGGCACCGTTCTGGTGGCGATCAATCAGGGGACTGTCCTGCTGAGCGGTAGTTTTCCCGCCTCGCTCGCCTGGAAGATCCCGCTCACCTACGCGGTGCCCTTCTGCGTCACTATGTGGGGAGCGCTGGGAAGTCGCCGCCGTTAGGGAGCGTCTAAGACCTCACTATGTGAGTGAACTCACTTATTTCCATTTCTTCGTTACCTCAAATAGATTGGTAGCGCTGCGAAGTTGTGACATTCGCTTCAGGCAGCGAGGCACATCTGCACGTACTGAGTTAGCGCGCGGCCGAGATAGCCATGCTCTTCGCGGCAGCGATAGCCATGCTCTTTCCCTTTTCCAAGGAGTATGGGACACACTGTAAATGCTCCT
Organism: Chloroflexota bacterium; assembly: GCA_036734945.1. Taxonomy (GTDB): domain Bacteria; phylum Chloroflexota; class UBA4733; order UBA4733; family UBA4733; genus UBA4733. The sequence continues at coordinate 53,171 of DAIMXP010000043.1, forward strand.
TCAGGTTACATTAAGGATGATATCCTTCAATTCAATCAGAGTTTCGATTCGATATCTAGCCTGTGAAAAGTCCTGGCCTTTTGTAAAGTCGTTATAGACAATGACACAGTCAATACCGGCCGCCACAGCTGAGTTCAGCCCTCTGGATGAATCCTCTACAACCAGTGTCTCTTCTTTGGTGGCTCCGAAGCGCTTTAAGCCGGTCAGGTATGGTTCCGGGTGCGGCTTGGCGAGCCTGTAGTCTTCGCGAACAAGGACGAAATCCATGAATTGTCTAACCTGACGCTTTTCATGGATAAGTTCAAAATCCACACGTTTTGCAGTCGTCACGATGGCCATGCGGACGTATTTTGACAGTTCAGCAAGAGTTTCAATGACGCCTTCAATCTCAATGGCTTCTGTTCTCAGATATTCCTGATAATAATCATTACGAACCTCACGCTGCCTGCTGATGGTCTCTTCATCAATACCTACCGCTCTGGCTTGGGCCCAGGTGGCCAATCCCTGGGTCATGTCTCGGAGGTATTGATCCTTGTCCAAAGTCACACCAATGTCCGCCAGGGCGCGCTCTCCAGCTTTGTAATACCAGAATTCGGTATCCACCAGAACACCATCATGATCGAAGAGTATGTACTTTTTCACTCTCTTGATCCTTTCCGGTAGCCGCGGCAACCATGTGCGCCATCACGAATCGCACCGTGATCACCGATAAGCAAACGGGCCACCGATATTGGCATTGTCGGTAATGTACCCGATCACGGCCCCTCCTTGGGTGAGTGCGTGCTGACTTGACGGGATGGTTCGGGGAGTGCAGACTATGCCGTATGGACACAGAGATGGTGCTGCCGGAGACGTTGCCCGAGGCGCACGCCGTCATCCGCGAGTTGTGGGCGGCGGTGCAGGCGTTGCGTGCCGCGCACGAGCATGGGCTGGTGGAGCAGGCGTCATTGCGGGAGCGTGTGGCGGAACTGGAAAGGCGGCTGGGGCAGAACTCGTCGAACTCGTCGCGGCCGC
>DAIMXP010000044.1:0-53493 GCA_036734945.1 Chloroflexota bacterium
ACAAGGGGGTCAACCCGGACGAGGTGGTGGCGGTCGGCGCGGCCATCCAGGCCGGTGTGCTCAAGGGCGACGTCAAGGATGTCCTCCTCCTCGACGTGACCCCCCTTTCCCTGGGCATTGAGACGCACGGCGGTATTGCCACGCGCCTTATCGAGCGCAACACGACCATCCCGACCGCCAGGAGCCAGACCTTTTCCACGGCCAGCGATAGCCAACCAAGCGTGGAAATTAACGTGGTGCAGGGCGAACGGGAACTGGCACGCTACAACACCTCGCTGGGCAAGTTCCTCCTCGACGGCATCCCGCCGGCGGCGCGTGGCGTGCCGAAGATCGAGGTAACATTCAATATCGATGCCAACGGTATCGTCGCGGTCTCAGCCAAAGACCTGGGCACCAATCGCGAGCAGCACATCACCATCCAGTCCTCCGGCGGCCTGTCCAAAGAGGAAGTGGCGCGCATGGTCGAGGAGGCGGAGAAGAACGCCGAGGAGGACCGGCGGAATCGCGACGAGATCGAACAGCGCAACAAGGCTGACGGGATGGCCTACCAGGCCGAACACGTGCTGCGCGAGCTCGCCGAGCGGATTCGGCCGGGTGACAGGACGGCGGTAGAAGACAAGCTGCGCGATCTTCGCCTGGCACTGGCAGGCGAAGATGTCGAGCTCGTAAAGGCGGCCATCAGTGACCTGTCGGCGGCGTTGCAAACGCTGACAGCGAACCTCTACGCTCCGCCGGAAGAGCCGCCGGCTGAGCCGGCCTCCACGGCGGGCGAGAGTGATTCAGCGGCGGCTGGCCCTGGCGTAGGGGACACTGAGCCCCCGACGAAGTCGGAAGGCGACCATGAACGGTAAGGTGCAGCGGGCAACCCCACCGGCGAATGTTGGAGACCAGCGGTAATGAGCGTCAAACGTGACTACTACGAAGTACTGGCGGTGCCCCGGAACGCCTCCGACGATGATATCAAGCGGGCGTTCCGTAAGCTGGCTCGGCAGTACCACCCCGATGTCAACAAGGCAACGGATGCGGAGGGCCGCTTCCGCGAGGCCAACGAAGCCTATGAAGTGCTCTCCGATGCCCAGCGCCGGGCTGCCTACGACCAGTTCGGCCACCGAGTGCCCGCCGGCAACTTCGGCCAAACGAACTTTGAAGGCTTCGGTGGCCTGGGGGACCTGTTCGAAACCTTCTTCGGCGGGGGCGTCGCCTCGTCCACCCGGCGTGGCCCGCAGCGCGGCGCGGACCTGCGCTACGACCTGACCCTGACCTTCGAGGAGGCCGTTTTCGGCGTCAGCAAAGAGATTGAGATCCCGCGCTGGGAAACCTGTACGAACTGCCAGGGGAACGGCGCACAAAAAGGGTCAACCCCCACGCGCTGCCCGGCCTGTGGCGGCAGTGGCGAGATTCGCCGCACCCAGCAGTCGATCTTTGGGCAGTTCGTCAACGTGGTGGCCTGCGACCGCTGCCGCGGCAACGGGCGCGTCATCACCGATCCTTGCCCGGAATGCCGGGGTCAGGGCCGTGTGAAGACGACCCGCAAGCTGGAGATCAAGATTCCTGGAGGGGTCGACAACGACACGCAGATGCGCGTCGGCGGCGAGGGCGAGGCCGGCCAGATGGGCGGGCCGCGTGGCAACCTGTTGGTCGCTTTCCACGTGCGGGCGCACGAGATGTTCGAGCGCGACGGCACCGACATTCACATGGCGCTGCCCCTCACCTTCAGTCAGGCAGCCCTTGGTGACGAGGTGGAAGTGCCGACTGTCGATGGCCCGGCGTCACTGAAAATCCCTGCCGGGACTCAGAGCGGTCGGCGCTTTCGCCTCAAAGGCAAAGGCGTCCCGGTGCTGGAGGGGAGCGGCCGCGGTGATGAATACGTCACCGTCACCCTGGTCACGCCGAGCGTCCTCTCCACCCGCGAGCGCGAACTCTTCCGCGAACTGGCCAGCCTGGAGAAAGAAGCCGGCCACCACGACGGCAAGAGCCTCTTTGAGCGCCTGCGGGATGCTGTGACGAAGCCGGGGGAGTGAAGAGGGCGCCGTAGGGGCAGGCCCCCGTGCCTGCCCTGCTCGCCTTGCACCAACCGATCGTTGTTCGCAAGCGGACCAGGGCAGGCACGGGGGCCTGCCCCTACGGCGCTACACTCCAGAACAAACCGGGCATGTCCATTAGCCCCCGGTCTCGCTGTCCCCTACACTTCCGCCTCTTCGTCCACTTCCTCAGTCGACACCGATATGCTAAAGGCGCTCACCTGGTCCATGCGCACTGCATCGAAGAAAAACTCTTCGCCCTCCCAGTACGGGAAGCGGCGCACCTGCGTCGTACCCAACAGTGAGGCCAGCTCGTCGCCCAGGCGGCGCAGCGCCTCGTCCACGGCTGCCCCGTCGACAAAATCCTGGACCGTGAACGTTTCCCCAGATGTCATGAGGAACTCAATGGATACTGCCTGGCCGGTCTCCGCGTCGTCGTTTGCTTGCGACACCATACGCAACACCTCCTTCATGTCTTTCGCTGCAACGGCTCGTGCCAGCCAAATCCTTACCGACTGGCCGGGGCCGCCGCACTGCGGCCTGGCGTACCGGCTGCCGACGTTTCGAGCGTCGATGGCACAGAGTCCCCCATAGTACGTGATTCACCCGCTGCATAGTAACGACTGGGTTCGAGCACCTCGTGGTAGAAGTCACGGACCATCAGAAACCCCACGGCGGCCACGGGCACGCCGAACAGCGCCCCCCAGATACCGGCCACGGTAGCCCCCGCGAAGAGCGCGAAGAGCACGAGCAACGGATGCATCCCGACCACGTCGCCCAGCAGGCGCGGCGCCAGGACATTCACGAGCAACTGTTGCGTCACCCAGAGAATCAGGAAGATCCAGACGAACTGGCCCACCGACGTGACCCAGAAGGCAGCAATCAACAGTGGGGGAATTATGGCCAGCAGGGGCCCGAGGAACGGGATGAGCATGCCGACGCCAGCCAGCACCGCTGCGGCGGCGGCATAGCCAACGTGGAAGGCAGTCAGCACCACAAACGTCAGGATGCCGGAGATGAACGCCAGCAGGAACTGCGCCCGAGCGAACGCGCCAAAGCTGCGGCCCACGCTGTCGAAGAAGAGCAGCATCTGGCCGCGAGCGCGCGTCGGCGTGATATTGACCAGGCGGTCGGCAATCTTGTGGCCGTCCAGCATCATGTAAAAGGACAGCACCAGCACGATGATCACGTTCACCAGCGCCGTAATCACGTTGGTCGCCACACTCAGCACATTCAAGGTGAGGTTCGTGCTCAGGCCTTGCAACCGCCCCAGCGCGTTCTGCGACCAGCCGACGAGGTAGACATCGGTAATTCCTCGAGTTGACAGTTCGGCGTGCCCCCAGCTAATCCAGTTTTGCGCCTCGGCCGTATAGGTTGGGAACTGGGCGGCCAGCGCGTTCCCTTGCGCCACCACGCCCGGTAGCGCGAGCAGGACCAGCACCGTGATGAGGCCGCCCAGCAGCAGATAGATGAGGGTCACGGCGATCGCCCGTGGGAGCCATAGGCGGTGCAATACTTCAACCAACGGTGTCAGGAGGAAGGCCACCACCCAGGCAACGAAGAAGAGCAGGAGGACGTGCGCGAACTGCAAACCAATGTGCCAGAGCAGTTGCACGAGGTAGAGCGCCGCGATGACGATGAGCAGCGCGATCAGGATGTCCAGCCAGCGATTCTGGCGCATGGCCTCCTCCCTATGCCGGGCATGGCTGGCTACCCAGAATTGACCTGCCTCAGCGTACCCGACTCGACCGTGGGTCGATGGCGTCTCGGATGCCGTCCCCGACAGTGTACAGGCACCACACCGTGAGGGCGATAGCGATGCCCGGACCGTATACCAGCCAGGGACCGTGCTCGAAGAAGGATTCGGCATTCGAGAGCATATTGCCCCAACTCGGTGTCGGCGGTTGCACGCCTAAACCGAGATAGCTCAGGCCGGACTCGGCCAGGATCGCGCCGCCGATGTCAATGCCCAACAGGACGACGACCAGGGACAGGACGTTGGGCAGGATGTGGCGCAAGATAATGCGCACATTGCCCGCACCGACGGCACGCGCCGAGAGCACGTAGTCGCGTTCCTTGAGCTGGAAGACCTGCCCACGGACGAGACGGGCGGCGCCGGTCCAACTCGTCAGACCGATCAGCACGGCCAGTCCAATTGGACCGACGTGGAAGAGCACGGAAACGATAATCAACAGGAACAGTGTAGGGATTGACCGCAAGGTATTGATCAGCCAGACCACCAGGTCGTCCACCACCTTGCCGTAGAATGCGGCTACAGCGCCAACCAGTACACCAAGGAACAGGTTGATCAATGCCGCCACCAGTCCGATTGACAGCGAGATGCGCCCCCCGTAGAGCAGACGCACAAACTGGTCGCGCCCCACGTCGTCCGTACCCATCCAGTGTTGCAGCGACGGTGGGTCATAGCTGTTCAGAGGATCCACTTGATCCGGTGTGCTGTGGACGGCAGCGGCGACCAGCGGCGCCAGAATCGCCAATAGCGCGAACAGAGCGAGGATGGCGAGCGCCACCATGGTAAGCCGATCCCGGCGGAGACGTTCCCACGCCAGAGTCCACAGCGTGTGTGTCGGACGATCTGGAATCGCCGGTGGCACAGCAGGGGAAAAGCGCGGTCGCAACGAGGCCGCCAAGCGCCTCCTCCTCACGCTAATTGCACGTATAGCGCTAGCTGAACTTTATACGCGGATCGACCAATGTGTAGAGAATATCGGAAAGGGTGTTCCCAATTACAACAAGGGCCGAGGCAATCACGAGCAACCCCATCGACACCGGGTAGTCACGCGAGAAGGCAGCATCAACCGCCAGCCGCCCGATCCCCGGCCAGGAAAAGATCGATTCGATGAGGACCGCGCCGCCGAGCAAGAACGGCAGCGATCCGCCGATGATCGTGACAATCGGCAGGAGCGAATTGCGCAGGACGTGGCGGACAATCACGACACGGTCGTTCAGGCCCTTGGCGCGCGCAGTGCGCACGAAGTCCTGGCCGAGCGTCTCCAGTGTCTCGGTTCGGGCCAGGCGTGATGTCCCGGCGATGGTGCCGAGCGAGAGGATGAGCGCCGGCCCGAAGAGGTGCCTGAGGTGATCGCCAATGCCGCCCGGCGCCCCGAGCGTGTACATGCCACCGGACGGAAAGATACGCCAGTGGACGGCAAAAAGCAGGATGAAGACAAGGCCCAGCCAAAAGGAAGGCACCGCGCTGCCGATGACCGCTACTATGCGAAACAAGCCATCGGCGACGGTACCGCGGCGGAGGGCACTATAGGTGCCAATGATGACGCCGACAACCAGGCCGATGATGAGCGACGTGCCGGCCAGCTCGAGCGTATTTCCGGCGCGCTGGCCAATCGCCTCCATTACCGGTCGGTGCGTGACGAAGGAGTCGCCGAAATTCAACTGCACGACCTGGAGCAGCCAGTTCAAGTATTGCACGTAGACGGGCTGATCGAGACTGTAGAGATGGCGCAAGTTGGCAATATCCTGTTGCGTCATGTTTGGGATGCCAAAGGTGAATATCTGGATTGGGTCGCCTGGCGCCAGATGGATAATGGCGAAACTGATGATCGTGATGCCGAGCAAGGTCGGGATGGCTTGCAAGCAACGGCGAATAATGTAGCGCGTCACCAGGGTCCCTTTCCGAGCTGTCCTATCGTGTCAACGTATGGTGACGACCAGACCAACCGCGTGTGTGTAGCGGCCGCTCTGGTCATCACGAAGCCGTCAGGCGTGCCAATTAGCCGCTGATCGTCCAGTTCTGGATACCAAAGAACGTCGCAAACGGCGTAATATGCGTGCCGGTGATGCGCTTATTGACGACGGTCAGGATCTTGCCGGAGTACGCGAAAGTGTAGGGCTCGTCGTCAGCGATGATTTGCTGAAACTGGGCATAGATCGCTTTGCGTGCATCCTGGCTACAGCCGGGGACGGACGTTCCCTGCTTCAGCAGCGCGTCGATTTTCGGGTTGTTGTAGGAGATGAAGTTGAAACCACTCTTGATCTGGTCGGAACTCCAGATCGATGTTTGATCGGGGTCCAAGCCCAGGGACTACCCGAGGGTCACCGCATCGTAGTCGCGTGTCTTGTTGACGACATCAAGCAGGGCCGAGAAGTCCATCGGCTTGAGCGTGGTGTCAACACCAATCGACTTCCACTCTTGCTGCACAATCGTCATGAGTTGCGTCAGTAGCTGGCTATTGGAGCTGTAGATCACCGTAAACGCCAGCTTTTGGCCTCCCTTGGCCAGAATGCCGTCTGCGCCGGCGGTCCAGCCTGCCTGCTTCAGCAACGCCTTCGCCTGGTTGGGGTCGTAGGGATACATCTTGGCGACCGCCGGGTTATAGGCCCAGGATTTCGCCGGCATGGGTGCGTTGAGCACGGAACCCTGGCCGAACAGGATCTTGTCCACAATGACCTGCCGGTTGATGGCGGTAGTCAGTGCCTGGCGGACCAATTTGTCTTGGAATAACGGTCGCGCCTGGTTGTAGCCGATGTACTCGTAGCCGAGCGCATCGTTGGCGATCACATTCACGTTTGACTGCTTCTGCATGTCGGCAAGGTCTTTCGGCTCAATTGTCGCAACGTCAACCTCTCCGGTCTTCAGTTGTTCAGCAACGACCGTGGCGTTGGGCACAACCTTATAGATAAACTGGGCAATCTTCGGGGTGCCGTTCCAGTAATGGGGATTGGCTTGCATGGTAACGTGGTCCCCGTTGGCCCACTCCACAAATGTGTAGGGGCCGGTACCAACCGGACTCTTGCTGTTGAAGGGGTCCTTGTTGATGTCCGACGAGTTCTGCAGCAGGTGCTTTGGCACCAGTCCCATGGACATACTGCCGATCAGGAAGGGACAATAGACTTCGGTGAGCGCAACCTGGAAGGTCATTGGATCAACGACGGTGAAAGACTTCACCTTGGAGTAGAGGCTCTTCCGTACCGTCTGCGTCTTCGGGTCCATAATCGTATCGAAGGTGAACTTGGCGTCGTCGGCTGTGAAGGGTTGACCGTCAGACCAGTTGACATTTGGACGAATATGGAAGGTATAGGTGAGGCCGTCCGTCGAGACGTCCCACTTCTCGGCCAACGAAGGGATCGGTGCCCCGGTATCCGGGTCGGCTTTGACAAGACCCTCGAACATAAAGCCGTTAATTATGCTCGAGTACACGTCAGTGGAAAGGAAAGGGTTCATGATCTTGATGTCGGTCGTGTTACCGTAGATCACCTTGTTGCCGCCGGCCGGGATGACCGACGCGGCCTTGCTGGAGGTCGCTGCAGTGCTGGCCGCTGCTGACGACGCAGAAGTCGTTGCCGCCGCAGCGGCCGTGGTGGCAGCAGATGACGTACTGGCGGGCGCCGTCGTGCTGGCGGGCGCCGTCGTGCTGGCGGGCGCCGTCGTGCTGGCAGCAGTACGGGCCGCCGTGCTGACCGTAGCAGCAGTGGTCGCAGGCGCGGCGGCAGAAGTCGTCGCCGCCGTTGTTGCCGGCGCCGAGACGCTACCGGTGGCAACTGCCGTGCCAGGAGCCGCCGCGCCACAGGCCGCCAGCAAGCCGATCATCGCCACGGCCCCTGCTCCGGTGGTAGCGGAACGAAGGAAGGATCGGCGGCTGGCACGGGGAGACTGCGAAACGAGCAACGGTGACATAAAACTACCTTTCAATTGAGAACACCACAGGCATCACACACTGGATGATCTGGCACGGTATGGAAGGTGGCGAGACGCTGGCACCCGACGAACAATCCTATCATACTCGCGAGCCATCGCCTTGGCAAGTCATCCAATCTGTCAAACGTCGTCCTCGCGCTGCCGCCGCGGCGGTGCTGCGCGGTGAAGCCAGGGTCATCCGACCACAAGTACCTTCGGAATGGCCTACGCACGATGCCGCTTCCTGGCAGGTGCTCCTCTAGCCCGGGCCGGCTATGACGCGCGGCATTGGTCCTATGCTATGCTCGCAATGTGGACGGTGGATCAGGTCGGGAGACAAACGAGTGCTGGCACTGTGCCTCTGTTCAACGGACAGCGGAGCCGGCAAGACGTCGCTGGCTGTGGCGTTGGGACGCCGCCTCCGTCGGGATCATCTCCAGGTGGAGTACGTCCAAACCGTGAGCTCCGTCGAGGACGGTGACGACAGTTCCTCATCCGTCGATTTCGTCCGTCGCGTCCTGGGGTTGCCGTCGTCGACCGAGCGAACCTTCCCGGTCTCGATCAGCGACGCGCTGGAGACGCTGGAGGGCGATGTCAACTACGCCCCCAGGTTGGCAAGCTACGCGGCGACACTCTCTGCGCAGTGCGACGTGCTTCTGGTGGAGACCGGCGACACCGTTGTGGACGGTTCGCTCGTCGGCCTCGGTGTGCCGGACGTTGCCGCCGCACTCCAGGCCCCGACCATCATCGTCGCCCGATTCACGGGCGAGAGTGTCGTAGACGCCATCCTTGCCGCACGTCTGACGATGGGTTCGCGGCTGATCGGCGCGGTAATCACCGGGATCCCCGTCACCCACAAGGAGTACGCCCAGCGCGTACTCCGCCCGGCCCTGGCGCGGCGCGGCGTGCGCGTACTGGGAACGCTGCCGGCCGATGTGCTGCTCAGCGCCGTCACCGTGCGAGAGTTGGTGACCCGGCTGGAAGGCACCTTCCTGTGCTGTGAGGAGGCAGCCGACGAACTGGTGGAACGCCTGATGGTTGGCGCGATGAACGCTGAGCACGCGGCCAGTTATTTTCGCCGTCAGGCCAACAAGGCGGTGATAACTGGTGGAGACCGCCCAAATATCCAGTTGGCCGCCCTGGAGACGCCCACGCGCTGCCTCATCCTCACCGGCCCCTTTCCGGCCGACCCGGAAGTACTCAGCCACGCCAAAGCGATAGGCGTGCCGGTGGTGACGGTGCCACTCGACACCCTGACGGCGGTAGAACGCAGCCAGGACGTGTTTGCCCACACGCGCTACCGCCAGGAAAAGAAGATCGCCCGGTTTGAAGAGCTCTTCAACCGCTACTTTGATGTCGCCACCCTCTATTCGGCGCTCGGTCTACGCCCTGGAGACCGGCAGGACCCGTGACCACGGTCGACCGTGAGGTGGAACGCGGCGACGGCGCGGAATTTAGCCGTTCATCTGCCCTTGCCCTGCAGCGGCGGCTCGCCGCCGGCGTCGAACGAGAAACCCGGCTGGGCCCCGTCACCGCGATCGCCGGGGTTGATTGTTCAGCCCCGCGTTTTGGCAGCCATATTCGCGCCGCCATCGTCGTACTGAACTGGCCGGGGCTGGCAGTGCTCGAGGAACGCCGGGCTGAGGTGGTGACGCCGCTGCCGTATATTCCGGGTCTCCTGGCGTTCCGAGAACTGCCGGCGATTGAGGTAGCGTGGAATCAGCTTGTCCACGCGCCGCAACTCGTCATGGTCGACGGACAGGGCATCGCGCATCCACGCCGCTTGGGAATCGCCGCGCACCTGGGGGTGCTGCTCGACCTGCCTACCATCGGTGTCGCCAAGTCGATCCTGAGCGGCAAGGCTCGATATGGGGAAGCCGGCCCTGAGCCAGGAGACCATTCCGAGCTATGGGACCGCGAGGAGTGCGTTGGTACGTTGCTGCGAACGCGCCGTGGCGCGAAGCCTCTGGTAATCTCCACTGGCCACCGGGTGAGCCTTGACGAAGCCATGGCGTGGGTCATCCACTGCGGCCGCGGCTATCGCTTGCCGGAACCGACACGCCTGGCGCACCTTCTGGCAGGCCGGCGTGACGCTACGAGGGACGACGTGGAAGGAGGCTAACTGCCCACCGGCAGCACCCGCAGGTCCAGCAGTTCTCCTAACTGCCGCCCGTCCATGGTTTCCTGCTCAAGTAGTGCCGCGGCCAGCGCGTCCAGTTGTGCCCGGTGTTCCAGCAGCAGGGTGCGGGTGCGCTCGTAGATGCTGTCGACCAGCAGGCGCATCTCGTCGTCGATCAGGGCGGCGGTCTTCTCGCTGAAGTCGCGTTCCGCCATCATGTCGCGCCCGAGAAAGGGGTGCTCCTGGGCCACGCTGTAGGCGAGTTGCCCGACCTTGGCGCTCATCCCCCAGCGCGCCACCATCTGGCGGGCCAGGCGGGTTACCTGCATCAAGTCATTCTCTGCGCCCGACGTGGGAGCGCGAAAGACGATCTCTTCCGCCAGCCTGCCACCCAGCATTACCGCCATTCGCGCCAGCAGGTAGTCCTCGGGGTAGTTGTGACGGTCGTCCAGCGGCATCTGCAGGGTTACGCCGAGGGCCTGGCCGTGCGGCACGATGCTGACCTTGTGTACCGGGTCAGCCTTGGGAAGAAGGACGGCGACCAGGGCGTGGCCACCCTCGTGGTAGGCCACCAGACGGCGTTCCTCCGGGTTCATGAGTAGCTTGCGCTCGGGACCAATGAGCACCTTGTCGGTAGCGTGGTCAAAGTCGGGCATGTGGACGAAGTCGGCTCCCCGCCGCACGGCAATGATCGCCGCTTCATTAACGACGTTGGCCAGGTCGGCTCCCACCAGGCCCGGTGTACCGCGCGCCAGGACCATGAGGTCGACATCCGGCCCCAGCGGCACCGTGCGCGTGTGAATGCGCAGGATCGCTTCCCGCCCCCTGCGGTCGGGCCGATCCAGGGTGACTGTACGGTCGAAGCGTCCGGGTCGCAGGAGGGCGGGGTCAAGGACATCCGGGCGGTTCGTGGCGCCCATAACCACGACCGCCAGGCGAGGATCAAAGCCGTCCATTTCCACCAACAACTGGTTGAGCGTTTGCTCGCGCTCGTCGTGACCGCCGCCCAGTCCGGCGCCTCGCTGGCGCCCAACGGCGTCCAGCTCATCGACGAAGATGATGGCCGGCGCAGCGGCCTTGGCCTTCGCGAAGAGGTCGCGTACGCGGCTGGCGCCAACGCCGACCAGCATCTCCACGAACTCGGAGCCGGACAGGCTGAAGAACGGCACGTGCGCTTCGCCGGCAACGGCACGGGCCAGCAGCGTCTTGCCGGTTCCCGGCGGCCCCGCCAGCAGGATGCCCTTCGGCATCTTGCCGCCCAGGCGGCTAAATTTCTGCGGCTCCCGCAAGAACTCAACGATCTCTTCCAGTTCCTGCTGCGCCGTCTCAACCCCGGCGACATCGGCGAAGGTGACTCCAGGCTGTTCCTTGTTGTAGACGCGGGCCCTCGCCCGGCCAAAGCTCATGATCTGGTCCTGGCCGGCGCCGAGCCGCCGAGTCATGAAGAACATGAAGCCGACCAGCAGCAAGATGGGCAAGAACGAGGCGGCGAGGTTGAGCAGAAGGCTGTTATTAGAGTTCGGTGGCTTCACCGTAACCTGCACGTTTTTTTCACGCAGCAGCGGTAGCAAGCTCGGGTCACCGAAGGCGGGAACTTGCGTCGCGAAATCCGTGACGCTCCCGGCCGGGCCTTTGCCATTCACCGCCGGCACGGCGACCGCGGAGCGGAATGTCCCCGTTATGGTGTGCCCATCCAGCTCTACAGCCGGGACGTTGCCGGCCTCGACCTGTGTCTCAAACTGGCTGTATGACACCGGACCCTGCCGCTGGTTAGCCGAGTTCACGGCGGCAGCGACGACATTGAACACCAGAAGGGCGACCGCCACAACCAACCAGGTCCGCCAGCTCGCCAGCATCGAACGCGGATTTACCACGCGGTTCTTCAAATTCGGATCCCTATTGTCAATAACTCTCCACTATCAAACTAACACACCGCGGCTTGCCGCGTGGGAAAAGGGGCCAGCAACTGAAGTCGCGCCTACCGGGGAGCGAATGGTCAGCCTGCGGCTGCCGGCACCTTCGCGGGCTGAGAACGAGTCCGCGCAGGCGGACTTCGCCGGGTACCCACGCGCAGCGTGGGTGCTTGCCCGCGACTTCAGTCGCCGGGCAATCTGCGCGGGACTTTCCGGATGCACCGCTAAATGAACAGCGGCGCCAGTACCAGGGTCAGCGTGGCCAGGAGCTTCATCAGAATGTGCAGTGAAGGGCCGGCCGTGTCTTTGAAGGGGTCACCGACGGTGTCGCCCACAACGGCCGCGGCGTGGGCGGGACTGCGCTTGCCGTGCACGTTCCCTTCGGCGTCAATCAGCTTGCCGGCTTCGATGTACTTTTTGCCGTTGTCCCAGGCGCCACCGCCGTTGTTCATGACATTGGCCATGATGATGCCCACCATCGTGGCAACCATCAGGAACGCTGCTTCCGCCTCGGCACGGAAGATGACGCCAACGGCGATGGGTGTGGCGATCGCCAGGATGCCGGGCAACACCATCTCGCGCAAGGCGGCCCGCGTGCTGATGTCGACGCAGCGGGCGTAGTCCGGCCGCGACGTGCCGGCCATAATGCCGGGATTTTCCCTGATCTGCCGCCGTACCTCGGAGATCATCGTCCCGGCGGCGCGTCCCACGGCACGTATAGCAAGTGAACTGAAGAGGAAGATCAACACTGCCCCAATCAGCCCAGCCGAAAACACCTTGACGTTGGAAAGGTCGATGGCGCCGAGCTGGGGCAGACCCCTGGCCTGCTGCGCCTGGCGGACGGTGTCGATGTAGGCGCTGAACAGCAAAAAGGCCGCCAATGCCGCAGAGCCGACTGCATACCCCTTCGTCAAGGCCTTGGTGGTGTTACCGACGGAGTCCAGATCATCCATGGTGTCGCGCACCTCGGACGATGCGTCGGACATTTCGGCGATGCCGGCAGCATTGTCAGTGATAGGACCAAAGGTGTCCATCGCCAGCACATAGGCGGCGACCATCAGCATGCCCATCGTGGCCACTGCCGTGCCGTAAATGCCGTAGGTGTTGAGATCAGTGACGCCGGCCGGCGCGGCGTTCGTGCCGCACTTGAAGGCAACCACCAACGCCGTCACGATGGCGATGACCGGCACGGCCGGCGCCTCAAACGCCACTGCCAGGCCCTGGATGATCGTTGTCGCGGAGCCGGTGAACGAGGCGTTGGCGATTGCCCGCACCGGACGCCAGGTACCGGCAGTGTAATACTCCGTGATGTACACGAAGGCCAGACTCAGTAGGATGCCGACCGAGCCGGCGGCAAAGAACCACCAGTTATTCAGCAAGATGCGAATGACGATGCCCAGAAAGACGAAGGACAGCGCGGAACTCACCCAGTAGCCAGTGTCCAGGGCGCGCATCGGATTCTTGACGTTATCAGGTCGCACACAGAGCAGGCCAATCAGCGAGGCGATGACTCCGGCGCCGCTCACGACCAGCGGCAACAGGATCCAGGCGAAGTTGTGATCAGGACTGAGGCGGTAGAGCGCCGCCCCCAGGATCATCGCGCCGATATTTTCGGCCGATATCGACTCAAAAAGGTCAGCGCCGCGGCCGGCGCAGTCGCCCACATTATCACCGACCAGGTCGGCCACCACTGCCGGGTTGCGTGGGTCGTCCTCCGGGATGCCGGCCTCGATCTTGCCGACGAGGTCGGCGCCCACGTCGGCGGCCTTCGTGAAGATGCCGCCACCGAGCTGGGCGAAGAGGGCCACAAAGCTGGCGCCGAAGGCGAAGCCGACGATCAAACCAGGAGCGCGGTCCGGGTGGTCAACGGCGCCGTAGAGATAGAACAAGACGTACACCCCGAGCAAGGACAGCGCCACGACGAGGAAGCCGGACACGGCCCCGGCGCGCAACGCCATCGTGAGCGCGCTGCCCACGCTCTTGCTGGCGGCCGCTGCCGTGCGCAGGTTGGCGCGAACGGCGATCGACATGCCGGCGAACCCGGCAAAGCCGGAACAGGCAGCGCCAATCAGGAAGGCCACAAAGGTATGAATGCCCAAACTGACGTCGTTATTGACGATCGAGAGCACGCCGCCAACCAACACGGCGACGACGAGCGCCAGCGTGGCAATGGTCTTGTACTGGCGATTGAGAAAGGCCCGGGCGCCTTCCAAAATCGTGCCGGACACATCCTGCATGGCCGGCGTCCCTATATCGGCGGCGAGGACCGAGCGCGCCAACCAGGCTGAAAACGCGATAGCGATGACAGCCGCGACCGGCGGCAACCAGACCAGGGCCATGCGTGCTGATTCCTTCCCTCTCGGCCGCGCGACACACCGTTGTGCCCGCGTGCGTGCCTACAGCTTCGACCCTCACCCACCGTCACGGCTGACACGAGCCGGCTTGCGCAAGTTTCGGCTGCAAGTATACACGTCGGCAAGCGAACCGCGGCGTGGGTTGGGATGGTAGGGCCGCGACTGCGGTCTGCGGCCAAGCGACGAGGGGCGACTGCGGTCGCCTGTTGCCGCTGGCGTTCCCGTACCACGCGACCGCAGTCGCCCCTCGTCGCTTGGCCGCAGACCGCAGTCGCGGCCCGGTCCCTACGTTAACTGACCCGCTTCCGCTTGTTGCGCACGTAGTCCACCAGTACGTACTCGCCGAGGCGCTCGGGGGTGGCGAAGAAAGCGCGGCCTTTGTTGATGCGCGCCATCTGATTGATGAAGTCGGCCAGGTAGTGGCCGCGCTCCAGCATGAAGGTGTTGATCACGATGCGCTCGCGGGTGCAACGCAGCACCTCCTTGAGCGTCGCCTGGTAGGTGCGGTAGGTTGGCGGGTAGTTGAAGTAGACTTCGCCGTCATCCTCAATGTGTGCCGTCGGCTCACCGTCGGTAATCACGATGACCTGGCGTGTGCCGGACTTGTGACGCGCCAGTAGATGGCGGGCCAGCATCAGGCCGTGTTGCAGGTTGGTGCCGTAGACGTACTCGCTCCAGTCGATCTCCGGCAGGTCTTCCGGCTTCATCTCGCGCGCGCGGTCGGAGAAACCGACGATGTATAGGTTGTCGCGCGGGTACTGCATGCGAATCAAGCTGTTCAAGGCCATCACCACCCGCTTGGCCGCCACGAAACAGCCGCGCAGCAGCATGGAACGGCTGAGGTCGATCATCAGCACTGTCGACACCTCGGTCAAGTGTTCCGTGCGGTAGACATCGAAGTCCGACGACTGGAGGCGCACGGGGCTGCCAATGCCTTCTCTGGCGATGGCGTTGCGCAGGGTGCCCTGCAGATCCAGCAGGAACGGGTCGCCAAACTCGTACTGCTTGCTGTCGTCGGTACGCTCGCCGGCAATTCCCTGACGATCCATCTCGTGGTTGCCCAGGCGATCACGCTTCAGGTCGGTGAAGATATCGTTGAGCGCCTTCTGGCCGATCTTGCGCACGCCCCGCGACGTGAGTTCCCAGTTGTTGCCGCGCCGCCGGATGAAGCCGGCGTCCTCCAGCATTTTCGTCAGTTGCTTGAGCTGGTCCACCTGGTCGCGCGCCTGGGGACCAAGCACTTGCTCAGCCAGACGGGGGTCCAGACCTTCCATTCTGCCGTCTCGCGCCTGGCGCAACTGCCGTTCCAACTGGTCCATCTGCTCAAGCTGTTGCATCATTTGCAACGCTTCCTGCAGCGAGAGCGGCTCGTCGCCGGAGAAGGGATAGCGGCCCGGACGCCCGGGCATCATCTGCTGGAGGTTGGCGGCCAGACGCGCCAGGTCCCATTTCAAGCGGTCGTCCTGGAAGAGCGAGTCCAGCATGCCCTGCAACTCGCCGCGCTGCTCACCGCTCATGCTTTCCATGAGTGACTGCATCTGGCTCTGGCGCTGCTGCAACTGCTGCATCAGTTCCTCCAGGCTGTTGACGCCTGGAAAGAACTCGCCGTGCTTCTGCATAAACTCATCGAACTTGGGATCGCGGCCCTGTTGTTTGGCCTCCAGCATGGTGTTGAGGTCGCGCACCATGTCGCGCATGCGCTGCAAGTCCTCCGGCGACATGTTCTGGATCGCCTGTTGCATGCCCTGGAAATACTGCTGGGAGACCTGCTGTTGCAGCATCTTCAGCAGTTCCTGAAACATCTCCCGCGCCTGGGGGCTCATGAACTCGTAGTCGTGCAGCTTCTTGATGCGCCCGCCGGGGTCCGGCGGCAGTTGGTCGAGATACTCGTTCTTCTGCGTAGCGATGTTCTGCAGCATCTTCTCCAGACCGCTGCGCTCCGGGTCGCCCGAGCCTGATTGGGTATCAGCCTGCTGCCCGTCGCCTTGCTGCGCCTGGCCCTGCTCGCCAGCCTGACTCTGACCGGTCGGTGACTGGGCCTGCTGGCCGGTTGGTGCGTCCTGTTGTGGTGGGCCGGTCTGGGGTTGGTCGCCCCCTGACTCACCTGGCTCGCTAGCAGCCTCGGGACGGGACTGCGGCGGCAGGCCGGCCTGTTGCAGGCGTTCGTCGATGCCGGCCCGTTCCGTCTGGATGATCTCCTCCAGGCGCTTGGTGATGTCGTCCATCACGTTGTTGAGGTTGTGCTGCTGCAGTTGCTGCTGCTTGGCCTGACGCAACTGCTCCATGAGCTTGCGCAGGCCCTCCAGGCGGCCGTCGAGCCGGCCCTGGTCGCCGTACTGCATCAGGCGTTCTAACGCCGCCCGCAGGTCGCCATCGGCCAGCAGTTCTTCCGACAGCGCCTCCATGACTTCGTCAGCGCTGAACGGTTCAATGAGTTGGGTGCCATCCCAGGCACTATATCGAAAGAGCATTGGCGCCTCCTAGCTACTGACTGACCTCACCCCCGGTATTGCGTGCCGCCCTCGCCTTTGTCTTTGTTCACTTTGCGATTGAGGTGCAACCCCTCCAGGATAAACTCGGCGGCTGAGGCGATTTGCGCCGGGCTGCCCTGGGCGCGTAGCCTGGCGACGCCCGCTCGCAGGCCGCGCACGCTCTCAATCTGCTTGACGTACTGTTGCGACGGCCGATCCTCGGCGGCATCGAAAGTAGATCCCGTTGCGAAGGCGTGGATGACATCCTCGAACTCCGCGACAGCGAACTGCCGGTTGAAGACCGCCAGGACTGCGCCCTGCACCAACCGTTCCACAATGCGGTCCTCTTTGACCTCGCCCACAGTTTCCAACTCGATCTTGCCGGCAGTGGAGGCAAAGACGGCGTGCAGGTCGGTCATGCGCGGCACCACCTGCTTCTCGTCCAGGCGAATCGTGCGGCGCAGGGCGTTGCTGATGACGTTCTCGTAGTTGCAGATGGAGACGCGCACGCTCACGCCGGAACGCTGGCTGATGTCGGGACTCTTGCGCGCCAGATGCGTCAACTCGGCCAGCACTTCCGTCATGTACTTCGGGACAATCACCTCGTAGCCGGCGGTAGTGAACTGGGAACTCTCCGCGCGCATGATGCCGACTTCGTTCTCGATGCTGACCGGATAATGGGTGCGAATCTCTGAGCCGATGCGGTCCTTCAGGGGCGTGATGATGCGACCGCGGTTGGTGTAGTCCTCCGGGTTGGCGCTGGCGACGACGTAGACGTCCAGCGGCAAGCGCACTTTGTAGCCGCGAATCTGCACGTCGCGCTCTTCCATGATGTTGAGCAAACCGACCTGGATGCGCTCCGCGAGGTCCGGCAACTCATTGATGCAGAAGATGCCGCGATTGGTGCGCGGCACCATGCCGTAGTGAATGGTGAGTTCGTCGGATAAATAGCGGCCCTCGGCCACCTTGATCGGGTCAACTTCGCCAATCAGGTCGGCGATGGTGATGTCCGGGGTGGCCAGTTTCTCGCCGTAGCGTCGATCGCGGGGAATCCAGTCGATGGCCACCGCGTCTCCATCCGCTGCCACGCGTTCCTTGCAGGCGCGGCAGATCGGGTTGAAGGGGTCGTCGTTGATCTCGCAGCCGGCGATCGCCGGCGTCTCGGCATCCAGCAGGTTGATGAGGCTGCGGGCGATGCGCGTTTTGGCCTGACCGCGCTCGCCCAGCAGGATCATGTCCTGGCCCGACAGGATGGCGTTCTCCACCTGCGGGATAACCGTCTGCTCGTAGCCGACGATACCGGGAAAGAGTTCCTCACGGCTGCGAATCTTGGCGATCAGGTTCTTGCGCATTTCCTCTTTGACGCTGTGTACCTGATAGCCGCTCTTGCGGAGTTCACCAATGGTCGCGGGAAGCGTTGTCTGCATGACGAGTGCCACTCCTTCTGGGCGGACCGGATGACCTCGGGCGCTGGAACAACGCCGCTGGCCTACAGCACTAGTATACGTCCTGACCGCCCCACTGGATTCTCGCCAGCCGCTGGCGCAACAGGTGATCTGCTAGAACCAGCGCGAGCATCGCCTCGGCCACGGGGACCAGGCGCGGCAGTACTGTCGGGTCGTGGCGTCCCTTGACCAGGATTGTCGCCGGTTGGCCATGGCTGTCAACCGTCTGTTGTTCCTGGGCGATCGACGACGGCGGCTTGGCGCCGAGGCGCACGACGATCTCTTCGCCGCTGCTGATACCGCCCAGGATGCCGCCGTGGCGATTGGTAGCGGTGCCGATCGAACCATCGGCGCGACGCACGAAGGCATCGTTGTTCTGCGAGCCGCGCAAGAAGGTAGCGGCCATCCCTTCGCCGATCTCCACGGCCTTGATCGCCGGGATGCTGAACATGGCCTGCCCGATCTCCGCCTGCAGCTTGTCGAACACCGGCTCTCCTAGCCCCGGCGGCACACCCCGCGCGCGCACCTCTACGACGCCACCAAGGGAGTCGCGGTCATGACGTGCTGCATCCACTCGCTCCACCATCTGCGCCGCGACTAGCGGGTCAGGACAGCGCATCAGGTTGTTCTCAATTTCCTCTTCGTCAAACGTCTGGGCCTGTAAGTCGCCCAAAGCCAGGGTGTAGCCGATGATACGGATGCCGGCGGTCGCCAGCAGCAACTTGGCGATCGCGCCCCCGGCCACCCGCCCCACCGTCTCCCGCGCGCTGCTGCGCCCGCCGCCACGATGGTCCCGGAAGCCATACTTCGCGTCCCAGGTGAAGTCGGCATGACCGGGCCGGTAGAGGTCCTTGATGGCGTCGTAGTCCTGCGAGCGAGCGTTGGTGTTGTCGACCACCATGCTGATCGGTGTCCCGGTCGTGCGGCCCTCAAACGTTCCGGAGAGGATGCGCACCTCGTCGGCTTCCTGCCGCGCCGAGGTCATCCTGCTCTGACCGACGCGGCGGCGATCCAGCTCGTGCTGAATGAACGCCTCGTCCAGCACCAGTCCCGCCGGACAGCCATCGACCACGCAGCCAACAGCCGGACCGTGCGACTCGCCCCAGGTCGTGAGCCGGAAGGCCTGGCCAAAGGTGTTGCCGGGCACGTCTAGACCTCGCTCTCTTGCGGCGCGTATGCTCCCAGCTGCCACGGGTCGCCGCCCCCATAGTATGCCGCAGTATGCCGCGCAAGGCTGGGTGGCGGGGGGAGATGCCGAAGGCAGAGTGGGGGCCTCCCCCCGCCAAGAGTGTCGTCACCGATGACGGCACGCCGGGCGACAGAAAGGAACCCGAGGGCGCCAGCGGTACGTAGGTACGGTCCGGCGTCACGTTCACATTCATCTCTCGGAAGACGTTACGACTAATCGACCATCTGCTCTCGCCTGCTTGTCTCGATACATTGTTCCACTTCTCAATGTAACGATGTAGCGTGCCGTGGCTACGGTTGCAAGAAGTCGGGCAATAAGCGATCATTCCGGCACGCTCAGTGCATGAGAAGGGGTCAGGCGACGATGTCGCAGGACTTTGAAGGCACGAGGGGATGGGGTGGATCATGAAGCGACGCCAGTTTATGCAGTCGGGTCTGGGACGAGTTACTGCCGGCCTGAGCGGTCTACTGCTCAGTCTCAGCGTTGCCGGTGTGGCAAGCGCGGATGCGTCCTTCGCTCCTACGTCGACCTCACCAAACGCTGCACTCTACGTGTTAGACACGACCTTCGGGGATACGCAAAACCCGCTGTACTTTCAAGTAGTTGGCCAGGGTTTCCGGCCCGGCGAGCAGGTGACATTGCACGCCAGTCTGGCCTTGCCCGGACAGAGCGTCAATAAGGCGCTGCAACTGCTGCCGGTGCAAGTGCTCGCCAACGATTACGGGCAGGTTGCAGCAACACTTGATGGCGGCGGTTATGTCGGAGCCGGCGACGGATTTATCATCCGTGCGACCGGCGACCAGCATAACGCCAGTATTGTCAACCTGGTGGTCGCCGGAGCCTCGTGGACAGCTCCCGGCGGCAACTAGCGCTTCGCTACGTTACTCACATGGCACGGCCGGAGCGCGGGCGCTCGAGGAACTTACCGGCCTTGGTCAGACTGACAACGGTCCAGACGATTGGGTTGGCAACGGAATCGTCGTCCTTGCCACGTACTGTCGTGCCAGGTGGTCACGTCCGCTCAGCACAATGCTGTTGGTGGTAATGGCAAGTTCCCAACTCACCAGGTCCTGTAGGTAGTGCTGGCCATTGGGCACATCGCGGCGCACGAATGGCAAGGCCATCGCGTTGAACTGCGGTATCTGCCTGCTGCCCACCGCGATCGGGCTCAATAAGCCGTGTGCCCGCAGTGGGCTGTGGGTGTGACCGTTGATAACCAGGATCACTTGTGGAGCCGCTGCCAGGAGCGAAAGTAGCCGCGCGCCGTGCGTTTGGAAAAAGCCGAAATCATCACTGGTGTAGACGGAGTTGGCCGACCCGCCATCGCCCAGAACCGTGTGGCGAAATGGGCTGTGCAGGACAAGCACCGTTGGTTGAGCCGGCGCGGCGGCCAGGGTCGAGGCGAGTGCCTCAATCTCCCCAAGAGTCAAGCTCGCGCCGGTCGGCGTTCCATCGCTCGCCATCGGCCCGGCCCCAACAAAGCGCACGCCACCCAGTTCCCAGGTGAACGGCATGCTCTGGCCCCAGGTCTCGACGAAGCGCTGATACTGTGCCGCCGACGTCTCTTTATGACGCAACGAAGCGTTCCAGAAGGTGTGATTTCCGGTAACCGTGTAAAAAGGGACCCGCCACTGGCCGAGCCACTGACTGGCAGCAGCGTACTCGGCCGGCAACCCAAAATGCGTCTCGTCGCCCGTGCTCAGGATAGCGTCGACCGGGGGTAAGGCGGCCAGGTCTTCGGCAACGGCGGCCAACCGGACAGCGCTCGTGAAGCCGAAGTGCATGTCGCCAAATAGCCGGACACGTGCCACTATGCCAACGCCCGGCAGTGGCGCGGAGTTGCTGGGCAGAAAGGCGAGCGTCTCCGTCAGACCCGGACCGCGGTTTGTCATGGGGAAGCCACCAAATGTCGACGGCGTGCTGCGGTTCGAAACAGGAGTCGGTCGCCCGGCCGTGCCGGCGGCGAGCGCGACGTTGACTAGACCGCTACAAGGCAGCGTGGCAGCGGCTGCCGCAACTAAAGACGTACCACAGGCACGCAAGATACTGCGTCGGCTACAACGTTGGAACAACGGGCGGGTCCCCTCTCCACAGACGTGACACGACAAAGGTAGGGATGCGTCGTCGAGGCTTGCCAACGCGCCGAATGGGCGACATTGTTTCGTACATGTAGTGTACAGTGCAGCTTAAGCATTGATCAGGCGGACACCCGGAAGTACTAGAACAACATCAACACGGGTGGCACAAGATACAGGAGGTACGCGTCCCTTGACCGAGCAAACGTTGATACAGCCCAATTTTATCATCTTCCTCACCGACGACCAGGGATACGGCGACCTGTCGTGCATGGGAGCCACGGACTTCCGGACACCGCACCTTGACGGGCTGGCCGCCTCCGGCGCTCGCTTCACGCAGTGGTATTCCAACTCGCCGGTGTGCTCGCCTTCCAGGGCAGCGCTGCTGACCGGGCGCTACCCGGGCAACGCCGGCGTCCGCGCCATCCTGGCCGGGCATCGCACCGCCAGTGGGTTGCCGCGAGAGGTTCCCACGCTGGCAACCGCCTTGGCGGCCCACGGCTATCGGACTGCGCTGTTCGGCAAGTGGCATCTCGGGCTGGCCGAAGGCAGCCGGCCGCAGGACCACGGCTTCCAGGAGTGGTTCGGCTTCCTCGCCGGCTGCGTTGACTATTACAGTCATATCTTCTATTGGGGTATGGGACGCAACGGCAGTGACCCCCTCCACGACCTCTGGGCCAACGGCAGTGAGGTGTTTTGCAACGGCCGGTACCTGACCGACCTGATCGCCGAGAAAGCAGTCGATTTCGTTCGCGATGCAGCGGGCGGCGACCGCCCGTTCTTCCTCTACGTGCCCTTCAATGCCCCGCATTACCCGATGCACGCGCCACAGCGCTACCTGGATCGCTTTCCCGGACTCTCGCCGGACCGGCGCATTATGGCCGCCATGATCAGTGCCGTCGATGATGCGGTTGGCGCTGTCCTGGCGGAACTCGAGCGGCAGGGGATCCGCGACAACACCTGCGTCTTCTTCACTTCCGATAACGGTCCCTCACGCGAGACGCGCAACTGGCTCGACGGCCGACGTGACCCCTACTACGGCGGTACCGCCGGCACGCTCAAGGGTCACAAGTTCAGCCTCTACGATGGCGGCATCCGCATGCCGGCGATCATGAGCTGGCCGGCACGCATTCCGTCCGGTCAGGTGGTCACGGAAGTCGGTGCGGCGATGGACATCTTCCCTACCTTTTCGGCGGCTGCCGGCATCCCCACCAACAGCGGCGCCTCCCAGGTAGACGGGCTGGATGTGATGCCGATGGTTGCCAATAGTGCGCCGTCGCCGCACGGCGACATCTTCTGGGAGATGAATCGCCAGACAGCGGTAAGGCGCGGAAAGTGGAAACTCGTCCTCGACGGCCAGCTCGTGGAAGGAGCGCCGCCGGAGGACTGTGTACACCTGGCCGACCTGGATACCGACCTGGGCGAACGCCGGAACCTCGCCGACCAGCATCCGGCGCTCGTGGCGGAACTCGGGGCGGCGGCGGAGACATGGCGCGCCGGCATCGAGAGCCGCTGGGAGCAACAGTGGCTCCCGAACGCCGGCCTGACCTCGCCAGGCCTCCGCTGAAGCGCTCGCCGACCACGCGCCTACCCGGTACCATGGATCGCTGCACCAGTCGCCCCCGGCCAGGCGTCCCGCGGCGGCACACGGAAAGGAGCACTCGGCGTGGCGGCTGACCCGGTCCAGCTCTTGAAGGAGGCCTATGCGGCCTTCAACAGCGGGGACATACCTGCTGTCGTGGCTGTCATGAATCCCGCCATCGAGTGGCACGAGCCAGGGCTGCGCGGCTACCCGCCGCCAGGCGGCGACCGTGTCTACCTCGGTCCCCAGTCGGTCGTCAAGAGTGTCTTCGCCGCCTTGCCCGTTGCATGGGACGACTTCGCCATCGTGCCGGAGGAATTTCTGGGCAGCGGTGAAAGAGTCGCTGTCGTCGGACGTTGTTCCGCCATCGCCAGGGACAGTGGCCGCCACCTGAATGTCCCGTTTGTCCACGTTTGGACGGTGCGTGACGGCACGCTCTGTCGCTTTCAGGACTATACAGATACCGCCAAGGTGCTCCAGGCGCTCGGGGCGATAGCGACGGCACAGGGGGACGTGTGACGCGCCCGGGCGGTTTCGCGATCGACCTTGCCGGCTGGCGGCTCCTCAGCGCCATCTGCCGAGCAGTCGCCTCCCGGAACGTGCGTTTGCATGTCGAAGGGCTGGAACACCTGCCGGCGAGCGGTCCCTTGCTGATCGCCGCCCGACATTATCACCATGTGTATGACGGTTGCGTCATGCTGGCGACCGTGCCCCGACCGTTGCAGATCCTTGTCGGGTTAGACTGGGTACAGGACCGTCGCGCACGACATCTTGTGGAATGGCTCTGCAATCGTGGCCGCTGGCCGGCCGTCTTGCGCCGCGACCGGCGGAGCGGGGCGGACCACAGCCCCGTGCGACACGGGGCCAGCATGGCCGAGGAGGGCGGTCGCTATTTACGTCAGGCTATCAGCATGACCAGTACCCTGATGGCCGAGGGACGTGCGCTCCTCGTTTTTCCTGAGGGCTATCCAAACGTCGACCTGTTCTACACGCCAAAGTCCGGCGATCATGACTTCCTGCCCTTTCGGCATGGGTTCGCCAAGCTTGTGCGCATGGCCCAGCGCAGCAGTCACACGCGCATCGCCGTGGTACCTGCCGGGCTGGAGTATCGACGCGACCGCCGTTACGAGATCACGCTTCGCTTCGGCATGCCCGAGTTCCTGGAGCGCGGGGCCGACGTGAGCGCCTTCGCCGCCACGATCGAGCAGCAAGTGCGCCTGCTCTCCGGCCTCAGCGTCGCCGAACCGGCGGGTGCTGCCGTTGCGGTGGCCGTCGGGTCCTGAGTCACAGTGGAAAGGAGACCACCAATGGCGACCATTTTTACGCGCATCATTGCCGGCGAACTGCCGGCGCGCTTCGTCTGGCAGGACGAACGCTGTGTCGCCTTCCTTGCCAACCGACCGCTGAAACCGGGCCACACCCTCGTTGTGCCACGTGCCGAGGTAGACCACTGGTTGGACCTGCAACCGGACCTGCTGGCGCACCTCACGCGCGTTGCTCAGATCGTCGGCCAGGCGCTCCAGCTCGGTTTTCAGCCCGTCAAGGTTGGCGTGCTGCTGGCTGGTCTGGAGGTGCCGCACGTCCACATCCACCTTGTGCCGATCACATCGGAACGGGACCTGGACTTCGCCAATCAGGACGCGCACCCAACGGATCAGGCCCTGGACAAGGCCGCCGAAACAATCCGGCGCTGCCTGGCTGACCGCGCCGCCACAGCAGGTGACCGGCCGTGACCGCGGACCGCGTTGTCGCGGCGGCACTGTCCGCCTTCCTGGCCAGGTTTAGGAGCGGGGGCAGCGCTAACCTGCCGCCGAGGCTTTGCCTTCCGCCGCCCACACCAGCCCACGGCGCATGAGCGTTAACGCTTCAGGAATATCGAAGATATCGGCCTTGTGGCCGAGCGTCAGGTGGAAAACGCGACCCTTGCCAAAGCGCTTGGTCCAGACGACAGGCATCGTGATGCCGGGTACACGCCCCGCCTCCACATCCGCCTGTGCCTCGGCCGAGTAGGGGTCGCCAGCACCGTTAGCGGGGGCAACGAGGGTGTACGCCAGAACGGTCACACCAGGGTCGACGTGCATGTAGTACAGCTCGGAGGTAACCGAAAAATCGCTGAGGCCTGCCGTGATGGGACTCGTCGTGGGTCCCATACGCACCGTGTAATGGGCGGCGGCATTGCCGGGGTGGGCGACCCACTGGCCACCGGTCATAAACTGGTAGTCCGGCGCCTGCCGAAAGGCATCGCACATGCCGCCGTGCCAGCCGCCCAGACCAACCCCCGCTTTCACCGCCGCCAGCAGGGGCTGCAGTTGCTCCTTCTCAATGCTGCCCATCGTCCAGATTGGCACAATCAGATCAAGGCCGAAGAGGCTCTCTCGATCCCGCAGCGCGTCCAGGGCGCCGGCGACCTCCACGTCAAAGCCTTCGGCGCGCAGCTCGCGTGCCGCAATGTCCCCGGTCTCAACCGGATCGTGTCCCGTCCAGCCGCCCCGCACGATCAGTGCCTTCATGCGTGTGTCCCCTTCGTCCTTGCAACCAATAGCGGGACAATGGTAGCCGATACGTCAGGAAGGTTGTCGCGTGGGCCGGACTGCGGCATAATGTCGGTTCGGTGAAGCCACCAATCCGCTGACATTGGCTCGGCCCCACGCATGGGGGCGTCGCCCAAAGGGCACCCGCGAAGGCAGAGTGGGGGCCTGCCCCGCGACCCGCCCCCTGTTATCATAGCTCCATGCAAACGCAGGTGACCCCCGTGACCGTCGGCCTTCCGCCTGAGCTGTTGCCCGTCTCGCTGGACGACGTAAGGGCAGCGCGCGAGCGTTTGCGTGGCGTGATCAACGCGACTCCCCTGCAACGGTCGCGGACGCTGGAGGCGCATTACGGCGCGCCGGTCTGGCTCAAACCGGAGTGTTTGCAGCGAACCGGTTCCTTCAAGCTGCGCGGCGCCTATAACAAGATCGCGTCCTTGAGCGCTGAAGAACGAGCCTGTGGCGTGATCACGTACTCCTCCGGCAACCATGCGCAGGGTGTCGCTTGCGCGGCCGGCTTGCTGGGGGTGCGCGCCGTGGTCGTGATGCCGGAAGACGCAATCCCTGCCAAGGTGGCGGCCACCCGCGGCTATGGCGCCGAGGTGGTGTTCGCCGGGTTGGATTCGCTGCAACGCCAGCAGCGCGCGCTGGAATTGCAGCAACAGCACGGCTATACGGTCGTGCCTCCCTTCGACGATGCCGCCATCATCGCCGGGCAGGCGACCGTTGGCCTGGAAATCGTCGAGGAACTGCCGGACGTGGCCACGGTGCTGGTACCCTGCGGCGGCAGCGGTTTGCTCTCCGGGGTGGCGCTGGCAGTTCGGGAGATGCGCCCGTCAGTCCGCGTCATCGGTGTCGAGCCTGCCACGGCCGCCGACGCACAGGCGTCACTGGCGGCGGGCGAGGTAGTTGAGGCGGCGAGTATCGACACGATCTGTGATGGCCTGCGCACGCGGCGAATCGGCGCGCTCAACTTTCGCTTTCTCCAGCGCTACGTTTCGGAGATCGTGACGGCGCCCGATTCCGCCACCCTTGAGGCAATGCGCTTCCTGGCCTTGCGCTGCAAGCTGGTCGTCGAGCCATCCGGGGCGGTGGCCGTGGCGGCGCTCCTACGTGGCCTGGTGCAGCCAGAAGCCGGGCCACTGGTCGCTGTGCTGTCTGGCGGCAATGTCGACGCCGCTCTGCTGGCGAAGGTGCTGGCGGACGCATGATCGCCGGAGCCCACCCCTCTCTTGCCGAATTAGGCGAGTTATCACCGGGCTTGCGCCGAACCTTCGATCGCTACCAGGGGACAGCGATGCTATCAGCGAGTAGCCTGGAGTTGCAGCGCTTGCGCCGCCACCTCTTTGACGCCTGTCGTATTGATCCCTGTGATCTCGCTCTCTTTGACCACTTCCCCCCAGAGGATCGCCAGGCCATCGTGCGCGAGTTTCACTCGCTGGTCCACGATCGGATGCGCGAACAGCAGGATGAGCATGCGCGCCGCTTGGCGGCGCTAGCTCCCGTCGACGCCTTGCGCCGCCGCTTACTCAGCGACGACGAACGGACACGTCTGGTCGAGCTGGGCATCTGGGCCCACATGCAACTCGGTGACGCCGAACTGGCCGAGCGCCTGGTTGACCGCTACTTTGACCTCACGACGGTGGAACGGGTTCGCGCCTTCGCAGGAAGCCAGGAGGAAGGCATACGCGCCTTCCGCCAGGAAGTGGAGCGCTGCTTGTTAGAACGTCGCGCGCGCCGCCAGCAGCGCAGCGGGACGGGCAACAATGCTCAGTTGGTGAGCGCCAACCTGGCTCCGTGCTACGCCGCGCTCGGCCTGCGTGCCGGCGCCTCACGTGCCGATGTGTCTCAGGCCTTCCGCACGCTCGCCAAGCAACATCACCCTGACCTGGGAGGCAGCGAACTGCGCATGAAGGAACTCAACCAGGCGTATGGGCAGATAGCTGCGACCTGGCGCTGAGCCGCCGCCCCACAGGTTCAAATTTGGTAGTCCAGCTCTTCCACTTCGATCCGCTGGTCTTTCGTGCGGTGCAGGCGGCGGGCGGGGCTGGCAACGACAGTAGAATTCGGCTCCACTGACTCCACGACGAGGGCCATCGCGCCGATTTTGCTGTCGGCGCCGATGGTGACCGGTCCCAGGATACTGGCGCCGACGCCGATGGTGACGCGATCACCGATGGTGGGGTGCCGCTTCTTCGTGCCGTTAACGATGTCCTTCCACCAACCGGTGGCGCCCAGCGTCACCTGATGGTAGAGCATCACGTCGTCACCGATCTCCGTCGTCTCACCGATCACGATGCCGGTGCCGTGGTCGATGAAGAAGCGCCGGCCGATGCGCGCACCGGGGTGAATCTCGATGCCGGACGTGATGAAGCGTCCGAACTGAGAGATCAGGCGGGGCAGAAAGGGCACACGCCGTAGGTACAAGCGGTGGGCGATACGGTGCAGCACGAGGGCGTGCAGGCCCTGGTATAGCAGCACCTCTGCCAGGTTTCTCGCCGCCGGATCCTTGTCAAAGACGATGCAGATGTCTTCCGGCAACTTCCAGAAGATGAAGCGTCGGGAATGGCAGCCGCTGGGTCGCTGTTCCCCAACGGGGAAACCGATGACGGCCATATCGGCCAGTTGTTGCGGGGGCTGGTCGGGGCTGGTCGACGATGGTAGCGGCAAACGGACCACGCCTTCCTCCCTGGCGGTCCTTCGTTCGCCCGCACCCAAACTCTACCGGGGCGACGCCTACGCGTCAACCCTAACGCACGGTCACGCTCTTCGCCAGGTTGCGGGGCATGTCGGGATCGTGCCCGCGCAGCAAGGTGAGATGATAGGCCAGCGTCTGCGACACGACCGAGGCGGCCAGCCACCAGCCACTGCCGCAGGGGGGGACCTCCAGCGTCTCCGCACAGCCTGCGAGGGGGCCGGGCGCAACGCCGATCGTCAACGCGCCACGCGCCTGAACTTCCATGGCCGCCGCCACGATTGCCGGTTGCGTGTCGTCCGGCGGGGCCAGCAGCAGGCACGGCGTCCCCGGCTCGATCAGCGCAATGACCCCGTGCTTCAGTTCTCCAGACGAGAAGCCTTCAGCGTGGACATAGCTGCCTTCCTTGATTTTCAAGGCGGCTTCCAACGCGATGGCGGTGCTGCGACCGCGTCCGAGGCAGAACATGTGCTCGCTGGCAGCGAGGCGGCAGGCCAGATCGTGTACGCGCTGCTGGTAGGGCGGCGTCAGGATCGTCTCGATGGCCGCGGCAGCCTCGCGCAAGGCTTGCCGACCGGTAGCAACATCGCCCCGAACTGCTGCCTCCACCAACGTGATCACCGCCAGTTTGGCCAGGAACGACTTCGTCGCCAGCACACAGCGCTCCGGTCCTGCCCGGAGGCGAACGCAGTCGTCGGCCAGGCGCGCCAGGGTCGACCAGCCGGCATTGACCAGGGCCGTGACGCGAGCGCCACGCGCATGGGCGACGCGCAAGGCGTCAAGGATGTCAATGGTTTCGCCGCTTTGGGAGAGCGCCAGTAGCAAGCCACCGGGTCCAACGGCATCGGCCAGATAGGAGAACTCCGAGCCGGGCACGGCGTGGGAGCGTTCGCCGGCCTGTGCCAGCACGTAGCGACCATACAGGGCAGCGTGGTAGGCCGTGCCACAGCCGACCCAGGTAACAGAAGTGGCCACACGAATCGCCTCTGCCAGTGTGACCGCGTCGGCCACCGCGTCGTCCGCCAGCAGCCGTAGCAAACGGGGCTGCTCGGCAATCTCTCGCCGCATCCAATGCTCACCCTCGCCAAGCGTAACCTCGGCCGTCACCGACTCGGCAGGCAACGTGCGCGGCTGCACCCAGGACCCCAGCGCCATGTTCAGCACGCGCAGGCGGTCCGGCTCGATGATGGCGAGGTGGCCATCGTCCAGCAGGACGACCTTCTCAGCGACACCTTGCAGTACCGCTGGATCAGACGCCAGGTGCGCCTCGCCGTCGCCCATGGCGATCACCAGCGGCGAACCACTAGTCGCGGCGACCAGCGTGCCGTCCGCCGCGTCCAGCACGGCGATCCCGTTGATGCCGTCCAGTTGCCGGAAAGCGGCCAGCACAGCGTGATGCAAGCTCGGCGCAGTCCGCAGTTCCTCTTCGATCAGGTGGACGACTGCCTCCGTATCTGTGTCGGACTTCAGCGTGTGCCCGCGTGCCTCCAGTTGCCGACGCAGTGCCGCGGCATTCTCGACGATGCCGTTATGGACGAGCGCCAGACGACCACTGCAGTCGACATGCGGGTGGGCGTTCGCTTCAGTGACGCCGCCGTGCGTCGCCCAGCGGGTGTGGCCCAGCGCTGCCTTGCCCTCCGGTAGCGCCACGCCGCTGGTATTGACGCGCCCCGTCCGCCGCGCCAGCGTTACCTGTCCCGCCTGCGCTCCGGCGACACCCCAGGAATCATAGCCCCGATACTCCAGCCGGCGCAGACCGGCCACCACCAACGCCGACGCATCGCTGCGCGCGCCGACGTACCCGTAGATGCCACACATGCCTTCGACTCCCGCCGCTGATCAAGAGCGTTTCCAGCAAGTATGACGCGGCGACTGCCTATATGCTAACGAGATAAGAAGATCGTAAGCCCGCTTCACAGTTCAACTCTTGGGACGTGGGAAGCGACATGAGTGTAGGAGTAGCTGGTCACCGCTCCAGTCACCTGGCCCACCAGCCCCTGGCCCCAGAGGAACTCGTTCCCATTCCCGTCCGAGACGACGTGACCCAACCCGGTCGGGTCCCAGACATAGCTGGTCGCGACACTGTTCACCGTCTTGCCCACGCGCAGCCCATCGCCGTTGTAGCTGTAGCTGGCCGTAGTCGGACCGCTGATCCCCGTCAGCCGGTGCAAAAGGTCGTAGGCATAGGTCGTCGTGACGCCAGCCGCCGTCTTCGTCAGTTGGTTGCCAGTGGTGTCGTAGGTGTAGGTGGTGCTCCCCGCTGCTGTCAGCCGGTCCGCCGCATCGAAGGCGCTCGTCGTCGGCACGCCATTCACCGTCAGGCCGGTGCGGTTGCCGACCGCATCGTAGGCGTAGCTCACCGCATCGGCATTCGGGTAGCTGGCGCTGCTCAGCCGGTCCAGGGCGTCGTAGCCATAGCTCGTGCTGCCGGTGCTGTCCGTCATCGC
The DNA here is from genome assembly GCA_036734945.1 of Chloroflexota bacterium. Lineage (GTDB taxonomy): Bacteria > Chloroflexota > UBA4733 > UBA4733 > UBA4733 > UBA4733. Next base: position 30,496 of record DAIMXP010000044.1, read on the forward strand.
CGTGGGGTTGCCCACCGCGTCGCGGGTGTAGCCGATGCTCTCCAGACTGGTCGTGCCTTGCAGATACGCCACACTCGTCAGGCGGTCGGCGTTGTCGTAGCCCAGGCTGCCCGCCACCCCGTTGGGTGAGGTGATCGCCGTCAGGCGGTCGGCGTTGTCGTAGCTGTAGCCCGTCTGGTTGCTCAGCCAGTCCGTGACGCTTTGCAGTTGCCCTCGAGCCGTGTAGGCATACGTTACCTGATGCCCGCTGGGGTAAGTCAGGCTGATGCGCTCAATGCTAACAAAACAGTCTTGCATGCTAGGAGCGACGTGGACCTCTCCGCCGATAGAAACGCTCATGGACCGATGTCCAGCTCCCAACCGTCATATGTGCCGCGATGTTGGGCGGCCAACTCATTGAAATGGTCACGCATGTCAGAACCATTCCCTGCCGTGGTGCGCTGCCACGCGAAGACGAACCACTCCCGCCGGTTGCGTCCGGGCTTCGCCTTGGCCTCGTACCCTCCGGCGATCAGCGCAGTCAACGCCCGACCGGCGGCCACCTTGGACGGAAACGTGAAAAAGTGCTGTAATCGCCGGTCGGTCACCGGTGGTGGGTTAGTCAGCCCTGGAACCGCGATGCCTTGGCCCAAGTCATCGCTCGGGTGCCATCCTTTCGCGAGACGCTGGACGAGCATACCGGGAGTCGGCATTTCGCGAAGCGGGAGCGCGTGCTGCTCTGTCGTCAGGCAGTCAATGCTCCACTCACGTTTGCCGTCCCACAGCCACCACTTTCGCACCTCGCCGGTTCTCGGTTCTCGCCATCCCGCCGCGCGGAAAAGCGGAAAGGGGCGCGCCGGCATTGGTACATCTTCGTGCAAGGCAATCGTGAAGCGCCCTTCTCGTACTTCATCATTGAGAGCTGGGAAGATTGCCACGTAGGACTGTGGTCCCTTGACGAGCGCGGAAAGATGAGCCGGTCGTATGCCGTACAACCCTGGCAGGATACGCAGCAGCGCTCCGTACAGCCGATGGCGGTGAGTGTACTGGGCAAACGCTAGTCCATGCGGCGTTGGGATTTCGATAACGTCGCCAATACGCGGCATCCTTGGCGACGGTCTGTCAGGAATCACTGGACTATGCCCGCCGCACGGAGCAGGTCGAATCCGCGTTGCACTCGTTCAGCATAGTCTGGCCGGTTGGGACCGATGGAGTGGTTGCGGTTCATGAGGACCACGTTCTGTGACTGGTAGTAAACCATGAGCGCCTCCTCAGCTGATCGGGCGTCTTCCTCCGAAAGGCCGCCCAACCCCGCGACGGGTTGAATAACAAAGTCTGGTCCTTTGTTGAGGTAGCTAGTCCGATGCTGGCGTTGGCGATGGCCCGGGCTCTGACGCGTGATTCCCACGTACTGTGGTACCCCTTCGGGGCTTACTGATTGGTAGACGAGATACCTTGTGTCCTCCGGCGTCGGCGCTGGGGCCACGGAGGTGGCCGGTCCTGGCGTGGCGGTGGCGTAAGGGCAGGCTCCCGGAGCCGCAGCGTCATTGCCGTTCGACGCCGCCAGCGAGGAGACGCCGGCGGCGATGGTGTCGTAGACCTCCGGTCCAAAATCCTGCAGGAACTGGACAGCCCCTGGCGCCACGATCGAGACCATGGCGGCCACGGCAAACGCTTCCCCGATGCACAGGTCCTCCAGGCAGTGCCCGCTCGGGTCCGTGTTCTCGATCGGGTTCCCCTCGGCATAACCGTAGCGGTTGAGACTCTGCGGATTGCTCGCCATCCCACCAAAACTGTCCGCCGTCAGGAACCGTCCCGTGCTGGGGTCCAGGTAGCGCGCCCGCAGGTAGACTAAACCGCTCTCGGCATCGGTCTGCTCCCCCGTGAAGCCAAAGGGCAGTTGGGTCCCCGACTGGCTGCGGCTCGCCCCATAGGCGTCGAAGCTCTGCCGCCCCAGCACCACCCCAGCGGCTCCCGTCACCAGGCGGATGCTGCCCAGACCATCTGAGTGGGCGTAGCTGGCCACCGGCCCCGTCACCTGGCCCACCAGCCCCTGGCCCCACAGGTACTCGTCCCCAGTGCTGTCCGCCACCACGTGGCCCAGCCCGGTCGGGTCCCAGACGTAGCTGGTAGCGACACTGTTCACCGTCTTGCCCACCCGCAGCCCATCGCCGTTGTAGGCATAACTCGCCGTGGTCGGACCGCTGATTCCCGTCAGCCGGTTCAAGAGGTCGTAGGCATAGGTCGTGGTGACGCCCGCCGCCGTCTTCGTCAGTTGGTTGCCGGTGGTGTCGTAGGTGTAGGTCGTGCTCCCCGCCTGGGTGAGCCGGTCCGCCGCATCAAAGGCGCTCGTCGTCAGCACGCCGTTGACGGTGAGCCCCGTGCGGTTGCCCACGGCGTCGTAGGCGTAGTTCATCGCGTCGGCATTCGGGTAGGCAGCGCTGGTCAGCCGGTCCAGGGCGTCGTAGCCATAACTCGTGCTGCCCGTGCTGTCCGTCATCGCCGTGGGATCGCCCACCGCGTTGCGCGTGTAGCCGATGCTCTCCAGGCTGGTGGTGCCTTGCAGATACGCCACACTCGTCAGGCGGTCAGCGTTGTCATAACCCAGGCTGCCCGCCACCCCGTTGGGTGAAGCGATGGATGTGAGCCGCCCGGCGTTGTCGTAGCTGTAGCTGGTCTGGTTGCTCAGCCAGTCGGTGACGCTTTGCAGTTGCCCTCTCGCCGTGTAGGCGTAGCTGAGTTGATGCCCGCTGGGGTAGGTCAGGCTGGTGCGCTCCCCTGCCGCGTCGTAGGCCAGGCTCACCGTCGTCGTCAGCGGCGGCGTGGACGGAGCCGTCAAGCTGGTCAGCCGGTTGGCGTTGTCGTAGCCATAGGTCGTCATCCCCGTGGCGTCAGTCATGCTGGTCCGTCGCCCGGCCGCGTCGTAGCCCTGGCGGTTGACCGCCCCGCCGGGCAGGGTCGTCTGCAACAGGTTGCCCACCGCGTCGTAACTGTAGTGCGTCGTGTTGCTCAAGGCGTCGGCAGCCGTCAGCAGTCGGTTGGCGTCGTCGTAGCCAAAGGTCTGGCTGTGACTGTTGGCGTCCGTGACGCCGCTGCGGTTGCCCGCCCCGTCGTAGCCGTAGCTCGCCTTTCCGCCCAGGGCATCGGTCACGCTGACGAGCCGGTTGGCATGATCAAAGGTATCCGTCGTGGTGTGACTCAAGGCGTCCGTGACACTGGTCTGGTTGCCGGCGGCGTCATAGCCGTAGCTCGTCTGGTTGCCCAGGGCGTCGACAGCGCTGACCCGGCGGTTGAGGGGGTCATAGGTCGCGGTCGTGGCGTGGCCGTTGGGGTCGGTGACGCTCAAGAGGTTGTCGTTCTGGTCGTAGGCGTTCGTCGTCACCTGCCCCAGGGCATCGGTGACAGTCAGCAGCCGGTTCTTGGCGTCGTAGCCATAGCTGACTGCGCGGTTCAAGGCGTCCGTCACCTTGGTGCGATTGCCCACCGCGTCGTAAGCAAAGGTCGTTGTCTGGTTGAGGGCATTGGTCTGCGCCGTCACCCGGCTGTCCCCATCGTAGGCCAACGTCGTCGTGTGGCCCAAGGGGTCGGTCACGCCGGTGAGTCGTCCCGCCGCGTCGTAGGCCATGGTCGTCACTGCGTTGTCGGCGGTCGTGATCGTGGCGAGGTCCCCGCTGCCGCTGTAGCCGAAGGTCGTGGCGTGGCCGTTGGCATCAGTGACGCTGGTGAGCTGCCCCGTGCCGTCATAGGCGGAGGCTGTGGTCTGGTTCAGGGCATTGGTCACTGCCGTCCGGTTGCCATGCCCATCGTAGCCGTAGGTCGTCGTGTGGCTGTTCGGGTCGCCGGCCGTCAACACGTCGTTGGCGCTGTCGTAGCTGAAGCTCCAGCGCAGGTTCAGTCCGGTCGGATCAATCGTCCGGGTCAGCACGTTGGCGTTGCCGTCGTAGGTGTACGTGGTTGCCACCCCGTTGGCGTCGGTCATACTCGTGACGTTGTTGTCGGCGTCGTAGGTCCACTGCACCCGCTGCAAGAGCGGCCCATTTATGTTGCCCTGATGCGCATCGCGCTCTGTCATGCGCAGGCTGGCGTCGTAGAAGTAGTCCGTCTCGTTGCCTCTGGCGTCGGTCACGGTCGTGTAGCCGCCACCGCCGGCAGTGCTGGGCAGCGCGTAGCCGAAGCTGGTGACGGCGCCCAGGGCGTCCGCCTGCGCCAGCACCCGGCCGCCCCCGCCGTAGGTGTTGCTCTCGACGGTGTGGCCGTTGCCGTCTGTGATCGTCAGCAGTTGGTGCTGGCCGTCGTAGCTGTAGTGGGTCACGGCGCCGCTGGGATCGGTCGCCGTCGCCAGGTTGCCGTTGCTGTCGTAGGTGTAGGCGGCACTGAGACTGCCCGGACCACTGATCTGCGTGATGTGGCCGTTGCCATCCATCGTCACCGCCAGCGATCGTCCGCCGGCCCCCGTAATGGCGCTGAGCCGCCCTCCCGCATAGCTGAGCGTCTGGCTGTTGCCGTTGCGATCCGTAATGCTCAGCAGGTTGCCGCTGCCATCGAAGGTCCAGACGCTCTGGTCGTGGCGCGTCAGCACGTAGCCGCCGCCGGAACCAGCCGTCAGCGTGGCGTTGACGTAGGCGGCCGGCGTCCAGGCGCTGCCGCTCTTCCAGAAGATGGCCTGGCGTCCCGTCGCCTCCACGATGGCCACCGAGCCGCCCTGCAAGGTGACGGCGTGCATGCCGTAGAGCCAGCTCCAGCCCTTGCCGAAGGCGCTGTCCTGCCCGGCCGCACCGTCCAGACTACGGTAGCTGCGGCTGACGCTCAGGGGCATGCCCCGTGCCGCTATGGTCAGGTCAGTAGCGCTCGTCAACTCCCCGCCGGTGGTGGTGTCCACCGGCCCATGGACCTGACTGCAAAGTCCCGTCGGGCAGTCTTTGGTCTGGGGTTGGTCGCTGCCAGTGGGGATGAACTGGGGCTCCTGCAGCGCGTCCAGGTCCACCACACCGACCCCTTCCACGCTGCTGGGGTCGTTGCCGCCGAACTGCCCGTAGCAGGGGGAGAGGTGGCCGTAACAGGCCGACATCCCCGCTGCCATCAAGGTCGTTCCGGCGATGAGCGTCGGCATATAGGCGAAGAAGCCCTGCCAGCCATCATCGGGCAAGGCGTGGTCGTAGGCCACCGTCGCCGGGGCGCTCCAGGTCACGCCATCGGCGCTGGTGCGCTCCATCACGTAGTTGTCCCAGTTGACCTCCTGCTCGGTCAGGGCGAGGAGTTGGCCGCTGCCCGGGTCCTGGCCCACCGCCACGTCGTTCGGGTAGCGGTTCTCGTAGGGCAGCGTGATCTCGGTCGTGGCCGACCAGGTGGTCAGATCCGCCGAGGTCGCCACCTGGGCTGAGGGGTAGTCCGGGTTCTGGTAGACCTCGCCGTTGTACTCCCGGCTGTTGCTCAGGCCAACCCAGCCCAGCAGCCAGGAACCTGAGGTCAGCCGGGCGATGCCGAAGTTGCTGTTCGTGTTGGACACGACCGGCCCTACCGTGTGGCCCACGATCGCTTTGGCAGTCCAACTGCTGAGGTCGGTGCTGGTCATCTCAGCGAGTGTGCCGTCGGTGTTGGCGCGGCTCCAGAACAGGAACACCGTGCCGCCGCTGACCACCGCCTGCACCCGCGCCACGTTGCCGGGCTCGAGGCTCAGTTGCACGGGCGCGGACCAGGTATTCCCCAGGTCGTTCGACGTCGTAACCCAGACCTGCGCGTAGGTGCCATCGCTAAAGGCGTGGAACAAGGCCAGGGTGTTGCCGAAGGCGACCAGGCTGGGCGACTCCGCGCCGATGCCCGATCCCAGGTCGTCGCGCACGGTGACGAGCGGCCCCCACACCGGCACGCTGGCGCTGCCGACGTTGCGCCGGGTGTAGATGCGCCCCCAGGCCCCCAGGTAGGCCCAGACCGTGCTGCCATCGGGGAGCTTCGCGCCAGTCGGATGGGAGCGGTGGATGTAGGAGCCCCAGGCCGGGTCGGTCACGGTGATGGGCGGTGTCGTCTCCACCCGGCTGCCGTTGGCCTGATCGGTGAAGGAGGCCGTCTCCGTGCCGCTGCTGCGGAAGGTCACGGTGAACACGGCGCGCCCAGCGTCGTTGGGGCCGAAGGTGTGGGTGTTGGACCAACTGACGCCGCTGCCCCAACTGCCGACGCTGCTGTAGCTGGAACTCACCCCGACCGTCCCTTGATAGCCGGTTACCGGCTGCTGGTTGGCGTCCTGGGCCTGCACCGTGAACGTCACTGGGGCGTCTTGGGCCACGGTCGTGGCGCTGGTGGTGACGCTGAGGTAGGTCTCGGCCACGGGGAGGGCGGGGCTGGTACCGGTCATCGCGGTGTTGTGCGGGTCCACGGCGGTGATGGTCTGGCCGCTGGGGTTGGCGGTGTTGAAGCTGACGGCAAAGGTGTGCTGGCCCAGGTCCGCCTGGGTGAAGGTGTAGCAGTTCTGGTAATAGTACGACACGCCGTCGGAGCAGAAGCTGAAGTAGGGCAGCCCCACCGTCGGATCACTGGAGTGCAGTTGCAGCGGGCCTTGATAGGTGGGGTCGGGCAAGCCGGCCACATCCAGCGCCTGCACGGTCATGCTGAACGGCACGCCGGCGTTGATGCCGCTGCTGACGCTGAAGGTGACGGCGAAGCCGGGCGAGCCAAGGGCGAGGAGGGTCGGCCCCAACCGGGCGATGCTCGCTCCGGTGAGGGGAGGAGCCTGGGCGTGGACAGCGGACCCTGCCGCTGGCAAGAGGGGACTGAAGAAGCGCGCGCCGCCAACGCCATAGGGCGCCGTGCTGGCGGTTTGCCTGGTGGCCCTGGGCTGGGCGGTTGCGGCGCGAGTGGCCCCAGCGGCGCGTGCGGTCGTCGTAGCGGTTGGTGTCGCCGTCGCACGGGGCGCTGGCGTCGCGGGTGGCCGAGCGGTGGGCGTAGCGTTCGGCAGCGCCGCCCCAGGCACGGTTGAACTTGAGGAGGCGGTCGTGCTCGCTGCGGGGCTGCTGGTCGCGGTTGGCAGGACCGTTGGCGTGATGGCCGCTCCCAGCGTGGTCGGCGCGGCCATGACCTGGACCGCCATGGTGGCGAGGACCGCGGTTGCGCCGGGGCGGTGCAGGCGCAGCGTTTGGGCGCCGGACTGGGCGAAGGTGACGCGGACCACGGCCTGACCGTGGTCATTGGGACCGAAGCGATGGCCGCCGAGGTTGCGGGCCAGCCGCACCTGCGTCGTGGCATCCTGCAGCAGCGCGCGTCCGTCGCTGGTGGCAACCAGGAGATCACCCTGGTAGCCGGCGACCGGGTTGCCCTGCTCGTCCTGGGCAGTGATGGTGAAATCAGCCGGACGGTATTGATCGACCGTGCCTGGTCCGGTCAAAACGAAATGCACTGCATGCACCCGGAGCCGATCGTTCACGCCGACCGTCTCGGGGCTGTGCTGCAGCCAGGCCTCCACCTGCGGCGTCCCTGGTTGCGTGAAGGTGATAGTCAGGTGGGCAGTGCCGCCGGATGGCGCGACCGCGACGCGCTGACCGGGCGAGCCGGCCAACGGGGTTCCGCCCGCGATCTTGGCCCGGTCGTCTGACACGTGTACCTGCACGGTGTCGCCCAGCGTGGGCTGGAGGCGGCCCGCCGCGTCCGCCGTGCCGATGGTCAGCTCGACCGGCACCCCGACCTCGGCGTCGGCCGTCGACCAGGAGAGCGCCAGCGCGGGCCGGCCGTTGGGTACGGGCAGCGGCGTGGCGATGGTCGGCAGCGCGGGAGCCGCTGGCGCGAGAGCAAGCGCTGAACCAATCGGCGGAACCATTGCTGCCAGATTGGGCGATGGCAGCGGCGCTGCGGCCTGCGCGCCGGTTGCCGACATCGGCAGCAGGAACTGCATGACCAGGAGAATCAGGAGCAGGCAGGACAGTCGGGATGCTCGCAGGTGAGTACTCCCTTGATCGCTGTGAGGCTGCCGGGATGCGCCGGTTGGCAGAGGAACAGCCGCAAGGCGGGCGGTAAACGAGATAGCCTACCCATCATTGGCCGATGCATGGGACACGCCGCCCGTTTGGGGGAGACGTGGATACCCAATCTGGGCTATATCGGGGACTCGTGCGGACCGGAGCAACGCTGCCACGACTGCAATAGCAACGGCATGCTGGAGCGAAGCGACCCAGTTCAAGCCAGGTTCCCGCGCGGCGTGAGCGGGACCGCTTGTTGTTGCACGCTCCCCGCACTTGGCTAGCTAGCCTGCCTGCAGGCGACAATCGAGCAGGAACAGGCGGCCGCTCGTCGCACGCCCACGGAGCCTTGACGCCGGCACACACGGCACGTATGCTGAGCGCGATGGAAACACCCATCCGGCAACAGTACCTCGACCTGAAGCGCCGCTACCCGCACGCCATCCTGTTCTTCCGCCTCGGCGACTTCTATGAGACCTTTGATGACGACGCGCTGGTCGTCTCGCGTGAACTGGAGATCGTGCTCACCAGCCGGGAGATGGGCCGCGGCAGCCGCATACCGCTGGCAGGCGTTCCACACCATTCGCTGGAGACCCACCTGGCCCGGCTGGTCAAGCGCGGTTACAAGGTCGCCGTCTGTGAGCAGATGGCGGATCCGGCAACCAGCAAGGGCCTCGTCCCGCGTGACGTGGTGCGGGTGGTGACACCGGGCACTGTCGTTGAACCGACCATGCTGACCGGCGCCGAGAATAACTATCTTGCGGCGTTGATTCAGCAGCGCGGACAGGCCGGCCTCGCCTTTGCCGACGTCTCCACCGGTGAGTTCTGTTGCACCCAATTTGGCGGCAGCGAACTACGCGGCATCATTGCCGCCGAACTACGCCGGCTACGTCCCGCCGAATTGCTGGTACCCGTGGATCAGGCAGGCTCCGAAGAGGACGACGATGCCGACAATGACGCTGAACCGGGCCTGCTGGCCGGCCAGCAGGTGTCGGCGGAAGCTGCCTGGATCTTCGCCGAGACTGACGCCCGCCTGGCCCTTCAGGAACAGTTTGCGGTTTCTTCACTGGAAGGGTTCGGCTGTGCCGGTCTACCCCTGGCGATCTGCGCCGCCGGCGCCCTGATTCAGTACCTGCGCCAGAACCAGAAAGCTGCCCTGGCGCATCTGCAGGCGCTCACCACCTATCACGTGGAACAGTACATGCAACTGGACGACGCGACTGTGCGCAGCCTGGAAATCTGGAGCGGCAATCGTAGCGGCGATCCGCGCGGCTCGCTGCTGGGCGCGTTGGATGAAACTGTTACCAGCATGGGCGCTCGCTTGCTGCGTCGTCGCCTGGGCCAGCCGCTCTTGGAACTACCCCCGTTGCTGAGCCGCCTGGAGAAGGTCACGGAGCTCAAGGAGGCTGACGATCTCAGACGGCGCCTACGCGCTTCCCTGGACAAGCTGCCGGACTTTGAACGCCTGGCGGGACGCCTGGCGACGCGCACCGTAAGTCCGCGCGAACTCGGCTCCCTGCGCACCGGCCTGGCGGCGCTGCCTGAGTTCGTTGCCTTGCTGGCCGGAGCGCCGGCGGTGATCGCCGCAGCGGTCACGACGTTACCCGACCTGGGAACTGAGTGCGCCCTTTTGCAGCGCGCCCTGATGGACGAGCCGCCGGCTGCCCTGGGACCCCTCCGCAGCATCCGGCCGGCGTTTGATGCCGAGTTGGACGAGATCGAAGCGTCAGCCTACGACGCGAAGGTCTGGGTCGCGGCGCTGGAGGGGCAGGAACGCAGCCGAACCGGCATTCGCAACCTGAAAGTCGGCTTCAACAAGGTCTTCGGCTACTACCTGGAAATCAGCAACGCCAACCGTGCGGAGATTCCTGCCGAGTACCAGCGCAAACAGACCCTAGCGGGCGCCGAGCGCTACGTCACCGCCGATTTGAAGGAACGGGAAACCCTGATTCTCAGCGCGGAGGAGCGCTTTCAAGCCGTGGAACGCGCGACCTTCGGCCGGCTGGTTGCTGAATTGGCGGGCAGCAGCGAGCGTCTCGTTGCCGCTGCCGGCGTGCTGGCCGATCTGGACGTCGCGGCCGCGCTGGCCGAAGCAGCGGCACGCCACGCCTGGGTGTTGCCCAAACTGGAGGAGTCGACGCGCCTCATCGTGCGCGAAGGCCGCCACCCGGTCGTTGAAGCCGCCTTGCCGCCCGGCGCGTTCGTACCGAACGACCTGGATATGGACGCCGATGCCGGCCAGATCCTGCTGATCACCGGACCCAACATGGCCGGCAAGTCGACCTACCTCCGGCAGACCGCGCTCATTGCCCTGATGGCCCAGATCGGCAGCTACGTCCCGGCGGCATCGGCCATCGTCGGCCTGACCGACCGCATCTTCACCCGCGTCGGCGCGCAAGACGACCTGGCGCTGGGGCAGTCCACCTTCATGGTGGAGATGCTGGAGCTGGCCAACATCCTCAACCACGCCACTCGCCGCAGCCTGGTAGTGCTCGATGAAATCGGGCGAGGCACCAGCACCTACGACGGCCTGGCCATCGCCCGAGCCGCCGTCGAGTACCTGCATAACGCCCCCACCCTGGGTTGCCGTACCCTCTTTGCCACGCACTACCACGAACTGATCGACCTGGCGGCCATCCTGCCACGCGTGCGCAACTACAATGTCGCTGTCGACGAGGTAGGCGAGCGTGTCGTCTTCCTGCACAAGATCGTGCCCGGCGGCGCCGACCGCAGCTACGGCATCCACGTCGCCCGCCTGGCCGGCGTACCGAAAGCCGTCACGCGCCGTGCCGAAGAGTTGCTGACGGAATTGGAGAAAGGGCGAGCCGCGCGGGGCTCGGGTCGCACCGGTCGCGCCTCACGCCAACTGCGCGAGACGCTGCAACCGTCACTCTTCGCGGAACCGGATGGCCTGAACCAGGAGATCGCCGCGCTCGACGTACTGGCGATGACGCCGATGGAGGCGTTAAACCGGCTATTCGAGTTGCAGCGGCGGGCAAGATCACAGCCCTCCGCTCAAATCCTTCCGAATGAACAGATAGAAATCCGTTGAACCGCGCGGGTTCCAGTTCTGGCGGTAGAGCAGCCAGTTCCACCAGTTGTGGAGGGATTGCGCCTTCCAGTCGGGAATCCACCACTCGCGCAGTTTCAGGTGCTCCTCCTGGTAGCCATTGGCGAGTAGCGCTTCGGCGGTGGCGACGTCGGAATCGGCGGCGATCACCACGGGTGGATTGCCGGTAGCGCCGGTTGGCACGCCGGCGGCGGCGTTGGGATAGTCGCGCAGATACCAGACGAACGGCCACCAGTCCTCGGGATCCACCATCACGCGCATCTGCTGCCCGTCGCCCGAACGCAGTGCCACCGCGTCAATCTGGCGCATCGCGTCGAGCACGTCCGTGGAGGTCTGGGTGTAGATAAACATCTCGGCGGGATCAGCCGGGTGGTAGTAGGCCAGCGGAATAGCGGAATGCACCATATAGACCATGCCGAGCGCGACGCCGAGCCAGCCCAGCCCGGCGCCGACGCTGCGACCGGCTTGCCAGAGCGCCTGAAAGGAGACGGCGGATAGCATCACCAGCGGCAGCAGCGGGTGCAGCAACAGCCAGGGCATCTTCTCGCCGGCCCAGGAGTAGATGATGAGGCTCAACACCGCCCACCAGACCAGGAAGAGCAGGAAGCCGCTGCGTCGGCGCACCGCCAGCACGATCCCGGCGATCGCCATGCCCACCTCTAACGGCTCATAGGGACCGAGCAGCGAGAAGTAGTACCACCAGGGTTCACTGCCGCGCGCCACCGGCTGCTGCGCGAGCCAGTACTGAATGCCCTTGATGATGCCGTCGCGCAGGCCAGGCAACCAGCTAAAGGCGGTCGTGAAAAAGAAGGTGAAGATGAACGCGAACAGGGCAAGGCCGAGCAGGAAGGTGTCCAGTCCAACGCTGCGGCAGGCGTCCAGCAAAGGCCGGCGCTCCGGCCGTCGCCACTCCCACAATAAGGCGCCGAGCACCCACAGGCCGAAGATGAAGATGGTGATATAGGTGGTTTCCTTGGCCGTCATGGACAGCGCCAGGAGGGCCAGCGCGCCGATCACCCAGCGCCGCTGGCGGTCGCGCAGGAAGCGCCAGTAGCAGACGACCAGTCCCAACGTGAAAAAGGCAACGTCGATGTCGTTGCGGTAGAAGCGGGACATGTACAGGAAGGACGGCGACACCACCAGCACCACGGCGGCGAACAGGGCGCCAAACCGGCCTAACTCGCGACGCAGGAAGTAGGGCAGCATCACGATTGCTGTGCCGAAGAGTGCCGGGAGCAGCCGGGTCGTGAAGTCGCTCACGCCGACCAGGGCGAAGATGGCGGCGGTCACGACGATCTGGAACGGCCCGTGCATCATCGGGTCGTAGTGGTAACCCTTGCCGTGGAAGAGGTACCAGGTATAGGTCGCGTGTAAACTCTCATCGTGGTGCAGCGGTTTGGCGCCCAGGAACAGTAGCCGCATGGCGAGCGCCACAACGGCCAGCGCGATATAGAGGGCGACCTCGACACTGACACGAGGGTATGCCCGTGTCCGCTCCCGTGGCTGCGTCGTCGCTGGCGCAACCGCTACGTCGGCCAGTGGCCGCGGTCGAACGATGGTCGCCATCGCGCCTACCCTCCGATCTTATACACGATAGTGCCGCCGTCTGAGAAGACCGGCGTGCCCAACTGCGCGAACTTGGCCAGGCCGGCCGGGGGAAAGTCGCTGCGTTCCAGTGATCCGACGAAGACATACTGAATAGCATAACGGGTGAGCAACTGCCGGCTGAGCGCAATGTCATTCGTCGTGTAGAGCGTCTGCACATCCTGCTGCCGCGAGCCCTGGTCGTGCGCCCACTGCGCCTCGTGCCCCGGCCAGCCCAGCACCGCCGGCAGGCCGGTGAACGTCGAGACGCGGGCGTGGCCGGCGGGGTCGTAGTCGGAGCCGACAGCCTCCAGCAGCGTCGGCGCACCCTGGATATGGCCATTCAGCCAGTCGATCGCCGCCGCGTCGCCGGGCGCCTGCACGCGCAACCAGTGCAGGCCGTCCAGCGTCGGCCTGCTGTGGAAGCCAGCCTCGCGCGAGTAGGCGCCGGCTACGGTGTAGACGCCGGCACAGCCGGCGAGCAGCACAAGCCCGACGAGCCAGAATGGTCGCCCGCCGGCAGTCATCCAGCGTTTACTCCAGAATGCCCCGCAACCAGCCGCAACGGCAAAGAGGAACCAGGCCTGGTAGCCGAACTTGAAGACGGTATTCATCCGGTAGTCAGGCGAACCGGCGAAGGCGTCACGCAGATAGACCAGTTCCCCGACCGTCGCCAGCCCGATCGCCACGCCCACGACCAGCCACCACAACCGCGCCGGTTGTTCCAGGCCGTCGTCCGCCGCTGCCCACAGGGCGAAGGCGCAGCCCGCCAGCAACACGGTCAGACCATCCAGATGCGCCGGCGCCAACAGCGCCAACAGCGTGAGGGCCGCGACGCCGGCCCAGACGACATAACGCCCAGCCAGGCCCAGGCCGCGCCAGCGCTGGAGGAAGGCCGCCCCCAGCACCCAGGCAAACAGGCCGTAGATGAGGGCGTAGTCGTGCAGGTACTGCACCAGCGAGCCATGCTGGCGCACAATCGCCACTCCGCCTTCCGGCGCCTTGAAGTGCAGGTAAAAGGGAAGAAATAGCAGCAAACTGACTGCCAACCAGCCGCACGCCCAAATCGCCAGTGGCGCCAGGCGTACATCAGCTTCCCGACGAGACGCCCACAGCAGCAAGCAGAGGAGGCCGATGCCCAGCTCCGTCGGATAGTCCCAGCCGTTCAAAGCGTAAAGGCTGCCGACGACCAGGGCAGCCAGCAACAGTTCTGCGCCACAGGCGACAACAGTTGCCGAATCCTGCTGCTCGCCCACGCAGCGCCGTGGAAGGCGGGGACCGGCCAGCGCCAACTGAAAGGCGAACGCCAGCCCCGTCAGACCAAAAGGTGTCGCCAGCATGTGCGCGTGCAGGTCGGCCAGCAGGAAGCTGAAGAAGGGGAACTCGTTGATGGTGTTGACGATGACCCGCGACGGTGACCACCAATCGAACTGCAACAGCGGCCCCGTCTTCTGGAGCAGTTCCAGCGCGCCGTCCAGGTTGCCGAGCAACATCGCCAGTGCCGCCGCTGCCAATCCCGGCAGTATGGGCGAGACCGCCGGCACGTCGGCCAGGCGCCGCGCCGCCGCCCACAAGGTCGCCGTTACCGCAAATACGGTACATGCGGTCAGCGCATAGACGAATGCCACGCCGAGGTTGAAGCCGACCGCCGGCGGCACGCCGCTCAAGCGGATCAGCCAGGCGATGATGAAATGACCGAAGTAGTAATAGTTGATCGTGGAACCGGAGAGCCAGGGATCATGCGGCGGCATCCACAGGCTGCGGTTGATGGCGTTGATGAACGCCATATCCATCGGCTTCTCGGTGCCCCAGACATCCGGCGCATAACTCCGCAGCACCGTCCAGCCGGCAAACGCCAGCAGGAAGAGCAGTTCGCCCGCCAACCAGAGGTTGCGATCGGGACGGCGCGCCAGCGCCGCCAACGGCCGGGTTCCGTTCCTCCACGAATAGGCAGCAACCCCAACGGCAACTGCCGCCAACCCGACCATGCCGAGCCAGCCACTGCCCGTCCCATAAGGCAAGAGATGAAGACTGGCGAGAAGCCACACGGGATAGGCAGCAAGCAACAGCCCCAACGGCCGCGCCAGCGTCAGGCCGCCGCCCGGCAGCCGCCCAAAGAAGGCCCCGGCTACCAGCAAAGCCAGGAGGCCGGTGATCTCTGCCAATAGCCAGAAGCGCAATGCTTCACTCATGGCTTGCCCAGCGCCATTTTCGCAGTTTCGTGAATGTAGCTTTGATGGCCATCGGCACCGACCGGTTTGACCCGAAAGAGAGTGGGCGTATGCAATACGCCCCTACGGGAGACGTTCAAGTGAGCGCTCGGCAAGCCCACCACGCGGCGTAGGGGCGTATTGCATACGCCCACTTTCCCTGCACCACTCATGCCCCGCTCCGCACTCGGTAGATTGCCACACCATTCTGGTTGTAGAGCAGATCGAGCGACACCCCGACCATCGCCGGAAACTTTGCCAGTCCAAGGCCGGCCTGCGCTCCGGCTTGAGGAGCGCCATAGGTCTCGCGTTCCAACGGCCCCAGGTAGATCAAGCCCACGTAATATTGGCGCAGCAACTTCAGCGCGACGGCTGGATCAGGCGTCGTGTAGATGGTGGTAATGGCGTCCTGACGCACCGGAATCAGGGACGGGTCGTGGAACTGACTGGTGTGGTACGACCAGCCTAACAACGTCGGCAAACCGGTGAACCACGACACGCGGCCGTACCAGGTGTAGTCGTCTTTGTTCGCCTCCAGGAGCACAGGCGTTCCCGCCACGTGCTGCTGCAACCACCTGATGGCGGCGTAGTCGCTCGGGTAGTTGTAGCGCATGAAGGCCATGCCATCGAGGGACGGCGTCGGCGCGTTCACCGGCCAACGATCATTGATGCGGACAGGGAGCGCCATGACCGGATAGACGGCAGCGCCGACGACCAGAAGGGAGAGCAGTCCCCACCACCAGCCAGGGAGGAACCGACCCCGACGCCGGCCGGCTCGCTGGGCGCCCGCAGGCAGCGAGGACGTCACAGGCGTCGACGCTGCTCCTTGCGCGAATGCTTCCTGGTCCGAACTGAGCCGCGACGACACTATCGGCGCCAGTGCTGACGGACGCCAAAAGGGCAGCGGTTGGCGACTGGCGAGCCACACCAGCAGGGGGCCGCAGGCGACCGACAGCAGCAGCCAGGTCTGGACGCCAAACTTGAAGACGGTGTTCATGCGCTGCCAGTCCCCCCCCTGCAACGGGTCCTTGATATAGATCAACTCCGTTCCCAGAATGACCGCCAGCGCCAGACCGACAAGCATGAAGACGGGCAGGACATTCGGTCGATACCGGCGCAGCCAGACCGTGCGCAACAGGAGGACAAGCAGCCCTGCCAAAAGTCCCAACACCGGCGATTTGCTGATAAATGTGATTGCCAGTACCGGCAACAGCAGCATGGCCAGACGCTCAAGCGATAGCCCTTGCTCCATCACCAGTGCAGTACCGGCAATCAGGAAGAACAAGCCATAGACCAGCACAAAATGGGCAAGGTCGGAGTGATGGGCCGGCAGACCGATGCCTGAACTCAAAGCGTAGAAGTGCTGGTAGAACGGCCAGAAGGCCAGGCGTCCAACGACGAGGAGGCTGATGCCAAATATGGCGGCGGGTCTGGCGGCGGCCAGCGCGTTCCCGCCGCGGAAGTGCCGCAGCCACATTGCCAGCATCGCCAGAATCAAGAAGGTCGGGTAATCCCACACGTTGATCGGCCACAAAGCGCCCAGCAATAAGCCGCCGATCAGAAGACTGGTCGGGCCAAGTGGCAGGCGTCGGGGGCCCATCCCCCCCGCGACCAGGGCAACCGCGAAGGCAATCGCCAGGAGTTCAAAGGGCATATCAATGACGTGGGGATGCATGTCGGCGTAGAGGAAGCTGAAGAAGGGGAACTCGTTGATCGTAAAGGGAATGACGCGCGTGCGGTCAAAGTAGTTGAAGCCGGGCAACGCGCCACCGCCGGTGGCGATAGCGTGCCCGAGGCCGGCCAGCACCTGCAGCGGAACGCCCAGCACGGGCAAACCCCCGCCGATGGTTGACGCACCAGCGTGCTGCAAAAGCCCGAGCAGATAGGGGCCGGAATCAAGGTTGCCGAGAACGCCAAACAGCCACACCGCCGCCAGGGCGCCAAGGGCTGCGCGGCGGTCCAGATATGGCCGTCGCCGCCCTGGAATTCTCGGGGTCTTCCTCTGCTGTTCCAGCGGACTATTCGCCCCAACCGCCCAGGGTCGACCCAGCAACAGCGCCGTCACCGCGTAGCCCACGGCAGCCGTCATTTGCACCGCCAGGCCGTACAGCAGCGGGATGGCCAGGTTAAAGCCGATCGTGGGGGCGATGCGGGTCAACTTGAAGAGCATTGCCATGAGGTAGAAGCCGAAGTAGTAGTAGTTGATGGTGGTCCCGGAGAGCCAGGGATCATAGGGCGGCATAACCCGGCTGCGCAGAATGGCGGTTATGTAGCTCAACTCCATCGGCTTTTCGCCACCCCGATAGAGTTGCCATAAATCAGGGTTGCTGGCGCGAATCCACAGGAAGAACAGGAACGCCGCCAGGAACACCGCTTCGCTGATCAGCCAGAGGCGCCACTTCTGCCGTAGTAACGCCTGCCAGTCGGGCAAGGTGAGCCAGCCGGCGACGCCGACCACAGCGAGGAAGGCCAGCACGATGATCGTCGTGCGTTGGGTGTTCCAGGCCATCCCCGTACTGGCAAGCAGCCAGGTCGCCCAACCGGTCAGCAGGATGCCCAGCACTTTCGCGCCGCTGTAGCCGGCATCGGGCAGCGGGCGCAGCAGGCGGACGCTCCAGGGCAGTGCCAGCAATCCCATCAACTCCACCGCCAGCAACCAGACCGGCACGGGGAAGCGCATGCCGGGACCATTGACCGGAAACATCTGGCCGAGCGAGGGTGCGGTGTTATCGGCCGCCTGCGTCTGTGGCGCGAGCAGGAGTGACGGCGTCGAGGGAGGCAAAGTGGCCACCACGGCGTTGGGGGCAGGAAAGAGCGCCGCCATCTCAGCCGCCGAGAGCTGCCGTACTTTCCGATAGATCGTCACCGGCGGGTGGTCGTAGAATTGCCAGTTGAGATCAGAACCGCTGTCGTCCAGCCGCAGGCCAAACAACTGAGGCACGCTGCGGAAGTCCATGACCTGCTGGAAGCCCAGGCTGCCGTCGGCCAGCGCCTGATAATAGGCGACGGTCATTGGGTAACGCTTTGGATTGCGCAGGATTGATCCGCGCACGATCTCCGACGCTTCCGTCACGTAGTCGGCTCGCTGCAGGTCCTGTATCAGCGTCTGCTGCTTTTGCACAGTGTCGTCATCGTAGATGGGGAGGTCGGCATAGGCATACCGTCCGGCCGACCAGGAAGGATTCACGGCGCTGCGCTCCAACGGGAGACCGTCGTCCCAGACCTCGTGGGTCAGCACCGTCTGATGGCCGTCGGTCACTGTGGGTATATGCTGGTACATCCAATCCGAGGCAGCGACGCGCGTGTTGGTGGTGGCGTATATGTGGGCATAGGCGAGACAGTAAAGCCCGGCCACGGCGATTGTCAGGGCCGCCAAGGAGTAGGCGACACGCCGTCGTACCGCCCGCTGACCTCCCAGGTGCACCGCCATTCCGGCGGCAGCGACGCACATGAAGGGAATGGCCGGCAGCATATAGCGCGGGAACTTGGCGTAGAAGGCTCCGGTGAGCGCCAGATAGGGGAGCCACCAGGACACCAGCAACCCCTCGCCCGTACTGCGGCGGCGCAGCACTCGAAGACCCTGCCAGAGCAGCCCCGCTCCGCCCGCCAGCGTCAGCGGAGGCGTCATCTGCCAGGTGAACAGGCCTTGCAGCCAATAGAGGTAAGGGATTGTCGGAGCATATTGTCGGGTGTAGGGCAAGTCGGCAACGCCACGTACCATTGCACTCTGCTGGGTAATATCCAGCCGAAACTGCGTCCAGTCGAGGAGCGCGTACGGCTCGCCGATCAGGAAGGCCGCGACGGTTCCCAGGCTTGCCAGGAGCAGCCCATCAAGCCGGCTACTCACGGCCGCCTGCCGCTGCTCCAGGTCCAGGACGTGCCGCGCCTGCCACATCGGCACAATCTGCGCCAGCAGCACGGCCAGGCCGAGCGGCGCAGCACTGACCTTCGTCGCCAGGGCACAGCCAAACAGGATGCCCGAGAGAAGAGCGTCGCTCCTGCGTCCGCTCTGCAACGAGCGCAGGCAATAGAGCAGGGTGGCCAGCACGAGGAAAGTGACGATGGGATCGACCACGAAGTAATGGGCCTGCTGTACGGCCAGGGCCGTCACCGCGTAACCGGCGGCAGCGATCGCCCCCGCTGCTGCGTTGTACATGCGCCTGCCCACCAGGAAGCAGAGGAGGATGCTGGCGGTGTCGAAGCATGCCGAGAGGAAGCGTCCCACCAGATTCATGCCGCCGTACTGGTCCCCGGCAACCAGTTGCGCGGTCATAGCGGGCGAGCCAAGCTGGTGCTCGGCCAGAACCACCCCGGCCCGGTGCGTCACGTTGCCGGCGGCGGCCAGCAGGTACAGGGGCAGGGAACCGTAGGCGAAGAAGTGCGGGTCAAGCGGTCCGTGTCCGCCACGCGCCTGTGCGCCGACACTGTCGCCGGGCCGCGGCCAGTGCAGCCCTTGCGCCACCATAGTGATCTGGCGCTCGTCAGGATGCAGATGCTCACCGTCGTCCCAGTTCAGGTGGTAAAAGCGCAGGCTGCCACCGAACAGCAACCCCGCAACCAGGGCAACGATCGGCCATGACACTGACCACGATCGCCGTTCGCGGCGACCGGTACTCGACGCAGCGCCGGTCGGCCGGGCTTGCACACCGATCACCGGTCGACTCCTGACGCTGCTGGACGCCAGGCCCCCATCACCTGACGGTGCTCGGCGGGACCCGCGTTGGCGAGTTACTTAACGCTTGGCGACCGGCGCGATGGCCGCAGCGGCGGCGGCCTTGACCCGGCGCTGCTCCGTGTACTTCCGCCCTTTAACCAGGTGCTTGTGCCAGGCTACCCGTTTCGTCTTGTTCAAACTGAAAGCTCCAACGCTGCGTGCTACTCGTGTGCCGACTCCCAACGGGCGCGGCGAATCGTCGCCGGAAGGTTCCGCATGCCGGAAAGAGGCACCCCAATCTCGTATTATACGAAACGCTTTGGATAACTGTGCTTTTGCGGCAGGGCCTTTTGTCTACAGGGCCGAGACTGCGGCCCTCATAGTGGAGGAGTTACGAATGGCCGGTGACAGCGAGATCGGCGCCGAGAGCCCGGTCCTCATGATCCGGGGCACGTTGGTCGGCCTTGGGCCGCTGGACCGCCGTCACATCCCCCTCTACCTGCGCTGGATGAACGACCCGGAGGTGACGCTCGGCCTCGGCCGGGCGGGACCATATACGCGGGAGATGGAAGAGCGCTGGTTCGAGCGGGCCAGCACCAGCGACAACGACGTTCATTTCACCATTTACGAAATGGAGTCGTTGCGGCCCATCGGTACCGCCAGCCTGGGCAACATCAGCCGCCATCAAGCTGCGGCGACGTTTGGTATCTCTATCGGCGAGAAAAGCTGCTGGAATCGCGGCTACGGCACGGAGGCCACCCGCCTGACGCTGGATTACGCCTTCAATATGCTCTCGTTGCAGAACGTGATGCTCGCTGTCTACAGCTTCAACCCCCGCGCCCAGCGCGCGTATGAGAAGGCCGGCTTTCGCGTCATCGGCCGCCATCGTCAGGTCATCCCGCTGGCCGGCGAGCGTTACGACGAGATCCTGATGGACGCCATCCCGCAGGAGTTCGAGAGTCCGGTCTTGAAGGCGCTGCTGACCGGCGAGCAGCGGCGGCCGTAGCGTACGTAAGGCGCCCAGCCTACCCCTCCATGCGCTACACTCGCCCCGCGCGGCTGAATGGGCGTGCGGAAACGCCGGTGCGGCGTCGAGAACAGGCGAGAGGATTTCATCATGGACATCGGTATGCGACTGACGGGCGCGATGGCCCGGCTGCCGCTGGAGGAGAATGCCCAGTGGGCGGCCGAGCACGGCTTTCGGGACATCGAAACAGGGCTGACCGATGACCTGGTTGAGAAGCTGCGCCCGTCCGGCATCAGCGCCTGGGCGGCGGCGATGCGTGGCCGACTGATGACGGCCGACGACGCCGAGCGGGAGACGGCCATCACGCAGGCCAAGGCATCGATCGATTCGGCAGCTCGCCAGGGCATCAAGGTGCTGTGCTGCAGTCACCCAATGGTGGAAGGCAAGCCGGGGGCGGATCAGATCACGTTCTTTAAGGCGGCGTTTGGACCGGTTGCTGCCCACGCCGAGCAGGCGGGCGTGAAGCTGGCCTTCGAAAACTGGCCCAACCGCGGTCGCAACCTCATGCAAACGCCGGAGTTGTGGGACGCCGCCTTCACTGCGGTCCCATCCCCGGCCCTGGGTCTCAACTTCGACCCCTCGCACCTGGTGGTGCTGCACATCGACTGGGTCTGGGCCTTGCGCGAGTTTCGGGATCGCGTGTCCTACGCCCACGCCAAGGACACGGAGCTCTTCCTTGATCGCCGTAACCGCTACGGCATCTACGGGCCCTTCATAGACAACGGCGGTCCGGCCAGCGGCATCTGGTGGCGCTACCGCCTGCCCGGCTTCGGCGTTGTCGATTGGCACAAGTATGCCGACATCCTGGCCGAGATCGGCTACGCCGGGCCGATGAACATCGAACACGAGGACCAGGTGTGGGGCTTCACGCAAGACGTGCCGCGCATGCGCGAGGGACTGCTGGTGGCCAAGCGTTTCCTGGACCAGACGCTCATCTGAAGCTGTCGCATGAGTCGGGGTGCACAGATTTGAACTGTGGACCTCCTGGTCCCAAACCAGGCGTTCTACCAAGCTGAACTACACCCCGAGAAAGTCGCGCGGCATCAGTATACCGCAGGCGGGGGACGGAGCAGGCGATGCCCTATCCTTCCCCCTCACCAGGCTCCTGTTCCGCTTCGGGCTGCTCACCATGGTCCAACTGCGCGGCCGCTAACGCGGCTTGGGCCGGCTGGGCGCAGCGTGGTTGCCGGCTGCTGCTGGCACCTTGCGTTTCGGTGCTGCCGGGAGCTTTGCCACCAGGGCATGAATATCGTTGTAAATGTGGTCGTGCCGGCTGGTCTCTTCCATGAAAATGCCAAGCGCGGTCCGGATTAATAGCAGTTCCCGTTGCGTCAAGGTCAACGTCGCCTGCTGCTCCAGCTCGCTGGAGTCATACTCGGTAAAGAAGCCCTCTTGCTGGCGTGCCATACACCACGTCTCCTCACTGATCTGCAGATTGTGTTCCGGTCAAGCAAACAATATCACACGATGGACATGCCTTCACCGTAGTCCCAAAATAGGATCAGGCTGCACTGGACGCTGGGACGCCTACGACTCGGCTACCCGGTGCAGTGAGATAGGGAATCGTTTGCGGACCCTGGGGCAGCACCGCTATTCGAGCGGTGGCTCCGAACTCGCGCAACAGCAGGCGGACGGTCTCCCCAATGTCGGCACAGGGGAGCAGATGCGCGGCTCGAATCTCGGCATCAGTGACGCCCTCCGCCTTCAGGTAGACGCGGGCCTGCCGTTGGATCAACGCCTGCACCTGGACCTGCCATTGTTCCGGTTGGTGGAACCCCGGTGACTCGATGCGTTGGAGCAGCGCTGCCGGGCTGTCCTCTAAAGCAAGCAGCTTTTGGAAGTGACTGCCCGCCGGCACTCCCTGACTGCAGGCCGCGGCCATGATGATCGCCCCACCTGGACGCACGATCTGCGCCGCCGCCGACATCCCCTTGACGGCCTGGTACAGGTTGAGGTCCAGTGGATAGCCGCTGTTGGTGCTGATGACAATGTCAAACGGCCGGTCTACCGGTTGCATAGCCGTCGCCTTGACGAAGGCGCAACCGGCCCGATGGGTGGCGAACACCTCGCCGGCAAAGACATTGGTGACCTCGTGCAACTTGTTCAGGGTGACACTGAGCGAGAAATCCGGTGGGGCCATCGCGGCCGCTTCCCGAATCTCGTCGTGTATGGGGTTGCCCTCGGTAATGCCCCATCTCGCGTTGAGATGGCCGATCATCGCTGCGCTGTGGGCGTGCAGGATGGTCTTGCTGCCGGCGACACCAGGGCACACCATCTTTGGTCCACCGGAGAAGCCGGCGAAGAAGTGCGGCTCGATGAAGCCGACGACAATCCGTTTCGTCGCCCGGACGTACTCCGCATTGAGCCAGACCTCCCCGCCGAACGAGGTCCGGCCCACCAGGACCAGTTCATCCTGCGCGTAGCCGTGATGATTCACCACCCGGTAACGACGCAATATCTCGGGTCCCAGCATCTGCGCTAAGGAGCCGTCACGGAATAACTTTTACAATTGAGGGCGTCAGGGCGGGCGC
>DAIMXP010000045.1:0-53100 GCA_036734945.1 Chloroflexota bacterium
CGCGCCCGCCCTGACGCCCTCAATTGTAAAAGTTATTCCGTGACGGCTCCTTAGTGCATGCGTCGAACGGGGATGATCTGACACTGCAGCCACGTGACGCCTGCGCCGAAGCGGCCGCGCTGCTGCGCGATGCTCAGAGCTGCGGTAACATGCCCGTCGTCTGTCCCAGCACCACAACGCATGGCCCCACGTCGTGAGCGTGCGGGACCCCGGCGCGCCGACGATGGATGGCTATCGACACATCCGTTAGATCCGTTAGAATTGTAGGCAGTGCGGCGGCGTGGGATGGCGTATCCTCGGAGAAGTCGGGATAGCCCTTGGATGGCGTGCCTTCCCGGCCCACCCGCGCCGACCAATGGTCGCCCCGGCGCTATTAGGTTCCAAGTTGCGGCACTAACAAGCCGGTCTCGCGATGGTGCCACCTCAGAGGAGTTGACCGGCGGGCCCGAGCGCCCATCGGAACACCCACGGGCCGGTAACGATTGTAACGCCCGCCAGCAGTCCTATAACGGCGTCGATGCCCTCCTCAGGTAGCCAATAAGCGGGCCGGGCGGATGCAACGGCGGCGTAACATACCGCGAAAAGTAGCAATATGGTGTTCCTAACCCGTTGACCGTTCACCCCCGTCGTAGGAAGATGGCGGCCAAAGCACCGGCATTGCTCTTCACGGGGGACAGCGAATGCATGAAACACATAACCTACGCATACGCAGAAAGTCACGAAAGCTAAGAGCTGATGCCATGGAGCGCTCAAAAGCAGGAGCGCTATCGCCACCTCACCAAAAGAGATAAGGGCATCGGTCCTTGACCCATGAGATATCAATTTTCCCAGTCCAGCAAAGAGGAAGACCAAGGCTAGTGTCCAGGCGAGAATAAGAGACAGGTCTAACACAGGGTCATTCCTCAGAGGCTCACGGTGACACGCCGCTGAACCAGGGAAGAATTAGTTCGATGGCCGAGCCAGGGTGTTGTGCAACAACCCTTCCACTTTGCACCAGAAAGGAATGTGGCGACACCTGCTCGGCGCTCGGGTAGTCCGGCCCGTGCAGCCGGGAACCCACCGCAGGTGCGTGCTTCGTCGCACAGGTGGTGCGGATGGTATCCGCCCCCTCGTGGCCGTACATCCCGTCCCGTTGGGAGAGCGCCTGCATCCCCAGCGCCAGGGCAATCCCCCGCCTTCGGGCGACGGTCCCGTTGTCGGGAAGTGCGGCAGGCGCCGAGGGTGGCAAACTCGTCCAGCAAGAGCGTCACCGGCACGCAGCCGCGCTCCTGGGTCAGTTGATCGAGCAGCAGCGTGAAGAACACCGCCGAGCGGCCGGACCTCTCGGAATCCACCGGGCACTATCGGGACATGTCCGACCACCGTGTAGCAACGCATGTAGCAATCCGGGCGAACTGAACCGGGCGCGGGCGGTCTGTGGCGGACGACGCGGCCGCTGTACCAGGGGGACACGATCCCGCACGGACCGATGCAGACCCGCCGGGTGGGACTCATAAGCCCTTGGTCGGTAGTTCAAATCTACCCGCCGCTACTCCTTGGAGTGATCCCTCTCCCTACACATATCGTTGATAAGCGATGTGGTGGTCATGCAGGCAGAGGACCGGGGGCTATGCAAGCCGACACACCGCCCCTTGCGCATCCGCGATTCTGCCGCTACCCTCCCCGTCACGACAATGCGAAACCAAGGAGCGATGGATGATGACTGAGATAGCAGGCTTCCGGCGGGCGGCGGTGCTGGGGACCGGCCAGATGGGACCGGGCATTGCCATGGTGCTGGCGCACGGCGGGCTGGAGACGGTGCTGGTCAGCCGGTCGGCAGTCGCCGCCGAAGCCGGGTTGCGACAGGCCCGTGCCATGCTGCAGTTCTGGCGGGAGCGCGATCTCACCGGCGACGCCGAGGTGCGGGCCACGCTGGGCCGGCTGACGGCCACCAGTTCACGCGCGGCAGCAGTGCAGGATGCCGATCTGGTGATCGAATCGGTGCTGGAAGACCTGACCATAAAGCGGGAGTTGTTTGCGGTACTGGAGCGGGAAACCCTCCCCAATGCCCTACTCTGCACCAACACTTCAGGTCTGCGCATCACCGACATCGCGGCGAACATGCAGCGCCCGGAACGCGCCTACACGACGCACTTCTGGAATCCGCCGCACCTGGTGCAGTTGGTGGAGATCATCGTGGGCGAGCGCTCCGACCCTGCCGGCGCTGAACGCTTGCGCAACTTGCTGCGGACCTGCGGCAAACGGCCCGTCGTCGGCCTGAAGGACATGCCAGGCCAACTGGCCAACCGCCTCCAGCACGCCGTCATCCGGGAAGCGCTGTACATGCTGGAACAGGGCATCGCCTCGGCGGAGGATATCGAGGAGTCGCTGAAGGCCGGCCCTGCCAGCCGCTGGCCCGTGTACGGGCCCTTCGAGCACAACGACATGGTCGGCCTGGAGTTGACGCGGGCCGTCCAGGCGGCAGTCATCCCGTCGCTGGCCGTCAACGTTACGCCAGCAGCGATGCTCAGCGAGAAGCTTGCTGCCGGTGAGTTGGGCGTCAAGAGCGGTCAGGGACACTACACCTGGACCCCGGAACGCGCCGCCGCGGTGCGCCGCCGCCGCGATGAGTTCCTGGTGGAACGGTTGCGGGCAGCGCGGCAACGCGCGGCGGACGAGCCGGCCCCGTGAGCGCCGTCACAATACCGGCGCCAGATGTCACGACGTTCGCCCAACTGGCGGAGCAGGCCGGCTGCCGCGTAGCACACTGTCGCGAGGCGGACCTGGAGCAGGCGGGATGGTGGGAGCAGATGCTCGCCGGCGCTGGGCAGGAGGCCGCCGTCGCTGATCTTCCGGTAGGAGCCATGTCGGGAATTGCAGTCGCCCAATCCCTACACGCTCGCTTTGCCGGCGCCGACCGTCTGCTCCGTCGGCAAGGCGCGATCTGCACCGGCGATCCCGCCCTGTTGCTGGGTTGCCAGGTGGGCGTGAGCGATTGCGCCCTGGCGGTGGCGGAAACGGGGTCACTGCTGCTCGTCGGCGCCGAGCCGGCCGACCGCCTGGTGTGGCTGCTGCCGCCACGCTCCGTGCTGCTGGTGGAGACCGACAACGTTGTGCCTTCGCTGGATGAGGCGATGGCGTGGCTGCAAGCCCACACGGAGGCCGGCGCAGCGACACTGGTGACGGGGCCGAGTCGCACCTCCGACGTGGAACGCGTCCTGACCATCGGTGTGCAAGGACCCCGCGAGGTCATCGTCGTGCTCGTGGACGAGGCGGAGGACTGATGACGACACCGGACACACCACCGGTTGCCGAGCCGGCGCCTGATCAGGAGCTGGCTCGGCCCTTTGCCGAACGCTATCGCGCCTCTCTGCACGACACCCGCCAGCAGCGCAACCTGCTCTCATTTCAGCAAGCCTGGTCGCGCGACCGCGCTGCCGTCTTCGCCGGTCACGATTTCGAGGCTATGCGAGCGACGCTCAAGGCAACCAAAGCGGACGTCGTCGACTCCCTGGAGCAATGGGTAGAAGCCTTCAGCGTTGCCGCCCGGGCCAACGGCGCCGAAGTTCACCGGGCCGTCGATGCCGCTGCTGCCTGCGCCCAGGTGCTGGCGATCTGCCGACGCCACGGCGCGCGCCAGGTCATCAAGAGCAAAAGCATGGTCAGCGAGGAAGTGGAACTCAACCACTACCTCCAGGTCCACGGCATCCAGGCGGTGGAGAGCGACCTCGGCGAATGGCTGGTGCAACTGGCCGGCGAACGCCCTTCCCATATGGTGCTGCCGGTGATTCACAAGAACCGCCAGCAAGCGGCCGAACTGGTGAGTGCGGCGACCGGCATTGCCGTCAGCGGCGACAATGTCCAGCAGGTCGTACTCACCGCCCGCGATGCCATCCGCACCAAGTTCAGTACGGCCGGCGTCGGCCTCACCGGCGCCAACGCCTTGATCGCCGAAGACGGCAGCGTGCTGCTGGTCACGAACGAGGGCAACGCCGATCTCACCATCACCCTGCCGCCGGTACAGATCGTGCTGGCCGGCATCGAAAAGGTGCTGCCTACCCTGGCCGACGCCGCCCTGCAACTGCGCCTCCTGGCGCGTAGCGCCACCGCCCAGCGCATCACCGCCTACAGCACCTTTGTCCGCCGGCCGGCTGCCGGCCATCACCTGCATATCATCCTGGTGGATAACGGCCGCACCGCGCTGCAGGCCGACGAGCGTTACCGTGATGCCCTGGGCTGCATTCGCTGCGGCGCCTGCGCCGACGCCTGCCCGCCCTTCCAGGTAGTGGGCGGCCACGTCTTCGGCCACATCTACACCGGCGCGATCGGCCTGGTGGTGACGCCGGCCCACCACGGTCTGGCCGCCGATGCCGGCCCCCAGTCCCTCTGCATCAGTTGCAACGCCTGCCAGACCGTCTGCCCGGTGGACATCCCCTTGCCGCGCCAGATCCTCGACCGGCGCGCCGAAGTTGCGGAACGCCTCGGCCTGCCGGCGCCGCTCCGGCTGGGTCTGCAACTCTTCGCCCGTCCCCGGCTATTTGACCGCCTCAGCCGGCTGGCGGCGCTGGCCGTGCAGCCCTGGAGCGGCGGCGCGCCCTGGCTGGATCCTCCCCAGTTGTTCCAACAGATTCCCTTTGTGGGGGCCGAAACCTCCTGGCGCAGTGTGCCGGCGCCCGTGCGCCGTCCCTACCGCGACACGGTCCCGCCGGCGCCGGCCGCCGTTCCGGTGGCGTACACGCTGCGCCAACTCCCCTCCCGCGTCACCGGCAAGACGGTAGCGCTCTTCGCCCAGTGCCTGACCGACCGCCTCTGGCCGGAGCAAGCCCGCGCCGTGCAACAGGTCCTGCAAGCGCTCGGCTGCCGCGTCGTCTTCCCGGCGCAGCAGCACTGTTGCGGCTTGCCGGCCCTGGATGGCGGCGACGAAGCGGCGGCGCGCAGCATGGCTCGCCAGACGATCACGGCGCTGGAACAAGTCGAGGCCGATTACGTTGTCAGCGGCGCTTCCAGTTGCGTGGCCGCCATCCTCCACGACTATCCCCACCTGCTGCGCGCCGAGCCGGCCTGGGCCGAGCGTGCCGGCCGTCTGGCCGCCCGCACCGTCACCTTCACGCAACTTCTGGGCGAACTGGCCGGCTTACCGGCCGGCGCGCTGGACGACGGGCAAGCAACAACCGTCACCTACCACGACTTCTGCCAGGGCCGCAACGTGCTTCACCAGACCGAAGCGCCCCGCCACATCCTGCGCGATCTGCTGGGCTGCCAGGTGGTCGAACTGCCGGAAGCAGTCTGCTGTGGCTTCGGCGGCTCGCGCTCCGTCATCTATCCGGCGGTAGCCGCCGCCATCGCCGAGCGCAAGCTGACGGCGATAGCGAGCACCGGCGCTTCAATCGTCGTCACCGACAACCCCGGCTGCATCGCCCACCTCCGCGCCATCCTCCGCAAGCGCGGCTCACCGTTGCAGGTGCTGCACATCGCGGAAGTGGTAGCAGCGCGGCTGGGGTGAGCTGAGCCATATCAATGAGCTCGCCGCCAACCTGGCGCGTCGAACCTCTCTTATACTCACTGGAGCAACACACTCAGCTCTGGAGGTAATCGTGAACCGAACTCCATCCCTTTCCGTTGAACTCCCCGAAGAACTGGCCGACCGGCTTGCCCAACTTGCCATCAGCACCGATCGATCAGTATCCGATTGGATCGTCCAGGCAGTGGAAGATCTCGTCGCCCTCCAAGACTGGCAGGTCCAGGCCATTCAGGAAGGGATCGCTGCAGCGGAGCGCGGCGAGGTCGTGAGCCACGAGCAGGTGCTGGCCGAAGTGGCAAACTGGGAGGCACATGCGTCTTGAGTGGGCCATTCCTGCCCTGGACGACCTGCGGCATATCGCCAATCCCAGCAGCCCTGGGGAGCAGAGCGTTGGCATTCGATACGCGCGCCGCGTCGCTGATGCCGTCACGAATTTGGCGGACCATCCTGGCCTCGGACGCCTCGGACGGGTGAATGACACACGCGAACTCGTTGTTACGGGAACGCCATTCCTTGTGATGTACAGCGTGGGCGGAGACACAGTGACGGTACTCCGCGTTCTCCACCACGCGCGTCGGTGGCCTTCGACGTCGGACACCGAAGAATAACGATACGCGGCCCCTCAGCGCTGAGGGGCCGCTCGGTCCGTTGGACGACCGTTAGTGCGCCGTACTGCACGGCCGTTACTGCATGTAGTTGCCGCCGTTGACGCAGAGCGTCTGGCCGATAATGAAGCTTGCTTCCGGGCTGCAGAGGAAGGCCACAGCCGCCGCAACCGCTTGCACGATCAGCGCTTTGCGTCCGAGACTGCGCACGCGCTCGGCCACCTTCTCTGCCTCCTGGGGCGAATCGCGATGGTTGATGACCACGTCGGCCCCGGCCTGGGCCAGCCGCACGGCGATGGCGCGCCCAATGCCGCGGGACGAGCCGGTGACGAGGGCAACGCGATCGAGCAGAATTTCGTTTGTGCGGACCGGCAGTTGCGCCTCCAGCACATGTTCGCTCTCGGGCATGGACAGCATCCTTTCCATTGATGGGCCAGTTTACAGTGGGGCACAGGATGCCGCTATGTGTCCGCCGTCGGCACGCAGCAGGAGGATGGTACCAGCGATTTGCCCGTCAGCCGTGGCGCCTCGCCTACTCCGTCGCCCCTTTGCGAAAGACTGTGGCGGCCGTGTTGCGCAGGAAGAGGGCGGCGCCGGCCTTCAGCATCCGCTGGGTATCCGTCGCCGGCCCTACCTGGGGATTCTGCACGGCGTAACGCGAGCGTGGGAAGAAGGCGTCGACCTGGGCTCGTCCCGCCGCAATGGCTGTCGCCTCGTCGGGAGCCTCACAGGTGGTGCTGATCTCCGCGTTGCGGCGGTCTTTCACGATCGTGTACGTGTGCTGTGGCGAGTCCTGCTGCCAGCGCTCCAGGTCGCGCCGGTCCCACGGTGTGTCGGGCCAGGGCTCAACCAGGAAGGTCATCGTCCACGTCATCATTGTGTGTTTCCCCTTTTCCCCAGCGTACCCGATTATGCCGCTGTGCGCCGTTGGTCACCTGTACCTCCACTGCCGCCTTGCTGCGCTGCGCCGCAGAGTGCGCTATGATCCTGCGATATTGATCAACAGTGCAGCAATAGGGACAGTGAGCAATGGAATACCGGCAACTTGGGCGCAGTGGACTGAAAGTATCCGAGATCTCCCTGGGCACCTGGCAAAACTTCGGCCAGCGCATTGATGAGGCAGCAGCCTTCGCGGTGCTGGACAGCGCCGTCGACCTGGGCATCAACCTGATCGATACGGCCGACGTGTACGCGAGCGGCAAGGCCGAGGAAGTGACGGGCCGCTGGCTGGCCGGGAAGAACCGGGCTGAGCTGGTGATTGCCACGAAAGCGCGCGGCCGGATGGGCAAAGGCCCCAATGCTGAAGGATTGTCGCGCAAGCACCTCTTTGAGGCTTGCGAGGCCAGCCTGCGGCGGTTAGGCACGGACTACATCGACCTGTACCAGTGCCATCACCCCGACCCGGTCACGCCGCAAGAGGAAACGCTGGGAGCACTGACCGACCTGGTCCGGCAGGGGAAGGTGCGCTACATCGGCTGTTCCAACTACTCCGCCGATCTCATTGCCGAAGCGACCGGCATCAGCGAGCGGCGCAACCTGGAGCGCTTCATTTCCCTCCAACCCAACTACAGCATGCTCGTGCGCAACATTGAGCGGACCGAGATTCCGCGCTGTAGCAAAGACGGGTTGGGGCTGATCGTGTACTCCCCGCTGGCCCAGGGCCTGCTCAGCGATAAGTACCTCAGCGGCGACGCGCCGGAGGGATCGCGCGGCGCCGGTAACGAACGATTTACCGAGCGCTTGCAGGCGCAACTGCCGCGCCTCCAGCGCCTGGCGACGGTGGCAAATGCACGCGACCTCACCGTTTCCCAGTTGGCGCTGACCTGGATTCTGCGCCAACCGGTCGTATCGAGTTGCATCGTCGGCGCCAGCCGCCCGGAGCAATTGCGCGAGAACGCGGCCGCCAGCGGCAACCGCCTCTCCGAAGCGGAAACGCAGGAGATCGAGGAGATTTTAGGCGAGTAGCGATGTTGGCATGCCTTCCCTACTCGCAAGCGGGAGTAGGGAAGGCATGCCAGGTAGTACGCAGCAAACGAAAGGTGTTTATGCCCGGAGCACAGGGCCGCGACTGCGGTCTGCGGCCAAGCGACGGGGGCGACTGCTGTCGCTTGCGCCGTGACGCTCAATGCAACACGCGACCGCAGTCGCCCGTCGTTCTTGGCCGCAGACCGCAGTCGCGGCCCTGTATTCCAAACTACAAACGTCGTTCGCTTGCCGTGCATTACTTTGCCCCATGCCTGCGCTAACCCATCAATTTGACAGACAATTGATACTCTCTATACTCTCCGGTCAACGACTCCAGTCGACACGGTCCCGGTGAAACGCCTGCGGCGTTTGGCTATCCTCGCGGCCGAACTGGTCGACTCCTGGAGACGCGATGTAGGGTTTCAGGAAGGACATATCCAATGAAAGCTGCCGGTCCGGTCGAAGGCACCGTCACTCCCCGTCAGATCACTCGTCGGCAACTCGTGCGGGGCGCCGTGGGTCTGGCGGCAGGTCTGGCCGCTGTCTCCCTCGCTGCCTGTGGCGCTGCGGCAACACCGGCGGTCGCCACGACATCCAGCGCTGCGGCAACCACTGGGAACGTGAGCACGGCTGCTGTCGTCACTACGGCATCGATGGCGTCACCGGTCGCGGCGCAGACCAGCGCAGCCGCCGGGAAGGCTGCGCAGATGCGCTTCGAGATGTACTCCAGCGCCGACGACCTGACCAAGTGGAAAGGGCTGGCCGCCGACCTGCTCAAGCAGGACCCCACACTCGACGTCAGCGTCACCCTGGTCACCGGAGACGCCTACGCCAAGTACCAGGTCGAGATCGCCGGCGGGACGCCGCCGGACATTATGGAGTTCGAGTCCAAGCGCATGCCCAGCTTTGCCGTGCAAACCACACTCTATGACCTCACCCCGCTGGCTTCGCGCAGCACCACCGTCAAGCCCACCGACTTCTATCAGGTTGACTGGCTGCGTTCGCAGTGGCACAACAAGCTTTTCATCTACCCCTACGAGAGCAAGCCCGCCGTCATCTTCTATAACAAGACGCTCTTCGACAACAAGTCGGTGCCCTACCCGAACTACTCCTGGGCTGACCCGAAATGGACCTGGGACGAGTTCCTGAGCGTTGCCCAGAAACTGAGCGGCGGCACTGGTGCAACGCAGACGTTCGGCTACTATCACCCAACCTGGTGGGTTTACGCGCAGCCATACATCTGGTCCAACGGCGGCCACATCCTCGACACCGGTCGCACAAAGTCTGTATTGGACCAACCGCCGGCTCAGGTGGGCCTGCAGTTCCTCCAGGACCTCATCTACAAGTATCGCGTCGCCGCGTCACCCGTCGATGCCAAGCCCGGCGTCGACAAGCTGTTCTACGCCGGCCGCCTCGGCATGTGGTTCACCAACAACGGGCAGGCCACAGCGCTGGCCAACGTCAAGGGCCTGCAGTGGGATGTCGCGCCCCTGCCCTTGCCGCCCGGCAAAACCGAGGCGATCACCCGTGCCCCTGCCGACGGCTACGCCGTCGCCGCGGCCACCAAGCAGATCGACGCCGTCTGGAAGGCCGTCGATTTCCTCGGGTCCCCGGAGAGCGCCAAGCAAGCCGAAGGCGTCCCCTCACGCAAGGCTGTCAGCGATGCCGGTGACTACGCCCTGGCCAAGCAGCCGGGCATCAAGTGGAAGAACTACTCGGACGCCTTTGCCAACGCGCGCGACGAACCGGTCACCACGGAGTTCCAGGACATGGACAGCGCGTGGGGCAAGGTGTTTGATCCCTACTGGAATAACAAGGCCACGCCAAAAGAGCTGGCCGCAACCATTGCTCCCATCACCGAGAGCCTCCTCCAGAAGGCGGTGCGCACGTAGGTTGTAGAGAACGGCGCCGCGACTGCGGTCTGCGGCCCAAAGACTGCACTGCGGTGCCGACGAGACGTTTCCCAGGACGGCAGTCCTGTCTTTGGGCCGCAGACCGCAGTCGCGGCCGTGCTTCCCACCGAGCTGCTCAGCAGGTGACGCCTTTGCCCTCCCCACCGAAGACGGCCAGGCGCTCTGCCTGGTTAATGCGGGCGGCGCTGGCCGGGACGTAGACGAACTGCAAGGCACGGCGGCGCTGGGTGGAACTATTGGCCGGCGTGCCGTGCTGCAACAGGCTGTCGAAGAAGAGGCAGCCGCTCGGCGCTAACGGAGCAGCCACGACGCGGCTGGTCGCCACCTGGTCGTCGCAAATCTGCCAATCGCGGCGACGAAAGTGGACGACCGGCCCTTCCCGGTGGCTGCCGGGAATGACGTACATGCAGCCGTTCTCAATAGTGGCAGCATCTAGTGCGATCCAGGCGGTGACGGCGCGCGTGCCCAGCGGCAGGTTCCAGTAGGCGTGGTCCTGGTGCCAGGGCTTTTCGCGGCCGATCCTGGGCGGCTTGATCAGCGCCTTGTCCTCGAAGAGCAATGGCTCTTCACCGAGCAGCCGGCGTGCCGCCTGCAGCAGACGCGGGTGTTCCGCGATGGCCTTCATACGCGGCTCATACGCGGCGAAGCTGAAGATCTTGCGCACCAGATCCTGCTTTTGCTCAGCCGCCATGCCGCCGAGCAACGCCCGCGCGCCAGTCTCGAACTGGATGTGCCGGAAGTCCGGGTACCGCCCGTCGATCAGGTCCAGCAAGCCCTCAAGAGAGGATTGCACCTCCTCCGGCGAGAGCAAATGCTCCAGACCGAGGAATCCCTGGCTTTCGTAGGCCGCGACCTGCTCCTCTGTAAGCGAGTCGCCCGCCTCAAAGGCAGTCGCAATGCCGTGCTGCTCATAGAGCTGGTCATCGTAGGCCGCATCGCCGAACTCATCGAAGCGTGCCTCCGCGAGGCTGACTGCTGCCGCTACCATATCCGTACCCCTCAACTTCGCGATCATTGTCGCCATGCGTCTTCAGTTTAGCAGTTTGGAGAGAGAGGGGCCAAAGAGTTGCGCGAGCGGGCGATTTCGGGGAGTATAGTGGAAGTGAGCATCGTCCCTGATTGCATCGTTCCGGCGCCCAACACGCCGACACTGAGGGGAGGAGGTCCCATTGCCCGCCATCCTGGACCGCCCGCCGGAAGCTCCGGCCCGAACCGAAACGCAGGCTGACCCCACGCGACCCTGGTGGCGCCACCGCCTACCGTTTGCCATGCCGCAAACCCGCAACGGCGCGCCAACCGACGACGGGGAACTGACGATCGACAACCGGACTGGCGAGGATTGGCACGTCCATCTGGGCTATCGTGATCTGGGTCAAATCGCGGCGCGCACGCAGTTGCGCGTGCAAGTCGTCAAGAGCGGCATGCTGACGGCCCGGCAGGTGGCGGCGCCCGCCGGCGTCGGCTACCTGACGTCGCACATTCATCCCAACGTCCACACCGTGCAAATCCGCCGCACGCTCGTCAACGACGCCCCGTTCTACGATCTACGACTGTTGGAGGGCAAGCGCAAGGCGGCTGAGGCGTAAGACCACGTCTCCTGCGCGGCGCTACCCGTGCCCATACGTGCCGTGGATATTGATCGTGCGGTCACCGTCAAGGTGAACGAGGGCTGGGACGAGGTACCAGTGCTGCTGGTAGCCTTCGCTGCTGGGCGTGGCGGAGATCGTGTAATCGCCACGCTTCAGCACAAAGGTGGCCGACGGCGAAGCGAGATTAATCGTGGCATTTGCCAGCCGGCAGCAGGCAGAATGCACTGCCAAAGCAGAGACGAACTCGGCATCGGTGACACGAATCGTGAGGCGAAACTCCTGGCGCGTGAGGTGACCCCACGTCAACAAGCCCCCGGCAACCAACAGGAGCACGAGAAGCAGGGCCAGAGCCGAACGCCGGAAGCGGCGGAGGCGAAAGACAAACAGACGCCAGTGCATGCGCACCAGTGTACGCAAAGGACGGGCAGGACGCGAGCAGAAGGCGGAGCAGACTCCGTTCCACGCTCCGTCGTTCGTGCTACGCTCTTGACTGTGTCAGCATTCGCTCGCGTGTTTTTCGCCTTGCTTACGGTGTGTCTGGTTGCCGCCGGCCTGGTCCTGCACGCCCAACGAAGGAGCGCGGTCGGCGTCGGGACGGCGAGCGCGGCGGCCGGTGGCCTGGCAAGCGCCACCCCGATGCTCCCCATCCTCACCCCGACCGGCACGCCGCATCCAATCCACGCTGTTGAAGCCGTTCTGACCGAGCGTGTGACACTCGTCAGCATGCCGAGCGACACGCCACCGGCCACGCCCACGCGCCCTCCCCGGGCCACGAGCACCGCCGTTCCGATTGCCCCAACGGCAACTGCCGCGAGCACGCCTACCCCGCCGGCGCCGAGCAGCACGCCGGCTGTCGCCGGACCCACCCCACTTCCGAGACAAGCCGCGCCGGGCACGACGGCACACTGCGTCATCCTGACCTACCACTACTTCAAGGCGAGCGAGCCTTTCGCCAGCCAACTCGCCGCCCTGAAGACGTCAGGGTACGAGGTTGTGCCGCTGGAGCAACTGGTGCAATACGTCAAAGGCGACGCGGGCGTCACCTTGCCCGACCGCTGCGTCGTCCTGACGTTCGATGATGGCTGGCGTACCCAGTTCCGCTTTGCCCGTCCAGTGCTCCTGGCCGCGCACGTACCGGCCACCTTCTTCGTGATCACGACCTATGCGGACCAATCCTACCCTGCCTACATGACCTGGGCCATGATCGAACAGTTGCACAGCGACGGCTTCGACATCGAAGATCACACCCGCACCCATCCCCGGCTGGAGTTGCTGGG
This sequence comes from Chloroflexota bacterium, assembly GCA_036734945.1. GTDB lineage: Bacteria > Chloroflexota > UBA4733 > UBA4733 > UBA4733 > UBA4733. The sequence goes on from DAIMXP010000045.1 coordinate 12,850, forward strand.
ACAACGGAGCGTCGCCGCCCTCACCGATGAGATTGCCGGCTCGCTGCAGGATTTGGAAGCGCACGTCGGGCCGACTCAGCGCATCTTCAACTACCCCTACGGCGCCTATGACAGGCGAGTCGTGCAGGTCGTCGCCCGCTACTACGACGCCGCCGTGCAACTGGCCGGTTCGGGCGTGCAACGCTCCGCCGAGCGCTACCTGCTGCACCGCGTCATGGTTGACGCAAACGCCCCCGCTAGCCAGATCATCGCCATGGCGCATGCTTTGGAAGCGCATTAGGAAAAGCACAGCAACCGGGCGTAGAACAATCGGACCAACTCGGGGTCGCCGCGCGAACGTCGCTCACGGCTTCCAGCCCTGCAGAACGTGGGAATGGGAGAGCGAAAGACCAGCCACTACACCCAAGACCCAACTGGAGCGCCTGGCCCATCTGGCCAGGTCCCTCCAGCGCAACGAGGCAAGCGTCCTCCGCGAGGCGCTAGACGACGTGCTCAAGAAGTACGACGACCAGTTGAAGGGCGCACTGAGAGAATAAGCGGCCGGTACCCATCCACCGATTGGCACTGGTGCCGGCAGCTTCCTGATCGCCCTGGCCGTCTGGCTGCCCAGCTTAGCGCTGCCGCTGCTCATCGCGGCGGAGCTCGTTCAGAGATCCACTTACGGCAAAGACATTACGCGCCGTCAAGGTCATTGACTGCCACTTCAGCCAGCGCGAGGCGCCGCCGGAATTGGGCAATCTGATCCGCCGTCACCGCCGCAACGTCCAGACCGGGGTTGGCGAAGCGCTTCCGGGCCAGGTGAAACGGCGGCGTGACGGCGAGATATGTGACGCAGGCGTTCTCGAAATCAAGTAGGCAGATGCCGCCATGAGGCCGGACCAGGACATTGTCCGGCGTGATCGCCGACTACCTAGAGCACCGGTCCACTAATCGCGTCCGCCAGTTCACCCGCCCTTAAAAGGGCGGGCTACGTTAACAAAGCGCCGTAAACGACGCTACGAGTCCGGTTCGGCGGCGCGTTGTCGTACGGCGATGATCCTCGGGGTCGGGGCCAGGGCGCTTTAGCGTCCTTTGTTAACGTAGCCCTACGCTTGAGCGTAGGGTGAACTGGCCCGACACGTGACGACGACGACCGAAATGAAGGCGGAATACCGCCGTCTCTTACACACTCGGGTTCAGTGGACCGGCGCTCTAGGCAGATACGGCTCAGGTTGATAGCCCCCGTCGCGCCGGGGCGGACGGACATGCCCAACGTCGTGTACCGTCACAATGGTCGCTCGATTGGCAATCCCTGCTTGCTTCGCAGAGACAATGATTTGCCGCCGGGCTTCCTCAGCCCGCAGCCACGTTTCCAAGAACGCAGCAAGCACCGAGCGTGCAATCTGCGCCCTGGGCTGGCCAGTGACCACTTCGGCTTCACGCAGTTGGCGAGCAAGCGCGGATTGTCCGGCGAGGGAGATGTTGAGTTGCTCGCGCGTCGACGTTTCGACCATTGTCATTCTCTCGCAACCAGCACTGCTAGCGATTACTAGCGTCTTCCTGAAGCATAGCAGACCGCAGCAGCGGTATCATCCGTGATATGGGCGATCAATCACTTGCCCGAAGATTGGCGAAAGGCGCTGGTGCTGCAAAGGCTGGGCAAGCTCTACAGCGCCGAGATCGGCACGGTGCGCTACTGGGCCGCTCGGGCGTGCCGGCAGCTCGCCATCCTGCCTCCCCCTTCGATGGACCTGACGCGAAAAGCGACGCTGACCGCCAGCGCTCTCCTCCTGCTTCTAGCGACGTCCGCCTGCGCGCCGACCTCGAGCGTCACCACCGGCACGCAACCGCCTCCGCCACGGTTCGTCTTCAACCAGAGCTTCCCCAGCGATAACGGCAACATGCAGGTCACGCTCGACCGCGAGCTATACCCGCCGCATTACGCCGGCCTCTGGCACACCCACCCCGGCCCTGGCAGCCTCTGCGTGTTGCAGGGCACGCTGGCGGTGGAAGTCGCCGGGCAACGCAACGTCGTGCTGCCGGCCGGCTCATGCTGGACGGAGAAACCGGGTCTCGCGCACCGGCCCACCAACCAGAGCGATCAGCAGGCCGTGGCCCTGTTCTATCTCATGGCGCCCGCCGGCCAGGCCCGCATCCTGGCAGCGCCGACACCGGCAGCACGCTAGCAGACAGGTGCTTCCGGTTCCACGGCCGCGCATACTATGATTGATCCTGATCATCGGCAGACCAGGCAGAGAGAGGGAGTCAATGTCCAGCCCCCACATCATCCCCAGGGACGACAGTCGGAAGCGTGAGCCTATGCCGACTGATCTGCTGCTCAAGGGCGGCCACGTCATTGATCCGCGCTACGGCCTCAGCGCCGTGCTGGACATTGCCATAACGGACGGCAAGATACGGCAGGTTGCGCCCGACCTGCCGAGCAGTGAGGCCGGTCGCGTTGTAGATGTCAGCGGCTTCTACGTGACGCCGGGCATCATCGACATGCACTGTCACGTCTTCGCCGGCCACGCCCGCTCCAACCTATCCCTGCCACCGGCGCTCTCCACTTTCTCGGCCGGTGTCACCACCGTCGTCGATGCCGGCACGTCGGGCTGGCGCGACTTTCCGGAGTTTAAGGAACGGATCATCGACCGTTCTAAGATTCGCGTCCTCGCCTACGTCAACATCGTCGGTCGCGGCATGGGCGGCGACTGGGAACACGATGTCAGCGAGATGCGGCCGGCGCTCGCCGCCGCCGTGGCCGCGGAGTATGCAGACATCGTCGTCGGGATCAAGACTGCCCACTATTGGGCCAATCGCCCCTTCGACGCGGCCCATCCGCCCTGGGCGGCGGTAGAGCGGGCGGTGGAGGCGGGCGAACTCTGCCGGAAGCCGGTGATGGTCGACTTCTGGCCGGCGACGCCGGAGCGCCCCTACCCGGAACTGATCCTGCAGAAACTGCGCCCGGGTGATATCCACACGCACGTCTTCGCCCAGCAGTTCCCGATCCTGGCTGACGACGGTCTGGTGCAGCCCCACATGTGGCAGGCGCGCGAGCGCGGCGTCATCTTCGACCTCGGCCACGGCGCCGCCAGCTTCTGGTATCGCAACGCAGTACCGGCGATCCAGCAGGGCTTCCTGCCGGACTCGATCAGCACCGACCTGCACACCGGCAACGTCAACGGTCCCGTCTTCGACATGCTGACGACCATGAACAAGTGCCTGAACATGGGAATGTCGCTGGAAGGCGTCATCGCCCGCTCCACCTGGGCGCCGGCCCAGGAGATCGGCCACCCGGAGCTCGGCTCGCTCAGCACCGGCAGCGTGGCCGACATCGCCGTCTTCCGCCTGGCAGAGAACGGGCGCTTCCCGCTGGTCGACTGCGGTAAGGCGACCCTTATCGGTGATCGCTCCTTGCAATGCGTACTGACCTTGCGAGCGGGTGAGGCTGTGTACAACCCGACAGGGCTGGGCCTGCCGACCTGGGAAGCTGCACCGGACCCCTACTGGTGGGACCCCGCGCGCATGCAATCGATGCGGCCCCACCGTCCGTGAATATATGGTACGCTGTATGGCATGGAAAAGACGACCGTCTACTTGTCGGCTGCCTTGAAGGTCCAGTTGGATCGTGCGGCGCTGGAGACTGGCAGATCGGCCGCTGAGATCATTCGTGAAGGCATTGGACTAGCCGTCGCCCAACAGTCACCGCCGGCGCCAACTCTGCCGATCTTCGTGAGTGCCAATCCGCACTTTGTCGCACAGGTAGACGAACATCTGGTCGGTTTCGGCGAGCGATGATCCTGATCGATACGGGCGGCCTTCTGGCGGCCCTCGATCCTCGCCAGGCTGATCACGATTTGGCAGCCAGAGTGGTGGTCCGACCGCAACGACGCCTCCTCTCACCGTTCGTGCTGGCGGAGCTTGACTACCTTCTGGCGAGGCATGGTGGGCAACCGGAGGAGATCAAACTGCTGCGCGATGTCGGGCGGGGCGTCTACGAGTTGCAAACGTTCAGCCCAGCGGACGTGGCCGCCGCGCAGGCTATCATCGAGCACTACACGGATCTGCGGTTGGGCTTGGCTGACGCCTCGATCATCGTGCTGGCGCAGCGTCACCGCTGCTACGATCTCCTGACCCTCGACCAGCGCCACTTTCGTGCGGTGCTTGGGCCAGGCGGAAAGCCGTTCCGGCTCCTCCCGGCGGACGACAACAGCGCGTAAGCTCATGGTCTGTGGCATCCTGCGTCGCGTCGTCGGCCCGTCCCCTACTTCGCCGCCTTCTCGCTGCTCTTGCCCGTCGCCTTGCGCACGAACCAGCGCACCGGGTCGAAGTACTGGTCGGCCACTTTCTCTTTGATGGGGATGATGGCGTTGTCGGTGATGTGGATGTGCTCCGGGCAGACCTCCGTGCAGCACTTCGTGATGTTGCACATGCCGATGCCGGCATTGTCCCTGGCGAAGGGGATGCGGTCCAGCGTGTCCTTCGGATGGAAGACGTAGTAAGCCAGCCGGGTCAGGTAGCGCGGACCCGCGAACGCCGCCTCCTTGTGGTGGTTGCGTAGGACGTGGCAGACATCCTGGCAGAGGAAGCACTCGATGCATTTGCGGTACTCGTAGAGACGCTCAACATCCTGCTGGTGCATGATCCACGGCTTCGTCGACTGATCGGCCTCGGAGGGCGTGAGCGGCGCAATGGTCTTGTTGACCTCGTAGTTCCAGGAGACGTCCGTCACCAGGTCTTTGATCAAGGGGAAGGTGCGCATCGGGTGGACGTGGATGTCCTTGCCGGCGAACTCATCGACACGGGTCTTGCACAATAGACGCGGGTGACCGTTGATCTCGGCGCTGCAGGAGCCGCACTTCGCCGCCTTGCAGTTCCAGCGGCAGGCCAGGTCGCCGGCGAAGTGGGCTTGGATGTAGTGGATGGCGTCCAGCACCACCATGCCCTCGGTCACCGGCACCTGAAAGGGCTGTTCGGCTCCGCCCGAGGCGTCGCCACGAAACACCTGGAAGGTGATGTCGGCCATCGCTTATGCAGTCTCCTTGAGCAGTTCGGCCAGTTCCGGCGGCAGCGGCGGGATCGGCCGCGCCTCGATCACCATTGCGCCGTCGACGTTGCGCGCCAGGTAGGTCAGGCGCTCCTGGGCCGGGTCCTTGTCGGGATAGTCGAGGCGCCAGTGGGCCCCCCGACTTTCCGTGCGTCGGGCGGCGGTACGCAGAATTGCCTCGCCGATCGTCAACATAAAGTGGTCGTCGCGGGCGGTGTGCCAGCCGGGATTGAACATGCGCGAGCCTTCGACGTGTAAGTCCTTCGCCCGCGCCTGCAACCGCTGCAGCTTGGCCAGGCCCTCGTCCGCCAGCCCCTGGGTGCGGGCGATGGCGGCGTGCGTACCCAGGATCTCCTGCAGTTCGGCGTGAAAGAGGTAGGGGTTCTCCTGGCCGACGCTCTCGAAGGGACGCAGCAGCAGCGCCATCTCCGCTTCAATCTGGCCATCGTCCAGCTTCGCGGCACTGGTGAGCGTCTGGGCGAAGGCAGCCGCCGCTTCCCCGGCGCGCTTGCCGAAGACGAGGATATCGCCCAACGAGTTACCGCCCAGGCGGTTGGCTCCGTGCAGGCCGGCGGCGCACTCGCCGGCGGCGAAGAGACCCGGCAGCGTTGCCGCCCCCGTTTCTGCTTCCACGTCGATGCCACCCATGGCGTAGTGAATGGTCGGCGCGACTTCCATGCGCTCTTTGGTGATGTCGACATCGGCCAGGTGCAGGAACTGGTCGTACATGCTGGGCAGCTTGCGCTTGATGTAGTCGGCGCCGCGATGGGTCACGTCCAGGTAGGCGCCGCCGTGCTCACTGCCGCGCCCGGCCTGCACCTCCTTATAGATCGAGCGCGCCACCACATCGCGCGAAGACAACTCCTTCTTCTTGGGGTCGTACTCCAGCATGAAGCGCTCGTTCCTGGCGTTGAAGAGGTAACCGCCCTCGCCGCGCACCGCCTCAGTGACGAGGATGCCGCGCACGCCCGGCGGCCAGACCATGCCGGTCGGGTGGAACTGCACCATCTCCATGTCGCGCAAGGCCGCGCCGGCCTCATAGGCCATCGCCACACCGTCGCCCGTGCTCTCCCAGGAGTTGGAGGTGACCTTGTAGGCCTTGCCGAAGCCGCCGGTCGCCAGCACCACGGATTTAGCACGGAAGACGAAGAGCCGGCCATCCTCTCGCTTGTAACCAAAAACGCCGGCGATGCGCCCGTCGTCGGTCAGCAAGCGAGTGGTGGTGTACTCCATGAACACGTCGATGCCGCTGTGGACGCCACGGTCTTGCAAGGTGCGGATCAACTCCAGACCGGTGCGATCACCGACATGACAGAGGCGACGGTAGGTGTGTGCCCCGAAGGGCCGCTGGGAAATCGTGCCCTGCGCCGTGCGGTCGAACAGCGCTCCCCAGCGTTCCAGCTCGTAGACCCGCTCCGGCACCTCCTTGGCGAAGATCTCCGCCATGCGCCAGTTGTTGATCATCTGGCCGCCGCGCATGGTGTCGGCAAAGTGGACCTGCCAGTTGTCCGCCGTATCGACGTTGCCGAGCGAGGCGGCGATGCCGCCCTCGGCCATGACGGTGTGGGCTTTGCCCAGCAGCGACTTGCAGATCAACGCGACGCTGCAGCCCGCTGTGGAAGCGGCGATGGCCGCCCGCAGGCCGGCGCCACCGGCGCCGAGCACCACCACATCGTACTCGTGGCTCTCAAAGCGATCCGTGAGTGCAGCCATCAGGAAACCCACCTCGGATCTGCGATCACTCCGGCCAGCAGCAGCCGGATGTAGACATCGGTCAGGAACAGCGAAGTCAAGCTCAGCCAGGCAAACAGCGCGTGCCATTCGTTGATGGCAGTGACACTCCGCCAGAAGCCGTGCTGAGCGTTGCCCCCCCGCGAACAGGAAAAGCAGGCGGTGCCGCCGCCTACCAGATGCCGGAAAGAGTGGCAGGAAAAAGTGTAGCCGGAGAGCAGGACGACGTTGGCCAGCATGATCAGCGACCCCAGGCCGATGCCGAAGTGGCCGCCGAAATCGAAAGCGCGGATCGCGTCGTACCAGAGCACGACCATGACAATAATCGCGAGGTAGAGGAAGTAGCGATGGATGTTGTTGAGGATGAAGGGAAAGCGCCGTTCCCCACTGTAGCGACCGCCGCGGCCCTCGGGCCGCGCGCAGGCCGGTGGGTCCCAGAAGAAGGAACGGTAGTAGGCCTTGCGGTAGTAGTAGCAGGTAGCCCGGAAGCCCAGCGGTACCCACAGCACGAAGAAAGGGGCGAAGATGCCGCCGAAGGGCAGGCGCGGCGAGTAGAAGGGCGACAGGTAGGGGTCCACGAAGCCCTTGCCCCGCAACGACACCACGATGGAATAGAGGCCGAAGAGCGACAGCCCCGTGACCACCAGCAGTGGTTGTAGCCACCAGGGCTGCCCGCCGCGCGTGTCGGTCGGAACCAGCGTCCCGGCCAGCGATGGAGGCTGCCGCCTCGGCGCTGCCTGCTGTACACTCATCCTTGCACCCTTCTCCCTGCGGGGCTACCGGCCCCGTGCCCAGCCGCGGCCCGCGCACGACTCACAATCTACCGTATAGGTGAGATAGCTGCAAGGAGTGGAGGAGGAGAGCGGGGCGCCTGCGGGTGGGGTGCGCCCGCAGGCGCTATATTTCGCCAACATAGTCAGGCACGGCTCAGCTACTAGCCGCCAACAGCCCTCCCGTCGGCGCCGTGACGTGACTCAAGACATCAATGGCGGACACGACGTGGCGCTGCAGGCCGAGCTCTTTGGGGCTGAAGCCCATGGCCAGACCGAGCAGTTGCGGCAGATGCAGGATCGGCAGGCCGAGTTTGCTGCCGCGCACGCCTTCGGCGTCGGGCTGCTGCGCGTCAAGGTTCAGATGGCACAGGGGGCAAGGTGTGACCATGATGTCCGCGCCGGCTTCCATGGCATCGGCCAGGTGGTTGCCGGCCATGCGCAGGGAGTTCTTGCGGTTCATGGAGATGATCGGGAAGCCGCAGCACTTGTACTGGCCGGCAAACTCCACGAAGGTGGCGCCCAGCGCCTCGACGACCGGTTGCAGCATCGTCGAACGCTCCGGGTGCTCCTCGATGCCCAGGGCAGCCTTGGGGCGTTGCAGGTAGCAGCCGTAGAACGGCGCAACACGCAAGCCGGTGAGCGGCCGCGTGACCTTGCTCTTCAGGGCGTCGATGCCGAGGTCTTCCACCAGGGCCCAGAGCAGGTTGGTGACGCGTGTCGTACCGTGGTACTCGTAGCCCTCGCCGCCCTCCTTGAGCAGGTCGTTGACCCGCTGCATGGCCCCCTCGTCGTTCTGCAGACGGTGATTGACGTCGCTCATGACGCCCTGACAGGTGGAGCAGTTGGTGAGGACGGGCAAGTTACTGCGCTCCGCCATGGCGAAGGTGCGCGCGTTGAGCGAGTCGGCAAGGACGCGGTCGCGCTCGTGGAGCACTCCCGCGCCGGTGCAACTTGCTTCCTTCAGTTCCTCAAGCTCAAAGCCGAGGGGACCCATCACCTTGAGCATCGACTGGTAGAGCTCGGTGCAGGCGCCGTGCGAGACACAGCCCGGAAACCAGGCAAACTTGAGTGTCATTGTGTTACCGTGGACCCTTCCTTCTTACTGTTTTTTCGCGCCTGGAATAGCCGACGCACGCCCTTGACGCCCGGAATGGAACGATGGATGGGGTTGGGCAGCTTGCCGCGCATGACCAACCGCACTGCGCCCGGAATCAGTTGCAGTTGGCCGCGCACGTTGAAGATGCCGGTAGAGATCGGCATCAGGCGAAACTCGTCGAGCCGCCCGGTGCGACCGACCGACCGCGCGAACTCGTCGCTGTGTCGCGCCCCGCCGCCGCTCCAGACGCCTGCTTTGAGCGCCTCCTCGCGCAGGGCCATGATGCGATCCATCGGCGCCACGCCTTTGGGGCACTGTTGGACACACTCGAAACAGTGGGTGCAATCCCATATGCCGCTGGGCTGGGTCAGCAGCTCCAGGCGGGCCTTCTTCTTGCCGTCGCGCGGGTCCGCCACGAAGCGGAAGGCCTTGGCAAGGGCTGCCGGACCGATGAAGCTGCTATCCACCTCTAACGCCGTGCAGTCCGAGACACAGCAGCCGCACATGATGCAGGCCATCACCGGGTTCAGGTGCGCCATGGCGTCGTGGTCGACCGTGTATTCCCGCTCCGGGGGCGGACCATCTGGTTGGAGAAAGGGCTGAATCTGGCGGATCTTCTGGAAGAAGGGGTTCAGATCAACGACGAGGTCCTTGATCACCGGCGCGTTACCGGCCGGCTCAACCTTGATCGGCGCCCCATCAGGCGCGAGGTCGGCAACCTTGGTGATGCAGGCCAGGCGGGCGTGACCGTCGATCCGCATGTTGCAGGAGCCGCAGATGGCACTGCGGCAGGAGCAGCGCATGGCGAGGGTGCCGTCCTGCTCCTCGCGCACTTGCAGCAAGCCGTCCAGCACGGTGCCATAGGCGGGCAGTTCGGTCGTGTACTCTTGCCAGTGGCTCGCCGTGGTCCCGGCTTCCGAACGGCGAACCTGAAGCGTCACCTGCATCTAATAGCTCCTCACCTGCGGCTGCCAGCGGGTGATAGTCACGGGCAGCGTGTCCACACGCGGCCCCGCCTCACCCCGATACACCAGCGTATGCTTCAGCCAGTTGGCGTCGTCTCGTTCCGGGAAATCAGTGCGGAAGTGGGCGCCGCGGCTCTCCGTGCGGAAGAGGGCAGCCGCGCAGATCACTTCGGCCAGGTCCAGCATGTAGTCCAACTCCAACACGGCGAAGAGGTCGGTATTGTAGACCTTGCCCTTATCTTGCACACCCACCTCGGGAAAGAGTGTACGCAGTCCGCGGACGGTGTCCAGCGCCTCTTGCAAACCGGCCTGGTTGCGGAAGACGCTCACGTAGCGGTCCATAATCTGGCCCATTTGCAGGCGCACCGCCGAGGACCGGCGGCCCAGCGGCCGTTCCAGCAAACCCGCCAGGCGGCGCTCCACGTTTTCGGCCCACTGACCGCTGGCGCTGACCGTCTGCTGCTTGACGTAAGCGGCCGCTGCTTCGCCGGCCCGCCGGCCAAAGGTGACGGTTTCCAGCAACGAGTTGGCCCCCAGGCGATTGCCGCCGTGGACGCTGACACAGGCGCACTCGCCGGCGGCGTAGAGGCCCGGCACCGGGGTGGCGCCGGTGACGTCGGTCTTGATGCCGCCCATCTGGTAGTGCATGCCCGGACGGATAGGGCAGGGCTCATCGATCATGTCGACCCCGGCAAAGTCGCGGGCAAGGTCCCGAATCTGGGAGAGTCGCTCCTTGATCCTGGCGGCGCCGAGGTGGCGGCAATCCAGCAGCACGCAGCCATCAACGCCGCGGCCTTCCTGGATCTCAGTCGCCTCGGCGCGCGAGACGACATCGCGCGCCGCCAGCTCCATCTTGTTCGGAGCATAGCGCTCCATGAAGCGCTCGCCCAGGCTGTTGATGAGATAGGCCCCGTCGCCGCGGGCGGCCTCCGAGATGAGCACGCCGTTGGATTTGAGCGTCGTGGGGTGGTACTGCACCATCTCCATGTCCATGAGCGGCACGCCGGCCCGGTAGGCAGCAGCCATGCCGTCACCGGTGCAGATGAGGGCATTGGTGCTGGGTTCAAAGACCCGTCCCAGGCCGCCGGCGGCGATGATGACCGCCTTGGCATAGATCGCCTCGACGCGACCGGTGAGCATCTCGATGGCCACCACCCCACGGCAGGCGCCGTCCTGCATGATCAGATCGGCGACGAACCACTCCTCGTAGACCCTGGTGTTGGCCTTCATGAGCTGTTCGTACATCACGTGCAGGATGGCCTGCCCGGTGAAGTCGGCGACGAAATAGGTGCGCGAATGACTGGCCCCGCCGAAATTCCGGGCGCCCAGGTGGCCGGTCTCGTCGCGATTGAAGGTGACGCCCATGTGGTCGAGTTCGATGATGTCGCGGCCGGCCTCCCGTGCAATGATCTCCACAGCGTCCTGATCGGCCAGGTAGTCGCTCCCTTTGACAGTATCCAGGGCATGAGATTCCCAGGAATCCCCCTCGCCCAGCGCCGCGTTGATGCCGCCTTGCGCCGCCGTGGAATGGCTGCGCAAGGGGTGAACCTTGGAGAGCAGCGCAACGTCGGCGCCGAGGCGCTGCGCCTCGAGCGCCGCGCGCATGCCGGCGAGGCCGGCGCCCACTACGAGAATGTCGTGTTGCAAAGTTGATCCTCTCGTCCGTCTGCTGCCGTTGCCAACCATTGGCGCCGCTACCGGTTCAGCAGCCTTCTATACTATCGCTGCCCGATTATAGTGTCATGTGTGGTCGTGTCAACTCGCGGCGTGGAACGGGGTGCGACGCAAAGCAGGGTAAAGCAAGCGAACGACGGTTGTGCCCAAGTTACAGGGCCGCGATTGCGGGCCCGGGGGTGCCCCCTGGGCCCGCAGTCGCGGCCCTGGTTCTAAGCCTCTCACCGCGGCGCGCCCCGCTGCGCTATGCTCCCCCTTACAGCGGCGCGTGTGCGCCGGGAGCAGCGAGACACGACGAGAGAGGAACGGGCTATGGCAGAAGAGCGACGAATCCTCGCGGCGATCGAGGACATGATGACGGCGACCACCGTCGCGGCGGTGGCGGCACGCGCTGCGAGCGAGGAAGGGGCGTCGGAGATCATCCTGCTGCACGTGCTCAGCCAGCAACCGACCTTGCGTAACCTGCTGCACATGCCCGAGCGATCCGACGCCTCGCCTGGAGAGGGCGAGGCGGTGCTGGAACTGGCCGAGCGCGCGGTCTGTGCCCAGTACGCCGTTATGGGGAAGCCGGCGCCGTCCATCATCTTCGAACTGGCGTCGGGCGAACCGGCGGTCGAGATTGCCCGCGTGGCGACCGAGAAACAGGTGGTGCTGCTCGTACTGGGGGCGCGCCGGCCCGGCGCCTTCGGCCTACTGCACCCGGACGTCCGTGGCGGCTTAAGTAGCCGGATCAAGTGCGCCATCCGCATTGCCCCGCTGCAGGCGTAACTGGCACAGTAGACAGCGGGGAGACATGACAGACGAGCCGGCGTCGAACGAAGTCAGGACCGATCAGGCGGCAACGTTGGTCTATCGTATCGGCGAAATGGCGCAGCAGACCGGGCTCACGGTACGAGCGATCCGCCTCTACGAAGAAGAGGGCCTGCTGCGCCCCTCCCAGCATGTACGCGGCGCCAACCGCCTCTATAACGCCACAGACCTGGAACGCCTCAAGCAGATCGCCGGCATGCGCAATGTCGGTTTCTCCATCGCCGAGATCCGCGATCTGCTGGAGGACGATGCGCTGCGCCGGCAGTTGCAGGTTCGCTACCAGAAGGCGACTGATCCCACCGAGCGCCGGCGCCTGATCGCACAAACCATGACGCTCTCCGAGCAACTGATCGCCGCCCTGGAACGCCGCCGCGCCCGCGTCCAGGCGCTGCTGAACGAAGAACAGGACCGCTTGCAAGCCCTGCGCCAGCGATTGCATCCGCCTACAGGGAGCGATACACGATAACTGCAACCAGGCGTTGCGGGGCTTCGCCAGATGGGGCGAACCGGGATGGGGGCACAATACAGGTGGCGCTCCCGCAGGCGGGATACTACGAGTCCGATGGACTTCTGCCCTGACGCCCCAGGCCGTACCTTGCACCTGGTATTTGGGCCCGTGCTCTCCCATCCCGGCGCCACCAGTATATATCAGAACGCTCGGCAGCGCTATTGACGAACAATGCCGCTGGTGCGCTGCCGCTGGCGCTTCACCAGCTCGGCAAACGGTAGGCTCGGCAGACAGTGGCGGAAAGGGTCTTCCATTCCGGTATAGGGCGCGGCCGCAAGGAGACGACGGTGCATCCGCTCTCGGAGGCCTGCCACCACCTGCGGGTGGTCGGCGGCCACATTGTGGCGCTCGGCGGGGTCGGTGGGTCGGTGAAACAGCGAGAGGGAGGGGTCGCGTGGGCGACCACGGAAGTCCGGCACAGGCTGTCCATCGGCGGTCCGGGTGATCGGTTCGATCAGCCGCCACTCCGGCGTGACGACACCGTGGCTCACCTGGCGCGACGCCTCACCCAACGGCGCGCCATCCCGCACGCTCTTGCCTTCGAACAGGAGTGGACGGAGACTGCGACCCGCTTGCAACGCAGGCGCTACCGCCGGCAGCCCCAGCAGATCGAGAATGGTCGGCACGATATCCATGCTGGACGCCAGCCCGTCGACCACTGTTCCCGCCGGTATCAGGCCGGGCAGGCGCATGAGGAGGGCGCAGCGGGTGACGGCGTCGTGCAGCGTGTGATGGTCGAAGTACAGGCCACCTTCACCAAACGCCTCGCCGTGATCGGAGAGGAACAGTACCAGGGTCCGCTCCCGCACATCCGGCGCTTCCAGCGCCGCCAGGAGCCGGCCGACCTGCTGGTCGAGGAAAGCGATCTCCCCATCGTACTGAGCGATGACATACGCCATGTCCGTCACACCTGAGGTCCAGAGGTCGCCGAGGAGCAGCGGCGTGAGCGGGTCGTCCGCTTCGACGACATCGCGCAAGGACCGATTTACAGGGTCGCGTTCGTCTCCCGTGTAGAAGCGGCGCTGGAACTCCGGCGGTGGCGCGTAGGGGGTGTGGGGATCGAAGTAGTGGACGAAGAGGGCAAAGGGAGCGTCGCTCTGCTGCTCGAGGGCCAGCAGTTCCAGCGCCCAATCGGTGAGCTTCGCAGCCTCGCCCGTACCCGGGGTATAACGATAGCTGCGGAAGTAGTCGAAGCCCCGCGCGAACCAGGTCGGACCGGCCTGCATCGACATCATGTTGTCGATGGCGGCGCTCACGTAGCCGGCCGCATGCAGACGCTGGGCCAGCATCGGCACGTCAGGTCGCAACTGTCGGCTGCCGGAATGGGCAAGGATGCCGTGATAGAGCGGATCCACGCCGGTGAGCAGCGTCGTGAAGGCCGGATGGGTCGGAATATGCGCTGCCTGGAAGTCGGTAAAACGAGCGCCCTCAGCGGCCAGGCGATCAAGGTTCGGGCTGGTTTCCCGTCTGTAGCCATAGCTGGAGAGATGGTCCGGGCGCAGGGTGTCGGCAGCGATGATCACGAGGTTATAGGGACGACGTCCGGCTGTCACGTACGGGCTCCTTGTTCGCCAGGCCAGGACCCCAGAGCGGTTCCAGCACCACGCGATGATACCGCGGGAGGAGCGCCCCATACCACCACGTTCGCACCGGCAGGCGTTCGACCTGATCGCGCGCCATCCGGCAGGACTGGGCCGGCCCCGCTGTTGGCAACGCCCTGCCCAGCTTCGTCCGCTCCGGCAGCGCCGAGCGCCCGACTGTGGGCGCCGGAGGCGGGCATCCTCGGCCCGATGGGCACGGCAGCCACCAACGGCGTCCACTGGTCCTATAGCTGCCGACCGGTGGAAGGGCTGGAGATCGAGATGGACCTTCGCAGCACCTGGCAGGAAGTGCGGCTGCTGGGGTACACCGGCTGCAAGTATTACGCTTACGTTAGCACTGCTGCTTATATACGTACAGTCGCAGATCTACGGCGTTGGATGCGGTATCACTTTGAATAAAGGCATCCGTAGCGGCATGCCGTAATGGCGGCTCGGTGACCAGCACTCTGTTGACGGCCTGAGCCACAAGCATGCCGAACGGTCGGTTCCCGGGTGGCGAGGTTCCAAAGGTCTCCATCACGCCGATTTGGATGGAATCGTAACTCCCGCTGCCGCGCTCCTGCAGTTTCTGGCTGACCGCCTGACGGAAGCTTTGCCGCACCTGCGCCTGCGCGGAAGAATCATCGCGCAACAATCCGCTGGTATCGACAGTGATCTCAAAGACAAGCGCCTTCGGATCAATGACTGCTGAGCAGACGGCGGTTGGTGTTCGCGTTGGTATTGGCGTTGAGGTAGGCGTTGGCGTCGCCGTGTGTGTTGGTACAACGGTTGTCGTGGCTGCCGGCGTTGGGGTCGGCACTAGCGTTGCGGTGCTTGTTGCCAAAATCACAGGCGTCGGGGTCAGCGTTGGCATTGGGGTGGCTGGTGGCGCGCTGCCGACAGTGTTTGCGGCGAAGAAGAGCACTGCTAGCGCCAGCATGAGATCAGCAAAAAGCCAGCCACTGAGCGAAACGGTGTCACGAAAGGGCTGAAACGGCTGCATTGCAGACTACCGCCTAAATATCCGAAAGGGCCCGTCATGATCACCTTTGGCAACGCCGCTGACGGCGAGACCTTGTTGGATGATCTTGTCCATCTGTTGCTGCGCCATTTCTTGCGTGGTGAGCAACCTGGCCAGCCGCGCGTCGAACGCGGCGAGGGCGGCGGCCGCCTTCTCCACGCCCTCGACAGCGCGCTGAACACGCTGCTCCGAGGCCTGCGCCGCGGCCGCCAGCCGGTTAGCAGAAGTTGCGTTCTTCGTACCTGCGTCGCTGAGCGAGCTTGCCGCACCGGTCTCCGCCGACACAGCGAGGGTAAGCTGCCCCGTCAGTGTGGAAAGCCCGGCGCCGGTCTGCTGTAAGGTGCTGCTGACCGCCCGTAGGTCAACTGCCGCTTGCTGGAGCTGGCTGGTGGTTCCTCCCGTGGCCGCCAATACATCGCCAAGCGCCTTGGCCGCCTGTTGTGAACTGGAACTTGCCGCTTGATAGGCCTGGAACTCTTTGGTCAGGTAGTCGCGGAGTTCGGCTATGTTGGCACCGATTTGGTTCGCCGTTTGACCAAACGCCGCCTGCCCGATGGCCGCCTTTTCAACCGTGTCTTGCATGAGTAACGCGGTTTGCTTTAGCGTGTCTACGGCGCCGATGTGCGCGCTGTTATGCGTTCCAAGGGCCGCCGCCATGGCCTTGAGCGCCACTTCCAGTTCTAATTCTCGTTGCTCAAGCGCACTGGTACGTGAGTCGAGCGTGGCGGCCAGCCTCTGAAAGAGCTCAATGGCAGCCTTTGTCTCGTTGCTGCCGCGCAAGATCTGTTCGGCTCCCCTGCGAAAACCGGTAGCAACGCGCTCAAGATCACGGAGCAGGCCTTCACGTTCGTCAGCGATCTTGGCGATGCGTTCCCGCTCGGCGCGCAACTCGTTGAGCAACAACTCGTTGCTAGCGCGTACCTGGTCGAGCAGCCCTTGCGACGAATTTCGTTCGGCAATGACGAGGCTGGCTTGCCATGCCATGCGGTGCAAACGGTCACCAAGCTGCTGGGCCTGCGTCTCGCGTTGCGCTTGTGCCACATTGATCTGGCTATGTAAGCGCCAGGTCAGGAAGAGCATGACGCCCAACAGGATAACGTCGAAGAAGGCAACGTGACTCAAAGTGATCCATGACCACGGCGCTGCCAGGTGACCGTCGAACCCTTCCTCCCACAGCAGCAAGAACGGGCGCGTCAGGAGCGTCGGGTCGGCCGTCACCGCCGACCGGTAGCCTTTGGTAGCCACGCCCAGACTGAACCAGGTAAGGGCGATTGGCATGAGCGCGAGTAGGTTACGCCATCGCTCATCGCGAGCGACAGTAGGACTTACAAGAGGCTGCCGCCGCAAACGGTCGGTGGTTCCATCGGGATTAATCGCCCCGATGACGTCTACTCCGTCCCAGGCCCGGGTGTCAGCATTCGTACTGACGGCCAGACTGAGGGCAGCAAGGCGATCCGCGCACGTCGGGTCGATCGGTCGCACCTCTCCGGCCAACGCGACGAGGTCAGCGTCTAGACTCACGGCTTCAGCCCACTCTCGTGACCAGCAATTGCCTGTTGAAGGTCAAGCTGTGGCGCATTCCGGTGTTGCGCCGCCCGAATGCGCCGCTCAAACTGCCCAGCCTCCTGAGCTCGTAGGTCACGTCCCCACTGGACGTAGGTCGCGCGTCCGCGCTCGCCAAGGTCCGCCGGTAGGCTATCGGGGAAGCGAGCGTGTAGTCGCCGCCAGAGCAGCGCGCAGGCTTCGTCTCCAGCGCCAAGCACTGAACGGAATGCAGCGAGGAGAGCGAGCCGCTCATCCTCAGTCTCGAGCAGATCCCACGGCAAGTTTGCGCCGCCAGCTCCGGCAGCGCGGGCCTTTCGCAATTCCTGGATAACGGTACCGTCAGTCGCACCGGCCTGCATTGCCTCGAGCACACCTTGCTTTGTCGAGGCGGCTGTCGCTTGCGCACTTTCGAGCTCTGCCGCTGCGCCTATCGTTGCCGCTGGGCGTTCCCAGGTGATCGGCAACACGGCCGGCGGCTTGCTGTCAACTGGATGCTTTCCTGCCAGCACACGAAGCCGCGCTTCTCGCACGCGACTTCCAAGCATTGTTGCATCAGCGGCGCAGCCCAGCGACAGCGCTTGCTCCCAGGCTGCCACCAAAGCGACGTCGTCGTTCCCCTGGGCGGCCGCCAACAGATTCCGAACGGCCGACTGCCTCTGCTGAGTGAGTTCGACGGCCACCCGTTCGCTCGGGCGCATCTGATCGAGCTGGAGGGCAGCATCGGCCGACATCGTGAGGACAGCCTGTTCATTGGCGTCGCGCAGAGCTTGACGCATCCTCGCCAGCGCCTGCCGACGCGCGTGATGGTCGGCAAGGGACTGCTGCTCTCCAGGCATGAGCAACTGCTGCAACTGGGGCCACTGGTTCAGGAGCCCAGCGATCCTGTTGTCCAGGGTGGCGGCGAGTGCGGCACGCAACTGTTGCAGCGCTTCGGACCACGGCGACCGTGCAGCAACAGGGATTGGAACCAGAGGAGGCGACGCGTTCGTGAGCAAGCTGGCAAAGGCGAGCGCCGATTGCGGGCGGTCAACGGCCCGAATTGCCATCGCCTGCATAACAGCGTCACTCGTCGGGACGCTCACATTACCGTTGATAGCATGCGGCGCCGACAACAGTACGCCGGTGGCCCTGTCAGGAGATCCGACCGGTATTACACCACAGAGGAGGTGATACATGGTGGCCCCGAGCGCGTAGATGTCGGTGCCCGGCCCATACCTGCCTTGCTTCGCGTATTGTTCCAACGGGGCATAGCCTGGCGACACGATCTGGGTCATCAGCCGCGTATGCCCCATCGCGAATTCCCGCGCGGACCCGAAATCGAGCAGCACAATGCGTCCGCCGGTGGTGAGCATGATGTTGTCAGGCTTCAGGTCACGGTGCAGGATTCCCTTGGCATGGACCTCGTGCAACGCCTTGGCAACGTCCACAATGTAGCGCACCGCATCCAGTTCCGGCAATGCGCCTCGCCGCTGCACCAGATCATACAGGCTCTGGCCATCAACGAGTTCCATCGCCATGTAGACGGTGTTGTGCTCCTGGAACGCCGTGTAGACCCGGACGATGTTGGGCTGGGCAAACCGGGCGAGCGCCTGCGCCTCATCGAGAAAACGCGTACACGCTTGCTGAAATTCGGCCGGCGACATTTTCGGTCCTGGCACAATGGTCAAGCCCTGTCGTGTGGCGCCCTCCGGAAACAGTTCCTTGATCGCCACCGGCGCTTGCTGAGGGACATAGGTGCCGCGGTAGGTGATGCCAAATCCCCCTTGGCCGAGCACCCGCTCCACCACGAAGTCACCGCCATGCAGGCTCGTGCCTGGTGGGAGTGCGAACGTCTGAGCCGGCGGCACCTGGAGCAGGCTGCCACAAGCTGTACACCGCGTCGCGCCCGGCGGATTGACGGCGCCACAGGTTGAACACTGCATCGCGCTACTGCGCTTGGATTAGCGCGGCAATGTCGTCGGTGCCGATGTCGACTGTGGACTTGTGGCCGTCGACCGTTGCGTTAACCGTGCCGCCTACCAATTGAAAACCGACCGGATGCGTCAGGCTGTTCACCCACAACACGAGCAACTTCCCCGTCCCCCAGTACTCAGCATCAACTGATGTAATCTGCCCAAGCGGCTTGGTCCATAGGCGTGCGGGGCGTGCGTCAAAGTACACCGCCTTCGAGGTGATGATCAGTTGGCCGCCATGTTCGGGAAGCCAGGCGCCCTGGCTACTGTGCTTGTGCCGGACGGCTGGGCAACACCACAGAAGGCGATCAGTGGACGGGATACGGAAGCCGGATGGGAGGGACGCTAAATTGTCCACTTGCCCGTGGATCACGGCGTCACGGAGTGTAGACTTTATGCGCGCGTCAAGGTTGGAGGCATGCTCTTTCTGCTCTCGCTCAAACTGTTGCGTGGCTTGCTCCTTCCGTGTCTGAAGGTCAGTCAATTCGGCTCGTAGCTGCCGTTCCTCTTCCCCGCCGGGCAAGCCTACACTGAGGCGTTGCCAGTCCGCCCTGGCCCAGTCTTGCCCGACACGGGAGTTGAGCGGGGCAATCGGCGCCCAGACGAGCTTGTAGCCAATGTCTACAAAGTCAAACTCGGTGCGACAGCCTGGGCAGAGAAGGCCCGGCTGCAAGCTGCGCTTCCCGTAGCCGGCGAGTACCCACCACCGCGTCGAAGTGGGCTTGCTGCGCCCCGGCTCGACCCAGGTGGGCACTCCGCCGGGACACTGGAAGAGCTGCAGCGTGTCGGCCTTCCGATCATAATCGAATTCTGCCGCGCAGCCGGAACAGACGTGGTCACCGGAAGCGAGCGGGAGACCACGCGCAAGTTTTGCCCATGCGTTGACGTAAAACGTCTTACCGGCGTAACCGCTGCCGGGACTGTCCTGCTTGGCAACGATCTCAAGACGCCAAAGCCCGCTGTCAAGTACGTCGAACTCGGCATGGCAGCCTGATTCGCATACCATTGCCTGCCGGCTGCGCCCAGAGAGGGTCTGCCAGGCGTCGACCTGCTGCTCCTTTCCCGGTTGAAGGCCCTGGGACGCGGCTCCGTGGCCACCACTCACAAACCTCGCGGTGCTTCCCTGGATGGTGAACTGTGCGCTACAGAACGAGCAACTGGCAGCCGCGCTTCGGCCGATGCCAAAGAGGGTGCGTTTTCGTTCAACGACGCCACGACGGCAACAGGGGCAGGTGAAGGCCTGCGTGCCAAGGTAGCGCTCGGTGAGATGACCGCTCCGACACACCGGGCATTGGCCAGTATCGAGTTTGCGGTCGTTCAGGCGCCCGTTAAAGCACAGCGGGCACGTGCCGTCGAAGGCGCCGCGAACGATCGAGAGTGCTGCCTGATGGCAACCCGGGCAGGTATCCTCCTGCTTTGGGAGTTGCGCGAGCAGCGGGCCAAAGGCAGCAACCTGACTTTCCAACTGGCGCAGACGATCCTCGGCAGGGAATGAAGGCGCCACACTCGCCATGAGCTGCTGTCGTTCCTCGCCCATCTGCTTGAGTTGGACCTCGAACGGCTTGAATGCTCTCGGCCCAGTGGCATTGGGGACTTGAGCTGGCGTCGGTACTGGTTTGGCTCCTGTGGAGCGGCGCGCTGGAGCAGGTAGGCTGGACGGCTGACTTGCAGCCGGTGGTAAGGGCGGAGCGCCAGCCAGAAACGCCGCGACAAAGTCGGCCACGGTTTGTGGCCGTTGGTCGGCACGCACGGCGAGCGCCCACATCA
Source organism: Chloroflexota bacterium (assembly GCA_036734945.1). Lineage (GTDB taxonomy): Bacteria > Chloroflexota > UBA4733 > UBA4733 > UBA4733 > UBA4733. Next base: position 33,298 of record DAIMXP010000045.1, read on the forward strand.
CCGCATCACTGGTAGCACGGCTCACCTGCGGGTTGAGCTCGCTCGGCGCGGAGATGGTCAAGCCGATGGCGCGGTCGGTCGCTGTTGCAGGCGCCGTACCCGTCAACAGGTGGTAGAGGGTGGCTCCTAACGAGTAAATGTCCGTGTAGGGGCCAAAGCGAGCCTGGCTGCCGTACTGCTCCAGCGGCGCGTATCCCGGCGTCAACACCTGAGTCATCTGCCGTGTATGGCCGGAAGCGAACTGCCTGGACGCCCCGAAATCGATCAGCGCGACCCGACCGTCCGCTGTTACCAGAATATTTTCCGGTTTGATGTCTCGATGCAGCACTCCAGCGCCGTGAACTGCCGTCAACGCCTTGCAGACCTCGCGCATGTACCCCACAACCACCGCCTCACCGAGCGGCGAATGTTGCTCCAGCATGGCGGCGAGTGTTTGCCCACGCAGGTACTCCATCACCATGTACGAAGATGCGTTCTCTTCAAACACTGAATGGACCTGCACGATGTTGGGATGACTGAGCCGGGCGATGGTCCGTGCCTCTTCTGTGAAGCGCGTGCGCAGTGTGGTGAAATCGGTAATCGAAAGCGTCGCCGGGGGTACGATGCTCGTGCCCTGCCGTCTCGCCCCTTCCGGGAAAAACTCCTTGATGGCCACCGATCGCTGCAATCGCACGTCACTGCCGAGGTAGGTGATACCGAAACCACCTTGGCCAAGGATCTTGCCCACGGAAAAAGCCCCGCTTTGCAGAACCGTACCCGTTGGCAGCCCTTGTGTCGGTGCGTTGAGACCGACAGGCGACATCGCTGCCCCACAGGTTCCACACTGCAGCGCAGCGCCTGCTACGGCGGCATTACAAACGGGGCAGCGTGCCATGTCTTCCTCGCTGTCGTCAGACGCCCGTGAGCCGGCGAATCTCGTCGTCGGAAGGCAAGCCCTGTTGGTTGAGGCTGCCGGTCTTCACCGTCTTCGTGCGACTGCCCAGGCTCATGGTACGAGAGGTATTACCGGTGAGCTTACCCGTCTGATCCAGTTCATCTAACGCCTGGCGCAGCGTCTGCGTCATCGCCGCGTTGCCCAGGCGCTGCGTCATGTTTGACGCCATCTGAAGCGTTTGGCGAGCCTGCGCCGGGTTATGCGTCGCCTGACCCACCGCCTGATGTACCAGGTTGTCAACATTCTTCTGCCGGACGTAACCCAACACCTCCTCATCCACCTGAGCGATAGCGCGCTCATCATCACTGAACGTGACGAAGAGGTCCTCTGGACTGAAATCGTCCTGCTGCTGCAGCCCCGGCGCGGTGGCATGCAGGAGCAGTTGCGCCAGCCGCACCCGGCTGACCGGGCGCGCCAGTCCGGCGATCGTGAACTCCAGCAGGAACATGGTGTAATCGCCAGCGGCGACGTTCCCCAGTCGATAGGGTGCTTCGGCGGCCGTCACCTCTGCCAGGCTGGGATAGACGCGCGTCAAGGCGCTGAGCGAGACGCCTTTGACCTGCTTGACTTCGGCCTGGAGATCTGTCACGACCTCTCGTACCGACGACGCCAACTCCTGATTGAGAATGCTGGGCAGATCACCCAGCTTTTGCAGGTGGTAGGGACGGCCGCCGCTCGCCTCAGCGACGTCACGAAGCAAGTCGGCGTTGTACTCGTCACCAATGCCGATCGCGATGATCGGAGCATTTGCAGCGCCAAAGCGGACTGACAATTCCTTGCAGCCACGCGCGTTGGTCGTCTGGCCATCGGTCAGCAGGATCGCGCGTTTCGCCTGATCCGGGCCTACTTTGACCAATTCTTGCAGCGCCTGCTCCATGCCCGCATCCATGCGGGTACCGCCGCCGTACTTGCGCAGTTCTTCCACCGCCGCGTGGGCCGGTTGGCGATCATTGAGCGGGTCCAGGGCCCGCAGCACTCTGGCGCCGCTGGAGAACTGCACGACGGCTAGCCGGTCGCGTTCTTCCAACCGAACATCGTCGATCAGGGTGTGCGCAGCTTGAATCGCCTGGTCGATCTTCTTCTGCTTGCCCTTTTGGTCCTCGGCGGCCTCGTACATGGAGCCGCTCGTATCAACCACCAGCGCAAAGGCCAACGGCGGACGAGCATTCGCCACCCGCGCTTCCGGAATCAGCTTCAAAAGGACAAAGAGTTTCTGAGGATCGGCCGACCCAGCGCGCATGGCAGACCGATGTGGTATGAGGTCAATGTTCAGCACGGCGTCTCCTCGGCTACAGGCGGGCAGTCGTCAAGTCGCACCACGACAACCGTCGCGTTGTCCGCCCCACCCTTCTGCAGCGTGGCCCGAATGACGGCATGGGCGGCCGCGGGCAGATCGGCCTCCTGTTCGCTGATCAGGGCAGCCATCTCGGCGTCGAGCAGTGGCTCCCAAACGCCATCGCTGACAAGTATGAGCATATCCGCCGGTTGCAACTCGCGGCTGGTACCGCCCGAAACAACATCAAGTCCATCGATCATGTACTCAGCGAGGATCTCACGCTCACCGAGCGAGCGAGTCAGCTTACTGCGGTCGGCATGCAGCCGGATGTCCTCGATGGTGATCTCTTGCTGCAGTGCAAGCGCCATGGCGACAGAATGATCGCGAGTGAGTAACTCGGTCCCGCCACGCCGAACGAGATAGAGCCGACAGTCCCCAATGTGAGCCACGGTCAGGCGCCGATCAACGAGGAGTGCCACCAGCAAAGTACAGCCGCCGTGTGCATGGCAGGCGTCCAGCGCCCGGTAGGCCGCGACGCCGGCGGCCCGACTCCACTCCTTCACCAGGGCGGCCTGTTGTTGCGCATCCGGCAGCGGGCCGGAGGCAAGTGCTGCGGCGGCATGCAGCACGGTAGATACCGCCGCGCCAGCCGCCACGTCCCCTGCTTCCATACCACCCATGCCATCGGCAAGGCAGACAAGCGCCCAGCGCTTGCTGATCGCCTCGCCCTGCGCTTGCCCCGTGAGGGTACCGTACGCGTCCTGATTGCTGGTGCGGGTCGGTTCCAGGCCGATGGTCGTGGCTGCTCCGATCCGGTAACTCACGGCGGCCTGACCGCGTCGTGCCAGGCGCAGAAGATCGGCACGCAGCGTTGCCACGTCAGCGTAGCGTGTCTCTCGTTCGCCGAGACAGCGCCTCAAGATCTGCGGTACCCCCGCCGCCCACCAAGGTGGAACCCATGTCTCCAGGGCCGGACCAAACTCATCCAACGGCTCGCCCTGGCAGGCCCGATAGAGGAGCGCCCCCAGGGCATAGACGTCGGAACGCACATCCGCCGGCTGACGCTCGACTGTCTCGTGCGGCGAGTAGCCGGAAAAGGCCCAGCCCGATGGTGGCGTCTCTCCGAGGCGCTGGGCGAAACTGCAATCCAATACCTTGACGGGTCTGCCCAAAGCGATTGCCATGGGTCGCAAGGCCAGATGCGCCCAGCCAGCGTTGTGCAGATCCTCCAACGCTCGGGCCGTTTGCGCCAGGATGCTGAGGAGTCGCTGCCAGGTTGGCCTCGGCGGTCCCGCTAAAAGGTCGGCGAGCGTCTGTTCGGGAACCTGCTCGATTGCCAGAAAGGTGACGCCTTCCTGCACGCCCACGCCGATGCAACGCGGAAAAAACGGACTGACGAGTTCCGCCAGGACCCTTGCCTCATGTTGCAGCGCGTCAGACGCCTCTGCGTCACAGGTCGCCCGCAGCCAGACGGACTCGGCGGTCGTCTCGAGCACGGCCGCATAATGCTGAACGGGTCCCGTGTGGCGCAACAGCGTACTGACTTGAATGACAATCCCGTCACCAACGATAATCGAGGCGCCTTCGGCAATGTCTGGCAGTGCTCCCGTGCCAACTGATTCCACAAGCTCAGGCAACGCATCGCCGCAAAGACCGGTCGCACCTTCGGGCAATGCTTCCGTGCCGCCGGTGTCGTTGTTTTCGGCCAGGGCTGCTCCACATTCCGCATCGGCAACACTGTCTGGAGAAGCGGTTTCTGGCTGCTCTACTAACGGAATACTGGAGATAGTTTGCGAGCACCCGTTCGCGTTGCCGTCCGTCCCGACGATCACCGCTACTCCGCTCTCTGAAACGCAAAGCGCGCATTGCCGAGCGCCACTTCGTCGCCAAGCTGAAGCGCGTGATCACCGGTGACGCGCTGAAACGCGCCCTCACCGGAGGCGCGCACGAATGTGCCGTTGCGCGAGCCGTGGTCTTTGACCCACCACTGATCCTGCCCGTCGCGCCATATCTCCGCATGGACGCGCGATACGTAACCCGCCTCCGGCAGATTGGCAAGATCAATATCCACGGGACCGGTTTCGGCATCGAAGCGCCCGATGACGACACGTCCGCCAACGGGGAAGACTTCATTGGTCAGCGCACCGCCCCGCTTTAGCACCAGGCGAGCCGCTCCAGACACCACAGGGGCTGAGGAACTGGAAACTGTAGCGGCGACGGGCACAGACGCCGCCATGCTCAATGGCGCCTGTCCGGCGGCGGCAGATGAGGATACCGGCTCCGGAGCGATCGAAACCGGTGGCGCTATTGGCATTGACGGTAATGTTCCACTCGCCGCCGACTGGTCTGTCCCGCTAGCGCCAGCCGCGGCGTCTTTCTTCACTTCCGTCCCACACTCGGGGCAAATCGACGTATTCTCGGTGATCTGTGTGCCGCACAACGGACATTGGGCCACCGCTCTCATCCCTTTCGCTTGTTGCCTCTTGGACCCTACAGCAGGTCAGTATTTCCGATTCATGCCGCTGAAACGGTGGTATCGTTCGTACTGCTGAACGCCCTCTCTGTTCCCAGTTAGACCTCCATGCAAAGTCGGAATCCATCTGGTAGACGACCGGCCGTAGTATAGCGGGGAGGCAGTTGCGTTTGCCGTCCATCGCCCAAAAGTCATTGCCGGGTCCGATTCTAGCATTGTTACCGATGAGGTCGGACCCCACGCACTCCGTAGGCCGTGACCTGGATCAAACCGCTACCAGACGGCGCAACGTGTTTGGTGGATAGATCAATCCGAGAAATACTTCACCGTTCCTCTTCAGGTTCGTCCCCGTTGATGACCGGCGAGCACGCCTGTCCTTCGCGGCTCCTGGCGCAACTGCAGATGTCCGGCGCCGCCATCAAGCTCCAAGACAGTCATGAGCAATTGTCTTGCGGTGCGCCTCGCGCAATCATCTGCTCCTCTGTCAAGACTGGAACACGGAGTGGTCGATAACGGCGTTGCTGCCGTCGTTCGTCCTCGGTCGGCTGTGGAGTTTCGCGTGCCATCACTCGCCGCATGAGCTTGGGAAATGGCGTCTCTCCGCTGAGTAGCGCCGCTGCGACCAATGGCGCCGACTGCTCCGGGTGGCGCGCCGCCGGCCCCACGAGCCAGAGTTGCGATTCAAGCTCGACCCAGGTGAGCGGGGTTTCGGGCGTAATTGCCGCCGACTCGCGCAAGTCGATCGGAATAGTCGTCACCCCACGCTCGCGCGTCACGGTCGTAAATGATCGCATCAGGTCGTCCTCGATTCTGCACAGCAATTCTGCACGCTCTGTCCGCATTCTACCAGAGTCAGAAGCCATCGACCACTCGCGGTTCACGAGTCGTGATCGTCTGGTCGTTTCAGCAGCCTGCGTGACGAGGGCGAGCGCCTGTTATTCTGAGGGCAGTGACCTGAAACAGGCCGCTTCCATACTGGGCGAGGGGAAGGCGGTGCCGGACAGCATGGTGCTGACGCGACAGCGGTACACGTTCGAGGAATGGATCGACTCGCCGGAGAATACGCCGCGTTGCGAGTTGGTAGACGGGGTTCCGGTAGAACGCATGTCGACCTCGTCCGATCATGGCCAAATCGTCGGGGAACTCTCCGACTGGCTGCGGCGCGCCCAACGAGCCGGCTTCGGCCGCGCCGCGATTGGGCCAGTCGCGGTGGTTCTGGACGCCGACGGGGCGCGGCGCAACGTTCGCGAGCCGGATGCCTGCTTCCTGCGCCAGGAACGCGCCTACCTGGACACCGGCCGCGCGATTGAGGGCGTCCCCGATCTGGTCATCGAAGTACTCTCGTCCGGCAACCGCGAGGACGACCTCCCCGGCGGCGAAAAGTGGCGTGACTACGAACGTTTTGGCGTGCCGGTGTACTGGATCGTGGACCCGGAAGCGCGGAACGTCGCGCAATACGAGCGACGCGATGGCCGGCTGGTGGAGACAGCACGGCTCGTGTCCGGTGGCGTCTTGATCTCGTCTCTCTTTCCCACCATCACCCTGCCCGTTGACGACCTGTTCGCCAACGTTCGTCACGGCAGGTAGCGTCATGCCGCCGTCGGGGGAACCGCGTCGCTGGTGCGCATCGTGCTGTCGTCTGCTCCTCCATCAGCCTTCCGCCGCTTCAGACGAGGGGGGCGACCAAAGGGCATCGTGCAGATCATCCGGTGACATGGGTCTATCAGGCCAGGAGACGAAGGGGAAGTACCATGATCCGTACGGAGACCGAGCATAACGAGGCGCTCCGATGTCTCGAACAAGACCGCCGGGCAGCAGCGGCACAACGTGAGGCGTTGGTTGCTGCGGAGCTCACGCCCGAGGAAGTCGAGCGCGGCATGGCGCCCTTGCGGTCGTTCCAGGCGCAACTCGTCGACGAGGTCGAGTGGTACGAGCGCGCCTGTCGGGGAGATATCCCTGAGATCCACAACCTGGAGCAGTTGGGACGCCAGCTGATCGCCTTTCGCCTCGCCCGGAGCGTGAGCCAGCGTGTACTGGCGCAGCGGCTGGGCGTAAGCGAGGCGGTCGTCTCCCGAGATGAGCACAACGAGTACCACGGCATCACCGCCGCCCGTGCCCAGCGGGTTATCGAGGCGCTCGGTGGCACGCTGACCGCTCGGGTGGAGGAGCCGGTGGGGATGGGGCCTGGGAAGCAGCGGTGACGCGCCAGCGCACCGATAGCCTGCACTCATCTGGAGAGGACTGACGATGGCGAAACCCGGTGTTGATTTCGTCCTCGAGCAGTGTCAACTCCAGTTGGAGCGGCAACTGAGGCATACCTGGAGATCGATCCTGCCCTGACGAAGGAGAAGATCGCCGGGGACATTGCCTGGGCATACACGTACAACCGGCGACGACTCGGCCGGAAACAACTCGGCATAGTCTGCGGACTGGTGGCCCTGGTGGTCGAGACGCTGGTCCTCTTTGCCGGCCTTGTCTTCGGCTAACGCCGACGCGGGGGGTCCGCCCGACCGGGCACAATGCCTTTGATCACCCAGTTGTCCGTGCTCGGCAGGTTAGCCAGCACCGTCTCGGGGCGTGACCCTCCCTGTTGCTCCTGGCGTTGGGACGGGTGCTGCTGAGGTCCCGCCGGTTGCGCCGCCTGCTCGCGCTGCTGCTCGATCATTGCGTCCCTCCCGCGCCGCACTCGCGCGACGATCTCGAATGTCAGACTGCCTCATCATACCAGGCGATCTGCTCAGGCATTCGACGCCCTGAACTCCGCATGCAATGATTGGACGCTTGTGATGCGTTTGTTTCCACCGCCAGCTCCGGCGCACAGTCTGGGTAGCGCAGGGAGCGCACCGCGCCCGGCGTGGCATCTTTATTCGCTCTCAACGGGAACGTATACCGACCTCGTGCGCATCAACACCACGCAAAACGACCGAAAAGCGCTCCTGCAAGACATTGGTCTCCTCTTCTTGCTTGCTGGTACACTGGTGTTGGTGGCCATCCCAATCACGGCGCTGGTCACAATCCTCGGCATGTAGAAGGAATTCCCTCCCAATGGACGACAAGCGTAAGCCGCAACCGTTCGTGGTGCATCCCGCAACGCTACCGCCCCTGCCGGATCAGGCGCCTCAGTCGGGCAAGATGCCGGTGGGACCAACCGAGTCGATTACGCGCGGTACGGACGACCCGAGCTGGCCAAGGATCGCCCACCCGGATCGGCGCACGAAGACACCTGCCGCTGCGCGTTACCTCCTCCACGACCGGAATCACGCCCGTGCGACCGGTGGTGATGCCCAGCGCATTGACCGCCCACACGACCAAAGCGGCGCGGCTGGGGCGACGCTCGCCGCTCTCGATGCGGCGGATATACCGCTCGTCGCTATAGTGGCCGTCGAGTGCCGCCACGACCGCCTTTTGACCGATGTCGCGTTCGACCCGCAGCCGCTTGAGCGCCTGCCCAAGGTTTCGCCAGGGCCTGCCCGCGGCGTCGCTCGCCTCCCTGCTGGTGCCTGACGTACCAGATGGCTCAGTAACCTGGCGTTCCATCTCGCTCTCTGCCGCCTGTCCCTGTTTTGGACCTCGCGCGACCCTGGGCGAACCGCCCGCACGCTCCTATACTTCCGCTTAGCACAATCGCGCATTGGGTGCCGACGTATAGGACTTTTCTCCTACCCGTCCCCCGGTGCCGTAAACTAGCAGACGGCAGACTAGGAAGCCTGCCGGTGAGGAGTCTTGATGGAGCACTACACTCATCCGCGCGTTCCCATTTTCCTCCCAACCCTCTGCCTCTCCCTGAGTCTGCTGCTCGCCGCCTGCACGAATGCCGTTTCGCCAATCAGTGGCGGCTCTCCTCTCGGCGCTAGCACGGCGTTTTTACACGCGCTACTGAGTGGCGATGCCCAGGCGGCGTATGCACAGTTGCAGCCAGTGGACCAGTCGCCAAAGAGTATGGACACGCTTCGCAACACGGTTGCTGCTCTGGCGCCATGTGTTCAGAGCAACGCCCAAACAGACTATCAGACCGGTCTTCAAGCCTTTGGCTACGTCGAGGTAGAAGCTGTCTTCAACCCACCGTGCGTGCGTCTGCGCCTCATGACGCACCAGTACTTGCCGTCTGACATCGGGAGGGTCTGCGTCGTGCAGACGATCCAGATCAACGGTCGTTGGCGCCCAGCTCTGATGGGCTCCCGCAGCTTCTTCTGCGGCAAGAGCGACAGTGGGTACTGAACATTGACACGCCTCACGCTGGCGCTCCTGCTTCCACTGCTGGACGGTACTGGGGGACGATGGGCTCATCGCCCAAATAGCCCCACTCCGCCACCAGCCAGTCGACGATCCGTTTCGCGGTGTGCAGTTGTTCGGGTGGCGCGCTGGCATCACTCTCCAGCGAGCCGTCATCCTCCGCCTGCACCGGGTGTGGCTTCGCGCGGCGCAATCGGTACGTGCGTGGCGGACTGGCCCCCGCTACACCATAAGCAAGCGTTGTATCACCGACCATGACGGCTCGCTCCACTTCTGGGGGTTGTTTCGTTTAGTTGCATAGTGGGGAGTGAGTTTGGCATGACCGTGGAGCTCGAGTGGAATCCTGTCTCCGCAGCCTCACGCGGGGCGCGTGCCGAGCGCAAAGGCCGCGTTGGCGAGGCGCTCGCCTACTACGCTCAAGCCGGCCAAGGGGACCGCATCGAGCGCTGCCTGCAACGTCGCCTCCCCGAATGGCCGGTACGAGCAGCACTGATCGAAGCGGCCAAGGAGTTGAGTGACTTGCAAGCCACGGCGCGGAAGGTGCAGGCGCGCAGCGCCCCAGAGCTGGCCGGACTGATCGGCCACCTGGTCGAGGATAGCCAGAATGTCGGGGCCGTGCTCTGGCGCGGCGCCGACCGGGTGGTGACGGCGGCCGCCTTCGTTTCCGGCGGGCGCGGTGTCCCCCGCAACCTGCAGCGCGAGACCAGCAAGCTGCAGGGGTTGCTCACGTCCATCCAGGAGACCCGCAACTCACTCGCCGATCTTGCGCTCTCGGGTGGGAAGGCCGACCGCTCAACCCTTGAGCATGGTTTCCAGAGTCTCCGGCAAGCGGCAGAGCGACTGAACGAGGAGGACGAGGCCCAATGAACAACTCGATACGCATCCCGATGTGGCTGGTGACACCGATCGTCGTCGTCCTGCTTGTAGCGATCGCGGTTTTCCATCCTCGCACCACGCCTTCAGCGCAGTCTTCTGCGCTTGCCACCGTCACGACGTCTGTGCCCACCGCTGCTCCCGCCCAGGCTCTTGTGTCGGGCACGTCTACTTCAGTCCCGCCGTCGCCAACGGCTGTGCAGCCCAGGCGAACACCGATTCCTCCAACGACCACGCCCGTTCCACCGACCAGCACTCTGTTGCCACCAACGGCGACGCCGGTCCCATCTACGGCCACGCCAAAGCCTAAACCTGGCGAGGTGCTATACCAGGCGGACTGGTCGAAAGGGATCGGCGGCTGGATCCAGGCCTTTGGATGGAAAGCGAGCAATGGTTTATTCTTGAATGATGGCTCGTTCAGTGAAAACGAAGCATCAAAGAACTGGACAGAAGCACCATTCAACCCGGGGTCGGTAGGCATCTCTGACTATGCTGTCGAGGCGCAGATCCAGCGAGTACGCGGTGCCGATAATGACGACTTCGGTATTGTCGTACGTAGTGGTTACAGAGCGGGGATTAACCACTCTACAACTGATGCGATACCGACTGTATGGACGGTCGGTTACGACCTCTTGATGGCGCAGGGAGACTATAACCCTGGAAGTGATTGGCATACGTATCGTGTAGAGGTCAGAGGGAATCTGATCACCTTCCTGATAGATGGCGCACCACTGGTTCGGGTTACTGATAACAGGTACCTTTCAGGTGGCTCAGTTGGCCTGTGGAGCTATATAGCCCAACTAACAGTCCGCAGCTTTAGGGTGATTGCCCTGTAGGCCCACATTGGATGGATGACTTTCTCTCTTTCCGCCGGATGATCACGCCGATCATCGTCGAGGTTCTGTCCTGGATTGGGTTACGGGCGTGCGCCGTCGCTGGTATCTACCTATTGGCCCAGGCGCGCCACCAAGTTCTTGGTGTCGCTGATCGTGGTGCCTTGGTGCACGTGACGCGGCGGGGACAACCGACTATCCAGCCGTGAATTGACAATTATTGGCGCAATAACTCCTTGACCCACAACACGTTACCGTCGGCGAGATCGTAGATAGCTTCTTGCACGGGACTTGCGGCGACGATCGCGGCTTGATCCGGGGATTGGTACACCTGTGATATTTCGATCAAAGAAACGTTCTGTCTCTTATCAAACCAAGTGCCCACACAAAACAATGGATTGGTAAGGATCCCTAGATTGTCTTCAATAAATCTTACAAGTATCGGCGCCGGAACCAAGCCGCCATCAATAGAAACGGTGTTACCTACTGCCACTGAGAACAAGCGTCTTCCGGCCAGGTTGCCGGAGTGCAAGCTGAAGGTGCATCCTTCGCTGCGCACATGGACAACACTAATCTCAGCGGCGGCCTCAGTAACAGCGATCATACTACTATCGCAGTCTTGGGGCCAAATACAAGACACACATAGTTTGACAGTGTGTCGTAGTGAATACGCGGGACACAATCCTGCAACTTTTAGGGCTTGCGGTGAGTGGACAAACCAACCAGGTAGACGGAGAATGGGTGCGCGTCCCAATCCGTCTCGATAACGGCATCCACAAGCTCGCCTTTCCTGACGTCTTCCAGGCGACGTAGCAGGCTGCTATCAAGCACCTTGACCAGGCGCCTTCGCGGAAGCTCCTGGTTGCCTTTTACGTGGAATCGCTCCCGTAACTCAATAAATGGCGGGTCGCCCGGAAGAACTTCTCCTACCATGGCCTCAGTCGTTGACCTGGTCTTGCCGATCGAATGCGGAGGCCCCGCACCAAATGGAATAGTCTCTGTACTCGACATATTCCTACTAATATCACTGCCCACTTGCCTCGTCCAGATAGGTCTTCTCAGAATCAAGGGTGTATCCATCACTTCAGCTTGACCAAACCCGTGCGGATGCCGACGAGGGTTTCTCTCCTGAGCAAAGATGAGTCCAGTGTCCCTCGGAATCAGCTTACCCACTCTTGTATCGTCCATTGGCTACTCTCCGTCTTCTTGAACTGCCTGATGCCAAAGAGACATAATGACCGCCCACTCTTTCAGTGCAGAAGGTTCCTCATCCAAGGCAAGCCGCACGATGAGTTCGGCAGGGTTGAGCACAGGGGATACTACCCTCCCGCGCACTATGCTCTGCACATATCCTGTGTCACCATCCATCACCGATTCCACCTGCTGCGGCGCCGCTAGGATATCGACGAAGACGTCAACAATACCGTAAACGAGCCACGCAGCGGACAGAACCGAGCGCTTCTCGGCCGCATTCAATGCCACCTTTAAGTATGCCACCTCCGCCAGAAAACGGTCGAGCAGACGTCTCAGTTCGGCCTTCGTTCGTATCGGCTTCCCCAGCCTCCTGTAATAGTAACAATAAACCAGTAACCAGCGTAGAACATAACGAGGAGCATTACCAGCAAAGTTGTCGTATGATTGAAAGTACTCCCAGGTCCTGCGTAACGCGCTATCAAAATTCTGAATTGTATAGCCGATTTCAACCGAAAATGCCTCAGCAAATACCTCCCAAATTAGCTCATCTACGTCGCCAAACTTATCAATACTGTAGTGAGTATCTTCGACACTAATATCTTGGCAGACCTGTAAGATTCTTGGATCTGTTGTTACATTAATCATGTCACCGTAGACATGCCCAACCTCATGCAGAATACTCAGCCACGTAGACGGGGAAGAAATCGCAGGCCAAGGGATGTTGATCACACCGCCCTGATAACAATAGAAATCTTGAGAGTATGCGCATATGACGAATCCATGCCACTTCTGGCCAACGCTACGCAACAGCCAACGTATTAGGTGACCTGCAGCCGTGAGGCTTCTCTGTATGCCAGATGACCATGGCGAGGAAACGACGCCTGGCTGCAAAAAATACAGCGGCGTTCCAAATATACGCTGATGCATTCCATAGAGAAGGAGATCGACTGTGTCGGTAAAAAAGATGGGGTTCTCTCGATATAGCGAAGCTAAACGTCGATCCTGGAAGCCATCACCGGTAAATGGGCTGATGAGCATGTGTGATAGGTACGGCTTTACCTCGCTACATACGTCGTACAACCTATCGTCCGCGGCGTACGAATTGTACGACCTAACTGCCTGATACACAGTCTTTTCATCAGGAAGCCGTACATCAATAGTTAATGCTTCTTTGGCAACCCGGCGGTCTAGAAGAACGGCTGATGATTGGAGTACAGGGTTAATGACGGAAACCGTTGTATCCGTCCAGTTGATAAGTTGTTGTGCTCCACCCCGGAAGTTCCAAATCCTCTCGACATAATCAGCGCTAGAGTTGACTCCCCGTAGATGAAAATTCAGGTCACTTGGGCCAAATTCAAATCCGTAATCGAATCGGGGAGAAGATGTCTCATCTGGAGCTTCTTTCACCGGGGAAAATGAGTCACGGAACTTTTCTACGACCTCGGTTAAGACACCGGATTTACATGAGACGCGGACGTGTAGATCAACATCGCTGAGATCGGCGGGGTCGATTCGTCCCTGATGGAATGGAATGCATGGATAGGTAATGGTAGCAGCGACCAAGGGTTGATAACCAGCGGGCAAGGAGTCACGTTCCTGCGTTTCAGGGTAGCGAAGCTGAAGAACTGCATCAATGATGGTAGAGAACCGGTCGGTACCAATGAGGGCAACACCTTCGTGCCAGCCAAGAGAGCTTAGGGCAATCAGTCCTGGCGGACGGTCAGGGCTGACACGGGCGAGGAGGGACTCCAATCTCTGGAGATGATGATACTCAGCAGCAATCCCAAAACCAGGTAGCGTCCGCCGATCGACCTTGAGGAAGAGGACGCAGATCAGGGGATACTTGTCGAGATCACGCAGGCGTAGGTGAGAGGCGACGTGACGGAAGCAGACCAGATCGTGGACTTCCCGGATAGTTGCAGGTGGCAAGGGAGGTGGCGGCGGGAGTGTATGCTGCCACTCATTGACGATGAGCACATCCGGCTTGCCGAGAACCTTGGCCACGAGGGCATCAGGCATCTCCGCACAAAGCCGCTGGAAGTCAGACTTGTCGTAGCCGGGACCAACACCACAAAAAGTGATTTGCAGCCCCGCATCATGATAGGCAAGATCATCGTTAAACGGTAGTGGGCGCTGGGACCGACCGAGTGCGCTATTCATGGCGTATTCCCTTGGCGACACAAAAAAGGTCTCCCCGCCCATCCAGCTAGATACGGTAGCCTAATTTCCACACAATCTAGGCGCCTCAACTCTGCTGGCCGGGACGCGCCGTTCGACGATTCCTGCTCAGTCCCTGCGACACTCAAAAGATACTTCGACCTGAACTCGATAACACGCCGCGTAGAGACTTGTCAAATGAGTCGCTGGGAGTCCTACCAACAACCGTAGACTTCGTCAGCGTTGAGTCAGACAAACGACCTCGAAGACACGATCAGCGAAGTCATCAAGGAATGCGAGTTCAGCAGCGATCCCGAGTCGGCGCAGGATGAGGTAGTCCGCTTCCGCCACGACAATCTCTGTCGTTATCAGCGGGCCACGCTCGCTCCTGAGCATACAGAACATCCAGATCGACAATGAGCGCCGCCATACCTGGCTGTTACGTGCCCATCGACTCTCGATGGAGGTCATCCACATCCCATTCCCAGTAGGGATCTCCATTGCCACGGCCTATGCCCATGCTGTGGAAGGATCGTTGGACGACATGAGACTGGACATCGCGAGGCAATATAGAGCGAAGGGCCTCTCGGACCAATTCAGATTGAGATTTGCCGGTCTCCGTAGCCACGTGACGAAGCTGCTCAGCCTCGTCTTCCGGCAGATAAATGGTTGTCTTTCGCATCACACTCATACGATACTATCGGTCGTCGCGCCTGTCCGCCAGGGCAAGATAGTCAGTCCAGTCCCAACTCATAGAAAGGTAACGGTGAGCAGCAGTCTACCGTCCGCTCGTGGTACCGCACTCAGCCACCAACTGCGATCAAGCAATCTCAAATTTTCCAATGCCGCCTGAGGAGCGAGGTGCGTGCCAATGGCCAGGACGAGTTGCTGGTCGTCCTCGTTCCCATCGTTAGGGACGATCCGAAGATCCAGGGGCGCAGCAGGGAAGTAGCGGCGCAGCTCAATGCGGGCCTCTTCCAAGAGGCGGGAAAAATGTGGGTAGTCTTCCAGGAAGTCAATGACGTCTTGGGATTCATGCAAGGTGTACCATCGTTCGAGTTCGCGAACGACTGCCTGATTTGGACCGAACGTCGTAATTTTCGCTGGCATGGCCTCAGTGTACACGGCCGAGAATCCATATCCAAACGTGGGGGGGGCGTGTCGCGCAGTCGCACGATCAGGCGGTGGGTGTGGCCGGCGGGCTCGGTAGCCCGCGTAGGCGGGCTTCGCCCGGTCTAGCCCGCGACTTTAATCGCCGGGAGAAACCTCCGTCAGGGCGATTTTCCTTGACGCGCCGACACAGAAGGGGTAGACTAGTGCTCCTGTATCGAGCGTTCGTCGGCTTGCCGCGAGCACGCGATGCGGGGCTGATGGCACTGGCCGAAGTGGTGAAATGGCAGACACGCTACGTTCAGGGCGTAGTGGGAGCAATCCCGTGGAGGTTCAAGTCCTCTCTTCGGCACCCGACTGACCGGGAACTTCCCGGCAGGGAGCGGCGGGTACGTTGACAACAGAAGAATCCATCACGCACGGGCCTATAGCTCAGCTGGGAGAGCGCTTGAATGGCATTCAAGAGGTCAGGAGTTCGAGCCTCCTTAGGTCCACGGTGCGGCTACAGACAGCGCCGGAGGCATACTTCCGGTGTCGAAGCGCAAATTTCGTTGCGCGCGTGGCCCCCAGCGTCCCGTATGGTGGCCATAGTTCAGCGGTAGAGCGCCAGATTGTGGCTCTGGAAGTCGAGGGTTCGAATCCCTCTGGCCACCCGGAACCGGCGGTTCCAGCTTGTCCTCGTAGCTCAGCGGATTAGAGCGTCAGATTGCGGATCTGAAGGCCGGAGGTTCGAATCCTCTCGAGGACGCGCAGCGCAGGGGCGATTAGCTCAGCTGGTTAGAGCGCTTGCTTGACATGCAAGAGGTCACTGGTTCGAGTCCAGTATCGCCCACCCCGTTGCCTGGCGCATTCGTCTAGTGGCCAAGGACGCAGCCCTCTCAAGGCTGAGATCGCGGGTTCGACTCCCGCATGCGCTACCGGTGGTTGGGCAGCGCGCTGCACGACCACCGCAAACGGTTTGCCGCAAGCAAACCCGCCGAGGTAGCTCAGTTGGTAGAGCAGCGGACTGAAAATCCGCGTGTCCGCAGTTCAATTCTGCGCCTCGGCACATTATTTTCCCTCTGGTAGCGGCCCAAAGTGTCAAGTCTCACTTAGGCCGCTGCTCCAGAATTGTCCAATCCTGGTCCAATCTTTGGAACGGGCGCTGCCGTGGTCCAATCCTGGTCCACGATCAGCCGTTGCTCGGCTCACTCTTGCGGCGTGCGCCCCGGATCAACGTTTGCAGCATCGTCGCTGCGTCCCGGTCGGCTTGGGCCACAGCATGCGTGTAGAGGTCGCCGGTGATGCCGATGTTGCTGTGTCCCAGCCGCTCGGATACGGTCTTCAGGTCGATACCGCCGGCGCGCAAGCTCGTAGCGTGGGCGTGCCGCAGGTCATGAAAGCGCACGGTCTGTGCGAGGCCGGCGCGGGTCAGGGCTGCCTTGAAAGAACGATGCACGTTGCTGTGCAGCAGCGGTGTCCCCAGCGCCGTCGCAAACACCAGGTTATTGCCGGCATAGTCGCTGCCCAGGGTCAGCCGGTCGGCAAGTTGCTGCTGCCGGTGCTGCCGCAGGGCGTCTACCGCTTCCTCCGGCAGGGCGATGGTGCGCCGGCTCTTGGCCGTCTTCGGCGGCGCGTAGGCCGGGATGCCGCCTCGGGTCGTCTGCAGTAGCGTCCGCTGAATGGTCAGTGCGCCGGCGTCGAGGTCTAGGTCCGACCATTGCAGCCCCAGGAGCTCGCCTTGCCGGGCGCCGGTGTACGCGGCCAGCGTCCACAGGGTCAGCAGCGGATCAGCGCCGGCGGCGTCCAGCAGGGCCGCCACGTCTACCGCTGTCGGCGGGTGCATCTCCCGTTGCTGGACGCGCGGCGCATCCACGACGTCGCAGACGTTGCGCGGCACGTAGCCCCACTTCACGGCTTTCTCGAGGGCGATATGCAGCACCACGTGGACGTGATGCACGGTCCCAGGCGAGAGTGTCGCGCCGCCGACGCCGGCCGGCGACCGAAGGGAGACCCTGCGGCCGTTGCGTCCCCCGACGGCTTTTTGCAGCAAGTCGGCGTAGAGCCGTTGCACGTCGTCAGGTCGAAGACTCTCCAGCGGCTTCCTCCCCAGGGTAGGGAAGACGTGCGCGTGCAGCAGTTGGACGTAGCGCGCGTGGGTCGTTGCTCGCACCGACGCCTTGGCTCCGTCCAGCCAGCGATCAAGGAAGGCGGCCAGCGTCTCACGCTTGGCACGGTCAACGAGTAGGCCGCCTTCGGCTTGCCGCTTCAGTTCCCGCAGCTTCTTTTGCACCTCTCCACGGGTCGCACCGGTAACGCTCCGGCGGTCGGGCGTGCCGTCCGCCTGAGAGCCAACCATAATGCGGCCACGCCATACGCCGTCCGGTCGTTGATTGATCGTTCCCTCACCGTGTCCCCGCTTCGGTCGGGTGCTGTCGCCGTCCACTGCCATACTCCTATTCCCAATATCCCCAATAGTCGAAGGGGAATGGCCGGCCGCCCCCCCGTTGCCGCTACTCCTCAATGTCCTGGGCCGTGTCGATGCCGGCTGCCTGGTACAGGTCCGTCGCCAGCCAGTCGAGGCCGAAGAATTCGATGATCTCCTCCTGGTCGCCCCGTTCCACCGTGACGGTATCCCGCTCACCGGCCCAGGCGGTGCGATCGCCGTGCGCGTCGATCAGGCTGCCTTTGGCGGTGCGGTAGAGGCTCAGCTCCGTCCAGCGGCCGGCGCTGCCGGAATAGTCGCTCACGCCGCTGTTGGACTGACTGGCGGCTTCGGGCCAGCAGTTCCCCCGTGAACCTGATAGGCCGCTCTCCGGTCGGGTGTAGGGTGTAGACTCGCATCTCGGTTTCCTCTCTCTTGCTCTTTCACACCAGTCGCCGGAACACCCGGCAACTCCGGCTCTCACGACGGCGATGGGTATTCGTTGAGGAATACCCATCCGCACGCCTCTACTTGGTTGCCAGCAGCCGGCCCAGGGCGTAGACGTCCACACCGGCGTAGACGGCGATCTCCTGGAGGTCTTCCACGCTTCGGGGCAGCCGGCACAGCCGTACCCGTGCCGCCGTCAGTTCGTCGCAGTCCAGCGCGGCCAGTACCTCCGCTGTGGTGCGATGGGCCGCGATATAGTCCGGGTGGGTCGCGGCCCCGTCAGCCGCGCGTCCGATACCGCCGGCCAGCGCCGCTGCAAGGGCATCGGCGTCCAGGCCGAACCGTTCCGCGATCAGCCGCAGGTCGGCGTCCCATCGCTCCGGTCGGGGCAGGCTGCACAGGCGGATCAGCGCCGCTGTGCGGGCATCCACGCCCAGGGCAGCCATTAGGCCGCTGTTGCTCACCTTGCCGGCGACCATGCCGGGTACCTCGGCTCCCAGCCGGTCGGCCAGGTAGACCGGGCGCTCGTCGCCGGTCATCACGCCACCTCACTTTGCAGCGCGGGCAGCCGCAGTGCCTCAGCGGCTACCGCCGGCGTCGCGTGCCAGGTCAGCCGCACACAGTCCGGATCCCGCCGGAAGCCCAGGACGATGCCGACGTACTCACCAAAGTCGGCGGTGTGCTCCACGATGTGCGTACACGGTCCTCCTTCGGGGTCCGGCGCCATCTCCGCCACGATAGTTACTTGCTGCATTGCTCTGTTCCTCTGCTGCCGTCACGCCCACCGGCGGAACGTCCGCCGGCGCCGGTGTCTAGCCGGTGCTGGCCGGGGTGGTGTTCCTGGCCAGCCGCACGCCTGGGCTACTGGCGACTGAAGCGCGCCATCTTGCGGTCGATCTCCGCACAGCGGGTAATGGCTGCAGCGATCGCTGCCGATTTGTGCCAGCAGATGCCGGCGGCGTTGCTACGGCTACCGTGCGGGCACGTGCAGGCGGATCAGGTCCGCATCACTGCGCCACGTCGTGGGGCGCACCGTGGCGGCGGCGGCAGCGGACCAGCGCGTGAAGCAGCCGGCCACGGTCAGGCGGTCGATGGCTTGCTCGGTCAGCGTCCCCTGTTCCGCGCGCTGCCGCAGTCCGGCCAGCTTCTTTTGCACCTCACCGCGCCTCTTGCCGCGCAGGACGCAACGGTCGGCCTTGCCGTCGGCCTTGTAGCCGACCATCAGCCGGCCACGCCACAACCCTTCCCGCACCTCGTCGATGCTTCCCTCGCCGTCCCCGCGCTTGCGTGCTGCTCGCTCGGGTACCCGCTTGCGGGTGTTCTCGCTGTCCACGTTCGTTCCTCTCTCACGCCACTCCGGCCAACACAGCCGGGTCCGGCGCTCATGCCGGCAGAGCGGTTGCCCGCTCTCGCACGCCGCTCAGCCGTCGCCATGCGTTCGCGGGACCGGGGGTGCCGGGTGGTCATTGTGCGCTCACTTTCAACACGTGCAACGCCTGCTGTTCGTACGCTTGCTCGCTGTCCAGCCAGCGTAACAACGCAGCTCTGCGAATGTACGCACGTGCTCCGGGGATGTGGACAACAACACCCGGCAAGGCTCCGGCCCGGTCAAGACGGCGTAGCGTGCTTTCACTGACGCCGGTCAAGAGGGCTGCCTCACGAAAGCCGACCAACGGATTGAGGGCGGTGGGGTGCCGTCGCTCGGCACGGTTCCGGGGACGATCAACGGCCAGGACCGCGGCCTCAGTCACGGATACCAGGGGGCGATCTCGCGGTTCCTGTGTTGCCTGCATCAACGTTCTCCTTTCGTTGTAGCCATAGCCGACTCCGAACCCCGCCTGCGCGAGCCGGATCAGCCATCAGTTCTTT
>DAIMXP010000046.1:0-52103 GCA_036734945.1 Chloroflexota bacterium
AGGTATCCTACACCCTCAACCAACCCACCGGCGCGAAAACTTGTGGCGCACTTGGACCAACGGGCGCGCTACAACTGATTCCTCCCGGGCAAGAGCGTTGTCCGGCTATCAGCATCACGCTCTACTGCTTTCCGCTGTAGCTCGATGGCGTGGTACTCCCCCGCCAGCCAGGGCGCGAACTGGTCGGCATAGTGCCTGCTGCCCGGCTGGCCGGAATTGCCCACGTTTTGGACCGCCCAGAAGCGCTCCGGCTCGGCGAAGTCCACCACCAGTCGGTACTCCGAGCCGCTGCCTGCGGCGAAGGGAGGACGACCGAGGCCCGTGTTGCGGACGGTGTCGCCCCCGCCGCTGACCGGCGCCGGGCCCACATCAAATGCCGCCGCAGTGGCCGCATTGCTCAGCGGATGTTGCCAGTGGGCCTGATGCACCTCACTCCAGCGCCAGCGGTCCAAATCAGGGCCGAAGCGCGCCCGCGCGAGGATCACAGCCGCGCTCGCAGCGGCCTGCAGCGCGGCCGGCAAATCGTCGCCAAACCATGGCAAGCCGTCGCCTTCCAACAGCCGGGCGGCGGGACCGCCCTGGCCTTTCAGCAGCGGCGCCAAGCGCGCCGGGAAGCGCTCGGCGGCGACTCGCTCCTGCCACACTTCCATGAACGTCTCGAACAGGGCGGGGGCCGGACTCTCGAGCGTGTAGCGGTAGTCCCAGCCCGCTAACATGTCGCGCAGGAGATGTACCTGGGGATCATCGCTCCCTGCCAGCGCGCGCAATAAAGGCGGACAGAGGCGCTCAGCCCGGCAGCTCTTCACGTCGTTCTGCAAGGCAATGAGGCGCGACCGGTCGAGCAGCGTCGCGCCCCCCAACTCCTGGCCGATGCGCCGTCCCCGGTAGCCGGCCGCCCAGGCGCCGTAGAAGGGGTAGGGGTAGTCGTCGGCCACAACCCGCTGGTTGGCACTGGCGATGTAGCCGCGCGGCGGGTCCTCCAGCCGTGGCAACGCCTCAAACGGCACGTAGCCCTGCCAGGCGTCATCCGACGCGTTGGCCTGACGAAAGCCGCGAGCGGCCCGGCCGCGCACCGGCACGCGGCCGGCGCACTGGTACCCGACAAAGCCGGTGCGGTCGGCATAGCCAAAGTTGAACACTGCCACGGACCAGTCGCTGAGGGCAGCACGGAACGAGGACCAGTCGTGGGCGCGGTTGAGCGCCAGCAACGGGCGCACGTCGTCGAGGTGCTCTTGACCCACCCAGCGCAAAGAGAGCGGCGGATCACCGCCCTCCGCGACCGACGGCAGGACCTCGTTCATGATCGGGCCGCGGACAGTGGAGCGGAGCCGGTGACGGCGGCGCTCCTCGCCGCGGACGCCGATCTCGATAGGTTGCTCCGCAAACTCGCGCCACGTCGTACCGTCCCGATAGCGGCGGCTATCACTGGGATGCACCTCCTCAACATAGAGGTCGCGCGTCGACGCGGCGTTGTTGGTAATGCCCCAGGCCACTGCATCGTTGGCGCCCCACCAGAGCCCGGGTACTCCTGGGTGGCCGGCGCCGGCCACGTTGCCCTCCGGCCCATGCAAGGCGTATTCGTACCAGCTCGACGGCAGCCAGAAGGCCTGGTGCGGATCGCTGCAGAGGAGGGCGTGTCCGCTAGTCGCGCGGCCGCCCGACACCGCCCAGTTGTTGCTCCCACTGTTATCGCCCATGCCGGCGAGCGTGGTGGTCACCGCCGCCAACGCGTCAGTAGCCGGCGGGTAGCGGCTGCCGGCCGGGACGATGCGCTCTTCCGACGCCTCCGGCGTGAGATAGGCCCGGCGCAACTCGTCGTTCGGCAACAGGCGCGCCGCTTCCGCCACGACCAGACTCTCCAGCCGCCCATTGAGCGACCACCACATGCCGCGCAGGGTCGCCAGGACGTCGCGGACGCTGAACGGCTCCGGCTCGTAGTTCAGGAGGACGAACTCGATCGGCAGGTCCGCTCCGCAGTATTCAATCTGACGATTGATCCCGGCAACGAACGCCTCAAGAACGCGGCGGGTCTGCTCGTCGATGCGTTCGACCTCAGCGCTGGCGATGTGGTCGATGCCGACCAGGCGATGCGTCAGGTCGGACCGCACGTAACTCGGTCCGAGTACCTCAGCCTGGCGGCCCAGCGCTCGCCGCCGCAGGCGATCCATCTGCCAGAGGCGGTCCTGTGCCATGGCGAAGCCGAGCCCAAAGTAGCAATCGAGTTGCGTATCGGCACAGATATGCGGCACACCGGCGCGGTCGCGCAGGATCTCCACGCGCTGGTCCAGCGCAGCCTCCAGGCGACACTCGGCTGGTGGCAGCCGTCGCTGGAGGAAGGCATCCCGCGCAGACGCGAAGTCGGCGCTGGGCACACCCGCCGCTCGGCACACCTCCTCGGCGGAGCGCTCGCCTCGCAACGCGCTGAGCAGGGACTGGTCATCCAGCATTGTGTACTCCTCAATCGGCAGGTCGTTGCCCGACGGATCCGCTCGCGCCGGCCGGTTGGGCAGCAGCATGGCATACGGGGCGTCGGCGTGCAACAGCCGGCGGAGTACGCGGCGTCCTGCTATGCTCTGCGCCAGCGGACCGTGAACGAGCAAGAAGCGCGGCACGATCGGGGACAGCCAGGCGAAGGAGGCCGGCATGGTAGGAACGCTCCGGGGCATTATTCCGATCGTCTACACGCCGTTCGATGCGACCGGCGCCATTGATGAGGCGGACGTGCGACGGCTCGTCAATTATCTCCTCGCGGCCGGAGCGCACGGCCTGGCTGCCGTCGGCGGCGCGAGCGAGTGCCACAAGCTCACCACTGAAGAGCGCTCCCGACTGGCCGCTGTCGTGATTGACGAGGCCCGCCAACGCGTCCCCGTCATCGTTGGCGTCTCCGCTGCGACCACCGATGCCGCCGTGACCCTTGCCCGGCAAGCGCAGGCGCTGGGGGCCGCCGCCATCTTCGCGACGCCGCCGACCGAGGGTCTGGCCGATCTGTCCCTGCTTCGACGGCACTTCGGGGCGCTGGCCCAGGCGACCGACCTGCCCTTGATCCTTCAGGATGCCCAGATCACTGTGGCGCCAGGTGACATCGCCACGCTCGCCGCCGAGTTGCCGACCTTGCAGTACGTGAAGGAAGAGGCAGCCGACTCCGGCCATCGTATTACGGCCCTACGCCGTCTGGCGGGCGACCGCCTCGGTATCCTCTCCGGCGGCTCGTACTTGCTGGACGATCTGGCGCGCGGCGCCCAGGGCGCGATTCCCGGCAGCGTCGGCGTGGCCGACCTCGCCCGTGCCTACACCTGTTTTCAAGGCGGTGACGAGGTGGCGGCGCGCGCGTCCTTCAACCATTTCTTGCCGCTCTCCTTCTGGCGCCGCCAGTTTCCTTTGCTCGGCGCCAAGGAAGTGTTGCGCCGGCAAGGCATCTTCAAGGTCGCCGCTCTGCGCGAGCCGGGTGGCCAGGCGCTCGACGAGCATGATCACCAGGAGTTGAGCGCACTTCTTCAGGCGATGGGGCCTCCCTTCTGAGCCGCAGCGAGCCACCGATCAACGACGCGTGTTGGTGCGATGCCCCCGCGTCGCCGTGCCACCGTGCCACCGGTGCGATTTGACAGCCTTCCAGCACTGTGCTAGCATCAGCATGTTGTCTGGGGAACCGCCGGAGTTGCGGGAAAGGACGACGTGACCGACCGCATTCGTGTCTGCCTTGTGGGTCTCGGTTGGACCGGCTCGAATCATCATGCCGGTTACAGCGCCATTGCCGACCAAGCTGAAGTGGTTGCCGTGGTTGCGCGCTCCTCGGACGGTAAGGCGAAGGCGCAACGCTGGGGTATCCGCACCTGCTACGACGACTGGCGCGCCGCCCTAGACGACCCCAACGTTGACGCTATCGACTTTTGCACCCCTTCCTTCCTGCACGCCGAGCAGGTGGTCGCCGCGCTGGATGCCGGCAAGCACGTCCTCTGTGAGACACCCGCATGCCAGTCGCTGGAAGAGGGTCGCCGCATCCGCTGGGCGATTGCCGAGCATCCGCGCCAGGTCGCCCAGACCGGCCATATCGCCCGCTGCTGGCCGACCTTCGTCGAGGCCCACCGGCTGGTGACGGAGGGCGCATTGGGGCAGGTCTTCTACGTCTCTTCCAACTACGCCCATCAGGCGGAGCCTGAAGAGTACCCTAGCGCCCGCACCTGGGGTCGCAACCTCACCTATCGTGCCCGCCTCGGCGTCGGCCATCACGCCCTGGATCTGGTGCGCTGGTACGCCGGCGACGTGTTCGAAGTGCAGGGCAACCAGACGCCCAGGGCAGGCCTCGCCCTCCTCCACTTCCAGAACGGCGCCCTGGGCAAGCTCTTCTCCAGCAGCGCCGTCGTCCGACCGTATATCCTGAGCCTCTCCGTCTACGGCGACAAGGGTACGATCGTCTGCTGGTGGGAGGACGATGAACTACGCGGCCACCTGCACACCTCCACACGTTGGGAGCCGCGGCCGCTCCCAACCACGCCGATGCACGGTCGCGGCTCGCCGGAGTGGCAGTACGAGATGGCGAACTTCGTCGGCAGTATCCAGGGTACGGACACGCCGCGCTGCCCAATGACGGAAGGGGTGCGCATGGTGGAAACCGGCGTCTCGATCCAACTGGCAATCGACACAGGCACGCGGGTGCGCGTGATGAGCTGACGTCAGTCCGCCATGGGAAGCCCAGACCTGGCCTTGGTTGGGCGTGCGGCTTCCCCCTGTAACTGTACGGAAGACGCAGCGCGGCCACCCAGAAGGGGAGCAGGCCCATGGTATCCGCGAGCGAACTGCTCACGCTTCAGCTTCGGCTGGAGGCTGGCGACTTTGACCGGCGCGACCTCCTCGCCACCGTGCAACTCCCGCCTGAGATCACGCGGCGCCTGCCGATGGCAGGCGCCGCGGACCTGGCCGCGCAACTTACCGCGGCCGATGGCGCCACGTTGCCGGCCCAGGTTGACGAGGGTGGCCGCCTCACGTGGCTGGTCGCCGGTGCGCTGCCACGCGGCGCGACGCGACGCTATAGCTGCCGCATCGGGGGGGCGTCATCCGGCCAGGGAGGCGTGCAGCTACAGGTCAAGGCGGACCGGCTCATCTTCACCAAGGCCGGGCGCTTGCTGGCCTACTACATCTTCCTGGGGACCTGGAAACCCTACTTCTGGCCGGTCATGACGCCGGCCGGCAACGTGGTGCGCGGCGCATCCGGGGAGCATCAGCACCAGACCGGTCTCTTCCTCGCCTATGGCGGTCACGGCGGCCCCACCACCTCCAATGTCTGGTCCGACTGGGACGAGCCACCCTACGGACCGGACGGCAAGATGCTGCACGTCTCCTGGGAACGCGTCGAGGGCGGTCCGGTGTACGGCCGCTTTGTCCAGCGCCTGATCTACACCAACGCCACAGCCGACTACCTGCTGGACGAGCGGCGGGAGATTCGGCTCTCGCCGCTGCCGGACGGTTCCCTGGTCTTCGATATCTGGCAGCAGCCATCGCCGCCGCAGGAGGCGGGGCCGTCGCCCTTTATCCTGGCCGCCCGTATCGCCGACCCGCTACGCCTGGTAGACCTGAATCGCCGCGATGCTCAGCGCCATGCTGTGCCGCTGGACCGGCCCGGCCGCCTGAGTTCCGACGAGGCGCTGCAGCTGGAAACGCCGGCCAATGCCACCTATCGCACCACCGGCGGCTGGCTGGATTGGTGCGGCGACCTGGAAGGGGGCATTGGCGGACTGGCCTTCTTCGACCACCCCGCCAATCCACAAGAAGGACGCGGCCTTTCCGCCGGCGGCTACGGCTGCATGACCATGCGCTCCCTCTATCCGGCGGGCGCGCCGTCGGGCAGCGTGTACTTCCAGCGCCGCGTCATTGCGCATCCCGGCGACGGCCAGGCGGCCGGCATCGCCCAGCAGTACCGGAACTACGCCCATCCAGCGCAGGTGATGGTGGAGGGCTGATCCGGGGAAGGACCGCCGGTAATAACGTATGGAACGTATGGAAGGAGGCAGCAGTGCGACGATTGCGACTTGGCCTGGTGGGAGCGGGCAGGCGGGCCCAGGCCCACTTGCAGAGCATCCTGGCGCTGGACGATCGCTTTGAACTGGTCGCCGTGTGCGACGTCAATCCACAGGCGGCGCAGGCTATTGCCGCACGCACCGGCGCGAGCGCCCACAACGACGTTGATGAGTTCTTCCGTGCCGGCCGACTGGAGGCGGTGGATATCGTGACGCCGCCCGACGCTCACCACGTCATCGCCAAAGCCGCGGCCGACTACGGCGTGCCAATGCTGATCGAGACGCCTATCGCGCCCACGCGCCAGATGGCGGAGCTGATCATTGATGCCGCGGCGCGCGCCAATGTGCCGCTGGAGGTGGCGGAAAACGTCTGGCGCTGGCCGGCCGAGCGGCTGGCGCGCAAGGTGCTGGAAAGCGGCGCCATCGGGCGCGTCCTGCGCGCCTATTGCCTCTACGTCACCGGCGGCTACCACGCCGTGAACCTCCTGCGCACCTACCTGAACTATGCGGCGCCGCGCACGGTGAGCGCCCACGTCCGCCGCTATCCTGTCGATCCTTACGACTTCAACGGCGCCCATCACGAAGATGAGACATGGACTGCGGCGACGATCGACTTCGCCGGTGGGGCCACGGCGATCCACGAGTGCACCAGTTCCTGGAGTTCGCCGGTGCGCCAGGCAGCGCCGCGCTTTTTCGCCGCGCACGGCACGAAGGGCACGCTGGTGAGCCAGGGCGGCCAGCTCGAAGTGAGCGTGGTGACCGACGGCAAGCTCGTCCGCCACCGCTCGGAGACGACCTGGGTGGTCGGCGGCGCCGGCCGTACGCCGCAACAACTTCGGCTGGGGCCGCCGTTCGATCTCGTCTACGACAACCCGTTCGCGGGCCTTGTGGAGCGCCACCCCGAGCTCTGGCGGGGCGGCGAGGACGAAGTGGCCCGCGCCGACGAGCTCACCAGCCTGTATCGAGCGGTCGTCGACGGTGCTGCGCCGGAGTACGGCGGCCGGAACGGTTACCGCGACGAAGAACTGGTCGTGGCGATGAATGAATCCGGTCTGGCCGGCGGCGTGCCGGTCGACTTTCCACTGCCGGCAACGACGAAGTGGGAAGAGGCGACGCACGCAGCGTTCACCCGCGCCTACGGGGTCGATCCGTTGCGCGACGTCGATCGCGCCCGGAGTGTGCTCTTCTCAGTCTACGGCGCCCGCGTGCCGGCGCCCACCCCATCACGCAGCGGGGTGTAGCAGCGCAGGGTGCAAGCCAGGAGGCGCCAAGTCAGTTGGCGATAATGAATGGAGGGTATCGATGTCCAGCCTCGCCCAATTCCTTCCCCGACGTCGGTTCGTCGTCAGCCTGGCGAGCGCCTGCGCGGCGCTGGCGCTGAGCGCTTGCGGCGCGGCCGCACCACCCACCACTGCCGTGTCGACCGGGGCTACAGCGCGGGCGCTAGCGTCCACGACGTCCGCCGCTGCTTTGAGCAGCGCGATCGCGTCCACGGCTGCCTCCACTGCCGCAGCGACGAGCGGGGGAGCCGCAGGCGCCACCGTCGCCGCCGTGGCGGCGACGACCAGCGCCTTGACCACCGCCGGCCTGACCCTGCACACGCCGTCCAGTCCCAAGGCGACCATCCGGTTTTCCTCCTGGGGAACGCTGACCAGTCAGACGGTACCGATCTTCAACGCCTTCATGGCGCAGCACCCGGACATCGCCATCAACTTCGATACCATCGGCACGTTCAGCGAGTACTTCAGCAAGGTGCAGTTGCAGACCGCCAGCGGCGCCGGGCCGGACGTCATCACCCATTCCCCGTACTACCACGTCGTCTTTGCTGCCAAGAAGGTGACGCGGGTGCTCGACGACCTGGTCGCCCGCGACAAGGTCGACCTGACGCAACTGTACCCGCCGTTAGTGGCGAGCGCGCGCTGGCAGGCGGGACGCATCGCCACCGGAGCCGGCCAGCTCTACGTGATGCCCGCCAACCTGAACACGGGCAGTCTCCACTTCTACAACAAGACGCTCTTCCAGCAGGCGGGCGTGCAACCGCCGGACGCGAGCTGGACATGGGATACCATGCTCGAAAACGCCATGAAGATGACGCGCGCCGCCGGCGCGAACGGCAACCCGCAGTACGGGCTGGGACTGCCGGAGGACGGCAACGGCCGCATTAACACCTGGATCTGGCAGAATGGCGGCGACTTCTTCGACCAGAACTTCACTCAATGTACGCTGCGTTCCGACGGCAAGGCCTACGATGCCTTCACCTATCTTGTCGACCTGGTCCATAAGCAGAAGGTGGCGGCGGCGCCCAGCACCGGCGACCGCATCAAGCTCTTCACGAGCGGCGCTGCCGCCATGACGCCAGGCGGCATGTGGTGGTCGCAGACCATCGCCCCGACGCCGAGCCTGGACTGGGATGTATTTCTCCCGCCGAAGAGTCCGACGACCGGCTCGCGGGTCATTGACGTCTACACCAACGGCTTCTCCATCGGCAGCACGAGCAAGTTCGTCGACGAAGGCTGGACCTTCGTCAAGTGGTACACGATGGGAGAAGGACTGCCGCTGGAGATCGCCAACATTCCCGGCTTCGTGCCGGCGCACATCGCCACCGCCGAAAAGTACGTCTTCAACCCCCAGCGCACGACACCGCCGAAGAGCATCTATCTCTTCTCCGACGTGCTCAAGAACGGACACGTCACTTTCGTCGTTGCTGGGGAAGGCGACATCGCCAGCGCCATCGGCAAGCCGCAGACGGACGCCTTCAGCGGGGCACAGGCGTTGGATGCCGCCGCCACGACCATTCAGCAGCAAGTCACCTCAATACTCAATCAGCAGCGCGCCCAGCTCGGCCTGTAGTCACAAATGGAGGTAGCCCACTATGGTTCGCTTCTCCGCAGACACGATCGGTCGTCGGCAGCTACTCGCTCGCGTCACCGGCATTGCTGCGGTGGGGGTAGGTATCCTTACTGCCTGCGGCGGCACGACCGCTACGCCCTCTCCGGCCGGCAGCACATCCGCTACGGCGGCAGCCAGCACAGCGGCGCCGGCGACCGCCGGCAGCGCGGTGACGTCAGCCCAGGCGGCCACAACTGCCTCGTCCGCAGCGTCTTCCAGCACTGCCACGAGCGTGGCCGCCGCCACCGCCGCCACAACGGCGTCGAGTACCGCCAGCGCCGTAGCGGCGGCGTCCAAGCCGGCGCCGACGCCCACCACCGGCATCGTCGGCACCGGCAACAAGGCGGCGGTAAAAATCCAGTGGATGTCCTACTTCAACCCGCAGGACCTCGGCCGGCTCGGCGACACCTTCTTGCCTTCCTATGAAAAGGCCCAGAAGGGCGTGGCCGTCGAGGTCATCATCGGCCCCGGCGGCATTATTGATAGTCAGCAGAAGTATCTGACGCTGACCGCGGCGGATGTGCCGCCCGACCTGTTCGGCAACACCCGCCCGGCGACGAACCTGGCCCAGCAGGGGCTCTACGCCGACCTCAGCTCGCTGATCAAGCGCGACCACTTCGACCTCACCAAGTACAACCAGCAGTGGCTGCAGACTCAGGCCGATTACAAAGGAGGCGTCTATGGCTTGCCGCTCTCCGTCCATGCCGAGGCTCCGGCGATGGTGTACAACCGCGACCTGTTCCAAAAGGCCGGTGTGCCCGAGCCGCCCGCCAGGTGGGGGGACGACGCCTGGACCTGGGAAACATTCCTGGACGCGGCCCGCAGGCTCACCGTTCCCTCGGCTGCCGGAACGCTGACCCAGGCCGGCGTCGACTCCCTCGCCTACAGCGTCCACCTGCCGGTGCTCTGGGAAGGCAACTGGGTGTCGCAGCAACTCGATAAGGCAACCTGTGCCGCCCAACCGATGATCGACACCTACACCAACTATTCGGATCTGACACTGAAGTACAAGGTGATGCCCGGGCCGACCCTGAAGCTGGCGGCGGGTGGCTTTAAGGGCGGAACGTCGGCCATGTCGACCATGGGCTCCTGGGAGTTCGGCGCCTATCAGGCCCTGAACACGGTGAACTGGGCCTTCATGCCCTTCCCGAAAGCCAAGCGCTCCGCCTACGCCTTTGACCCCAATATGGCGTATGTTGCCAAGTCATCCAAGCACCTGGAAGAAACCTGGAACTTCGTCAAGTGGCTGGATAACGGGTCCTACTACGCCCTCTTCTTCAACTTCATGCCGGTAATCGCCAGCGACACGGCGACCTGGTCCAAGACCTTCTTCCAGAACAAGCCCAATGTTCGGCCCGAGGTGCTGGTAGAGTCGCTGTCGCTGGCACAGGGCATTGATCCGATGTTCCGAGTCAAGGGATCGGACGCCTTCGTGCGGGCGACCGTCGAGCCGGCCCTGGCCAGTATCGTCGCGGGCAAGGCCGAGGTAGCTGCCACACTGCAGGGCGTCCAGCCACTGCTGCAAGGTCTCATCGACCAGTCACCAAAGTAAAAGGGAGAACAATGCACACGACACCGCTTCCGCTGGGAGTCCACACGCTGCCCTATCGCAAGGAGCCGTTGCAGCGGGCACTCCAGGGGATTGCCCGTGCCGACATGAAGGCGGCGGTAAAGCTCTCGTCAATGCCGAACGGGTAGCCGAGCGGTCGGCCGGTGAGGAGCCGGGCGGCTGGGTGCAGCAGCAGCGGGTTGATTGCTCCGTGTCCGTGGCCGTCGAGCACCAGGAACTCGGTGGCGCCGGCCTCAAGCGCTCCTTCAATCGCGGCGTTGACTTCCCCGGTCACGAGCTCCCGCGCCACCTCGTAATAGCGGGCGCCGGGAGCCAGGTAGTCGTCGGCGTTGACGACACCGGCAGCACCCTCCATGTCGGTCATGAGATAGATTTTCATGCAGAGCGTCCCTCTCCGTGATGGTCTCTTCGGTCAGTTCACCCCGACCTCGGCAGCCAGCATCAACGCAGCCTGCGTCAACGCCGTTGCCGTGTCGGCGCTGAACGGTGCCGGACGGTGGTAGGCGAAGTGGGCCTCGGCCGACTCATAGCCGCCTTCCGCATAGGCCCTGGCCGTACACAGGTAGCCGGCCATGCCGTTGGCGTAGCCGAGCACCAGCGTCGCGTCGGTGCCCGTGGCATCGGCAAGCCGCGCCTCGATGGCCTGGGCGATTTCCACCATGAGTTCCCCGGCAACCGCGATGAGCAGAAAGGGCCCCAGGCGCAGTGCTTGTACTTCGCATGGCTCCCCCGCCGGCAGGTGGCCATCTTTGTCGAGTTGCGCCAGCAGGCGCCGCGCCCAAAAGCCGTCACCGCGCGCCGTCAAGGCGAGCAGTTCGTCGCGGCTCGGCAATTGCTGGTACTGCAAGGGCACGTCACGAATCGCCCCGGCCATGCCGCCTTCACCCTCCCAGCGCGGCGTCACTGCTCCCGGCGCTCGGGGAATCCCGCTCAGTTCTTCGCTGACACGCACGGCCTCCGCGCCCACTGCACGCCCAATCCGCTCCAGTTCGACATCGGTCGCGCCACGGAAGCGCCCTCGCTCATCGACCAGGTTGGGGCGCACGTCGCCAAAGGCGCCCGGCAGAAAGAGCGCACGCGTCTCGCCATGGTACAGGTGCTCGATGCAGCGGCGCGCGGCAGCGGGATAGTCGCCGCTGATGGCATAGTTGTCGGCGCCCAGGCAGGTGGCGTGACAGCACACGCCGAAAAGGACCGCCAGCGGCATCTCGCGCCCCAAAGCACTTTCCACGCGAAGCACACGCAACCGACGGTCGATCGGCCCTGCCGGATTCGGTAGCATTCGCATTCCGTCAGCGGTCTGGAGCCGCCGTTCGATAGAGAAGGCGATATGGCCTTCGCCATACGCCAGGCGGGCCGGGACCATCTGCCGAGCTGCCATCGCTACCGCCCCGGCGATCGTCTTTTCCAGGATGCGTACGTAGTCGTCATCACAGGGTTGACTTGCCAGCGGCATCGTCACCGGCCCCCCGTGCGTGTGCGAGCAGCCGAGCAGCACCCGCTCTGGCGGGATGCCGACGTCCGCGGCGATTCGGCGCCGGATCGTCGCCACGGAGTCGCGGCGGAGGGCGATCACATCAACGCCAACGATGGCCGTGCGCTGCCCGTCTGTCTCCAGGACCAGGGCGGTGGCCCGCAAGTGGTCGCGAATCGTCTCACTTGGCCGCGTGCGGCCGCCGTAGCCGCACTGCCAGGTCCCCACCGGCGGCGTCACGTCGACACTGCTCCGACCAGCCTGCAACATGGTCATGCTCTTGCCCCCTGATCTACCGCAGCATAGCCAGAGACTCGCGGCGTCGGCGCCCCGGACTCCTTCGCGTAGCGTGAGAGCAGTATACTGCAGCGTGCCTGGCCATACTGTGCGAACAAGCATCGGAGGGGCAGATGCTCTGGCGCTTGCTTATCTTTCGGGCCAGGAACCACCGGCGGTCGCTGGCACGGCTCTGCCTGGTCCTTGCCGTGGTCCTGTTCGCGGTAGCCAGTGTCAGCTATACGTCCAGTCACCGCCGTTACCAGTTGACGGTCAACATTCAGCCGCCGTTTGTCGGCGAAGGCGTTCAGGTGTACACCGGATGCTGCAATATCGTCGCGCAACAGGCGGGAGACAGACGGAGCTTTGTCTTCGTCCTCCAACGCGGCGACTACAACATCGGGGGGCTACTCGCCCAGAATGGCGAATTCCGGCCCCTCCCAACCCAACTTGTTCCTGTGCATCTGGACCAGGACCGAACGGTGACCTTGCACGGGAGTGGTTAGGCGGCAACACACCCGCTCCAGCCGTTGCCGCTCCGCCCGGCACGCCGAGCACCAATTGGGCGTTGTACACTGATCGTCCAGGGCGCGGAGCCAGGGGAGACGACAGATGGTACAGGGAATCGAGCGTCGCGCGCGCCACGGTAGTAACGCAACAGGTTGCAACTCGGACTGGAGAAGAGGAGAACAGTCAGCCATGGCAAGAGTGGGAAGTTCGACTGAGCAGACAGCCCCCGGATGGCGACAGCAAGAATCTGGCGCTCGGGGAGCGGTGCCGCGCCGGGCAGCGCTGGCGGCCTTCGCCACGGCGCTGGCCGGCGCGGCCCTGGCGGCGTGCGGCGGCGCCGTGGCTGGGAACACTACCGCAACGACGACCGGACAGGCAGTGGCGACGAGCAGCAGCAACGTGACAGCCGCAGTCAATACGGGATCGACGGTCAACCACGCAACAAGCACCGTGGCCGCTGGCACGAACGCCGCGACGACAACCACGTCAAGTACTGCCTCCGCCAGCGCAGGGTCCGCGACCAGTTTCTCCGGAACTGCCGGTGCAGCCGCCAATGCTGTGCCGGGAGCGCCGGTTACCATCGAATACTTCTATCAGGCAGACAACCTCTGGCCCAAGGACAAGCTCATCCTGGAACCCTTTATGACGCAGCATCCCGAGATTACTGTCAGCGGCGTCTCCCCGGGCAGCAACTTCGACACCAAGCTGCACGCCATGATCGCCGGGGGCACTCCTCCCGATACCACCTGGATGAACGACATTGCGGTTCCGGCGCTGGTGGACGAGGGCGCAGTACTTGCCACCGATTCCTACCTCGCCCGTGATTGGACGGCAATGGAAGGCGACGATATATACGCGGGCGCCTGGGATGCCGTGACCTGGAAGGGCAAGCGTTACGGCACGCCTTTGGAGGATAACCCTTTTCTCCCCGTCTTCCGGCCCGACTTCTTCGATGCGGCCAGCGTCCCGTACCCCACGGTGCAGGCCGCCAAGGGCCAGTGGGACTGGGCGGCGGTGGTGGATACGGCGACCAAACTGATGAAACGGGGACCGGACGGGCAACCTACCCAGTTCGGCATCCAGTTGCGCACCGACCCCTACTCGCTGCTGCACTGGGTTTGGAACAACAACGGCGAAATCTGGAACGCCGATCGCACACAATGCCTGCTCAACCAGCCGGCGGCGGTGGAAGCTGTCCAGTTCATGCAGGATTTCTTCGTCAAAAGCCGCTCCGCTCCGATGGCCGGCGAGGTGCTGAAACTCTCCGGCAACAAGGCGAACAACATGCTTTCCGGCGTCATCGCCATGGAGTGGCAGTACTCCGGTGGTGGTTCGCTCATGGGCGGTGTGGTCAAGTTTCCCTTCATGGCCGCTCCGGAGCCGAAGGGCAAGGCCACGCCCGTCGTGCCGCACAGTAACGGTTCCGGCGACGGCATCG
Organism: Chloroflexota bacterium; assembly: GCA_036734945.1. Taxonomy (GTDB): domain Bacteria; phylum Chloroflexota; class UBA4733; order UBA4733; family UBA4733; genus UBA4733. The sequence goes on from DAIMXP010000046.1 coordinate 14,169, forward strand.
TCAAGGGCAGCAAGCATCCCGATGCCGCCTGGGAGTGGGTCAAGTTTCTGGTAGGCAAAGACGCCGACGTAATCATGATGAAGACTGGTCGCACGCCGCCCCGGCGCAAGTCTGGGGAGTCCTATTATGTCAAAGACGTGCAGTACCCGACGAACCCCCAGGTAGACACAGACATGCTTCGCACAGCCCGCATGACGCCAGCGGTCGCTGCCTGGGCCCAATTCTCGACGATCCTCGGTCAGCAACTCGCCCCCGTTTGGAAAGGCCAGGTCACGCCGCAGGACGCCCTCACCGAGGTGGTCAGGCTGGTGAACCCGCTGCTGAAGCCGAAGACGTAGCTGACGATGTTGGGCAGTACAAAGGGAGACGGCGATGGCAGACAGCGGTTTGGGACAACGGTTGCGCTTCACTTTGCGCGTGCAGAGCGAGAGCGCTGGTGCGCCGCTGCGCTGGGATGTCGATCTAGACCAACTCCCAGGAGCGAACGGTCTCCCGCCTGCAGGCTGGATTGATCCCGATTCCTGGTTGCTCCAGAGTGGCGACCGGTTGCTCCCGCATCGAGTCGACGCCGACACGCTGGACGGCCGACGCTTCATCGTGCGCTTCCGGGCGCCGCTGGCCGGCCCGTTCGACATCACCGCGACGTGTGCGTTCAACGGTCTACCCCGTCCAGCGCCAGGCCTGCCGCCGAACCTACCAACGCCCCTAATCGGCGCGGGTGAGGCGCTGGGGTTCGGTTCACGGGCGTCCGTTGGCGACCTGCACGTCGGCTTGCAAACGGCGGTCGACCTGGTGGACTGGTTCGGGCGGGGCGAGCGCGACCTGTTGTTGACCTGCCACCTCCACGAGGGCGGCGCCTTTCTCTACAGCGCCATGCCGGGCGGCGGCGACAGCAATGCAGCGGCCGCTCGATCACCGGGCGGCGCGTGGCCTCCTTTTCGGCGCGTCGGACGTTTGCCGGGTTTCGGTGATGACGGCCAGGGCTACAACGGCCGACTGCGCGCTGTGGACTTTCAGGGGAACGGTCGCTTTGACCTGCTGGAATGCCGGCGAGCCGACCTCTGGTGGCGACGCAACATCGGTGCAGCTGGCGCGCCGGCCTTTGCACCCGCCGTCCCGCTGCCGGCGGGTGGCGGCCAGGCTAGCGACGACGCCAATATCCAGTCGCTCTGCCCGTTGGACCTGGAGGGCGATGGCCGGATCAGCCTCCTCGTCGGAACCAACGACTGGTCGGCTTACTGGCCTTCGGATGTCAGCGCCTGGGGCGGTCAACCGGGCTACCGTCCTTTCGAGGCCGACGGTACCTGGCGCGGGGGGCCACTGCGGGGTCGACTGTACCTCCTGCGCAATATCAGCCCACCAGTCCAAGGCTCGACCGACGCGCCGCCTCAATTCGCGGCTCCTCAGCCATTGTGCCACGACGACGGCACGCCGCTGGAAGTCTACGGGCTTGCCGGTCCGGCGGTCATTCCGGCGGCTAACCCGGCTGCCGCCTTCGATCTGCTGGTGAGCGATTTTCTCGATCGCATCTGGTACTTCCGCAACACCGGGCGGCGCGGCCCGGACGGCGCTCCGTGTTTCGCCCAACGCACACCGGTACGCTGCACGCAGGCCAGCCCACCGCTCATCGACCGTCCGCCGACACCACCAGCGGCCGCGCCGCCGGACTACCCGCCCGAGCAACGCCTGCCCGATGAACTTATCCTGCCTACCTGCATGCACGCCCTCACGGTGGCGCCTCGGCCTGGCGAGGAAACCTCATCCGGTGGGGAGCAGCCATTCGACCTGATCGTTGGCGCGGAGGATGGGTATGTGCGTCTCCTGCGCTGGGCGGGTCGCACCGCCGACGGCGTGCCGATCGTCGAGCCGCCGATTCGGCTCCAGGAGTACGGGGCGCATCTGAGCGTCGGCGCCAAAGCTTGTCCGAATGTTGTCGATTGGGACGGTGACGGTCGGCCGGAGCTCGTTATCGGCAACGCCGCGGGTCAGGTTCTGCTGGCGCGTACGTCGGCTGCGGCCAGCGAGCTCCGTTTCTCGGCGCCGGAGCCGATCCTCGCGGAGGGCAACCCGCTCTGGATGATGGCCGGCACGCCGGGCACCATCCAGGGCCCCAGCGAGGTAAAGTGGGGCTATATCAATCCGGGTGTCGGTGTCTGGTCGCCACCGGGACGACGCGCCGCAGCCGCTCTTGTTTGTGGCGACGCACTGGGGCAGAATACGCTGTACCTACGGATGAATGAGCGTAGTGCCCCGGCCATGGCCGATACGCCTGGTGGCGCCGACTGGGGAGAAGGGCCCAATGACAGTTCCGCGCAACCTGTCGCTCGCGTATCGCGCGGGCGCCGCATGCACATCTTACGCGATGGGCGTTGGCAACCGCTCGTCACCCGTTGGCGTTGTCGGCCCCAGTTAGTCGACTGGGGAGATGGTACCCCCACATACGTGCAGGTTGATGAAGCCGGAGTCGTCAGCCGCTATTGCCTCCTGGCAGACGGACCGGATAGTGAGTTTGGCACGGTTCGGGTGGCCCTGCACGGGCCGCTGCTCTATGCAGATGGCGCACCGGTGAAACTGGACGCGGAAACCGGTGGTAGCGTTGGCCGCATCAAGCTCGCTATTGCCGATTGGGATGCTGATGGCTTACCGGATCTGTTGGTTGGGACCAACGGCAATCACCCACCGGGACTGAACAGCCTGCGCAAGGCAACGGTCTGGCTGCTGCGGAACATCGGCCAACCGGGGCAACCGGTCTTCACGCCGCCCGAAATGCTCGGCCTGGAGGCTGGCATGCCGGCCCGCTTCGGCGGCCATTCCTGCGTCCCCGCGCCGTGTTCATTCGCCGCCGATGCCGAGCCCGCCACGGGTCGCCCCGACCTCCTGGTTGGCTCCGAGAACGGGCGAGTGTATGCCTTCCGGCGCTCATATATTGATGCAGCGGCGCACCTCCTGAGTGTGGAGATGGCGCGCGATTGCTAGTTGGCGACGTACTCCTGCAGCAGGGCAGTGATGTCCTCGTGGCGCAAGCGGCGGAGGGCCTTGTTTTCCACCTGACGGATGCGCTCGCGGGTGAGACTCAGCACGCGGCCGACCTCCTCCAGCGTTCGCTCGCGACCATCGCCATCCAGGCCGAAGCGCAGACGGATCACCTCGCGCTCCCGCTCCTCCAGCACAGCCAGGGCCTGGGCTATCGCGGCGCGGCGGTCTTCTAACAGGGCGACTTCTTCCGCGCCGGGGTCGTTGTCACGGATGAGGTCGCCCAGCGCCAGTTCGCCGTCTTCGCTCAGTGGGGCGTCCAGCGAGGCGACTGGTCGAGACGCCTGGGTCAGGCCGCTCACCTGTTCGAGGGGGAAGCCGGTAGCCTTTGCCACCTCGGCGTCGGACGGCGTGCGCCCCAGGCGCTCGCGCAGATCGTCGCGGGCGCCGTCGACCAGGGCGCGCCGACCTTGCAGGTACTCCGGTAGGCGCACCAGGCGCGACTGCTCGTTGAGCGCGCGCAAGATGGCCTGACGGATCCACCAGGTGGCGTAGGTGGAGAAGCGGAAGCCGCGCGATGGATCAAACTTCTCAGCAGCGCGCATCAGACCGACGCTGCCCTCCTGGATGAGATCCAGCAAGGCCATGCCGAGGTTTTGATACTTTTTCGCTACGTTCACGACGAGGCGCAAGTTGTGGTGGACCAGGGCATGCACAGCCTCCCGGTCCCCCGCCTGCGCTCGCCGGCCGAGGCGAACCTCCTCGGCTGGTGTCAGCAACGGCGCCTGGCCGATCTCCGCGAGATAGGCGGCCAGGCTATCCATGGCCGGCACGTGCGCCGCGTCGCTCTCGTCGCGCGACGGCTTGACGCGGCCAGCGGCGGCAAGCGCCCAGTCCGTGTTTGCCGGCTCTTCCGACGCCAAGGCCTCGACCTCGCTCGTCCGATATTCCTCGTGTAAAAGTGCCGCCATCGCCATTGCGCCACCTCCCTGCTCACCATGCGTACTAAAATACTGCTTATGTTACTGTGTGCTGCACAATAAGTCAACAAACAGGTAGTGATTGGGCATAATCGCATGGGCTGGCCGACAACAGTGGCAGGAATCATCGCGCGTGCCGAACGCTACAATCGCACGCAGCAATCAGCGCCGGTGCGGCGGAAAGGACTAGCAACCCGATGACGGACGCGAACACCGGCCAGTTGTTAACGGCGGAAGTCCTCGCCCGCCGAGAGAGGCTTCCTTTGAGGGTTGCGCCGGTCACGTTGACCGGTGCGCACGTCCGTCTGCAGCCCCTTGTCGTCAGCCGCGACGCTGAACCGTTACATTTGCGCAGCAACGGCCAGCCAGCGTCGTTGGGCGCACGCGGCATTGGTCCGTATGATGCCGAAGCGCTCGTCTGGCGCTACCTCTTCAGCGGGCCGTTCGGTACCGCCGACGATATGGCAACGTACCTGCGCGGACAGGTGGACGCAGCAAACGGCCTCTGCCTTTGCGTGTTCGATCAGGCGACGAACAGCCAGATCGGCGTCGTCAACTATATGAACAACGTCCCCGAGCACCTCAAGGTCGAGCTGGGAGGCATCTGGTACAGCCCGCTGGCCCAGCGCACCGGAGCGAACGCGGAGGCGACCTACCTGATGCTCAAACACGCCTTTGCCCTCGGCTATCGCCGGGTGGAATGGAAGTGTGATTCGCTCAACGCGCGTTCCCGCCACGCCGCCCAGCGCATGGGCTTCACTTTTGAGGGCATCCAGGAGGCCCATTTCATCATCAAGGATCGCCACCGCGACACTGCCTGGTTTCGCCTCCTCGACCATGAGTGGCCGGCGGCGAAAGAGCGTCTGGTGCGATTGCTGCCGCAGTAGCTCATAAAGCCACATTCGGGTAAACGTCCGAGCAGGAGTGCGCCGCAGCGATTCGCACTGCCGTGCCGGCCTGTTCCCCTTGACGTGCTCCGCCCGGCGTAGTTCAATCTCCCTGTTGCCTACTTACGGGTGACGTCAGTGGAGAGGGTTCAGCGTTGAACGGCGCGGATGCGGTAGCGCAAATCTTGAAGCAGGAAGGGGTCGAATACCTCTTCAGTTACCCGAATCAGCCCTTGATCGATGCAGCGGCCAAGATCGGCATTCGCCCGATCATTGCCCGTACCGAGAAGACCATGCTCAACATGGCCGACGGCTATACGCGCACGACGAACGGTCGCCGTATCGGCGTGTGTGTGGTCCAGGACGGGCCCGGCATCGAGAATGCCTTTGGCGGCGTCGCGCAGGCCTTCGCCGACTCGATTCCCCTGCTGCTGTTGCCAGGCGGACCCGATCAGCATCGTCACGGCATACCGACCGGCTTTGACCCGCTGCCGAACTACCACCACGTGACGAAGTGGGCGGCGCGTGTGAACTTTGCCGATCGCATCCCAGAGCTGCTGCGTCGGGCCTTCATGACGTTGCGCACCGGGCAGAGCGGGCCGGTAATGCTGGAGATACCGAGCGACGTGGCGGCCGCCGCGGTCGATGCTTCGGCCTTCCAGTACAAGCCGGCCCGCGGCTACCGATCGGCCGGCGACCCGACGGACGTTGCCGAAGCCGCCCGCCTGCTGCTGGCGGCTCAGCGGCCGTTGCTCCACGTCGGGCACGGTGTCCTCTGGGCCGAAGCCTGGGACGAACTGCGGGAACTGGCGGAACTGGTGGCGGTGCCGGTCATGACGACGATGGCGGCCAAAGGCGCGTTCCCGGAGGACCATCCGCTGTCCGCCGGTACCGGGGGCCATACCCTCGCCGGTCCGGCGGCGCACTGTCTGGTGCGGGCCGACCTCGTGTTCGGCATCGGTTGCAGCTTTTCGACCGGCGCCTTCTCCACGCCGATCCCGCCGGGCAAGACCATGGTGCAGATCACCAACAGCGAACGCGACATCGACAAGTCCTACGCGATTGATCTGGCGGTGTTCGGTGATGCCAAGCTCGTCTTGCGGCAGCTGATCGAGGCTGTTCGGGAGCAACTGGCTGGCGCGTCCCGCCCTTCTGACGCGATCGTGGCGGCGCTCCAGGGGTACCGCACCGCCTACTGGCAGGAGTGGCAACCGCGGCTCACGTCCGACGAGACGCCGATCAACCCCTACCGCGTGATTCACGAGTTAAATCAGGCGGTGGATCCGCGCCAAACCATCGTGACCCACGACTCCGGCAACCCACGCGACCAGACGCTCACGTTCTACCAGGCGCTCACGCCACGTGGCTACCTTGGTTGGGGCAAGTCGACGCAGCTTGGCACCGGTCTCGGCATGGCGCTCGGGGCGAAGCTCGCCGCACCGGAGAAGCTCGTGGTCAACATTATGGGCGACCTGGCCTTCGGGACGGCCGGCCTGGAGGTGGAGACGGCGGTCCGCTCGGACCTGCCTATCCTCACCATTCTCTTGAACAACTCCTGCATGGGTGGCTACAGCCATCACATGCCGACCGCCAGTGAGCGCTTCGGCGCCAACCGCCTCTCCGGCCAGTACGCCGGTGTCGCTGCCAGCCTCGGCGCCTTCAGCGAGCAGGTATTGCTGCCCGAGGACGTCGCGCCCGCCATTCGTCGCGGGATTGCAGCAACGCGCAACGGACGGACGGCTGTCCTGGAGATGATCACCAAGGAAGAGCCGGTCTTCCCTGCCGCCCGTGCCGTCCTGGCCAGTTTGGCGGCAGAGGCTTGACGGCGAGTTAGGATTATTGGGGGGACCGCGACAAGCGACCAGACGAAGCGCTAACAGGCAGGCGTGAGCGATAATCGAGAGCAAGGACTCTTGACGCGCACTGAACCATGATCGGCGTCGAATTGGACCAGCAGAGCGGGTTGCAGATTGTAGCCGACACCACCGCGGCGATCGCTGCGGCGCCGGATCTTGACCAGGCGCTACGCATGCTGATTGCTGGCATGCAGCGGTTGACCAATGCCGAGAGCGGCGGAGTGCGCCTGCTCAATGAGCCTGGCCGCGCCTCAGCAGGCTGCCGCCTGTTCTTCTGGCGTGGTGGCGACCGCTACGAGTGGCAAGAGCTACCGGGAGAGTCCGGTAGCAACGTCGACACGGTGGTCGCTACCGGCGTGCCGCAGTACACCGCTGATCTCGCCCTGCTGGCGGCGCGCGGTGATGCGCTCGCCGCCGCCGCACATGGCCGCGATGGTTTGGGCAGCAGCCTGATTGTGCCGCTGCGCTCGCAGGGTCAGGTCATCGGTACCCTGCACGCCGACTCGTACCACAGCGGCGCCTTCAGCCCTGGCCTGCTGCTGCCGCTGCAAGTGCTGGCCGATCATGCCGGTGGGGCCGTGGCTCGGGCGACGTCCGACGTGCGCCGTCAGGGCATCGCCGAGCAGGTCGTGGCCACGCTAGCGCGCGTCGGCGCCGCTGCCGGCATCGAAGAGGCGCTGGAAGCGCTGTTACGCGGGGCGATAGGGTTGCTGCATGGCGCGGGCGGCGTGGCCCGAGCCTTCGACGTGCAGACGAGAGAGAGCATCTTTCTGCTGGCCATTCGCCCTGACGGGACCATCACGCAAACACGGCAAGCGCAGCCCATCAACGAGGGTAGTATGGCGGCGGCCCTGATGGACGGTGGGCCGTCCGTGCTGATCGAGGACTATCAGGCCCTTGATCCGCTCGGCTATCCGCTCTACGCCGAGATGCAGCGACAGGGCATCCGTTCTTCCGTCAACGTCCCCATCCATGCCGACGGGCAGCGTATCGGCAGCCTCCACGTGAACCATCAGCGTCCCCACTATTTTGGCCGCCCGGAGCTCAACATAGCCGAGGCGCTGGCCGCCCAGGCCGGGGCGGCGATCGAGCGCGCCGGCCTGGCGGAGACGGAGCGGTCACAACTGCAGGAGCGGCTGGCCAACGAAGCGCGGTTTCGCTCCCTCACCGACAAGTTCATCGCGCTGGTGTCGCACGAGTTACGCACGCCGCTGACGTCGATCAAGGGCTATGCCGACCTATTGCTGGCCGGTGAGGTGGGCGACTTGTCGCTGGATCAGCGCGAATTCCTCACGGTCATCAAGCGCAACGCCGACCGCGAGGTGACGTTGGTGAACGAGTTGCTCGACCTGTCGCGGCTGGAGGCCGGCCAGGTTGAGCTGACCCCCTTGCCGCTGGACCTGAAGCCGCTGTTGCAGGAGGTCGCCGCCTCGCTCCAGTCGCAGATGCAGGCGCGTCGCCAGCAGTTCCGTCTGGTCTTGCCCAGTCAGTTACCGCCGGTGCTGGGCGACAGCACGCGCCTCGTCCAGATCTTCACAAACCTCGTCGCCAATGCCAACAAGTACACCCCGGAGGGCGGGAGGATCACGGTTACCGCCCAGGTGGTAGCCGGCGCCATCGCCGTTGACGTTGACGATACGGGCATCGGCCTGACTGAGGAGGACCAATCTCGCCTGTTCACCAAGTTCTTTCGTGCCAAAAACCAGTTGACGCAGGAATCCGGTGGCACAGGCCTGGGCCTTGCCATCACGCGCGCGCTGGTGGAGCGACACGGCGGAACGATCACGGTGACCAGCACGCCCGGCGTCGGTTCGACATTCACCGTGACCCTGCCTGCTGCACCGCCCGAATGGTCGCCCGCCGTTTGACGGTCTGCCCGCTATCTCGTAGACTGAGGTAGTGGAGCGTATCCCGCCTCGCCTGTTCGTCCGCGGGAGGCGCCAGCGCAATCGATTGGGGCGACCAGTTGCGTCAGCGGGGTTGGCCCTGTCTTCGAGTGTGTATTCAGCGCACTCCTGGGAACGTCAATGGCGGATAACCCGAAGCGGAGCGTGGGCCGCGAATCCCTCCGCGCGCTGGCCGAGCGCATGGCCGAAGAGTGTCGGCTGGAACAGCCCCTGGCCGAAGCCTGCGAGCTCAAGCTCCGTGTCTGGGAGGCCGGCCGCCGCACGGAGGACTGGCGGCTGATCGTGGTACGCCGAGGCTCCGGCCGAGAGTATCAGGTGCGCACGTGGGCCGATTGGGAGGCCATCAAGCGCCTGGCCGGCGGCTGGTCGTCGCGCACGGGCTAGCCACAGCCAGCCGACGATCAGCATCTCTCCAGTAGCCCAAGTAGAAAGGCCCTACGCATGCCGGTGATTACCGAGCACGTTGCTTTGCACCTCTTTCCAGAGGCGGACAGCCGCCGTCACGACATCTTCGAGCCGCCGGCCGACCAGCACGGCACCGTCCTGCTCAGCCGGAACGACAGCGCAGTATCCCACGACTGCGGCGCCTGCGGAGTGCCGTTGTTGGAGGGCTGCCGCCTGGATCGTTTGCCCGGCAAAGTCTTCCATTGTCTGGCGTGCGGGGCCTTCTGCATCCCGTAGCACTGTGTAACGTACAGCAATGTGGCCAGTTTTTCTCGGCGCATGCGAAAACCTCCCCAAAGTGGCGCGCCGTGTGGTACGATAAATACAGGTTTAGCGACTCGGGTCACATCGTACCCCCTTCTCCCGTGGTGAGCATTTCCCCTCCCTCTGGCTACAGGGCAGCGTAGACAAGTCTCCAAACCATGTAGGCGTGCCGTTGTGGGCACACCATATGGAGGTTCCTCGTACATGTCCTTTTCTGATAAGACGCTCACTTGCCGCGATTGTGGGCGTCCATTCGAGTTCACCGGTGGTGAGCAAGAGTTCTACGCATCGCGCGGGTTCACCAACGAGCCAAGCCGCTGCCCGGAGTGCCGGGCGACGCGCAAGGCGAGCGGCGGCAGCGCACGTTCGGGTGGCCAGAGCAACACCCGTGACAACGGCAGCTACAGCGATGGCGGCTATGGCAACAGCAGCAGCGGCGGCTACAGCAGTGGCGGCAGCTACGGCGGCGGCGGCGGCGGCCGCAGCAGCGACCGTGGCGGCTACAGTGGCAGCCGTGAGCAGCGCCAGATGTACACCGCTACCTGCTCGTCGTGTGGCAAGGAAGCGCAAGTGCCCTTCCAGCCGACTAGCGGCAAGCCGGTCTATTGCAGCGACTGCTTCGCCACCCAGCGCAGCACGCGCTACTAGAGCAAACGAGCGGCGAGGGCGTGTGCCCTCGCCGGTTCCCGCCCTTCGGGGCGCGGGACACGTTTCACCAAATGAGAGGCACAAGCGTGGCAACAGGTACTATTAAGACCGTCACCGATCGCGGTTTTGGCTTTATCCGCCCCGAGGAGGGCGGCGACGATCTCTTTTTCCACCGCACGGCGCTCAACGGCGTGTCCTTTGAGCAGTTGCGCCAGGGGGACAAAGTGAGCTACACAGCGGAAGCCGACCAGCGCGGCAAGGGCATGCGCGCAGCGCAAGTCCAGCTCGTCGAGCAATAGGAGCTACTCCCCTGCTCCGGTAACGGCGCGGCGTCCAGATCGGTCGAAAGCCGGTCCGGGCACCGCGCCGCTGTTTTTACCGACGCGAATTGGCGCTCTAAATGGCGACGTGGCGAAGAAGACCAGTGTCGGATCGATGCCTGAAGGCTTTGGCGCCGAAGCACCAAAAGAAGTTCGCGCAGACTAGTCCCCCTCCAGCGCGTCCCGGAACAGCTCCCAATGCAAGACATTGGTTCCACGCAGGCGCAGTGCCAGGACATCGACGCGCCACTCCTGATCGTCAAGGTTTCTGGTGCGCAGGTACTGGCCTGCCGCGCTGAGCAGGTTGCGGCGCTTACTTGGCGTGATCGCCTCCTCGGGTGCGCCATAGTCGTCGCTCCAGCGCGCCTTCACTTCCACAAAGACGAGTACGGTACCGTCGCGCGCGATGATGTCCAGTTCCACCCGGCCGCAGCGCACGTTCTGCTCCAGGATCTCGTACCCCGTGCGTCGCAGCAGGGCAATGGCCACGCGCTCGCCGATCCTTCCCCGCTCCTTACGGTCGATTGGGGGGCGCGTGGGCAGCGTGCTCACCGCTGGAGGAAGACGGCCGCGCCGCCAAAGATGCCGGCGTCGGCGCCGAGGGCGGCACGACGAAGTACCACGAATGCTTCCGTGCCTGATAAACACGCCAGGCGCACGCGCGCGAGGAGCCGGGCGAGGAGCGCCGGGGCGATGTCGGCCGCACCACCGCCAAGGACGAGGAGATCAGGGTCTACGCTGTTCAGGACGGTGGCAATCCCCTGGGCCAGGTCCCCGAAGACGTCGTCCAGCACGCTCAGGGCCAGCGCGTCGCCCTCTGCCGCGGCGGCCGTCAACTCGCGCCCGGTGACGTTGGCGACGCTGCCGGCGCGCTGGACCATCACGTTCTGCTCAGGTGACCCCGGCGGCAGGTTGGTGAGTGCTGCCCTCACCCGCCGGCCCATCGCCGGTCCGGCCGCCAGCGCTTCCAGGCAGCCGTGACGGCCGCAGGTACAGAGCGGGCCTCCCGGACGGATGACCAGATGGCCAAACTCACCGGCCAGGCCGTGCGCCCCCCGCCAGAGCCGGCCGTCCAGCACGAGGCCACCGCCGATACCCGTCCCGATGTTGAGGTATGCCATGGCCCGGCTGCCACGCCCGGCGCCGAAGCGCCACTCCGCTAGCGCCTGACCATTGGCGTCGTTCTCCAATGCCGCCGGCACGCCGAGGGCCTCAGCAACATTGGCCGCGAGCGGAACGCCGTTCCAACCGGCGACGTGATGGGAATGCAGCACCACCCCAGCAGCCGCATCAACTGGTCCACCGAAGTTGATGCCGGCGCCCGTCACCGCGTCGGGCGCCTGGCCGACGAGTTCTCGTGCCATCGCCAGCATGTCTGCCAGCGCCGCGCGCGCTCCGGCGGCTGCCGGTGTGGGTCGGCGGAGGGACGCGACCAGTTCACCGCGCTGGACGTTGACCAGCCCGGCCGCGAGTTTCGTGCCGCCAAAATCCAGCCCCAGCAGCAGGTCGTCGCTGCTCACCCGAGCGCCAGTTCCTGACGCAAATAGGCAGTATAGAGGTGACAGAGGATCATGTGGCAGTCCTCAATCTTCTCCAGGTCGTCGGAGGGGACGATCACCGAGTGCGTTGCCAGCGTTGCCAGCTTACCGCCGGCGTAGCCGGTGAGGCCGCAGCTCACGCCGCCCTGCGCGTTGACAAACGCCACGGCGCGCAGCACGTTGGGCGAGTTGCCACTGCCGGAAATCGCCACCAGGCCATCGCCGGGACGGTACCAGGCGGCCAGTTGTTCAGCAAACACGTCGGCATAGCTGCTGTCGTTGCCCCAGGCCGTCAGCAACGGCACGCTATCGGTCAGGGCAATGGCGCGCACTCGCCGATCGCCCGCCTTCGCTCGTGTGCCCTTGGCCAGGTCCAGCGCGAAGTGGGAAGCCGTCGCTGCACTGCCGCCGTTGCCGCACACATAGATGACGCCATCGGCCCTGTGGATGTCGCGCAGCACTTCGGCAATCTGGCCGATCTGATCCTGGGGCAGGCGTTCCACCAGGTCACCGATGCCGTTGAGGTACGTCGTGACGTGTTGCATGCCGGCTCTCCTTTCAAATCCTTTGCAGGTGTCATGGTACTTGAGCTACGACGCGCCGACAATGCCATGAGAGTACTGCGCCGCGATTTTCAGGGATTTTCAGGGCCGGCGTCACGGGAGCGTGTCGTCAGCAACGAGGCGGTAGCCAACGCCCGGCTCGGTGCGCAACAGCACGGGGTTCGTCGGGTTGTCTTCCAGTTTGCGGCGCAGGGTGGCCATGTGGACGTGCAAGGTGTGCGTGGCGTCGATGTAGGCTGCGCCCCACACTGCGGTGATCAGCCGGCTCCGCGTCACCACGCGACCGCGCTAGCTCAGCAGCACTTTGAGGATTTCGTACTCCGTCGGCGTCAGGTGTACTTCCTCCGTGCCGCGCATGATCTGCCGGCGGTCGAGGTCAATCAGCAACGACCCGAGCTGGAGCGTGGCGCTCTGACCGCTGCTCAGGCCGCCGAGCCTGCGCAGGGCCACGCGCAGGCGGGCCAGGAGTTCGTCCATGCCGAAGGGTTTGGTGAGGTAGTCGTCGGCCCCGGCATCGAGCGCCGCCACCTTCTCGCGTTCCTGGTGCCGGGCCGACAGGACGATGATCGGCGTACTCGCTGCGCTGCGTATTCGCCGCAGCACCTCCAGACCGTCGATGTCGGGCAGGCCAAGGTCCAAGAAGATGATGTCTGGCCGGCCCGTTGCCAAGTGGTCCAGCGCCTCGTTGCCGGTCGCCGCCGTGGCGACATCGTAGCCATGGGCACGCAGGTTTGTGGTCAGCGCCCGCACGATCTCCGGGTCGTCGTCGATCAGCAGCACGCGTGCCCCGGCCATCAGCCGCCGCCCTCAGCCGCCGCGGCGCGCACGCCGGGCAACGAAATGGCAAACGTCGAGCCGCCGCCGCGCCGGGGCGACACCCAGATGCGCCCGCCATGGGCTTCCACGACGCCTTTGCAGACAGCCAGACCGATGCCTGCTCCCGCTGCTCGGCCATGGTGGGTCACGCGGTAAAAGCGCTCGAACACCTTCTCGCGTTCGTCGGCGGCAATGCCGGGTCCGCGATCCTCGATCTCCAGCAGCGCTTCGTCGCACTCCAGGCGCCCCCGCACCGTCACGGGTCCTCCGGCGGGGGAGTACTTCGCAGCATTTTCCAGCAGATTCACCAGCACCTGCTCTACCAGAATCGGATCAACGCGCACCCAATGCAGGGCCGCCGGGTCCGCGAACGGCTCGATGCGCAGCTGCCCGGCGACGAAGAGGTGCGCTACCTGTGCTGCTGCCTCGTTGATGAGGTCCTCGAGCAAGTATTCCTCCAGATCGAGACGGAGCGCCCCCGCTTCGATGCGCGACAGATCGAGCACGTTGGCCACCAGGCGGTTGAGGCGGTCGACGCCGCCATTGATACTGCGGGCAAACCCCTCTCGTTCCGCCTCCGACCACTCGACGTCGTGTTGCAGGAGGCTCGTTGCTGCTGCCTTGATCGCTGCCAGCGGCGTCCGCAAGTCGTGCGACACTGCCGAGAGCAAGGTTGAGCGCAACTCGTCGGTGCGGCGCAACACTTCGGCCTGCGTGGCCTCCTCCTGCAGGCGCACACGCTCGATGGCGAGCGCCAACTGGGCGGCGAAGGCATGCAACAGCGGGCCGGCTTCCCACTCCGCCGTTGCGTTGCCGGCCGCTCCGGCCAGGCGCAGCAAGCCGAGCTTGCCCCGCGGCGTGCGCAGCGGCAGTGCCAGTTCGCTCTCGACCGGCTGCGTCTCCTCCGCGAGATCGATGACACAGGACGAACAGTGAAACACGGCGATCGCCTGCTCCCTGCCCAGTTCCAGCAACTCCGGCAGGTCGTGGGCTGCCGCCAGTGTCGAGGCCAGCGTGCGTAGGGTTCCTGCCTCCCAGGCTTGCTGACGAGCCTCCTGGGCCTGCTGGCGCAGGGCCGCCGTCAGGTTCGCCGTGAAGACGGCCGCCAGCAGCAAAACGACGAGCGCCAGCCACTCCGCAGGGTCGTCGACGGTGAAGGCGTGGACGGGTTGGACGAAGAACCAGTCGAAGCTGAGCGACGCCAGGAGGGCAGCACCAATAGCGGGACGCCGTCCCCAGCCGCCTGCCACCGCCACGACGGGAAACAGGTAGAGCAGTGTGATGTTGGGGATGCTGCTGAACTGCAAGACGCCGCCGATGACTGCGGTGGTACACAGCGTCGCCGCCATCGCCACAAGCCAGCCGGCCACGGGTTTGCGCATGATGGAGCGTGCCGTTGCCACCGAGGTCGGTGGCAGCCTCCTCGGCGCGTCCCACCAATATGGTTTACCATCTGAGGCGGGGGACGCCATGTCAGGACGTCTCCAATGGCGGCCGCTTCGCCATCTTCGTGAGCGACAGGCCGAGACGCCGACGATAGATGACATAGAAGACGAGACCGAGGATCATCCAGGGGAAGCCGATGATCTGACCGAAGCGATTGTTCAGGGCAATGATGAGCCAGATGATGAAGGTGCCGATACCGCCGACGACGGAGATGAGCGGGATCTTGCGTCCTTTGATCGTGACGTTCAGGGGTAACTGGAAAGGTCGCTCGCCGTCCGGGTCTTTGATGCGAATGCCGATGACGCTCAGGTGCGCCATCGTGAAGGTGATGGTCGCCGCGAAGGCATAAATGTTGGAGAGGTCGGTCACGTCGCCGTTCAGCACCAACACCATGGCGATGATGCCGAACACGAGGATGGTCACATGGGGGGTGCGGAAGCGCCGGTTGACCTGATACAGCACACCCGGAAGCTGGTAATGCGCTCCCATCGAGAAGGAGAGGCGGGAGACGCCCAGCACACCGGCGTTCGCGCCAATCAGCAGAATCGTGGCGGCCAAAAAGGCGACCATTGGCTTGAGGATGGCGTCGTAGGGGCTGGGTAGCTTGCCGGCGATACCGGCAACCGGGTCGTTCAGGTAGGTGGTGGATAACTCCGATGTCGGCGCATGGGCAATTCCGGCCGGACAGGCGCCGACAGAGGCGAGGGTCGGGCCGCCCGCGCCGCAGGTAATGGGCATGGCAGAGAGGGCGACAAGCGATATGCCAATAAACAGGATCAACACGGCGAAGATCAACGAGGCGTAGGCGCGCGGTACGGTACGGCCGGGATCCTTGGCTTCCTCGCTGACGTTGCTGATTGTTTCGATGCCGGTATAGGCCACCATGGCCACCGAGATCGAGCGCAAAAAGTTTCCCCAGTGTGGGGTCATGCCCAGATGAATCTGGTGAAAGATGAGGCCGAAGTTCAGAAGGAAGATGAAGCCGACGATCACGACGATGGTCTCGGTCGCCAGGTCGATCACGGCAAAGAGGACGGAGACGCGCGTGGCCTCTTGCACGCCGATGATGTTCAAGCCGATCAGCAGCGCGATGATAATCACGGTGGCAATGACGATCAGCGGCTTCGTGCCCAACGGTGGGAAGAAAACGGCCATGTAGCCAACGGCGGCATAGGCCGAGATGGAGATGGTGACGGTGTAGCTCAACATCGTCATCCAGCCCGTGAAGAAGGAGACCAGCTCGTTGAAGCCGCGCCGGGCGAAGCTGGAAGCGCCGCCGGCCTCCGGCACGGCCACCGTGCCTTCGGTGTAGCTGAGGCAGGTCAGCACGAAGAAGGCCCCCGCCAGCAGCAGCGCCAGAGGGGCTGCACCCAGGGCGTAGACCGTCGTGACACCCAGCGCGTAGTAGATAGATGACCCGACGTTGCCGTAGCCGGAGCTGAACAGCGCCGGCACGCCGAGGACACGGCGGAGCCGCAACACACGCGGGATACGCAGACGCACGTAGCCGCCCGCTCCGGAGCGGCCTTTCACCACCTCTCGGCGGGGCGCGGGATCGTCGGTATGCCTATTGCCTGCGCCATTGCGCCCGGGGCTGGCACTCCCCTGCTCGTCGCTCATGCCGGTCGCACCACGATCACGCGGCAGTGCCCGTGCAGCAGGACGTGGGGGATGGTACGCCCCAGGCTGGGGGATCCAATGCGTTGCAGCCGTGGCAAGCCGAGCAGGATCAATCCGGCACCCATGTTGCGTGCCTCCTCGACGATGGTGGCTCCGGCCTCACGCG
Source organism: Chloroflexota bacterium (assembly GCA_036734945.1). Lineage (GTDB taxonomy): Bacteria > Chloroflexota > UBA4733 > UBA4733 > UBA4733 > UBA4733. The sequence goes on from DAIMXP010000046.1 coordinate 30,597, forward strand.
CCTGGATAATCTCGGTGCGGGCCTGCACGCCCAGTTGTTCCGCTGCTTCCGCCGCGACATCCAGGATGCGCCGCGAGGATTCTATGTTGACTTCGGCATCCAGGGGGAGACTGCGCGGCACTTCAATGATGTGCATCAGGGTGAGGGTTCCCTGCTGCCGGCGCACCAGCGTGCAGGCCAGGCGGACGACCTGATCATCGACCACATTGCCGTTGACAGGAACCAGTACGTTGCCTGGCCTCGTTTCCGCCGATACGGCGTCCGCCGGCGCCTTACGGAGCGAGCGCAATATGTCCATGTTGTCCTCGGGTTACGCCACCGGAAGACGCCGACGCTCGGGTCTCACTGCGTTGGTTCGCACGTCCTGTACCCAGTACTCGCGAACCGCTGAGGGTATAGTATAGGCAATGCTGGCCCCGACAATGGCGTCCCGACGGCCGAACGACAGGAGGAACGCATGGACAGAGCCGAGGGCACTCGCCACGACCGCAGCTATTGGCGGACGCTGTACGCCGCCACGCACGAGATTGCCTCCAGCCTGGATCTGGAGGAGGTGCTCAGCCGGCTGGTCCGGCACGTCGCGGAAGCCATGGATGTCAAGGCCGCGACACTGCGCCTGCTGGTAGCGAACAGCGACATCTTGACGCAGCGCACGTCGTATGGCCTGAGCGACAGGTATCTCAACAAGGGGCCGGTGGACCGCGGCCACAGCCCGTTGGACCATGTAGCGTTGCAGGGTACGGCGGTCTGGGTGGAGGATGTGCGCATTGATCCGCGCTTTCAGTACCCCAAACAAGCAGCACAGGAGGGTCTGGTCTCGGCGCTGTGTGTGCCCCTGAGCCTGCACGGTGAGCCAATCGGCGTGCTGCGCGTGTACACCGCTGCCCGCCGCGAGTTCGATTCCGAAGAGGTCGATTTCCTAACGGCGCTGGCCGATCTGGGGGCCATCGCCATCGACAACGCGCGGTTGCACGGCGAGCTGCGGCGCGATCTGGACCAGACGGTGGGGGCGCTGTGGGGTGTGGAGGCGTCCAAGGTCTGAGTCCAAGTCGGCCGATGAAGGACGGGAGCCTCGCCTGCACCTGCGGCAGCGATATCGCCCATCCCCGTAGGCTATGCTCGTCGCCGGGAGAGCGAACGTGATAAGCACCAGCGTCGTCGACCTGCAAGAGCTCCTGGCGGATGACCCGACGTTCGAGGAGCAGGATGAGCCTTTGGCCACCCAGCACCACCGCGATGTGATCGACTCGCTGTACTACTCCTTGCGCGACCGCCTGGCTGGCCCCAGCGTGAGTGTGGCGGCGGAGTCGCGATTGCACGCTGCCGAACTGGAAGTCGCCCGGTTGCGGCGAGCGCTGCAGCGTCCGTCCGAGCGTGACGACGCTGGGTAGCTGGCTCTCCGTCACCTACGCGAGCGGCCGTCCTGCTGTCTGGCACAGGTACGTTCGGAGGAGAGGCTGCTGACCGCTGCGATGGTGTGTGGACCGTGGTTGTGGAGTGGGCTCACCATCGCCAGTGATGGCGCCGGTTCGGGCGCGGATTGTGCTTGCAATGCGTGCATACGCCAGGGCGCTGCTGGTGTCAGCGGTCACAAAATCAGGTGGACATCCCCGAACTCGTGCCAGAGGTAGCCGAAATCAATGGCGGTCCGGTAGGCATCTTGGAGCACGTTCCGGTCGGCGATCGCCGCCAGCATCGCCAGATGCGTCGCCTCCGGTTCGTGAAAGCCCGTGAGGAGCCCATCCACAGCGCGTACCCCGCGTTCCGGCATGCTGGCCGATCGGAGTGCCGTCGAAGCGGCGATTACCGAGCCGTGGTCCAACAGCATCGTGGAAGGACACGCCCACAAGGTTAAGCTCATCAAGCGCCAAGGGTACGGCCGCGCCAAACCGGGTACCCTTCGGGCGCTGCTCGGCGCCGCCGACGTGCTTGACGGCATCCAGCTCCGCCTCCAGGACCTCTTCGATGAGTTGGCGTCCCAGGAGGAGCCGGCGGACCAGGGTTGCGCGGCGGAAGCTGCCCTGCTCTGGCTTCGCGGCGAAGGCGACAGTTGCTACGGGAAGATCTCCGTCGTGCAATCGCCGCCCGGCAGGTGAATCTCGTGGCCGCGGGCCGTGCCGAAGTCGACCATGAAGCGCTCGTCCAGCGTCATGCCGCCGGCGGGATCGCAATCCAGCTTGAGCATCCAGGACTGCATGCCGGGGTAGAACTGGTTATCCCAGGTGGAGTAGAGCGAGTTGGTGACGTAGAGGCGGCGGCCGTCCATGCTGAGTTGCAGCATTTGCGGCCCGCCGTCGAACTTGCGGCCGGCGTGCCCTTCGTGCCCAATCACCCCGCCCAGCCAGACCTGGCCGGTGAGCCGGGGGTGCGCCGGGTCGGAGATATCGTACTGGCGCAGATCGCCGTGCAGCCAGTTGGACAGGTAGAGGAAGCGGTCGTCCATCGACAGCAGCAGGTCGGTGATCAGCCCCGGCACGGGGAAGGGCCAGCCGCCGGTCTCGACCGGTTCCACCTGCGCTACCTTCTCCACCTGCCAGCGATCGCCAGCGCGAAACCAGCGCCACAGCACGCTGGAGAGGGCGGCGCCGACAAAGCCGGTTGCTGCTTCGGGCTGGTGTAGCCAACGCACTTCCAGCGGGATCATGCCGTCCGCACCCAGGTCGATGCTCTGCGTGACGCGCTGCTCGCCTAGATCCCAGAAGTGGACGCTGTGCCCGTACTTGCCCGCCGAGACATCCTTTAAGTCGAAGCCGCCCTGGAAGGTGTTGGGTGCAGCCCACTCACTGGAGACCATGGCGTTCTGGCGCGGCTGGTACCAGAAGTCGTAGGTGAACTGCATGCCGTTCGTCTCTTTGCCCCAGCGCCCGAGGATGTCGAAGTTTTTGGCATCGAGCACCAGGAAGCCGCCAGGCGCGTCGCCGTCGGCATTGCCCAGCATGCTGATCACGACAATCTCGCCCGGCATGCAATGCACGGTGTGCGGCGCCGAGAGCCCGGTCTTGCGCTTGACCTCGTCGCCGTCGATGACCTTGACGATTTCCGGCCGCCTGGGGTCGGAGCCGACGTCGACAATGTGCAGTCGGCTGGATCGAAAGCCCGGCACGATCAGGTGCTTGCGCTCCATATCGCTGTGACAGGCGCTGCTGCAGACCTGCCAGCCATAGTGGTGGAGTTCGTCGCCCCTGCCGGGCATGGGAGTCTGATGGATGATCTTGCCGTACTGATCAGACTGGGGATTGACGTCGACCACGCCGAGATAGTCTGGCGCATCGACCCCGGTACCGGTGTGCAACGCGGCGACGTAGACAATCTCCTCCCGTGGCGCCTGTTGCGCCTCCTCCGGCGAGGCGTAGCCCACCCGATGCTGTTCGTGCTCGTCCACTGTCTGCCTCCTGTTTCGTTTCGCCTAGCTAGCGGGCCGGAACGGGGCCGCCCGGGGCGGCCCCTGTTCATACCCCCCACGTGATTATTGACGAAGTTTACTGATTAAGTCAAGTATCACCGGCGGGTCGATCTCTCGGCAATCTGCCCGTCAACGTCCATGCCGCGGGTAACACTACGCCATGGCGATAATGTCCATAATTCGCGCTGCCGTGTCGGCCATCGTTTGCCCCTCGCCACGTTCGCCGCGGCTGACTTCAGAGGTCAGGTAGTCGTCGTAGCCGAGCGCGCGTAACTCGCGCATCACTGCGGGATAGTTGCAGTCACCGGCCAGCAGTTGGCAGAAACGGCCACCGCCGCGCTCGCGCTTGAAGTCTTTGACGTGGACCTTGCGGATGCGGGAGCCGACGATCGCCACCCACTGCTCGGCGTAGCCGTACAGCAACATGTTGGCGGTGTCCAGGTAGCAGCCGACCAGGGGGTGACCGACCTCATCAAGCAACTGGCGCATCTCGGTCGGCGCCAGCAGGAACTTGTTCCAGACGTTTTCCAGCCCTAACCCCACTCCCGTCTGCTCGCAGGCCGGGATAAGGTCGCGAAGTACCTGTACGGTCCAGCCCCAGGCCTCGTCGTAGCGCGTGTCCGGTCGCAACTGTCCCGGGTGAACCAGGATGGTGCCGGCGCCGATCCAGGCGGCGGTCTGCAGCGCTGCTGCCAGGTTGGCAACCGCCTGCCGCCGGATGGCGGGATCGCTGTGGAGGATCGGCGTGTCGCGAAGCGTCGCGCCGCTCATCAAGCTGCGGACTTCCAGGCCGTGGCTTTCGACCGTCGCGCGCAGGCGCTCGACCTCCCCACGATCCATGCCCATACGCAGCGGAGCGGTAGCCTGCGAATCAAAGCTCAACTCCACGCCGTCGTAGCCGGCCTGCCGTGCCGCCGCCAGCTTCGCCTCGAAAGTGTCACCTTCGTCGATGCAGCCGTAGCAGATGCCCTTTTTCACAGTGTCGCTCTTTCCTTTTCGTCTGAGGTGTTCCGTCGCAGCGCGGAACGCGCCGTGACCCCGTGGCGTGCGGACTCTACTCGGCTGAGTTGATCAAGGCGTCGAGACTGCGCGAGATCTGCGTCGCGCCCTCTTCGGCGTGGTGCTTGAAGGTGCCGATCTCGGCAGTGAGGTAGCTGTCATAGCCAATCGCGCGCAATTCCCGCATAACCCGATCCCAGGGGACGTCACCGGCCAGCAGCGGCATGCCACCGCCCGTCGGTCCCGCCTTGCGGTCCTTCACGTGGATGCGCTTGATCCGCGGCCCGAGGATGCGTATCCACTGGTCGGGGTAGCCGGTACCCAGGATGTTGCCGACATCGAAGTAGGCGCCGAAGTTCGGGTCGCCAATCTCGTCGATGAAGCGGACGTTTTCCAGCGGGGAGAGCAGCATCTTGTTACCGACATTCTCGATGCCCAATAGTAGCCCGCTGCCCCTGGCTCGTTCCGCCAGCTTGCGCAGCGCTTCCTGGGCCCAATCGTAGGCCTGGTCATAGGCGACGTCGTCGTTGACGACGCCCGGCACGATCAGCAAGGAACTCATACCCAGCAGCACGGCTACGTCGACCGAGCGGTACATGAGGTCCAGGCCGCGCTGGCGTACCGCCGGATCGGGAGCCGTGAGCGGCACAGCCCAGGCGTCGCCGGCGAACATGCCGTGCGCCGGCACGGTCGCCTCAAACAACGGCAGTAGGGCGCGCACCTGGTCGTCCGTCATCGACGGCGTCACGGCGCCGCGCTCGTTGAGGTTGCCCAGCTCTACCGCGTCAAAGCCGGTGGCTCGCGCCAACTCCAGCTTCGCTTGCAGCGTCGCCCCGGCCAGGCTGCCCAGACATATTCCCTTAAGCAAGGCTTCACTCCAGTCCAACGATTACTCGGGTCCCAATGGTAGCACCCGCAGACGCTTCCTCCATGGCGCTTGCTGGATTGTTCTATACTGTGCGCCTACCGTCTGTGGCGACCGAGGCTGAGTGGGTGCGCCGCTCAGTATCAGGCGTAGGGGCCGGCGCCACGTGGCCGGCCTCAATCCACTCGCGCAAGATGTGCTTCTGGACTTTGCCCAGGGCGTTGCGGGGCAGGGCGTCAAGGTACACCATCCGGCGGGGCTTCTTGTAGCTGGCCAGTTGGTTACGGCAAAGGGCGACCAGTTCGGCGCTGAGCCCATTGCGGCCTTCGGTCGGCAGCGCCGCCTCCGGGTGAAGCACAACGGCTGCAACGACCTGTTCGCCAAAGTCGGGGTCCGGCAGCCCGAGCACGCCGGCTTCGGCCACCGCCGGGTGGCGTTCCAGCACTTCTTCCACCTCGCGGGGGTAGATGTTGTAGCCGCCGCTGATGATCAGTTCCCGAGCGCGCCCGGCAATGGTGTAATAGCCGTCGGCGCTGCGCCAACCGAGGTCGCCGGTGGCGAACCAGCCGTCGGCAGAGAAGGCAGCGGCGGTCGCCTCCGGCTGCCGCCAGTAACCTTTGCACACGTGGGGACCGCGCACCTCGATCTCCCCCAGGGTCTCGTCGAGGATGGGTTGGCGCGTCTGGATGTCGACGATGCGCGCTTCTTGACCAGGGAAGGGCTGGCCGACTGTGCCGGGGCGACGTTCGCCGTCGAACGGGTTGCTCAGGTTCATCAGGGTCTCGGTCATGCCGTAGCGCTCCAGGATAGGCTGGCCGAAGAGTGCGCGGAACTCCTCAGAGGTCTGCACACTCAGTGGCGCGGAGCCGGACACGTACAGGCGGAGCGGCGGCGGCCGCTCCGGGCGGCCCTGCGCCTCGGCAATCAGCCGCGTGTACATGGTCGGCACACCAAAGAACATCGTCGTCTCGCCGCGCAGCAACGTGTTGTAGATGGCGGCAGCGTCGAAGCGCGGGCGCAGGTCCACGCTCCCTCCGGTGAGCAAGGCGCCGTTGATGCCGACAGTCAGGCCGTGAACGTGAAAAAGCGGCAAGGCAAGCAGCAGGCGATCCTGCTGCGTCCAGCGCCAGGCCTCCACGATGGCTGCGCTGTTGGCCGCCATATTCTGGTGCGTCAGCATCGCGCCTTTGGAGCGACCCGTCGTACCCGAGGTGTAGATGATGAGGGCGATTGTCGTGGGGTCCGGGGCGCGAACGGCGCCGGCGCCGTTCGAGGAGCACACCTCTCCCGACGTCAGGCGTGGAACCCGTGACAGCCCATCGTCGGCGTCCGCGTCGTCTGCCGACCGGCCGGCAATGATAATAGCTTCCAGCGCCGGCGCGTCCTGCTCGATGCGGGCGAGCTCTGGAAGGCGCAGCGGATCGGTGATACATAAGCGCACGTCGGCGTCGCGCAGAATGTGGCGCAGTTCAACCTGGCGATACTGGGTATTGACGAGCACGGCGATGCCACCGGCCATGTGGATGCCCAGGTAGGCGGTCACGAACGCAGGGCTGTTATCCAGGAACAGGGCAACCCGGTCGTCCGGCCGGAGGCCCCAGCGCCGCAAGCCGCCAGCCCAGGCAGCCGCGCCGTCCACAAGGTCCTGGTAGGTCCAGGTCCTGTCACCGAAGAGCAGCGCGGGTCGCCCCGGCGACACATGGACCGCGTTCAGCAGCGCCTGGACGATGGAACCGGGATGCCATGGCACGGCTGACTCTCCCTGAATCCAGATTGGCGCGTCGCGCCGAGCCGTTCGGTCAATCGCTCACCGTGCAAGCATAGCGAATGACAAGGAGTATAAAGCCTCGCCGCTTGTCATGTGCCGGTGGCCGAAAGGGCGGGCCGGCGGCCCAGCCTCCACAGCCCGAGTACGCAGCCCAGGATGGTCAGCGCCGTGAGTGCCGCACCCGCCTTGACGCTCCAGGGGTCAAAAGTAAAGGACACCACGTGGCGTCCAGCCGGGATAGCCACCGCCTGGAGCGCATGGTCGGCGCGCAACAACGGCGCTCGCTGACCGTCGATGGTGACCACCCATCCCGGATAGTAGGCGCTGCTGCGGACCAGGATGGCCGGCTGGTCCACCTGCGCCGTAATCGTCACGGCCTCCGCCGACGTCACCACTTCGCTGATCTGTTGGGCGTGTTGTGGCAGGGGCGGGATAGCCAGATCTGGCGGCCGATCCAACACCACTTCCTGGCCGGGGTCAAAGCCAGGAGCGAGGACGGCGGCCAGCGAGGCCGGGGAGTTTGCCGTCACCTGGTAGCGCCAGACTGCCCAGACATTCGGCAGCGTGCCGGCGACGGCATAGGTGTGGACACCGTGGTCTGTCTGCTGCAGGGTATACGGCGCGCCAAACGTGCGCGTCGTCAAGAACTCGTGGACGTCCAACAACTGCCAGGTGCGCCAGAGGTTGCTCGACGTGAGCAAGGCGTTCACCGCGGAAAGGCGGAAGTCGTTGTAGCCCTGGTCGGTCGCCAGGCCATACGTGCCAATGTCGTTGGCCGGAATTAGCCCATCACCGTCCGTGGCAATGCGAAACGGCTGGGGCAGGGTGCGGAGGAACGTGATGGTGCTGGGCAGTCCATCGGCCGGCGCTGGACGCTGGCGCGTCAGGTTATTGTTCCAGTTCACCGCCATCGCATCGACCGCCAGGAGGGCAATGAGGGCCAACAGCGGTAGCTGCGGGGACCAGCGCGCGCGCCGGTGGGCCAGCAGCCCGGCCAGGACGACGAGCGCACCGAGCTCAGCGCGCAGCAAGGCCGGTGCGTCCTGGGCGCCTCCCGCCAGGGAGTCATTCAGGCGATGGAGCACGAGGGTAGCCACCGGTCCGGCCGTCACCGCCAGTGCCGTGAGCAGCAGGATGCCCTGCGGCCGGTGCAGTTGGCGGATCTCTGCCAGGCCAAAGGTGGCAAGCGTCGCGACAGCAAAGCTGATCAGAAAGACCGCTCGGCTCTGGTCACGGATAAGGCCGAATCCCAGATGGGCGAAGACCGGATAGAGCGGCGTCTGGCCGCCCAGAGCCAGCAGGAATGCCACGATCCCCAGCACGAACCAGAAGCCGCCGGCCTGACGGCGGCGGCGCCAGGCTCCGAAAGCCGCCAGGATCAGGCCTCCGGCGCCGACGTAGAGGGCGGCCTGGTCGGCGTAATGCGGTAGAACAAGACCTGGCAGGGAGGGAATGGCCAGGCCCGCGCGGGCGGCGGCGTCTGGAATGCTTGTGCGATTGGAAAGCGGGAAGAACTCCAGCGACGGCACGAGCTGGATGGCTCCCAAACCTAAGGCGATCAGCATAGCGATGCCTGCCTCGGGAAGCACGGGGCGCCAGATGCGCCGGGTGGCCATCTGATACACGAGGTAGGCGATCGTCGCATCGACCACATACAACGCCGTCTGCGGGTGTCCGGCCAGCAACGTGAGGCCCAGGGCCAGACCGCCCAACATCGCCCAGCGCCGTCTTGCCCGACCAGCCTCCGATACCACTTGATGAACCGCCAGCAGGGCGAGCGGCAACCACGTGCCCGTCTCCAGGATGTCTAGTTGGTGGGGCGGGTAGCTGGTGAGGTATCCGCTAAAAGCAAAGAGCACGGCGCCGCCCAGCGCCGGGAGCACAGCGCCGCTGATGCGCCGGAAGAAGGCATAGGCCAGTGTGGTCGCCAGCATGTAGTCCAGCACAACGCGCCATTCCAGGCGGAGCAGAGAGACGCCAGCACTTCCCGCTGTGGCATCGAAGAGGATGTCAATCGGATAAAAGATGCCGCTGCCGGAGTCGGCAGCGATGGGCTGTCCTCCGTAAATCGTCGGGTTCCAGAGGGGCAGTTGCCCGGCGGCCCAGGAACGGGAACCAATCGTATCCTGAGCCTGTTCTTTCCAGGTGAAGTCGCCGTTCACGTAGTACTGGCGCTCCGCTACGTCGGGAGTGATCAGGCGCCAGAAGAAGGTAAGGACAAGCAGCCAGAGTACTACCAGCGCCAGGCCGTCCCGCCAGTGGCGAGGCCAGGACTCATGCAGGAAGCGCGGAACGGCAATCCCGGCTTTGGCCGGCCATACCGCTGAAGCGAGCGCGGGGGAGCGGAGCAGGGCGACAGCCTCTTTCACTGGCCCAGAGCAGCGGTCGCTCCCGAGCATGCCGATGGCGGGCACTCTACCCGGCAAATGTAAAGATAAGCTAAAGCACGGTTCCCGAACGGGTGTCGCTGCTACTTCAGAGAGTGACGGCGACCTCGATATTGGCAGCCAGTGGCCTTCTACAGCCCCATGTTCCTCCGCAGTCGGGCCCACAGCCGGTAGAGCGGCGGCAGGTAGGGGTAGTCGTAAGCGCCGATGTAGTGAATTGCCCGTTTGGCGAAGCGCCGCTTGAAGCGGTAGACGCCCCACAGGCCATCAGCGGAGTCCGGCGTGCCGGAGCCATTCTCCGGCTTCCCCGTTTCGGCCTCCGGCGGGATCCCCCAGAGGTCGTAGCGCGCGCACCCTTTTTTGATGCACCACTGGATCGCCCGCCACTGTAGGAGGTCGTTAGGACTCGCCTCCTTGTGGTCGTTGGTCGAGGCGGCGTACATGTAGACGCCTTCCGGTCCAAAGGCGAAGACCATCACCCCGGCGATTAGCTGTTCATCCAGTTCCGCCAGCAAGAGTTCGGCCTGACCGCGCTCCCGAAAGAGGCGTAGCACGTCATGGTAGTAGCCTGGCGACCGAACAGCGAAGCCCGCACGCTCGCCGGTCGTCGCCATGAGGGCAGCAAACTTCTGGACGTCGACATCGTCGCGGGCGACCCTTGCCTGGACGCCGCGTCGTTCCGCCAGCCGGATCTGGTAGCGCGTCGTCTTCGGCAAAGCCGCCAGCACGGCTTCCTCCCCGCCTTTGAGGTCCAGAATGAGCGTGGCGCGCGGCTGGGCGGTGTGCCGGCTCTTCACGAAGCCCTGCCGGCCCAGCCACTCGCTCAGCGCCGGAGCTTCCGGTTCGTTCGGTTCCAGCTTGAGCACAATGCTCAGCCGGCGGCGAGCGTAGCGGTGCAACCCCGCCAGCAACTGGGCGTAGACTTCGGGGTGATCGAGCGAGGCAACCGGTCCACGGGGGACGTAGGCCAGAGAAAGGCTGGCGATAGAACGGAAGAGGACCTGCGCAACCGCTATCCACTCGCCGTCCTGCACCAGCGCCAGCCGCACCGGTCGCCAGCCGTGCTGGCGCTTGAACTCGCCCCATGCCCACCCCTGCAAGAGGTGGCCGTTCGAGGCTCCGGCGACGAAGGCGTCCCAGCGTTCCCGTTCCGCCGGTCCGATTTCCCGCACCGATGGGCGATTTGCCGGCACACGCACGTTGTTGTTCTCCCTACCACGACCACCATTCGCTCGGCCGAGGTCGCCGCCAATACCAGTCCGCCGCATCCTCAGTAATAGTTGTTGTGCTTCAGCCGCATGTATAGCCGGTAGTACAGCGGTTCGAAGCCATACCAGGCGGTGGCGAGCAGGGGCCGCGTGGGCAGGTCGAGACAGCCCAGGAACTCGGCTGGTTCTCCACCAAAGCCGACCTTGAAGCGGTAGAGGCCGTACATCGGGTCCTGCTCGTTGAGCCGGTCAGGGTTCGGGATGGCGACCATGTCGTAATAGGTGAGGCCGTTGCGTTTCGCCCAGCGCATCACCTCCCACTGCAGGAGGTAGGTCGGCATCAGGTTGCGCTTCTCGTTGCCGGAGGCGCCCACCATGTACCAATACTTCGTGCCGAAGGTGTAGATCAGGATGCCGGCTAGCCGTTGCCCCTCGTGCATAGCGAAGAAGAGGTGCGCCCGGCCGGCGTCGTACATCTGCTGCCACATCGCCTGGTAGTACGTCCAGGGCCGCAGGACGAAGCCGTCGCGCGCGGCGGTGACCTGGAAGAGCCGGAAGAAAGCTTCACGTGCCGCCAACGAGTTCTCCTCGACGACCGTCACACCTTTGCGGCCGGCTAGCCGGATGTTGTAGCGCGTTTTGTCCTTCATCCGCCCGAGCAGCACATCCTCCGCCGGCGTGAGGTTGACCAGCATCGTGCTCTTGAACTGGAGGTCGTAACGCCCCTTGCGGAAGCCAAGGGCCAGCAGTTGCGCCTTCACCGCCGCCTGCTGCTCGCGCACCTCCGGTTCGATCTTGACGGTATGGGCCCGTTGCCGCCGCGCCACCTGCTGCACGCCAGCGAAAAACACCCGCAGCGCTTCGTCGTCGTCCCACGGCAGCCAGGGACCCTTCGGACAGTACATGAGGGTGCCGGGGACCAGTGGCGTCTTGTACACCAGGAACTGCCCCAGCCCCATGACGACACCGCCGCGCTCCAGCACCAGGCGCACCGGCTTCCAGCGCACGGTCCGCTTGAACTCGCCGAAGGCGTAGCTCTGCAAGATGTGCCCGCCACCGGGGGACTGCGCCAACCAGGAATCCCAGTCCGCGGCCAAGACGCCATTGACAACGCGCGTTACGTACTGGTGCGTCAGTTGTACAGGGTGGGGTTGTGCAACGCTGATCTGGGTGTTGGCGAGCGCCGCCTGCTGGATCGTTCGCTGTCCACTCAAGGCCTTCGTTCACTCCTCTCCGGCACGGTAGTCGTTCGCCGGTCATAGGGACGCCATCGCCTGGCAGCGCTCCCGGTGTGCCGATCCCCGCGTCGGCATCTCGACAGACAATACCCTACCAACCCAGGCGATGGAAATACCGGACAATTGGCAATCTGCTTGGTTATTTTTCAAACAACGCCAGCTCGGCCTGGCTATGGGCAGTGAGCCGCTGGACCGCATCCTGGGTAGCCAGTCCTGCGCTCGCGGACCCGCTGTGGCCTTTTGTGCTCGTCGGCGGCGAACCTTCCCTCGAGCGACAGACTGCAAGGCCGCGCCGGCTTGAACTGGACAGCGTTCGGTTGACGAAGTATCATGAGTAGATACACGGCGCCTACGTAAAGTTGCGGGTGGAGAATGCCATGCCTGCGCCGCCAGCAATGACCGGCGTCGACTCTGCAGTGGCTCGGCTACGAGAGGCAAGTCGTCACCCTCTTCGCGCGGTCTTCCTGACCCGGGCCCTGAATGCCCTGGTTGATCTGTCGGCGCTGCTGCCGGAACGCGAAGTCGGCGAGGTCAGTCAAGCTCCATCCGACTACGCAGTGCTCCTGCGCGGACTGGAGATGCCGGAGGCAACCGAAGCGCTTCAACGCTATGATCCGCTGGCCGCGGCGCGTCTGCGCGGGCTGCGGGCGAAGGAGCGTCTCCTGCAAGCGGAAGGTGGCACGATCTCGGCTGAGGAAGCGGGACGGCGGCTGCACCTCACTCGGCAGGCAGTGGACAAGCGCCGACGCGCCGGCCGCTTACTGGCGCTGTCCGGCGGACGAAGGGGCTACGCCTACCCGTTGTGGCAGTTTCAAGACCATGGCCTGTTGCCCGGCCTCCCAGAGGTCTTCACTGATCTGTCGCGCCATGATGCCTGGATGCAGTTGGCCTTCTTCCTCCAGGAGAATCCCTACCTGGACGGCGCAGTTCCCCTGGTGCGATTACGCCAGGGCGATGTCGCAGCAGTCCGCCGCGCGGCACAGGGCTATGGCGAACATGGCGCTCCCTGATCGGGGAGCCGGCAACGCATGAGCGGTCTCTCTCCCCATCCCCTGCCGCCCAAGGATCTGGACGTGCGGCCCCTGCCCCTACGGTCCTGCTTGCGGCGATCCTGGACACGTATGGCTTCGGCCTCATTTAGGCGCAGGCAGGCGACGTGAGCTGTGGCCGCGGCCGGATCGGATCATCTGGTGGGAAGGAATACTGTCGGTCACGTTGCTGTTGCTTTGGACGAAGGCGCCCGCAGGAGGTACCGTGGCGGCGGACCATGTGCCAACCAGCGATCGTCTGCAGGAAAGACAGAAGGGTGAGGCAGTGTGACCGACCAGCTTCCCAGTATTCCTGAACAGTTCATCCGCCACACCATCAAGGCATTCGGGTCAGCAGGCGAGGCCTGGCTGCGCACCCTTCCAGCGCTCCTTGTCGACCTTGCCGGCCGTTGGAACCTTACCCTGGGCTTGCCCTTTGCCCTCTCCTTCAACTATGTCACCGCCGCGCGGCTGCCCGACGGGACGGAAGCCGTGCTCAAGGTCGGCGTGGAAGGTGACGAAGTGGAGCGCGAGATCAATGCGCTGCGACTGTACGCGGGCGACGGTATCTGCCGCTTGCTAGCCGCCGATAAAGCGAACAACGCCATGCTCCTGGAGCGCGTGCGCCCCGGCGAAACGTTGGTGGAACTGGCGCGTACGGACGACGAGGCCGCCACACGCATTGCCGCCCGTGTCATGCGCCGGCTCTGGCGGCCGGTCCCTGATGCCCACCACTTCCTGCCCGTTGCCGCATGGTTCGAAAAAGCCTTCGTGGGATATCGGGCGGAGTACGGCGGCTCCGGTCCCTTTCCCGCCGGCCTCGTGCAGCACGCGGAGGCCCTGACGCAGGAACTGCTCGCCTCGGCGCCGAGGCAGGTGTTGCTGCACGGCGATCTCCACCACTACAACATCCTCACCGCCGATCGTTCCCTCTGGCTCGCTATTGACCCCAAAGGCGTGACCGGCGACCCTGGCTACGACATCGGCCAGTTCCTGCTGAACCCGGACCTCGGTGGCGCGCAGCGGCAGCCGCACGTCGTCCGCCGCCGTCTGGACGTCTTCGCCGAAGAGCTTGCCTACGACCGAGCGCGCCTGCAGGATTGGGCCTTCGCCCAGAACGTCCTCTCCGCCTGCTGGAGTGCCGAAGACGGTGGCAATGGCTGGCAAGGGGCAATTGCCATGGCGGAGATGCTGTTGGACCTGTAAGCCTTCTCCACGGCATTGATGCCGGTCTCGTCCACCCAGGAAGCGCCGCCATCATTACACGAACAGCACGTTGAGGAGAATGGGGAAATTCCACCGAGCCAACGAACACTTGAACTGCATGCAGCACGGGTGTATAATGCCGATAGCAAGCAAATGCTTCGACTCATCTCCCGCCTTTGGAGTGCCGAGCATGCGCAGTGAAAGTGAATTTACAAAGGAATCGGGAGGGGTCGATGGATATACGCGAGTCCCAACAGAGTCGGAGGCTCCCCGTCTACATCCTCGCGGACACGTCAGGGTCCATGTCGGCGGAGCCTATTGTTGCGGTGAACCAGGGGTTGCAACTCCTGAAGAGCGAGTTGGAAAACGAACCACGGGCCGTTCAGACTGTCTGGATTTCCCTCATCTCCTTTGGCGGTCAAGCCCGCGTTGAGGTGCCCCTCACGGAGTTGATGGCCTTTAACCCACCCACGCTCGGGGCCGGCGGCGGTACTCCGTTAGGGGAGGCTCTTCGCCTGCTCAATCAGTCCATTGATGCGGATGTCATCCTCACGACCGGTAAGGGGAGCGGGGACTACAAACCCCTGGTCTTCATCTTCACCGATGGTGAACCAACGGATGACTGGCGTAGCGCTGCGCAAGAAGTCAAACAGCGCGCCCGCGCGCGAACTGCCAATATCATCGCTGTCGGATGTGGCCCACAGGTCAACGATGCAACGCTGAAAGAGCTCACCGAGAGCGCGATCCATATGGATGACACCAGCGCAGGCTCCTTCCAGAAGCTCATCCAATGGATGTCTCAATCTGTCAAGCACGTCAGCATAAAGCCGCCAGCCGGCGCGCCCGGCGCGGCTGCGCCTGCGACGACCACATTGCCACCCCTTCCGGCGAACAGTGGCTTCACCGTCGTGTATTAGCGCCCAGTGAGGCCATCCGGCTCGACGCCATCGCATAGGAAGCCTCCGGTGTCACCGCAAGGGTCAATGGGGATGGAGAATCACAGTGTCGTCGAACCAAGACGAAGAACAATCTTCTGCAGAGCCACTGACCTCCGTCCGTGATCCCCTTACGCTGGACACGCCTGCTCCGTTGCTACAGGACATTGCGGGCGCAAGTGCGGCGGAACAGACTCAAGAACAGCTCCAGGTGGACTCAAACGTTGGTGACGATATTGGCAACGTTGTCGAGGCGGAGCCCGTTGGAACGCTGTCAGGCACCGCCGAGGTCATGCACCGCGCTCGGCTCCTTTGGCGCGATCGCGAACCGGAAGACACGAGCGACGCTGTCCCCCACCTGTCCTGGGGCTGTCTTACCGCGCCAGGCGGTACACGACTGGTCGCCGCCAGCCGTCGCGGGCTGTCCCATGCCCATGATGCAGTGTATCGTGAAGACGCCTACGCTTTCAGGCTAACGGACAAATGGTTACTCTTCGCAATAGCGGATGGCGCCGGGAGTAAGCCGCTGGCGCGCGTCGGCGCCAGACTCGCTTCTGACGCCGCTGTGGCGTTTCTCGAGCAAGAACTCGGAGACCAAGCGGACGAGGATATCAGCAAGCGCCTTCACGCCGTACTAGCCGGCGCCCTCGCCAACGCGGTAACCGCAGTTGTGGTCGAGGCTGCGCGCCGCCAACGGGATCCAGACGACTTTGCCAGCACCCTCCTCGTCGTTGCCTATCGCCTCGCCTCGGACGACCCGTTGGTCGGTGTGGCGCAGGTAGGCGATGGCGGCGTCGCAGCACAGCGCCAAACAGGCGAATGCCTGCCGCTCACCGTTGCAGACCGGGGAAGCTTCGCTGGCGAGTCATATTTCCTCACCAGCCCAGAGACACAACTTACCTGGGGCAAACGCGCCCAGGTGTTGCGAGTGACGGAGCCATTCGACGCGCTACTTGCGGCAACGGATGGGGTCTGGGACGACTTTACGCCCCCGTACGGCTCGCTGGACACGCTGTTCTCGCAACTCTCGCCAATCCTTGGCGCGGCGGAATCCGAGCCGGATAAGAAACTCCTGGATTGGCTTGCCTACGAGCGTCGTGCCTCGTTTGATGACCGAACAATTGTGGCGTTGCTTCCCGGCCGCGTTACTCCTTCGACGTAGAATGCAAGTCACGCTCCGCGACGGCACAACCCTTTCCTGCGACGATGAGCCTTTCGCCGGCGGCGTCGATGGCGCCTCGCATTGGTCGGCGGACCGCCTTTCTGTTATCAAGTTTTATCATCAACCCGAACCATGGAGAGCTCCGGGTCTAGAAGCAATCCTCACTCGCTTCAACGCTGTTCGGGACGATCCATACTGGCAGGAGTTGCTCTGTTGGCCCACAGGGATCGTGCAGTCACCACGATTGGGTGTCGTTATCCCCAAAGCACAGGACGGCCTGAAGAAAATTGCCTGTTTCGTTCAGCCTAAATGGCTCCACTACCATCCCGAGGACAATGGCACATATCAGGCGCGGGTCCGTGCTGTCACCCGTTTGGCCCGTGCAATGTGGCGTCTGCACGCCAAGGGCCTCTGCCATTCCGATATCTCCGACAACAACGTGTTCGCGAATCCCCACGACGGACGGGTCTACGTTATCGATTGCGACGGTCTCGTGGTGCCGGATCTGCCGTATGCCCGGGCGGTTGTAGTCGGAAGTGACGGCTACATGGCGCCGGAACTCGTCGCCGAACGCGCGCACACCCCCTCCGTGGAATCGGATCGGCATTCCCTGGCCGTGCTGATCTATCAGTTCTTGCTTTTCCACCATCCCCTACTGGGCCGCAAGGTGCATGATCCCAATGATTCTGACGCTAACGAGACGCTTGCCCTGGGCGAGCGTGCCCTCTACGTCGAGCATCCGACCGATCGATCAAATTGCCCAGCCGCGCTTCCCTACCCCGCCCGGCTGCTGGGACACGGCGTCAACCGGCTCTTGCAAAAGGCATTCGTCGATGGGCTCCACCAGCCGTCGCGGCGCCCACTCCCCTCTGAGTGGGAGCGGGAGTTGGTCCGCCTGGGCGACACCATCATCAGTTGCCTCAACCCAGCCTGCTCCATGAAATCCTTTCCGCTGCCCGAAGTTATCCCGTTCGGCGGACTGCGTTGCCCCTGGTGCGGTACCGTCATGGGCGGCATCCGCCTGCCTGTGCTGCGTTGGTGTAGCCCGGAGCCGGGTCAGATTGGTGTGTATCGCCCGGACGGCAGTCGGAAGGTCGCCTGGCCCGGGGCCACAGTTCACGAGTGGCACATCCGGCCCAACACCCTTCCCGGTCCAAACGTTGACTCCCGTACGCTCGCCAACTTCCAGATGACGCTGGATACGACTGGCGCCAATCGTTGGTTGCTGGTCAACCAGGGCCTGCCGTTCCTGGAGGTCGCCGACCCGGGGGATGGCTGGAAGCGTGTTCGTAACAACGAAGCAGTGGAACTGCGGCCACAGCGGCAGCTTCGCTTCGGCCCGCCTACTGCCAACTATCGAGTTGCAGTGGTTGACGTGGTACAGATGTAGGGGCAAGTGGCACGTGATGCGAGTCGTTGGAGGAATCAGGGCCGATGACATCTGTCCTTGATGATCTTCTGGCGCAAGCGCTGCCCGGAACGACCGTCAGCGCTCCGAGCGGCGAGTTCGAGGGTCCCTTGATTATTGATCGCCCCCTTCATCTGATAGGCCAGGGGGGAAGCACGGTGCTCTGGGCACGACAGGGACCCGTGCTCACGATTCGCTCCGGCGGGGTCCATCTAGAAAACCTGTCCATTGAGGTGACCGAGGAACGCGACGGCCTGGCTTTGCTCCTGGAAGGTGAGGCGAGAAGGCAACCCCCCCACATTCAGCAAGTCCAGCTCCTTGGCCGCGCGGAGGGCTGGGCGACAGGCGAGCGCTGGCGTGTACCCCGAGTAATCAGCTTCGGCACCCTGGCGCCGGACTCCGTTATCGAACGCACAGTCGGTTTGGAGGTTCTGGGTCGCCCGACGGTCCGGCTGGATCTGGTCGGGGCGTTGGCAGAGACGCGAGATCTATCGGGCGGACGATATGCGCTTCGTCTCGCCCTCGACGGGTCCGCCCTGGCGACGGGGGTTTTGCTGGAAGGCAACCTGGAGGTGAGCGCAGCAGGCTTCGTCACGCGCGTTCGCCTCACGGGACTGGTGGGCGCCACTGTCGCGCAGCCGCCAGAGGATAATTCCGAACTGCGAGCGGCGTTGTTACAGCGGCCTATCGTCGGGCCGGCCTCTGCTGCGCCGCTGCCGAGTAGCAAACCGTCAGGCGAAGCACCGACAGTATTACCAAGCCCTTCAGTTGACACGCTCCTCGAACAAGCACACGTCTCACTAGGGGCGCAGGACGTTGAGCAGACCATTGCCTTCCTGGTACTGGCGACAGCGCAAAACCCTGTCGATGCTGTCCTCCTCGCTGAACTCGGTCATCTCTACATGCGCCAGGCGCACCTGGATGCCGCCCGCCAAATCTGGGAACGCATCATTCAGGTGGCCCCCCAGCACCGAGACGCATACCTCCAGCTCGCCCGCTGCTTGAACCAACTCAACCGCCAAGACGAGACGATTGTGCTCCTAGAAAGGGCGCTGCAAGATCCGTCGAACCGACAGGATAGGGAACTCTATGGCTCTTTGGCGTCGGCGTACCACAGGGTTGGACGTGTCCCTGAGGCCGTCTGGGCACTCGACCGTGCCCAGACATTGCATCCTGACCCGAGGCTAGCGGCATTGCGGCAGCTCTGGGCACGTTCCGGCGCCGAGTAGGAGGCTTTGATGAGCGGCAGCATACTAGCGATTCTGGTGGTCATTGTCGTTATTGTCCTTCTCCTTGCCATGAACCGTGTCGGCAGGGTGATCAGTGATCCGGCCTATTACGCCAGGGCACTCGAGGCGGCAGATGGCGTACGAGGAGCGGGGCGGGCCGACGACGCTCGGCAGCGCTACGGGCGGATTGTCCGGAACCTGCATCGCGTCTCGACTCCGTCAGGCGAACTGCAGCAAGCTCTTGGCCGCGGCGCGCTCGCGCTCGGCGAACTGGAGCAGGCGGCTGGAAAGACCGCGCTTGCGCTCACCGCCTTCCAGGAAGCCATTCGTTACGTCAGTCTCCCTGCCCCTACCGTCGCCCTCGTGGCCACCTCTTACGCACTGGCAGGCTCGTTTACTGGCGACGCCATAAGGGCGTACGCCTTGCATGTCACGACGACACGCGGCCGGCGGGACCTCGGTGATGCCGCGATGGCCGCCATCAAGAGACTTTGCGATGGTGATCAACCAACCACGAACGAGCGCGCGACTGCAATAGCATCGTTGGCTCGTGACCTTATCAACGCGGACAACGAGCTAGCGTGGGCACACCTGGCGTTGGGTAGGTCGTTGACAGTACTAGGTCAGGATGAAGCAGCGATCACGGCCCTGGAGGATGCCGACCGCCTGGCGCCGAACGCCAGTACCCCCCTCCTCGTTGCCCAGTTATATACGCGCTTCGGGCGAACGGAGGCTGCATACGTCGCCTTCCGACGCTCGCTTGAGCGCGAGCCGAGGCAGCCGGAGGTTCTCTACAAGGCTGCCGTTATCCTAGTGGCGCGCGCGCAAGGCGGCGACCAGGCAGCGCTGAATGAGGCCCGCGGCTATCTGACGCTCGCAACGACCCTCGCTCCGACAAACGCCGAGACTTGGCATCTCCTTGGTACGGCAGAGCGTCAGCGCGGCAAAGCCACCGTATCGCAACATGCATTTGCCAAAGCGGCGAGCTTGATGCCGAATAACCGGGGTTTCCAGATGGATCTCGCCACGGTGTCGATCGAGTGCCGAGACGTAAACGCCGCGAAGGCCGCGTTGCTCCAAGCTATTCAAGCGGAGGAGACGTACGCTCCAGCACATCACTTGTTGGCGGACCTGTCACTGGAGTATCGCCAATTCGATAACGCAGTCACGCATTACCAGCGTGCCCTTGATCTAAGGCCCGGCAACCAGGACATTCGCGTCGGCTTGGGTCGCGCCCTATACGGCGGTGGGCGCTACGCGAAGGCGATCAACGCCTTGACTGCGGTACCGCAACTGCCCCAAGTGGCCCTGATCGCACTCGGCCGCTCCTACGGAAAGACCGGGGCGACAACGAAGGCCATCGCCGTTTTTCAACGAGCAATTGCGGAATCTGGACCGAGCGGGGGGGCCTGCTATTTTCTCGCCTGTTCCCTTGCCCGACAAGGAGACTGGCGAGCAGCGGTCACCGCTTTCGATCAGGCTGGCCTAGGCGGGGACGAGGTACCCCCGAGCGACTTGCTATTCTACCGGGGCGTGGCCCTAGCCCAGGTTGACCGCTACGCCGAGGCGCGCGCTGCGTACTTGGTCGCGGCAGAATTGGCTCCAGGTAATTCGAGCATCTACTATTCGCTAGGGACACTTGCCGCCCGGCAGGGACAGATTGAGGACGCCGAGGCACACTTCCGTAAAGCCCTCGTGCTGGAGCCGACGCTGGCAGGAGCACACTTTGGCCTGGGTATGGTGCTGGAGCAGCGCGGGGCCAATGCCGACGCGGCAGGTTCCTTCCAGGCAGGGTTGGCCTACCAGCCCGACTGGACGCCGGCGCGTTTGCGCCTTGGGGTCCTCCAGGCGCGCCTGGCCGACTGGCCGGCCGCGCTCGCCGCTCTCCAGGCGGCCGCGCAGCAGGGCGAGCAGTCAGACGACCTGTACTTTTACCTCGGACTTGCCTTCGCTATGTCCGGTCAGCACGATGCCTCCATTCGATGGTGGGAACCCCTCCGTGAGCGCCATCCAGACGACGTCGTGATTCAGAGCAATCTTGCCGCCAGTCGCTACATGCTCGGGCTCCAGCGCTTCGACGCTGGAGGCTACGACGATGCCATCGCCCATTGGGAAGAGGGCGAGCGCCTGCGTCCCGACGTGGCGGCGTTCCGGCGCGCCCAGGTCCAAGCCCATATGCGACTTGCGTATATGCACATGCACGCTGTATCACCCACCGCTCAGCAGCTTGCGAGCGCCGAAACCGCCCTTCGTCGCGCTGCCCGACTGGATCCCGAAGATCTGCGCCCGCCATATTTTCTAGGGATCCTGGCGCTATCCAACGGTGACCATGCCGCGGCGCGAGCGCTCCTCAGTCCCCTCGTGCAACGCTTCCCGATGGAACCTCGCTACGCCTACGCGCTCGCTCTCACGCTCCTGGCTACGGGCGATGCCACAACTGCGAGCCAACACCTGCAAAGCCTCATTCCCTTGGATCTGTCGGCCGAGCCAGGCTTCTGCTTGGCGTTAGGCAATGCCGCACTCCTGCAAGGGCGATGGGAGGACGCCGCCGATGCCTTTTGCCAGGTCCTCGGCTTGACGTATCACCAGCAGGAAGGACCGCTCCGTGCTTCAGCCTAGGACCCGTCACGAAATAACTTTGACAAATGGGCAAGGTAGCGGTAGGGTTCGG